>CAZOWL010000043.1:0-34036 GCA_964583605.1 uncultured Chromatiaceae bacterium | reverse complement strand
GCATTCAGCGCGAAACAACGTGAGAAACGACCGGTGAAAGAAAGTGAGAGACAACCGTAGTGCTGCGGGAAAAAATGGGGTCCGGCCATGAGGAATCACTTCGGCACGGCCAGTTCTCGTTTTGTCGCATCGCTTGGGCTAGTGGGGCCATGACTTCTCAAAGCGAGAAGCAGTGCTACGATACGGGAGCTTTTCGCGCTGGACGGATTTCAGCGAATCGATGACCGGGAGAGCCGCTGCCTACGAGCTTTCTAGGGGTAGTCGTCGAGGAACTCGTTGACCTCCCGGTCCGCTCGCCGACGGGGGAAGACGGTCTTTGCGGCCAATCAGAGGCGCCCTTACGAGCGCGCAAACGCTTGAAGTGCAAGACATCGCCTCCCCGCGTGGGCTCCGACGGATCTTCCAAACGCCGGTTCGGCGGTTCCTTGTCGGAATCAGCGGGTTGGGAGAAAAACGGGGCGCGGCTTACTGCCTACATCGTAAGCCACTGAAAAATCAGGCGGGGATAACCCGAGACTAAACGACCGAATTCCGCCCGTCAAGACAGCTGAGCGCATTCTACATGCCTACAAGTATGGGCTCTATGGAAGACTTTCCTTTATTTCCCAGTCAGATAGGCCGTACACGTCCCGGAGGATTCGTCCGGCCCCGCCCACTCCAGGATCAGCGCACGCGGTCGCTGCCAATCCTCGTGCTTGCGGATCAGTTAGCGCATGCGCTCGCTGCTGGTCCCGAACGAGACTTTGTCATAGACCTCGGCCAGTGACAGGGTGCAATCGATACTGTCGAAGCGGACTTCATCGCCCGCGTCCTCGAAGCTGCTCAGTATCCAACGTCCTCCGGAGCCGCGCGTGTACACATCAACAAGTACCCGGTGTTGGGCGACCAGTAGGTACTCGCAAAGCGACGGGATACGGCGGTAGAGGTTGAATTTGTCACCTCGATCGTAGCCCTCGGTGGAACTCGAAAGAACCTCGCCAATCAGGCTCGGATTCAGCAGTAGGTCGCGACGGTCATCGTAGAACTGCGGCTCCCCACACAAGGCCATCAGGTCGGGATACTTGCCCGCCTCGGTGGCTTGCACCCGCAGCTTGAGGCCGCTGCCGAAGACTTGACACGGCCGGCCCTTCATCTGCGTGCCCAGGTCACGCACGATATTGCTGATGATGGCATTGTGCTCGAAGCTTCCTCCGCTCATCGCGAAGAGCTCACCGTCGACATACTCCCAGCGCGCATCTTCGCTGGTGCGTTCGCCGTCAAGCCAGTCATTGAAGGTCGGGTGCCGTTTCGGTTGCAGTGGCATCAGCGTCCTCCGCTTGGCATCGTACGACTGCACGCCAGTATAGACGACCCGCTCGCATCTGCCTGGCGGGTGCGCGGGAATCTGGGGCCAGTTCTCGCATTGTGGCATCTCTCCCCAGCCGGCCAAGCGGGGCATCAGCTGGGCGTGGGGGACAAGCGACCACTGACACCCAGCCCCCTCGACGGGCTCGTTGGGAACTCGATGAGCCCAACGAAGAACTGCCCAATCTATTCCGGCAGACCATGCTCAGCCCTTCGTGAGCTGTGCGAACCCTGGCCGTGGCTTCTGCCTCGCTTGTCATAGACCATCTGCTGACCGACCCAGAACTGGGCGCGGCTGCCGCGCTCGGGGCCGAGCCATGCCTCAAGGCGTAGGGCCATGTCAGGCGACATTGCGGCACGCCCGTTGAGCACGCGAGACACGACGGCTCGGGTCACGCCAAGATGCCGAGCGGACTCGGTGATGGTGAGCCCGAGCGCCGACAACAGGTCGTCGCGCAAGGCCTCTCCGGGTTGGGGAAGATTGTGCATGTCGCTCATGATCGCTGCCTAGCAGCCTACGGCAGGGGGCAGACCCCTTTTTCCTTACCCGTCCTATCCGTCGGCCTTCAGAGGGCTGGCGGCAGCAGCGCCTGCGCTGCAACGGCGGCGACGATCGCAATGTTTCGGAAACGCCCGAGATCGGTCAGATCCTTGTCACCCGAGACGACAAGATCGGCCCCGCCCGCAAGGGCGGTTGCGAGTACGACATCGTCGCCCGGGTCGCGCAGCACGGTCGGCGGAATTTGTGCCGGGCGTACGACCTCGACCAGCGTCGCGTAGCCCTCAACGAGGTCCGCGGCGAAGATGCCGCGCGCTTCCAGCGCAAGCGCAAACTTCGGGCGGCCCAATACGCCCTCCAGTTCGGCGACGAGCGGGATGCTGCTGACCAAGGCGATTCGCCCGGCCCGCGCCGCATCGATCAGGGCGCCGGGCGGTCCGCCCCAGAACAGGCCCGACAACGCGGTGTTCGTATCAAGCACCAGCCGTACGTCGTTGCTCGGCGCGATAGGCGTCGATCTCGGCCTGAATCTCCTCGGCCGTCATCGGCGCCGGGGGCTTCTCGGCGAGTCGCTCGCGCGCCGCGTCCAGGCGCGCGAGGCGGAGCTCCCTTAGGCGCTCCCGCAGCAGTTGCTTCAGAGCTTGCGGTGCAAGTAGGCCCTCGGCGAGTGCGGACTGAGCTACATCGTCCGGGAGAGAAATCCTTAGATCGGGCGGATAGGAAATCCAAGCCACCCGGAGGGTCTAGCCTGGGGCTGAGGCAGGACGGTCGTAGTGCGTGGATGTGAGGTCAAGGCTCGGAAACATGGCGGAGCGACCTCGCGCGACGCCCGTTGCCGGCAGAAGCGGCGCGCTGGAGCGGGGTTCGGGGCATACCGGACGGAGGCAAGGCCAGCGTCATCGCGGTCGGGTCTCACAGTGCACATTCGCGAAGTCCGCGTAAATCGGAATGCGATGGCGGCTCCGCGACGCCGCGTGAACGACAACGGCGATGGCTTGTTGCAATGTGGTTCGGCGCGTGCCCGCTTCGGGCTGGTTGGCACAATGGCGGATCACCCGATCGGGCATCTGCCCTTGTCGTGAAATCCGGGATGAGACCGGCGGCGGGGCATGCCGGACTCGATGCGGCGTTGCCGCAGCCCGGGAGGACCTTCGATCATCGCGGTGGCGTTGTCGAAGAGTCGGCCAACGGGCTTGGAGGGCATGAAGGCCAGGGCGCGCACGCTCGAGGGGTTATGGTCGGCGTCCCCGAAAATCTCGGACCAGCGCCGCTCGGCTTCCGCGAGAGGAGGCGGCCTTCTTCGATGACACCCGCAATGGATCGGGCTGACGGGTCGATCCGAGACCCCGGAGGTCGCTGACCAGGCCCGCGGCCGAGCGCCTCCGCCGCCCGGGTTATCAGATTCCCGAAATACTGCGTAGCCGGGAGGGAACTAGATTGACGAAGGTGCCGGCTGGCACCATACCTTGGCCATCGCATAAGTGGTTGTCAGCGGGCACCAGGTGGGCAGTGGAGATGCAAAACGTGGTGAGTCGATTTCGGAGGTGGGTCCATGTATTCGCTGTGAGCGGCCTGTCCCTCACGGCGGTGAATGGTTGGGCCACGCCTGTGCGTGACGCGCAGGAGCTCCGCTTCAACGTGTTCCTGGACGAGCGCCCGATTGGCGAGCATCGCTTCGAGATCCGCGAGAGCGGGTCGACGTGGCGTGTTACCAGCGTCGCAGATTTCAGCGTCGACTTCCTATTCTTCAACGTCTATCGGTATCGCCATCAGAGTCGTGAGACCTGGCGCGACGGATGTCTCGAGGCCATCGAGGCGACGACCGACGACAATGGCGAGCGGCTCCTCGTTCGCGGCACGGAAGGGGATGGAAGCTTCGCTGTAATCGGGCCGGCCGGCCGGTTTCAGGCCGAAGGGTGTCTCAAGACCTTTGCCTACTGGGACCCAAGCTTTCTCGAGCAGCCAAGGTTGTTGAACCCTCAGACCGGGGAGTTGGTCAACGTCGCGGTGAGCGATCTGGGCCGCGATCGTATCGACGTCGGTGACCGTCCGTTGACAGCCAACAAATACCAGCTCGAGGCCGAGGGCCTGGATATCGAGCTCTGGTATCACGAGACGCGGGGTTGGGTCGGCCTCGAGAGCGATGTCGGCGAGGGGCGGCGGCTGATCTACCGGTTGCAGTGAAGGCGCGCCGGGACGGTATCGGTTGCCGGCGTCCCGCGTCGCCTGAGAGCTGCGGCGTGCCGCGCAAGGAGGGGCCTGCGACACCGGGCGCGCTGAAATAGATCCTTTCAACAGACCGGGTCGATCGCTGCGCGCAAGCAATGGTGGAAGCCCTGCACAGCAGACTTCACAATCCTACAAGGTCGAGCAGAAGCGGCCTATTCGTCGCAGAAGGGCAGTCGAGCCGCTCAACATGATCCGCGCAATCCTGACCGATATCGAGGGCACGACGACACCGATTCGCTTCGTCACGGAGGTGCTATACCCATACGCCCGAGAGCGGTTGCCGGCTTTCCTGCGCGAGCAGGCCGCCGATCCCAAGGTCTCGGAGATGATCGCCGAGGTGCAGGCGGAGGCCGGCCGTGCGCTGGATCTCGAGGGCATGATCGCTCAGCTCCTTTGATACCCGGGTCGGCCAAAAGCGGGATCCTGCCGCCTACCGGCGGATCGCCGAGGTGATCGGACTTGCCCCCCGCGAGATACTGTCCTTCTCTGATGTCCGCGCGGAGCTGGACGCGGCCAGAACGGCTGGGATGGCCACCATCTGGGTCGTCCGCGAGCATGCCGCGCTCGGACCAGCGGCGGCCCACCGACAGGTGCGCAGCTTCGACCGCGTGAGGCTTCGATTCGGGCTGGGTCGATCTGAGCTTTGCTCCGAGCCAAGCCTTCCAATGAAATCCGCGTAGCACCTTCGCTCCCTCTCCCAGAGGGCGAGGGAGCGAAGGTGCTACGCGATTTTTATGGTATGGGCTCTACGGGCGCACTCTCCGGGGAAGTTGAGGCCAACTCTTTGAACGGACAGCTCCGTCACCGCGCCTTGCTGCTCCTCGCCTGCGTGTTCCTGGTCGCCAAGGTCTTCGGGGCTGACACGATTCTCTATGACCTTCAGATCACTCCTACCGGAGACCGAGCGCTTGATCAGTCTCTGCTGGACGTCTCGCGGCTCTCTGGGCTGCGCGAGGCGGTCCCGGTCGGGCCTTTCGCGCTCTTGGCACGTGCGCAGTCGGACCTCGGGCGCTTCGACATGGTGCTGCGGAGCTTTGGGTACTACGATGGGCTGATCGATCTTCGCATCGCTGGGCGGGCACCTGACGACCTGGCCCTGCTGCCCGAGCTCGAGGCGCTCCGGGACGGCGCCAAGGTGACGGTCCTGGCGTCCGTCGATACCGGTCCGCTGTACCGTCTCGACGTCGTTCGCCTGGAGGGCGCGGTACCTGACGCTGTGCGGGCCAGGTTTGATCTCCAACCTGGCCAGCCGGCGCGTGCCGCTGACGTGCTGGCAGCGGGTGAGGCCGTGTCGATGGCACTGCAGGAGGAGGGCTTTGCGCTGGCGCGGGTCCCGGCCCCGGAGGCCGTGGTCGATCACGACACGCGTACGATGGATGTTGTATACCGGGTCGATCCCGGGCCTCGTGTCACGATCGGCGCGGTCTCCGTCACCGGTCTGGGCCGGCTGCGGGAGGACTACGTCAGGCGCCGTCTCGGCCTGAGGATTGGCGAGCCTTTCAGTCCGACCCGCTTGGAGTCCGCACGTCAGGATCTGATGTCGGCCGGGGTCCTCGCCTGGGCGCGACTCGCGCCTGGAACCGAGCCTGATGAGGCGGGGCGGTTGCCGCTCACGCTAGAGGTCGCTGAGCGCCCGGCGCGCGTCGTGCGTCTGGCCGGGGCCTTCTCGAGCGACGAAGGCGCCACGGTCGCCGCCTCCTGGACGCACCGCAATCTATGGGGCCGCGCCGAGCGGCTGACGCTGGGCGGTGAGATCGGGCGCGTCACTGACAGTGACCTAGGGTCCTTGACCTATCTTGTCAGCGCTGGCCTGACGGTGCCGGACCTGTGGCGGCGTGACCTTGATCTGAGGCTCGATGGCGGCGCCGTCAGCGAGAGCCTTGATGCCTATGACCGCGATGCCGCGACGGCGGGATTGGCCCTCGAGCGGCGCCTTGCCGCAGGGCTCGCGGCCAGCGCTGGACTGGCCTTCGAGCGCTCCCGTGTCCGCCAAGATGGGCCGGCGGTCGACTACTGGCTGTTGTCGTTGCCGCTAACGGTGAGCTGGGATAAGACCGACAACGCGCTCGATCCGAGCCGCGGTGTGCGCCTAGCCGTGCGGGTCGCACCGACCCGGCTGCTCGAGTCAGGCGGTCAGGGGTTCGTCGTGGCGAGGTTGGCCGGCTCGACCTATCTCGTACTGGACAGCGCACCGGTCGCGAGCGAGGCACAGCGGCGCACGGTGCTCGCCGCCCGCCTGGTGCTCGGCAGCATCTTCGGTGCCACCGCCGACGCCGTCCCGCCGGACTGGCGGTTCTATGCCGGTGGTGGCGGCTCGGTGCGCGGCTATCCGTTCCAATCGATCGGGCCCCGCACGGCATCCGACTCTCCGGCCGGCGGCGACGGCCTGCTCGAGGCCGCCCTAGAGCTGCGTCGACGCTGGGGCGAGAACTGGGGGGGCGTCCTCTTTGCCGACGCGGGCGCGGTGTCGCGCGATGGCATCCCAGGCAGCGGTGCCCTGGCGGTCGGATTGGGCGTTGGTGTGCGCTACTTCACAGCGATTGGGCCGGTGCGCGTCGATCTTGCCACGCCGCTCAGCGGCTGCTGCGGCGGCTCCTCCGTACAGCTCTACATCGGGATCGGGCAGGCTTTCTGAGCATGCGTTGGATCGGACGCTTACTGTTGATTGCGCTCCTCGCGCCGACGATCCTAGCGGCCGCGATGCTGGCCGGGGTCAACACCGACGGTGGCCGCGCCCTGCTCGCCAAGGCGATCGGTGCGGTGAGCGGCGGGCGCGTGCTGGTAACGGGGCTGAGCGGCGCGATCCCGCTGGCGCCACGCGCTGAGCGATTCGAGCTGCGCGACGCCGGCGGTGCCTGGCTGCGCGTCGAGGGCGCCGCGGTCGACATCTCCCTTCGAGCACTGCTGCGCAGGCACGTCCATGTCACAGCGCTGGCGGCGGAGCGGCTCGCGATCGAGCGGCTCCCTGTGGGGGAGGGGGGCGGTGCCGGCACGCTCGGCTTGCCGGTCAGTTTGCGGGTTGCCCGCCTCGCGATCCATGAGCTCAGTTGGGAGGCCATGATCCCGGAGGCCTCCGCGCTTGCCCTCGATGGCTGGCTCGCCGTCGGTCGGCAAGGCAGCATCGAGGGTCTGCTGCAGGCGACGGCGATGCGTCGAGGCGATCGTTATCAGGTGGCACTTGCCCGCAGGCCGGGCGGCCACTATTTCGCCGCGGCGGTGCGCGAGGGGCCTGGCGAGGGGCTGATCGCGGGCCTGGCTGCGACAGCCGGAGTCTCGCTGCCCGTCCCGCCCGAGGGTTGGCGCCTTGCCGCCGAGGCCGAGGGCCCGCTCGATGATCTCTTCGTGAGCGCGTCTTTGGTGGCCAATCCCCTCCAAGCACGCCTCGAGGGTCCGCTCGATTTGACCAGACTGTCTTCGACCGGACTGCGCTTGTCGGCCGACCTCTCAGCAGGGGCCATCGCCGCGGGAGGGCCCGTCCCTTGGGCCGGTCCGCCTATCGGGTCGGGACGGGTACGGCTCCTGGCACAGGTGCTGGGGTCGTTCGGCGCCCCGCAGGGGATCGCCCGAATCGAGGCCGACGAACCGAGCGTCGGTGAAGTCCGTGCCAAGCGTCTCACCGTCCACCTGGACGTCGATGCACGGCGGCTGCAGGTGGCCGCAACGCTCGCGGGATTCGCCGCCCCAGGGGCATGGGCTGACAGGCTGGCGCCTTGGCCGGTCCGGTTGGGCGGCGAGCTCGCCTACGCCGATCCGGCGCGGCCGCTCCGTCTCGCGATCGCCCATCCGCTGCTCAACCTAACGGGCGTCGGCCGTGTGGCGGATGCGGCCGGTCGCCTGGTGCTGTCGCTACCCGACCTCAGCGCCATCTTCCCGAGCTGGTCCGGACACCTGCTCGCCCAGGGCGCTGTCGTGAACGGGCGCGACGATCCATTCGTTCAGGCCGACCTGGATCTGACTGCCGATGGCGGCATCGGCCGCGGCCGCGTGGCCGGCCGTCTCGAGGCGCATCTGGCCGGCGACCCTGGCGGGACGCTGAAGCTCTCGGGTGATTGGGCTGGCCAGCCGGTGCGTGTCGCGTTTCGCGGCAGTCAGGGCGCAGACGGGATACTGGATCTGCGCGTCGATGACAGCCACTGGGCCAGCGTCCGCGCGGCGGGCCATCTGCGCCTGCTGCGGGGCGCGGGCTGGCCCGAGGGGGAGCTGCGGCTGCGCGTCGGACACCTGGGCGATCTCGCGCCGATCGTCGCGCCGCTTGTCGGGCCCGAGCACGAGGCTCGGCTGGCTGGGCGGCTCGATGCCGACATTGCTCTTGGCCCCGAGGGGGCTGCGCAGGTCAACGCCGACGGGGCCGAGCTGGTGCTTCCTGGCGCGACGCGTATCGAGGCGCTAGCGCTGCGCGGGCACCTGACGCAGATGGCTGAGCAGCCGCAGGGCGAGGTGATGCTCGAGCTGCGCGGTGTCACGGCGTCTCGATTCGCTGGCGACCTGGCCCTGTCCGGGAACGGTGTGCCCGAAGCCTTCGATCTGGATGCGACGGCGCAACTGACCGGCCCAACCGGCCGACTCGCATTCAGCGCGGCAGCACGGCTCGACGCGCTGGCGCGGCGCCTTCGCCTCGATCGCCTGGAGGCCGAGGCCCAGGGCGAGAGCTTCCGGTTGCGACAGCCGGCGAGCTTGGACTTCCGCGACGGTGTCGCGGTGGATCGGCTGCGACTCGCGGTCGGAACCGGGGAGATCGATCTCGCCGGCCGACTGCTGCCGGGACTCGCTCTGGACCTCGCGGCGACCGATCTGCCGCTCGATCTGGCGCGGCTCGCCTGGCCCGACCTCCCTCTGACCGGGGACTTGTCGGGTGAAGGCCGCCTCGCCGGCTCGTTGGATTCCTTGACCGGCCATCTCCAGGCCGAGGCATCCGGTGTGCACATCCTGGGTGGAGCGGCCCGCGCCGTCCCGGCGAGCCGCATCACGCTGGCGGCGCGTCTCGCGCCTGGTGGCAACGCCATCGACGCCCAGGGCGAGATCGGCTCGGCCGCGCAGCTGCGGGTCAGCGGCCAGATCGGGGGTCGTCTGCCGTCTGCGCCGGGGGAGCTGGCCATGCGCATCGACGGTGCGGGCGATCTCCTCCTGCTCGATCGCTGGCTTGCCGGCGCTGGCCGGCAGAGCAGCGGCGCCGTGAGGCTCGACGCCGAGCTCACGGGCACGCTTGCCGCACCGCGCCTGAACGGAGCCCTTCGACTGGACCAGGCGGCGTTTCGCGACCGCACCATCGGGCTGTCGCTGACTGAGCTGTCGGGCCGGCTCGTCCTGGCCGGGGATAGCCTGCGGATCGAAGGTCTCAGCGGGCGCGCGGGGCGCGGGACCCTGAGCCTGAGCGGCCAGGTCGGGCTGCTTCGGCCAGGTTGGCCCGTCGACCTCCGGCTTGTCGCCCGCGACGCGCGTCCTGTTCAGCTCGACACCCTCACGCTCGAAGGGGATGCCGATCTGACGCTCAGCGGCGCGGTCAGAGAAGGGCTTCTTGCCGCCGGCTCTGCCCAGTTCTCGCAAGTCGAGATCCGTCTGCCGGAGCGCATACCACCGCATGTGGTGACGCTCGACGTCCGTGAGCGCGGCGGGCCGCGGCGGGCCACGGGGACGGGCACAGCCCAGCGGTCCGGCCGTATCGGTCTTGGCCTCGATGTCCGGCTCACGGCCGAGCGGGCCGTCTATCTGCGCGGCCGAGGGGTCGATGCCGAGCTTGGCGGCGAGATTCGCGCCCGCGGCACGCTGGCCGAGCCAGACCTCACGGGCGGATTGAGCCTGCGGCGGGGCGAGTACGAGCTCGTCGGACAGATGCTCCGCTTCAGCCGGGGTCGTGTGAGCTTCGACGGCGCGGCCGGGCTGGACCCGACCCTCGATCTGGAGGCCCGCGTCACAGCCCGCGATGGCGCGGCCATCCTCGGTGTCGAGGGGACTGTGAGCGCCCCGCGCATCAGGCTGCGCGGGGAGCCAGAGCTGCCCGAGGACGAGGTCCTGTCGCGGCTCCTGTTCGGCACGGCCAGGGGCCGCCTGTCGACCGGGCAGATCACGCGGCTGGCACTTGCGGCAAGCGCGCTAGCGGGCGTCGAGCTTAGGGCCCCGGAGCTGCTCGGTCGTGCCCGCACGGGCCTTGGGCTCGACCGCCTCGCGATCGACACAGACCAACGCGGCGAAGCGGGCCTCGAGGCAGGTCGCCAACTGAGCGATCGCTTCTATCTCGGGGCACGGCAGGGGGCCTGGGTCGGGGAGACCCAGGGCGTGGTGCGCGTCGAGGTGACGCCCCGGGTCCGGCTGGAAGCGGATGTCGGACTCATCGGCGGCACCCGAGCCGGGGCGGCCTTCGAGCGGGAGTATTGAGGCCCCCGCGTCAACCAGGCCATCTCGGACCGGATATCGCCTCGTAGGCGCCGTGAACATACGGCGTAGGGTACGCACCGCGTACGTTCCACACGTTGAGGTTCTCCTTCTGGTTGTCCCAGCCCCTGTTTGGTCCTTTACCGTGAGCATGCAGCGTAGGGTGCGCACCGCGTACCTTCCCACTTGCCGATGTGCATCCTACTGGGGTGGCTGGGGTGGCTCGCCTCGTCCCATGCTCCTTACTATGAACTTCGCGGAGCACGTTTGCTCCCTCGCCCTCTGGGAGAGGGTTGGGGTGAGGGAAGGATCAGGGGCGAGGCGGCATTTCATCATCCGGGGTGGCTCGGCTCGCTCCATGATCGTTAGGCGGGAGGCGGCTCCCCCCTGCGCTCGGGCTGGAGCTCATCGGCCTCTTCGACCAGGTCCACCATGCCGGTCAAGGTCTCGGAAGGTACTGCGTGGCTCTGCTCCTCGGCTGATTCGACGATCGTCGGGCCAAGGAGGATCGCGAAGGCGCGGGTCTGAGGGCTCGCGTCGAGCGCGATGATAAGCGCCATGGTCAGCGGCACGGCCAGGAAGACCCCGACCAGACCGAGCACCCACCCCCAGAAGAGCAACGAGAGGAACACGGCGAGCGTCGAGATGCCCAGGCCCTTGCCCATGAAGCGGGGCTCCAGGATATTGCCGACGACGAAATTGACGACGAGGTAGCCCAGGGCGACCAGTAGCGTGGTCTGCAGATCGGTCTGCACCAAGGCCAACAGCACCGGCGGTATCGCCATCAGGAGATTGCCGAGGAACGGGATGAAGTTGAGGAAGAAGGCGAGCACGCCCCAGAGCGCCGCGAACGGCAGGCCGAGCTTCCAGGTCCAGATCCAGATGAGTACCGCGACCGCCAGACTGGCCAGCCCCTTGATCTTGATGTATTGGCTCATCGCCTGCATCACGCGCGCGAGGCGCGCCTCGGACTCTTCGGTCAGGTGGAAGGCGGCCTTGAGCTTGGCGGATAGGGTCGGGGCCTCGAGCAGGATGAAGACGACGGCGAGCAGAACGAGTAGACCGGTCCCGAACACGCCGCTTGCGTTGGCGAGCATCATCTTCACCAGCCCGGCCGCCTTGGCCGGATCGAGAATGTCAGGTATGGCCTCTCGTGAGCCCGGCATGCCCAAGGCCTCGAGCCACAGGCCGGCTTGCTCGCTGAGAAGCAGGAAGCGTTCCTGAAAGCCGGGCAGGCTATCGCGAAAGCCTTCCAGGGCGCCAGTGGCCACTAGGGCCAACAGGCTGCCGGCATCGAGCAGCACGAATGCGACGATCAGCAAGCCACCCCATTTGGGGACACCGTGCTGTCGCATCCAATGCAGTGCGGGTGCAGCGACAACGGCGATGAAGGCGGCGAGCAGGATCGGCGCGATGAAGGGCGCAGCCATTTTTAGAAAGAGGATAAGGAGCGCGACGGCGGCGGCTACGATGAGACCGCGCCCAATCGGTGTGAAGCTGGCGAGGGCATTCATGATCTCTGTTGTCCTTCCTAGTGTCCTTCAGTTAGATGGAAATCGGCCAAACCGCTTGTGCCGCGGTCGCCGGGGCAGCTTAGCTGCGCGTGGGTCTCGCAACGGCAGCCGATGACTTGCAGCCCGCCCCCTCGGCGTCACCGGCCTAACCATCATGGGGCGAGGCGACCACCCCAGATGATGAAACGTCGCCTCGGCCCTGATCCTTCCCTCACCCCAACCCTCTCCCAGAGGGCGAGGGAGCGAACGTGCTTCGCGAATTTCACAGTAACGATCATGCAACGGCTGGGACATCCCGGTGGATGAATCCCGGCGCCAGAAACATACGCGATGCGTACCCTACGCTGCCCGGCGAATAGGAATCCGCGGCCCTCTCAGCGTGACACGTACTCGTGGACGATCCTCACCGCCGATGGGCGCGGTACGAGTGGCCGGCCGCGTGCCTCGAGGTGCGCACGGGTAAAGGCCGTCCCCAACAGCACAATTAGCATCGAATAGTAGACCCAGAAGAGGACGACGACTACTGAGGCCGCCGCGCCGTAAGTAGAGGCCGTCGCCGTCTTGGCCAGGAAGGCGGGGATGCCATAGCGGCCGATCGCCAGCATGAGGGTCGTGACGATGGCGCCGAGGGCGACATCGACCCATGTCAGGGCGACATCCGGCAAGACCTTGAACAAGGTCGCGATGAACAGGGCGACAATCAGGAACGAGAGGAGCCATTCGCCGCTGCTCATCAGGAGTTGGACCTCCCGGGAGGGCAGGATGCCGTCGAAGTGGAAGGCCAGCGCGTTCAGGATAAGATTGACGACGAACGACAGCAGCAGGGCGAATCCGATCAGCAGGACGACGAACAAGGCCAGGATGCGTGTCTTGGCCAGATGCAACAGCCCGCTGCGCGCCGGGCTCGGTCGGACGTCCCAGAGTGCGTTCAGCGAGGCCCGCAATTGCCCAAAAACGGTCGTAGCGCCGACGAGAATGGCGCCGATGCCGAGGAGTGTCGGCATCAAACCGCTGACCTCGAGGCGCGACATCAAGATGGCCTGCTCGATGGCGCCCGCGGCCTCGGCACCGATGGTCTCCTGGAGACGTGCGACAATCTCACCTTCGGCCGCCCCTTCACCGAGCACGATTCCGACGACGGTCACGAGCACGATCAGCGTCGGTGCCAACGAGAAGAGCGTGAAGAACGCGAGGGCGCCGGCATGGCTGAAGGCGTTGTGCTCAAGCCAGATCCGTAGAGCTCGGCGCAGAATGAGCAGCGAGTCTTTGATAGTCCTGGCGAGGCGTTGCATTCTTCGGTCCCAGGCCTCTTCTGTGTCGGGAGCCTACTGCGTGAATGTGACGACGGGATGATCAATCGTGCGGCCGAATCGATTGGCCGCGATGTGCAGGCTACATAGGCGCGGATCATATTCGATTGCCCGGACCTCATTCGCCAATGGTAAACGCGTCCGTCTTACTCGCCCGTTCTCCGGCCTATTCTCCTGTTGGACCCAATGCACCGGCTGAGCTCGCCGCCATCAGCACCCGCCCCGAAACCTACCTCAAGCGCCATGGGAATGATATAGTCTCGCCGCCAAACGGCCACTCTGGCCAGGAACAGTTCCACATGGGGAGACGGCGATGTTTAGCAAATTGATTGCAAGCCTGAGGCCCTCGAAGATTGATAGTCTTGCTCAGGCGTTTGGGCGTTTGGGTTGGGTGGGTTTCTGGGCCCAGGTGGTGTTGGGTGCCGCTCCGCTGATCATGATGGTCTACGTCTTTGCCTTTTCAGGATCCGCATCGGCAAGCACGCGAACCGGTCTGCCCTTTGTCGAGTACCTCTCTATAGCCAGCTTCTTGGTCCTCGTCTTCACGACATTTTGGTTCTTCCGTTACACGCGTGTTGCCCGGCGACTCAGGGAGCCGGCCGCGCGCCCATCCGAGTCCTCGCTGCTCCGGACCGTTTCGATCGGGCTTGTCGCGAGCACGCTGGGGATCCTCTTCTCGATGCTCGTGCTCCTCTTCGAGGTCGGCCACATGCTGTTCTATTTCCTCTCGGCGCCGCAAGCCGGTGTCCCGACGGTGCAGACAACGATCACTGGCCAGCTCACAAGCTGGGTATCGGCGGTCGACATGATGAGCCTAATGTCTCTGATCTTGACACTCGGTGCCGAGGTCCTGGCGCTGATTCTTGGCCTATTTCTGCTGTTCCGCACGATGCAAGCTTCTCCGGCGCTGTCCGCAGCCCCTCAGTAAGGGACTGAAATCGAGCTGCGGTCGATCTGGGTATCCAGTTTCAGGATCCGCCGCAGCTCGTCCAGTGCCTTGGGATGGTCGACGCCACCGTGCCCGGTGGGCACAATCAGCTCGGATTCGGCCAGCTCGAGCCTGGCACTGCTGCACGGGACGACCCCGTCGGAGCAACGACCGCGGCGGCCGCGGTCACCCAATATCGAGTGCGCAGGTGCCGAGGGCGCCGTGTCAGCCAACGTCCTCAAGAAGACTGAGCTCGGCGATAGACCGTGAATGCTCGTCGGCAGTGTTCTACGATCCTCTTCCTCCCCCGTCTCGACCGCGTTGGCCAATTCCCACCGGATCCAACCAGGTAAGCGAATCAAACGGATACCCCAGTCGCCCAGGCGGGTGGTGGCGAGCCGACTCCCCCGGTGAGGCGTGAACATGAAGACGATCCGACGCACATCGGGCCTCGGCTCGAACACGAGCGCGCGCCGGACCACATTGGTAGCCGGCAATTCGGCGACGCCGGGGATGATGCGCTGCGCTTGCTCGGGCGTCAGACGGGAGACCTGTGCGCGGGCGAGGATCCCGCCCATGCTGTACCCGACGAGTACCATCGGCTTGGTGAGGCCATGCTGTTCTGCCGCAGCCGCGAGGGCATCGCGCAGCTGCAGCGCGGAGAGGGGTACCGGCTGTCCAGTCGGATAGTAGAAGAACCAGAACTGGTAGTGATTGCGAACCACCTCATCGGCCAGCAGGTCCTTGACCACTGGCCCCCACATCTGCGGGGTGGTCATGAGCCCGTGGATGAGCACGATGGGGACCTTATCGGGATCGAACGGCTGCAGAAATGTGACCCGAGAATCGCCTTCGAAACGATCCGTGCGCAGCAGGTAACGCAGCCCAGCGGCCAAGCCTGGGCCGATCGATCGGGTCGCGTCGAGCGGGGACTCGAGGTCCATCGCGACCCCGATCTTGGTCTTTGGCGTCGCGACCGAGGAGACCTTGAGAGGGTTCGCAAGACTCAGCTCGAGTCGGTCCTCAGAGGACGCCTGCGGTAGCGCCAGTGCCGTGACCGGCACCCGGAACCCGGCCTGCGGGGCGTTGGGCCCACCGGGCTCGATGCTCCCGACGAGCGGCGCACCGAGGCCCGGACGGTGCAACCCCGGTGCCGGGTCCTCAGGCGGCGCGACCGTCGACAGGGCACTGAGCTCCTCGCGCAGGAGCCAGCCAGGTCGCTTCTGGCTCGACAAGGAAAATTTCGTCGGGTCAGGATCATCGAGCAGCTCGGGCAGCGCTCTCTCCAAGGTCCCGCGATAGCTGGCCGTGGCCTTCGCGATTTGTGTTGGGGAGCTGTGGGGCGATTCGATGACATCGAGCGATTGGCGGAGACGATCCGCCGTCCGCTGCGCTGGTGGCTGCTGCAGCGATTGACACCCGCCGAGCAGCAACGCGGCAGTCAGCGCTGCCAGCGCCTGGAAAAGCCTATGCCTCATCAGCAGCACTCGTAGGTCGGGTTAGCGCAGCGTAACCCGACAATGACGGTTGAGCTGCAACAGTTGTTTCTGAATGGCTCCTAAGTCCTGCCAGCACCTAACGATCATGGGGCGAGCCGAGCCACCCCGGATGATGAAATGCCGCCTCGCCCCTGATCGTTCCCTCACCCCAACCCTCTCCCAGAGGGCGAGGGAGCAAACGTGCTGCGCGAATTTCATAGTAATGAGGCCGCTCCGCCATCAGCAGGCGCCGAAGCATCGGACCAGGACACGAACGCAGTTGACCGCCCCTAACGCCGTCAGGGGCGGATCGAGCTGGCCCTCGTTGGCATGGACGCGGGTCGCGCCGTTACATTGGGTTTGCCGTGTCCCGTAGGTGGTATTCGAGAGCCATCTGGCGTTCGCGCAAGAGGCGTCCCCAACGCCGAAGCGGATACCCGTCTCGTAGGTGGCACAACGCAGCCTCGGATGATGGACCTCAGCGCGAAGGGCCCACGCCCCCGTCTCGTCGAGCCAGCCTCGGAACGGTCGCGCCTCGAAGGCCTTGCGGGTGGGGCTGCTCGCCTGCGACGGTGCGGCCTCCTGCAATGGCAGATCGACTTCAGCGACGATCCGCGGAGCGTCGTCGGTCCCGCCGACGCGGGTGGGTCCATCGCTCGTGCAGCCGGCGATAAGGAACCCGGCGATAACGGCGATAAGGAATAGTGTGGCGAAGGTCAGCATCTTCGGCATGGCGGGCTCTCCGAACCGCAAGACCAGTGACAGATTTCGAAATGGCTCCGATGTCGCGTCAAGCGCAACGCCCTGATGGGTCGTCCGGCGCGGCCATACCTTGCCTTCGTTCTTCGTGATTGGTAGCCTCGCCGCGCTCTTGTCACCCGGAAGCACACGCGGGTCGCGTCCCAGCGCCTGAGCAGAATGGGGATACGCTGAACAAAGCGCGTCGCCCATTTTACACGCAGGGATCCATTCTGAAAGCCAGGAGCTGGACTTGGATCTCGAGGTGGACTATCGCCGGCGCTGGGACCGTTTTCAGAGCTACGTTCAAATGGAATATGACACCACTCGAGGCGACAAGACGACCGACAAGTGGATCCTGCTCAATAAGTACAGCCGGCTGTTTCAAAGCCCTTGGTATGCGGCCGCCTGGCTGCGGATGAAGCACGACCGCTTCGCCGATATCCGATTCCGCTACTTGGTCGGTCCGGCGTTGGGGTATCGGTTTTTCGAGAAGCCCGTTCGAAACCTCAGCGCAGAGCTCGGCGCGATCTATCTCGACGAGGATTTCTACGACCACGTCGACGAGGACTACTGGGGTCCGGCGCTTTTCATCGACTACGACCAGTACCTGTGGCCGGACCGCGTGCAGTTCTATCACCGCAGCATGGGCTTCGCCGCCGTGGACGGGGAGAGCAAAGATCTCTGGCTCTCCTGGACCGGCTTACGCGTGCCCCTCGTGGGTGGCCTCATCGGCAGCCTGGAGTACGAGATCGACTACGACAGCGAACCGGCGATCGAGGCCAAGACTACTGATGCGACGCTGCGCCTGAAGCTCGGTTACGAGTGGTGACGGCGCCCAAACCGCTGCATGGTCGTTAGCCCGGCTTCAGAGGGCCGGCCGCACCGGAAGTGGCGATACCCGACGGCGAGGCCTGGCGTACGATGAGCTCCTGCGTCGGATACGCAAATTCGATACCCGCCTCGGCAAAGCGGCGATAGACCGCGAGATTGATGGCTTGTTGAATGTCCATGTAGAGCGTGTAATCGGCGCCCAACACGTAATAGACCACCTCGAACACCAGCGAAAAATCACCGTACTCAAAGAAGTGGGCGCGGTCGAAGCGCGTGTTGCGTTGGGCGCGGATAATCTCTTCGATGATTTTAGGGACGCGTTCGACGGCTGCGAGTAGCTCCTGCTGCTCGGCGATGACGTCGTCGAGCTGCGCGATATGGGCGGCGACAGCGGCGCCGCGTAGCATGGCGTCGCGAAGGTCGGTGAGCAGCTCGATGCGCGGATCCGGGCCCCGGCCCGGATCCGCGGCGGCGGGCGTCGGTGTGCCTTCCTGCTGTTCAGGTGCCTCTGCCTCTTGGCCTTCCTCCAGCGCTTGGAGCTCGGCGATGCGCGCCGAGATCAGCTCGAGCGCGAGATCGAGCTCCTCTTCAGTCGATGGCGACAAGGGAAGGTCGGGTAGACCGACCAAAGCCGGGTCGAAACCGAGCTCGGGCGCGGGCTCATCGGCCGGCGGGGTTGCCCCGGGTTCCGTTGCCTCGACCACAATGTCGGGCTCGGGAGCGGCCTCCTCGGTTTGGGCCAGCGCCGCACTGGAAGATGCCCAAAGGCTCAGAGCGAGGAGCAAGGCCGCTGCATGGCAACACGTCATCAGGTCGTCCGATCAATTCGCGCCGTCGATTCGGGCCCCGGGGATATGGTCGCTGGGCAACGGCTGACGCTGCCGAGGAGGGCAGCACCGGGTACTATTCTGCGCCGGCCGCGATTGCACCCATATCCACGACCGGTAGCCGGACGGTGCGGCTCTGCCCGTGTCGCGTCACACGCAAAGTCGCCTCGTTGCCCACCCCGACCTCTTGGAGCTGTACAGCAAGATCCGCGACACTGTGCACACGCTTGCCATTCGCATGCGTGATGACATCACCGAGTCGCCCCGCTCTCGCGTCTAGTCCCTGGAGGTTGGCCCCGGCGGCCGGCGAGCCAGGCATCACGTCGGCGATGACGACGCCGTCGACGTCAAGGCGGGCGGCCATCGTCTCGCTCAGCGCGATGATCCCAATGCCGGGACGGGGCACTTCGCCTTCGCGGATCAAGGTCGAGACCACCCGATTGACGATGTCGACCGGCACGGCGAAGCCGATGCCGGCGAAGGACCCGCTGCCGGAGATGATCGCCGTATTGACGCCGATCAGGCGACCCGCCGAGTCAAGCAACGGGCCGCCGGAGTTCCCTGGATTGATCGCTGCGTCGGTCTGGATCACGCCACGGACCTCACGCCCGCCGCTCGTGGGAAGGCGTCGCTCAACGGCACTGACAAGTCCCTGCGTTAGGGTGCGCGAGAGGCCATAAGGGTTCCCGATCGCGAACACGGTTTGCCCGACCCTGAGACCCGCCGATGAGCCGAGCGGCACAGGCTGGTAAGTGCGATTCGCCCCGCGTACCCGCAGAACGGCGAGATCATAGTCCGGCGCCGACCCGATGATCTCCGCCCGCAGGAGATCCCCGGCACCGAATCGCACGCCGACCTGGTCGGCGCCGGCGACGACGTGGTCGTTGGTGACGATGTGACCGGCCTTGTCCCAGACGAAGCCGGAGCCGGTCCCGACGCGGGCAGGACCGCCGCCAAACACGCTCGAGCGTGTCCGTTCCACCGTCGTGACGAAGACGACCGACGGGGCCGTCCGCTCAAAGACCGAGACGGCCGTCTCCTCCATAGCCGACAGGTCACCGCGGGCGGTGACGGCACGCGGCTCGGTCTGAGTGTGAAGGGCCAGCTGGAGATAATCGTAGCCAACCCAAAGGCCCAGAATGACTAGTAGGAGGACAATGGCCGTCCGCGCAAAGCCGTCACTCGGTTGGCCCATTTTCAGCACGTCACTGTCCTCAGCTTCACCCCGCCCGGTGTCGAGCGCGATAGCCACTCAAATTGCTTGCGTGGATCGCCTCAAATTGATGCTTCCGGCGTCGTCAGCGGCACGGATAAGCTTCGGCAAGGGCTCGGACCAGGCCGACGACAGGCATCTCGCCCGTCAGTGCGGAATTGCCGCTATTGGCGGCTGCCCAATCGAGCAGTGCAGTCCGACCGTCGTCAATACTGGTTCCACGCGGGTAGCAGATTAGCGGTTTGAGATTCTTCCGGTCCGACACCGCGTCATGGTACTGGACTGTGGCCTCGATAAAGGCGGTGCAGGCTAGCTGCGCGGTGCTGGAGGCAGGGGCCGAGCAAACGTCGACGAGGTCCTGCGTGGTTTCGAACCGCAGGTCTTCGTCGTCAACGGCAAGCACTGGAGCGGTGATCGGCAGTGCCAACAGCAAGGCTAGCACAGGGAGGATGAGCGGCCGGTGATACGTCATTGGCATGAAAGCTTCCTTCCAGGTCCGAATTAGAAAACACATATTGACACGCACGCGTGAGCGCGGTCGTCGCCATGATGAATGCGCTGCCAGCGCGTGAGACATCGAAGTCGACCGAAAGGCCGTCAATCGATGTTGCCGCGCCGATGCTGGTCGTAGAGGAAACCGCCCACGGCCCCAGCGCCTGCCCCGATCAGGGCGCCACGCCCAGCGTTCGCACTGAGCGACCCGATCGCGGCCCCGGATGCAGCGCCAAAGACGGCGGCGCTGCCGGCGCGGCTGGTTGTCGTGCTTCCACAGGCCGAAAGGCCGAGGGCTGTGCAGGTAAGGAGTACGAAAGATAGGTGGATCGCCCGAGGTCTGCTAAAGCTCATTGGTCATATACTTACCATGAAATTCGCGAAGCACGTTCGCTCCCTCGCCCTCTGGGAGAGGGTTGGGGTGAGGGAACGATCAGGGGCGAGGCCACCTTTCATCATCTGGGGTGGCTCGCCTCGTCCCATGATCGTTAGAAGTTAGTGCTTGGCTGTCTGTCACTGCGGGGGCTGCGCCCGAGTATCGATCGCTACAGCCGGGCGTCCGGGGTCTACGTGTCGGAGGGATTCGTGGGGTTGTAGGCTGCCGCTCAACACCGCCACCGACACCCGTGCCGGCGATCGATGCTGACCCGGACTGTCGAGCAGGAGGAGTCGGCGGTCGACATCCTGATACCGGCGGCGTTCCCGTTCCCGAACCTCGGTCTCTTGCTGTCGCTGATGTTCGTCCTCTTCGGCGGCTGGTTCGTCGGGTCGAGTGTCGCCCCGACCGATTTCCCGATGCTCGTCGGAGCCGGCCTCGCGAGCCTCTTCGGCGGGACCATCCTGGCGCTGCCGTTTCTCTTCGATTTGTTGCGGCTGCCGGCGGACCTCTTCCAGATGTTCATTACCGTCGACGTGATCGCGAGCCGGTTCGGTACGCTGCTGGCGGGGATGCACATCATCGCTGTGGCCCTGATCGGGGCCTACGCGATGCAGGGTGCAATCGAATGGCGTTCGCTGCGCTTGTTGCGCTTCGCCGTCGTATCCGTCGTACTGATCCTGGCTGCCCTGCTGGGTATCAGGGCCTTCTATTCATTCGTCTTCGTGGCCCCCTTCACGAAGGATCAGGTGCTCGCGGGACTGCCATTGCTGAAGGACCCGCAGCCGCATACGGTCCACCGGGAGTCCCCGCCGGCGGAGCCTGCGGGGCCCAGAGATGGCAGCCTGGCACGCATCGAGCAAACAGGTATCCTGCGCGCCTGCTACCGCCGTAGCGACTATCCGTCGGCCTTCTTCAACACCGCGGGCGATTTGGTCGGGTTCGATATCGAGATGACGCATCAGTTCGCGCGTCAGCTCGATGCCAAGGTGGAGCTCCTGCCGGTCGAGTCGCTGGCTGATGCCGAGCGCCGTGTGAATAGCCACTATTGCGACGTCTTCATGTCATTGCTGCCGATCGCCCCTGAGTCGACACGGCGCGTCGCGCTGACCGTACCGGTGTTCGAGAGCGCAGTCGGCCTGATCGTCGAGGACCATCGACGTCGCAGCTTCCAGACCTGGGACGGCATCCGTGCGCTTGGCGCGATCCGTATCGCCACCCTGGATGAGCGTGCGTCGGCGAATTTTCTGCGGCAGGCTGTGCCGGAGGCCGAGCCGGCCTTCTTCAAGGATAACGAAGACCTCAACGACCTGCTGTCGGAGGATCCGCCGAGCTTCGATGCGGTCCTGAAATTGGCTGAGGAGGGGGCGGCCTGGACCATTCGCTACCCGCGTTTCAATCTGGCAACGCCGTCGCCCGCGTTGCGGGTGCCGTTGGGTTACTCAGTCGCGCGCGGCGATGATGACCTGCTGACCTTCTTCAACGCCTGGCTCGTCAACGCGCAAGGCGTCGGTACCGTCGACGCCCTCTATCGATATTGGATGCTGGGCGAGATCCAGCGAGCCCGTCCGCCGCGCTGGTCCGTCGCCCGCGATGTGCTTGGGTGGCTCGATTGAATCGGATTTGATAGCGAGGTTTGGACGCTGCTTGCTGGCGGCTGGCCTTCTCTTAGAAAGTGTTGTGAAATTCACTTCTTGGGAGGTTAAGCGAATAGTTTTTCCGGTGCCGCTCGGGGCCAATGCCCGTATCGTAGCAGACCCCCGGCCCGGCAAGGTGGAGCCCCGGCCCCGCCTGCTGTGACAAGGCGAGAAGGCAGCGCCTCGGTGGGGATTCGGGGGATCGTCCTGCGAGGGTAATCTGTCGGCCCGCGAGTGACCGGTCTCCTGGCGGTCCCCTGGTAGAGCACGCGTCGAGCTTCGGTGATGGTCCGGCGTCGCGGCCAAAGCAGGCAACGCTGATCGAAGCTGCGGAAGACCTCTGAATGACGACGCGCGATTCGCCGGGGTAATTCCGCCGTCGGCCTGCTCGATGATTTGGGTGCGGCGTAGCATCCACACTTGGATCATGTCACAGGCCCCGACCACGTGATGCTTGGTCGCGCATCTCGGATGCGTGAAGGGCTCAATGTCCTAGCCAGCGGACTCGACGTTGACAAGGCCATTCTCAACGCCTGGTCTGACGTTTTGTCTTACGAGGAGATGCAACCATGATCACGTTCCGGGGCAAGGAAGAGGAGCAGCGCGTGGCGGAGCTCGCGGGGCTGCTGGGGCTGGACAAGTCGGAGGTGCTTCGCTGCGCCGTGCATCTCTACTACGAGCGCTTTCAGAACGAGCTCACGGCTTACGATTGGCTCTGCGACCGGCTCGATGCGCTACCCAGCAGCGGACTTTCCGATGTTTCAGCGCGTCGCCGGCCGCACCTGGACGACATCTATGCAGAACGCTCCGGTCCTCGTCGATAGCGGCCCGCTGTATGCGCTGTTCGATCGCGACGATGCGTTCGCGTCGCCCGCTCGCTCCTGGTTCGCAGGGAACCGGCGGCCATTGATCACCAACGCGGCGGTCGTGACCGAGGTCACCCATCTATTGGGCCGCTGGTGTGGGGTCGACCACCAGCTGTTATTCTCGAGTTTCTGCAGAAGCCGGGCTGGTTGGTAGAAGACCTGGCGCCGGATCTCCCGAGGATTCGGGAGTTCATGGACCGCTATCGTAACCGGCCGGCGGATTTCACCGACGCCTCCCTCGTGGCTCTCTCGGAACGGCTGCGGTGTACCGAGGTCGCCACTACGGACCAGTGCGACTTCTCCGTGTATCGGCCAGCGCATGTCGCGCGGTTGACGAATCCGGTTGCATTAGGATGACTGAGTCGTCTTGGGCTAACGATCATGGGACGAGGCGAGCCACCCCAGATGATGAAATGCCGCCTCGTCCCTGATCGTTCCCTCACCCCAACCCTCTCCCAGAGGGCGAGGGAGCGAAGGTGCTACGCGATTTTCATGGTATCGCTGATTCGTCGGCGGCAGCCGTTGTAGGGCATGAAACGCAGCGCTGGGGGGTGCGGGTTGTTCCGCCGTGTGTATTAGAACTGTCCATCAGGTTCAGGGTGAGCCGCTCCAGCCACGCTCGACGGCCGGACGACCCGCGCGAGTTGACGCCGACCGCCGGCAATTCGCCCGACCAGCGACGATCGAGACGCAGGCCTGCTCCCACCGACAGCTTGTCGCGCCGACGCTGTTGGGTCTGCTGTTGTTCGTCCTGTCGGCCGCCAATGCTGCCGCGGTGCCAGAAGCCGAACAGCTGTTCGATCTACCGCTACAGGACCCGCTCGACACCCTGGATGTGCAGCCGATCGCCACCCTCGGCATCGCCGGCGGCAGTGTACCAATCCTGGTCGATAGGAAAAGGGTCCTTACACTGGCCAGCGCGCAAACAGCCAGCGCATCCATGCGCTGGCGGAGTGGGCGCATATCAATTGGCGAGCCACTAACGTCCCAAGATCGTGGGCCATCCTCCCCGACTCCGAAGGCATTGCCGGCAGAAGGAGTCCTCCTCCACGACGAAGTTGGCAGTCACGGTCTTGGCGGCGGTCATTGTCACCACGCCGGATCCGGTCCCGCTGCAGGCGCCAGACCACCCCCAGAACATGTAGCCTCTTGCCGGGGTGGCGAACAAGGCGACGCTGGTGCCAGTCGCATAGCTCTCGCTGCAATCCGCTCCGCAGTCGATGCCTGCGGGGTTACTGGTGACCGTCCCCCTCCTACCTTCACTGACGGGAGGCGCGATCTAACCCGTTCGCCCGCAGGGATGTGATTAGCGTTGCGCCTCCAGGAATTCCCGCAGGGTCTCTTCCTGGTCTTTCACCAGCGACGTCTGCAGCACCTTGCCTTTGCCGCGGAACTCTTCAAGCCCCTCGAGCAGCTTGTCGCCGGTGAACTTGCGCACGAGGATGAAGACCGCCGCACACCCCGGCTTGAAGTTCTGGGCTAGCTCTTTCATGAAGTTATCGTTGACGCCCACATCGGTGAGACTGCCCGAAATGGCCCCAGCGCCAGCCCCGACAGCCGCGCCGAGCAGCGGGTTCAAAAAGAGCATGCCGATCAGCATGCCCCAGAAGCCGCCACCGACAGCGCCGGCCGCGGTGAGGTTTTGGGCTTGGTGGAGCTTCACCTTGCCGGCGTCATCCTTGGTGACAACGACCACATCCCCCATGTCGATCAGATAGCCCTTCTGCATCTTGGCGAGCTTGGCGCGGAGCTCAAAGGCGAGCTCCTGATCAGGGAAAGAAACAACGACCAAATCGCTCATGTGACTCTCCTCGGCTAAAAATTGGCAGATACTGGCGCCGCCGCAGGCCGGGGCGCCGCGCGGAAGCGTAGCACCTTACTATGAAGCTCGCGCAGCACGTTTGCTCCCTCGCCCTCTGGGAGAGGGTTGGGGTGAGGGAACGATTAGGGGCAAGGCGGCATTTCAGCATCCGGGGTGGCTCGGCTCGCCCCATGGTCGCTAGCCGCAGGCGTCGTCACCCTTTCGTGTCAACGCACATCGGTCCGCGGAAGGCGAGGAGACACTGGTAAGATAGCCGAGTCGCGAGGATCGAGGTCTCCCCCACAACGAGCTACGAGGGTTCTCATGGAGCTGCAAGAAGGCCTTCTCAGGATCGATTCTTTCCTCGCGGTGACCATTGGCATCATCGTGCTGTTTGTCGGGAAGCGTCTGAACGAGAAGATCGGCTTCCTCAGGGAGCTCAGCATCCCGGAGCCGGTCACTGGTGGGCTGCTGTTCTCGATCCTGTTCGCGCTCCTCTACATCTCCTCAGGCTATGCACTCGAGTTTGAGCTGCGGGCGCGCGACGTCCTGCTCGTCTATTTCTTCACGACGATCGGCATCAATGCCAACGCCCGTGACCTGCTGGCCGGCGGCCTGCCGCTGGTGATCCTGCTGGCGATCACGATCGGCTTCATGTTCGCCCAGAACCTGACTGGCATTGGCGTAGCCAGCCTCTTCGACCTGCCGTCGGCGGTGGGTGTGGTCGGCGGCACCGTGTCGCTGATCGGCGGCCACGGCACAACAATCGCGTGGGCACCGTCGATCGCCGAAAATTTCGGCATCGCCAACGCCATGGAGATCGGCATCGCGAGCGCGACCTTCGGCCTGATCCTCGCTAGCCTGATGGGTGGGCCGATTGCGAAGTTCCTGATCAACCGCTACCAACTGGCCCCGGCGCCACAAGCTGTCGAGGAGGTGCAGGATGTCGGGCTGTCGGCTGCTCAGCGAAAGGCCGGCATCGACCACCTGGACTTCCTCGGGGCACTGCTGGCCATCCATGTCTGCATCATCGTCGGTTACCTGCTCAATGAGGCGATCGCCGAGGCCGGCCTCAAGCTGCCGCTGTTCGTGACCTGTCTGTTCGCCGGCATCCTGATCACGAACCTGGTTCCGAGAAACATCCCGACCTTGACCGGCCAGCCATGGCCGACGCGAAGCCCTGCGGTCGCCTTGATCGCCGACGTCTCGCTCGGCACCTTTCTGGCCATGTCGCTGATGAGCATGCAGCTCTGGACCCTTATCGACCTGGCCGGTCCGATCTTTGCCATCCTCGCCGCCCAATTCGCGTTAGCCGTTGCCGTCACCATCTTCGTCCTCTTCCCACTCATGGGCCGCAGCTATGATGCCGCCGTCGTGGCCGCCGGCTTCGGTGGTGTGACCCTCGGCTCAACACCGACCGCGATGGCCAACATGGCCGCCGTCACGAACCGCTTCGGCCCATCGCACCGCGCCTTCATCATCGTGCCGCTGGTCTCGGCCTTTTTCATCGATCTGGTGAACGCGATGTTGATTCCCTATTTCCTCAACGCCTTTTGACGGATCGCGGGGATCCGGTTCGCGCGATGTCATGCAACTGGGTCCCCGCGGCCGCAGGGGTCAGCTGCGCTGGGCGCCTTAGAACCGGCCCCTGAGCGATAATCCTAGTGTCGCGGTCGGATCCTGGTCGTCATCGTAGAGCCGGTCACCGTCATCATTCTCGACGCGCAGCTCGCTGCCGAGCGCGGCCCCGGCATAGAGGCTCAGATGCAGGTGGGGAGACAGGTCGCGACCGAGACGCAGGTAGACAGGCACGAAACGATGCTCGCCGATCCCATCCGGAACCGGTCCATCACGATCGAGGCGGTGGCGAAAGGATCGGTAGGCGCCGCCGATGCCGATCTCCCAGTCCGAGGTGAGGGCGTAGGAAAGCTCCAATCCCGCCGGGCCGGCTGGTCCGCCCGCAAATGGATTCGTGAGGCGCGCCTGCTCGGTGATCCGCCAGTCGATCGCGACGAACGGGAAGGCGCGTGTCTCTTCGATCTGCGCGAAGACCCCGACGCCCAGCCCCAAGGTCAGGTCGGGGCCCAA
Organism: uncultured Chromatiaceae bacterium; assembly: GCA_964583605.1. Lineage (GTDB taxonomy): Bacteria > Pseudomonadota > Gammaproteobacteria > Chromatiales > Chromatiaceae > CAZOWL01. Next base: position 7,493 of record CAZOWL010000043.1, on the reverse strand, counting down.
ACGCCGAGCCACCGACAGGATCGCACCATAAATCGTTGGACTGAAAACCGCTGGACTAATCGGGTGGGCCATCGAAGCGGGACGATAGCACCTGGAGTGGCAAGCGAGCCAGCGCACGCTTCGTCGTCACGATATTCTGCTACATTGACTGTCGTCAGCCTGCCCCAGACGGTCCTTGTTCCGCTGCCACCTGATCAGACTGAGCTGAAGGACACACCTGATGGAAACAAACAATGACTGCGCGGGCCCAAACGCGGGCGACGAGCGCGAGGCTGTTCCAGTCGACTTGGCCTTGCAGGGCGGCGGTGCCCATGGTGCCTTCGCCTGGGGTGTGCTCGACCGATTGCTCGAGGTGCCATGGATCCGGATCGACGGCATCTCCGGAACCTCCGCCGGCGCGATGAATGCTGCAGTGCTGAGCGCGGGCTTTGCCGCCGGGGGCAGCGATGGGGCGCGGGAGGCGTTGGACAGCTTCTGGCGACGTGTCTCCGACGCGGCCTTGATGAGCCCGCTGCGCCGCTCCCCACTCGATGTCCTGCTCGGGCGCTGGACAATGGACAACTCGCCGGTGTTCTGGGCCTTCGACTTCACTGCGCGGCTGTTCTCGCCTTATGACCTGAACCCTACCGCTTTCCACGCGCTGCGCGACATCCTGGCCAAGTCGATCGACTTCGATAGGCTGGCCGCCTCGCCGGTCAAGGTCTTCATCACCGCGACCAATGTGCAAACTGGACGGCCGCGGATCTTCCGCAACGACCAGGCAACGCCTGAGGCGCTGCTTGCCTCCGCGTGCCTACCGACCCTGTTCCAGGCCATCGAGATTGACGGCGAGGCCTACTGGGACGGCGGCTTCTCGGGTAACCCGACGATCTCGCCGCTGGTGCGCGAGTGCGGCGCAGACGACACCATCCTGGTGCAGATCAATCCGGTTGAGGTACTGGGCACGCCGCGCAGCGCCCGCGAGATCCTGGATCGGACCAACGAGATCTCGTTCAACGCCCCGCTGCTGAAGGAGCTGCGCATGATCGCGCTGCTCCGTCAGGTGGTCGATCCGGGCCACACCGAAGGGGCCTTGTGGGCGGCGATGCGCATGCACCGCATCGCGAGCCCGATGATGGTCAAGCTCGGCTACTCATCCAAGCTCAACGCCGAGTGGGCCTTTCTGCAGGAACTGAAGCGAGAGGGCCGGCAGTGTGCCGAGACCTTCTTGGAGAAGCACGGGGGGGGACCTCGGGCACCGCCCGTCATACGATCTCAGCTACCTATTGGAGGCGTACTGACATGGGATTGCTCGGTATCCTGCTCGGGCTCTCGCTCCTCATCTGGCTCGCCTACCGCGGCTGGAGCGTACTCCTGCTGACCCCGGCCGCGGCCCTGTTCGCCGGCGAGCCGTTGCTCGCGCACTGGACCGAGACATTCATGCGCGGCGCGGCCGGGTTTTTTGCCCAATTCTTCCCGATCTTCCTGCTCGGCGCCCTGTTCGGCAAGCTGATGGAGGACAGCGGCTCGGTGCAATCGGTCGCGCGCTTCGTCGGCACGCGCCTCGGCACCCGGCGTGCGATCCTGGCCGTCGTGCTCGCCGGTGCCCTGGTCACCTATGGCGGTGTGAGCCTGTTTGTCGCCTTCTTCGTGCTGGCACCGATGGCCCTGGCCCTGTTCCGCGACGCGAACATCCCGCGCCGGCTGATGCCGGCGGCCATCGGCCTCGGCACCTCGACCTTCACGATGTCCGCGTTGCCGGGCTCCCCGGCAGTACAGAAAGCAATTCCTATGCCCTTCTTTGGCACCACACCCTTTGCTGCCCCGGGGCTTGGGGCCATCGCGGCGCTGATCATGCTGGCCTTCGGGCTCTGGTGGCTCGCGCTGGTCGAGGCGCGTGCCCGTCGCAGAGGTCTGGGCTTTGATGCTGCGACGACCGGCGGAGCGGCCCCGGACGCCTCATCGGAGCCGGCGCTGGTGTCCGTGCTGGGCGATCCGGACGTGACGCAGCGGATGGCAGAGACGGCCGCGGACACGCGCGTGCGCGAGCACATCACGGTGGCCTCGGAGTTCGACCCGATCGAGGCCCCGCGCGGAGCGATTACCGAGAATCTCCCGCCAATCTTCATCGCCGTGCTGCCGCTGTTCGTCGTCATCGCCGTGAATCTGGCGATGACGGCACTCGTCCTGCCGGCCCTGGATCTCGAATTCCTCACCGAGCCGCGGTGGGGACCGACGACACCGGCGGCCGTCAGCGGCATCTGGTCGGTCAGCGTCGCGCTGGCGGTGGCCATCCTGGTGTTGATTGCACTGAACCGCAAGCGCCTGCGCAGCCTGCGTGACAGCATCGATGCCGGTCTCAACGCCTCCGTGCTGCCGGTGATCAGCGTCGCCAGTCTGGTCGGTTTCGGCACCGTGGTCGCCGATCTGCCGGCCTTTCAGCTCGTGCGCGACTGGGTGCTCGGGATCGAGGGCGGGCCGCTGGTGTCGCTGGCGGTCTCGACGAACGTGCTGGCGGCACTGACGGGCTCCGCGTCAGGTGGTCTGTCGATTGCCCTGGAGTCGCTCGGCGCCACCTACATGCAGCTCGCCGGCGAGCTCGGCATCGATCCGGCGCTGATGCACCGCGTCGCGGTGATCGGGGCGGGGACACTCGACATGCTGCCCCACAACGGTGCCGTCGTGACGCTCCTCGCGGTCTGCGGCGTGACCCACCGAGACAGCTACCTGGACATGGTGATGGCCTGCATCGTCAGCGCGTTGCTGGCCCTGGTCGCCGTGATCGTGCTGGGCACCTTGTTTGGCTCGTTCTGAGGGCCGGGCGCCGCTCGTCCATCAAGGCGCAATCGCGTGGCGAGCCTCTCCGGCGGGCCTTCTTGGAGCAATCGGACCATGAGATGCCGATGTCTGCTCACCTGTGCCTGCCTGATGCTGGCAAGCATGATCTCGGGCGGGGCGGCAGCCTCTGTGCCGCCGGACTCCGCTCCGGACTCCGCGCCGGGCTCCGCTCGCGATGTCACGCGCGGGTACTGATGACTCGGGTTGCTCGCCATGCACTTTGGGCACTCGGGCTCTTTGCGCTGCTGTCGCTCGGCTTCGGGTTGTACTTGTACTTTGTCGGCACGCGCACTGTGCTGGAGCACGCCGAGTCGCTCAGCCTTGGGCGGATGACGGTGGCGCGGCTCGGCGACGGTGATGGGCTGCGATTCTTCTACGCCTCCAACCGCCGGCCCCAGGCCGATGGCGCGCTTCTCGATGCCAGGTTCTTGTCCGAGCGCCGCGCGGGTCTGGAATTCGGCAGCTTCGACATCGCCGTTGAGCCGACGCTCGGGCTCGGCATGCTGCTCAACCCGCGGGACTGGCTCGTCAACGAGGAGATTCAGCTCCGTGATCTGCGACCACTGTCCCGCCCGGCTCTTGCGGGTGAGCTACGCGAACAGGTATTGGCCTCGCCTTATCGATCGGTGCTGGTGGTCGTGCACGGCTTTCGCGAGACCTTCCCGTCGGCACTGCGCAAGACCAGCTTCCTGGCCCATGTGCTGGACATCGACACCCCGGTTCTCTTGTTCGACTGGCCGGGTGATCAGGGCAGCTCGTTGACCGGCTACCGCCGTGCGCGGCGGGTTGCTACGGAGTCGGCAGCCGAGCTGGCCGGGGTGCTGTCATTGCTGACAGAGCAGGTACAGCCGCGACGGCTTTGGCTCCTTGCCAACAGTCTCGGCGCACAGGTCGTTGTGGATGCCTTTCACCGACTGTATGCCGATCCGTCCTTTGCCGATCGGGAGACCGAGATCGAGGACGTCGTCCTCACGGCGCCCGATGTGGGCCGTGAGGAATTCGATAGCCGCTTTCGCCGGGAGATCGAGGCCCTCGCCAGCCATCTAGCCATCTACGTCTCGTCCAACGACCGCGCGCTGCTCGTCAGCCGGCTGATCAACCGCTCAGGGCGGCTCGGCGAGAGCACACTGGATCCGCGCAACCCGGATCAAGCCGAGGTGGCGTCGAGCTTCGCCGCATTGTTGGAGCCGGACGATCAACGCCTGGCGCTCGTGGATACGACGCCGGTGAATCGCACCCGCAACTTCCACAACTTCGGGCTGGAAACGCCCGAGTTCTTCGACGACCTCTTCCTGCGCCTGACTGGGACCGGCCTGCCGAACGGGCGCCGCCTGTACTTTCTGCAGACGCCCGAGGGCAGGCGCTACTTCGTGCTGACCCGGGGACGCTGACCCGAGGGTTTTGATTCCATCCAAACGGGATGGCGATCGGCGCTCTATTTCCGATTCGACGCGCTCTGTGCTAAACATCCGCCATGGCGAGCGCAAGCCCTATCATTCTCGCGAAGTTCCGTGCCGCGCTCTACGATCTTTACGGCCCGCGGATCGAGCGCGTTGTCCTGTTCGGATCGCGCGCGCGGGGCGATGCGCGAGAGGACTCCGATTACGACGTGGCCGTATTCCTGAAAGATCTCGGTGCCGGCAACGACCGTTGGCGCGAGGCAGACCGGATCGCGCTCGCCGCCTCGCGCATCACGACGGAAACGGGAGCAGTCATTCACGCCATGCCCTATCGGGCGAGCTCCTATCTGGAACGCACGCCCTTGATGCACGAGGTGCGCCGGGAGGGCATCGAGCTGTGATGCCGGAAACAGCAGGGCACCTGGCAAAAGCAGGCAGGTGTCTCGCGAATGCGCGGTTAAGCCTAAGCTTCGAGCTGACCGACGACGCCGGGCGGGGCGCCTATCTCACGGCCTATCACGCGGCACAAGCATTCGTCTTCGAGCGCACCGGAAAGCTCGCCAAGACCCACGAAGGAGTGCAGAGGGAGTTTCACCGCCTCGCAAGAGATGAGCCGCGCATCGATGAGGCTTTCCCGCCGTTTCTCACTCAGGCTTACAACCTGAAAGCGGTTGCCGATTACGAAACGGGCCCAGACTCCGAGATTCCGCCTGAACATGCCCGCGCCGCGATTGAAATGGCCGCCCGCTTCTTGGATTGCATCGAGGAACTGCTGGGCGAGGCGTGATTTGGCGACGGGTACGGATGGGACATGCAGGCAGCGACTTCGTGCTGACCCGGGGAGGCCGATCCGAGGGTTTCGCTCGCCTAACGGCCGGCCGGCCGGCGGTGCGTCGACGACCGACGAGGCGTCGAATTCGCCGCCGGCAAACTCACCTGTAACCGTGACACGGGCGCCTTGCAGAATCAATCGGCGCGGCGCGTGTCGATCTTCGAGCCGCTCGTCCCGCAGATATGCTCGGCCAGGCCGGCACCCGCCTCGGCGTAGAGATTGAACACTTGATGGACGCCGGCCGCGCGCAGCGCGGCCTCGTCGTCGGGGAACTTGGCGATGGCGCCGATGGTGCCCCCAAAGCCCTCCTTGGCCAGATGCTCGGCCGCGAACAGGTTCTCCGAGAGCTGCGGCATCGCCAGAAGCACCAGCTTCAGGTGGCCGTCGCCAAGGTGCAGCCGATGCCAGAAGTCGGTATCGGTCGAGCTGGCATGCAAGACGTTGCGCCCTGCTGCCGCGTGCCGTGCCACGGTATCCGGGTCGGCAAATCCACGCGGTTGCCATGAGGGCTATGTTTGCCTTGTCCCGATTACTGAATCGCAGGAAGAAGTCGTCCTAAACGAGACGCGGCGCGATCCTGGTTCGCGGTTGCCTTGTCCGCCACGGCCATCACTCGAGCATCACCCCGAGATTGAGCTCGCTCCAGAGCTTCCATTCGCCGTTCTCTTGGTGGAACAGGACGATCGCGTCGCGCACTTGATCCATAAACGCCGCCCCGGTGTTGTCGACCGTGCGATATCGCACTCGGGCGACAGCGAATTCGTCGTCGTGACCGATAAAACGGAAGCGCTCGATATCCGTGCGCGCGTCGAGGCCAGCCAGCTGGCTGGGGAGGGCGTCGCTCATCGAGTCGAAAACGGGAGACTTGGTGTGCCCCGGGGCCAGGGCCGCCACCGCATCCTCCGCGTTGTACGCCGACAGATGGGCCTCCAGGGTGTCCTGGAGCGCCGATTCGACGCTGGTATCGTTCTGAGCGGATACCGCCGTATGGGCCCCAGATAAAATCAAGGCCATCGCAATGCCTATTCCGCTAGAAATCATTCGATTCATCACACGACCCCCGCTCAGTTGAGCACGTTATGACCGCGTCGGCGCATGCAGTTGCTGAACGTCCGACGAAATTCGGCGTCGCTCTCGTTGGCGGTGCGCATGCCGCCCGCTATCGCGCCGACGGCGCCACCGACTGCCGCACCGCGGCGAGCGCCGCGCCAGTTGTCGCGGTTGACGACGGCGCCCACCGCTGCCCCGGCAGCGGCACCGAGCAGCCCCTGCATGACGGCGGCTTGCGCAGCTTGCTGATTCGTCGGGCCCGAGGCCTGCATGGCGAGGGCTCGGCACTCCTCGGTGTCACGCGTCAGGTACTGGGCACGGGAGTTACCGTAGGTGTCGACGGTCGGGCTCCATTGAGTCTGGGATGTCGTCGTGCAGCCCGCGATAGCCAGGGCGCAGAGGACAGATACAAATAGGCGTTTCATCATAGATACGTTTTCAGCAGATAGATCCAAAGAGCAATCAGCAGGAGCGAAACCACAAGCTGCGGCCACATCACGCGCAGGAATCCCTTCTCCTTGATCTGGCGCTGCCGCTCCACATAGGCCTCTCTCCGGGCCTCTTGCAGCTGGATCAGCCATTTGTCTCCAGCGACCACGAGATCGTCTCCTTGCACGTGAAGGAAGACGGTCGCCTTGGAGGTGGCGAGCCAGAAGATGAGGTACAGAAGGCCGCCGAACAGCGGGAACAGGAACAGGATGATCAAGAACAACCACCAGGCGAAGGGCCGGCGGCCGACCAACGACGCCGTCGTGTCCGTTGTCGTCGTCGGCTCCCAGCCATTCGCGACGAGCTCGGCCACACGTTGACGCAGTACTGCTTGCATCGGATTTCTCCACAGCCGATTTGGCACAAAGGTGTCGGGTTTCTTCTAAGCCGAAGGATCGCTCCGACACCAAACTGCGTGCGTGCCCTGTCTGACGGGCCGCGTGACCCGGTCTGGTAACGGAGTCAGCGGCCCGCGCGCTATCAGTCTCGCGTTATCCTCACGATCTGGAACGAGGGATTGAGATAGATCGACATGTCTCTGCCGTCACAGCGGGCCTCATGAACCTCGAACGAATTCGTGTCATCATCGAAATTCATGACACCGCCGGAGCAGCCCTGGGCCGCGAGGGCCTGCTCGATCGAAGCCCTCTCCTCCGCCGTCACGTCGCGCCACGCGAAGGCAGGCGCGGCGACCAATATCCCAGCAAGCGCAAACACTGAGTACTTCATCTCACCACCTCTCGATTTGACATGACAGCCCCCCGTCGATCTACCGTGCCGGGCTAATGCGATCGATACACGGACTCCCGGACATCAGTAAGATCCGTCGATGAAGGTTACGTGGGGCTTGGGCGCTAACGATCATGGGACGAGGCGAGCCACCCCAGATGATGAAATGCCGCCTC
>CAZOWL010000042.1:0-34821 GCA_964583605.1 uncultured Chromatiaceae bacterium | reverse complement strand
CAGGGGCGAGGCGACATTTCATCGTCCGGGGTGGCTCGGCTCGCCCCATGATCGTCAGATCCTGGCCAGCAGCCAGTCCATCGCACGGGTCGGGAGCACGCGTCGCAGTGCGCCCAGCAGATGGGTCGGCAGCGTGACGTAATAGCGCGGCTTTGGGCGGGGACTCTCCAAGGCCTGAATGAGCCGCTTTAGGACGGCCTCCGGCCCGAGCGTGAAGCGTTGCACCGCCCCCTCCTTGCGCAGGCGCTCCTCGAAGGCGCGATAGGTCTCGCGATGCGGGCTGTGCTCCGGATCGATATAGCGGCACCAGGCCTTGTAGCTGTTCGCGCGAAAGTGGCTCCGTATCGGACCGGGCTCGATCAAGGAGACGGCGATGCCCGTGCCGCGCAGCTCGAGGCGCAGCGTATCGGTGAGCCCTTCCAGCGCGAACTTGCTGGCCACGTAGGCGCCGCGGTAAGCGAGGCCGACGAAGCCGAGCACCGAGCTGTTCTGCACGATGCGCCCGCGGCCTTGTTGACGCATCATCGGGAGCACCTGCCGGATCAGGTCCTGGCAGCCGAACAGGTTGGTCTCGAACTGGGCGCGCAGGGCCTCCGTCGGCAGGTCTTCGATCGCGCCGGCCTGGCCGTAAGCCGCGTTGTTGAAGAGGCCGTAGAGCCGGCCTCCGGTCAGGTCCAGCGTCGCGCCAACGGCCTCGCGGATACTCTGCGGGTCATCCAGATCCAGGCGGACACAGGCCAACCCTTCCCCGCGGAGGCGCTCGACATCGTCCGCCTTGCGCGCCGAGGCGATGATCTGAAACCCACGCCTGACGAGGCCGTGGGCACACGCATAGCCGATGCCGCTCGAGCAGCCGGTGATGAGAACGGCGCGATCTTGGCTCGCCATGGGATTCCTCCAGTCGATACGACAAGTCCACTGGGGCGCGTCGCCGAACGGCCCGGCGAGCTGTCAGCTGGATCCCTGTTGGGCTCGGCCCGGGGGTCGACATCGCCGGCGCGGGGCCAACCCACCGCCACGCCCGGTCACGCCGGAACCGTTTCCTGGTGTCAGCTCAGTGGCGTGCCTGGAGGACACATCGTAGACGGCTATTGATTCTCGCGAAAGCTCGCGCAGCCATAACCGCCGGCGATCATCATTTTCGGGCCGTCACGGCCGGTCATGCTCGACACCAATCGACAATCTTGACCGCCGCGCGACGTGGGTTGTAAGGTTCTTTTCTTTTTCCGATATTTTCGTCATGTCCGGCGTTGTCGGTGGAGGTGGCTCCCCGCGAGACCGCACGGACGGGAGGTCGCGGCGGTGGAATTGAGTGGTGGCGAGATCGTCGTGCAGGCGCTCCTCGACGAGGGCGTGGAGCTCGTTTTCGGCTATCCCGGCGGTGCCGTGCTGCATATCTACGATGCCCTGTTCAAACAGGATAAGATCCGCCACATCCTGGTGCGGCATGAGCAGGGGGCGACCCACGCCGCCGACGGCTACGCCCGGGCCACGGGTAAGTGCGGGGTCGCGTTAGTGACGTCCGGCCCCGGCGCGACGAACGCGGTGACGGGCATCGCGACGGCTCACATGGATTCCATCCCGGTGGTCATACTCACAGGCCAGGTGCCAACGCCTGTGATCGGTAGCGATGCCTTCCAGGAGGTGGACACCGTCGGTATCACGCGTCCATGCGTGAAGCACAACTTCCTCGTGAAGAACGTCCGCGACCTTGGGACCGTCATCCGCAAGGCCTTCTACATTGCCACCTCAGGACGCCCAGGACCTGTCGTCGTCGATATCCCGAAGGATGTCACCGACCCGAATATCCGTGTCCCCTACGAATACCCGGGCACCATCAAGATGCGCTCGTACAACCCGGTCGAGAAGGGACACCTCGGCCAGATCAAGCGCGCCGTCGAGGCGATGCGCGGCGCCAAGCGCCCGGTGATCTACACCGGCGGCGGGGTCGTGCTCGGCGAGGCCTCGGCCGAGCTGACCGAGCTTGTGCGCGCGACCAGCTTCCCGATTACGAGCACGCTGATGGGTCTCGGCGCCTATCCGATGACCGATCGACAGTTCCTCGGCATGCTGGGCATGCATGGGACCTATGAGGCCAATATGGCCATGCACGAGTGCGATACGCTGATCGCGATCGGCGCGCGCTTTGACGACCGGGTCACGGGCAAGATCGAGCACTTCTGCCCGCACGCCAAGATCATCCATATCGATGTCGATCCCTCATCGATCTCGAAGACCGTCCGCGTGGACATCCCGATCGTTGGCCAGGTGGCCGGCGTGCTCCGTGATACCGTGCGGGTGCTGCAGGAGATGGGCGGCGGTCCACCGGCGGAGACATTGGCCGACTGGTGGCGACAGATCGAAGTCTGGCGCGGCCTCAATTGCCTGGGCTACGACCGCGCCAGCGACCGCATCAAGCCCCAATTCGCCGTCGAGACCCTGTACAAGGTCACCAATGGCGACCTGTATCTGACGTCAGATGTCGGCCAGCACCAGATGTTTGCGGCGCAGTTCTATCCCTTCGACAAACCACGGCGCTGGATCAACTCTGGCGGCCTCGGCACGATGGGCTTTGGCCTGCCGGCGGCGATGGGTGTGCAGCTCGCCTTCCCTGACGCGACGGTGGCCTGCATCTCGGGCGAGGCGAGCATCCTCATGTGCATCCAGGAGCTCGCGACCTGCAAGCAGTACGCGCTGCCCATCAAGATCGTCCTGCTCAACAACGGCTACATGGGGATGGTGCGGCAGTGGCAGGAGCTCTTCTATGAAGGGCGTTACTCGCACTCCTACGTCGACGCCCTGCCGGATTTCGTCAAGCTTGCCGAAAGCTTCGGTCATGTCGGGATGCGCGTCGATCAGCCCAGCCATCTCGAGGCGGCGATGCGCGAGGCATTCGCAATGCGCGATCGGCTGGTCTTCCTCGATGTGGTCGTCGATCCGACCGAGAATGTCTATCCGATGATCGCCCAAGGCAAAGGGCAGCACGAGATGCACCTGTCACCGGAGCGGGAGCTGGCTTGATATGAGACACATCATCGCGGTGCTGTTGGAGAACGAGGCCGGTGCGCTGTCGCGGGTCGCCGGGCTGTTCTCGGCGCGAGGCTACAACATCGAGTCTCTGTCCGTGGCCCCGACCGAGGATCCGACGCTGTCGCGGATGACCTTGGTCACGACCGGCAGCGACGAGATCGTCGAGCAGATCAAGAAGCAGCTGAACAAGCTCATCGATGTCGTCAAGCTCCTCGATCTCACCGAGGGCGCTCATATCGAGCGCGAGATGATGATGATCAAGGTCCGGGCGCAGGGCGCCGACCGCGAGGAGCTGAAGCGCCTCGTCGACATCTTCCGCGCCAAGATTATCGATGTCACCGATACCAGCTACGTAATCGAGCTGACGGGGGCTTCGAGGAAGCTCGACGCCTTCGTCGAGGCCGTGCCCGAGGGTCGCGTCATCGAGGTCGTCCGCTCCGGTCCGACCGGCATCTCACGTGGCGAGAAGGGCCTGACCCTGTAGCCGCGTTCAGGCTGCTGCCCGCGTCCCGGTGCGATCACGGCGAGGAGGCGGGCGCGCCGCGCTGGCCCTCATCCAGCTTCATCCCATTCGTCTGGCATCGGGCGAAATTCCTACTGATCTCGACTTCAGGACCCCACGCATGACCATCAACGTGTACTACGATAAAGACGCCGATCTGTCCCTGATCCGGGGCAAGCAGGTCACCATCATCGGCTATGGCTCTCAAGGCCATGCCCATGCCAACAACCTGAAGGACTCCGGTGTCTCGGTCACGGTCGGGCTGCGCCCCGGCTCGGCCTCGGCCGCGAAGGCGACGGCTGCCGGCCTGGAGACCCGCCCGATCGAAGAGGCGGTGGCCGGCGCCGATGTCGTGATGGTCTTGGCCCCCGACGAGCACCAGGCGCGCCTCTATCGCGAGCAGATCGCGCCGCACATCAAGGGTGGCGCCGCGCTCGCCTTCGCCCATGGCTTCAATATCCACTTCGGACAGATCGAGCCGCGCGAGGACCTCGACGTCATCATGATCGCCCCCAAGGGCCCCGGGCACCTGGTGCGCTCGACCTACACGCAGGGCGGCGGCGTGCCGACCCTGATCGCGGTCTTTCAGGACGCCACCGGGCAGGCCCGCGATCTCGCCTTGGCCTATGCCTCGGCGAACGGCGGCGGGCGCGCGGGCATCATCGAGACAAGCTTCCGCGAGGAGTGCGAGACCGACCTGTTCGGCGAGCAGGTGGTCCTCTGCGGTGGCCTGACCGCCCTGATCCAGAGCGGCTTCGAGACGCTCGTCGAGGCCGGTTATGCCCCCGAGATGGCGTATTTCGAGTGCCTGCACGAGGTCAAGTTGATCGTCGATCTGATCTACGAGGGCGGCATCGCCAACATGCGCTACTCGATCTCGAATACGGCCGAGTATGGCGACATGACACGTGGTCCGCGCATCGTCAATGACGAGACCAAGGCCGAGATGAAGCGCATCCTCGCCGAGATCCAATCCGGTGCCTTCGCACGCGAATTCATCCTCGAGAATCAGGCCGGAGCGCCGACGATGAAGGCCTTGCGCCGCCTCGGCTCCGAGCACCCGATCGAGACCGTCGGCGCGCGCCTGCGCGAGATGATGCCCTGGATCAAGGCCTCCCGGCTGGTCGACAAATCCAAGAACTGAGCCGGCGTGGTCGCCGACCGACTACCCGTTCGACGGGCGCGACCGGGCCCCGCCTGGCTGCGAACCGAGCACGAGGTCCATCTTGAAGCCGATGCGCACGGCGCCCCAGTGGCGCCCGTTGATCGTGATTGGCATAGAGAGGTCATTGAGGATCTCGCCCGTGTCGCGCACGTAGGTCTGAAACAGCGAGGGCTTCTGGTTCCTCGCCAATTTCAGACCGACAGGATCGTTGAAGATCCTCTTGTGACGGCATCTGGCGAGGTCGATGGCAGGATCGCCGGTGGGCGCGTGGGAAAAGGCGCTATTGTGTGCCGGTGCGTAGCCGTTCTTATCGTGTATCTCTTCGACCTCCTGATGGATGGCTGCGTTGCTTGCGCGAAGATTCGCAATCGACCCCGAGATCGCCGTCAACTGATTGGCCGTCTGCTTGAAGTCGCTGACCATCGCCGTCAGGTCGGCCGCCGATGTATCAACGTAGTCACCGGCCCGCGCCACCTCTGACACGATCCTCTGCGCCTTCCCGGAGGTGTCAGCGACGAGGTCGATCATTGCTCGCGTGCTTTCGCTGATGACCCCGGTTGCGTCACGGACCTTTTCTGCCAGCTTGCGCACCTCGTCGGCCACGACCGCGAAACCGCGTCCTGCCTCACCGGCCCTCGCCGCCTCGATCGTGGCGTTGAGCGCCAGGAGGTTGGTCTGTTTGGAGATCTCATTGATGAGCGAGACGACCTCGTTGATCTTCACCGAGCTGCCGTGCAGCTCGAAGACCGTCGAAGAGAGCTCCTCGATGTCGACGTCGGCGCCCAGCTAGGAGCGCGGCGACGGCATTCGCAAACCCTCGCCGATCGGCCAGAAGAGTGGAGGTTGCAGGTCGGGGGAAGGCCGGTCTGAGGCGACCAGCGAGGGTGTATGGTCGGCCGGGCTGCAGACGGCGTCTGCGAGCCGCTTCGCATTTCCGATCACAGCCAGGGGCCAGGCGTTGGCCGAGACCCTGCGGATCCCGCCGGATCTGCTAGCTGTCGCCGCCGAGCGCGGTGCTCCGCGCACGCCAGCGCAGCCGGATGCCAGCGCGGTGGGGGCTGGAATCGCGTCTCGCCTTACAGCACGGCCACCGCCTTGATCTGGATGAAGACCGAGCGTCCAGGCGCGAGTCCGAGCTGCGCGGCAGAGCGGCGGGTGACGCGCGCGAGGATGGGCGAATCGTCGACCTCGAGCTTGACGAGCGTCAGCGCCGGATGGCTGTCGTCTCCGAGGGACAGGACGCGGGCCGACAGCGTATTGAGGATGCTGGTGCCTGTCATCGGCTCGGCGACGATGCTCACGTCACGCGCCAGGATCCGCACTCGCACCTGCTGACCGGGGGCGATGCCGGTGTCGCGTACCCACAGGCTCGCCCCGCCGCACGCGACCCGCAGCAGGTGCCAGCGCGCATCCCGCTCGGCGACCTGGCCCTCGAGCACGACGCCGGCGTCTTCGCCGAGACGGATCGGCAGGTCCAGGCGCGTCAGGGTCTCGTTGAGCAAGCCGCTCGCCAGGACCCGCCCGCCCTCCATCACAACCAGGTGATCGGCGAGCCGCGCTACCTCGTCCGGGGCGTGGCTGACGTAGAGCACAGGGATTTCCAGCTCGTCGTGCAGCCGCTCCAGGTAGGGCAGGATCTCCTGCTTGCGCTGGAGGTCGAGCGAGGCCAGGGGCTCGTCCATCAGGAGCACACGCGGGTTGACGGCCAACGCGCGGGCGATGGCGACCCGCTGACGCTCGCCGCCGGACAGGCTCCCCGGCTTGCGCTCGAGCAGGTGGCCGATGCCGAGCAGCTCGACGGCCTGGTCCAGGCTGAAGGCGAGCTCTCGCCCCTCGCGGCGGCCGCTGCGGCGCTGACCGTAACGGAGATTCCGCATCACCGTCAGGTGCGCAAAGAGGCTCGCCTCCTGGAAGACATAGCCGAGCGGGCGGCGGTGCGTCGGCACCCAGGTCTGGGCGTCCTGCCAGACCTCGCCCTGGAATGAGAGCCGGCCGTGGGGGGCGTGCTCGAGTCCAGCGATGCAACGCAGCAGTGTCGTCTTGCCGGAGCCGGAGTGCCCAAAGAACGCGGTCACGCCGCGTGCCGGCAGCGCCTCGTCCACATCGAGCGTGAAGCCGGGCCAGTTCACCCGGAAGCGCACATCAATCGCGGCGGGATCGCTCATCGGATCAGGTCGACCTCGGATGCGGCCGCCACGAGTAGAGGATCAGCAGCACGAGGAACGAGAACACCAGCAGGATCGCGGCGAGCCGATGGGCATCGCCATACTCCAGGGCCTCGACGTAGTCGTAGATCTGCACCGAGGCGACCCGGGTCACGCCAGGGATGTTGCCGCCGATCATCAGCACCACGCCGAACTCCCCGACCGTGTGGGCGAAGGTCAGGATGCCGGCGGTCACGAATCCGGGCAGGGCCAGCGGCAGGGCGACGGTGAAGAAGCGGTCGAGCGGCGAGGCGCGCAGCGTCGCCGCGACCTCGAGCGGGCGCCGCCCGATCGCCTCGAAGGCGTTCTGCACCGGCTGCACCATGAAGGGCAGCGAGTAGAAGACCGAGCCGACCACCAGACCCCAGAAGGTGAAGGGCAGAAGCCCCAGGCCGAGCGACTGCGTCAGCTGTCCGACCGGGCCGTTTGGCCCCATCGCGACCAAGAGATAGAAGCCGAGCACGGAGGGTGGCAGCACGAGTGGCAAGGCGACGACGGCCCCAATGGGTCCTTTCCAGCGCGAGCGCGTGCGCGAGAGCCACCACGCGATCGGCGTGCCGATGATGAACAGGATCAAGGTCGTCACGCTCGCCAGGCGCAACGTCAATAGGATCGCATCGATGTCGGTCGCGGAGAGAACCATGGGTGATTCTTCCCTGATCGGGGAGAAGAAGAGGCCCGATCGCCGAGCGGCGGATCGGGCTGGAGCGCGTGGAGAAATCTACTCCGTCTCATAGCCGAAGCTGTGGATGATCCCGCGGGCCTTGTCACCCTTGAGGTAGGTCATCACGGCGTTCACCGCCGGGTTGTCTGCACCGCTCTTCAGCATCACCGCATCCTGGCGGATCGGCGCATGCATGTCACCGGGCACGACCCAGCCGGAGCCCTTGGTGATCTGCCCCCCCTGCATGACCTGCGACAGGGCGACGAAGCCGATGTCGGCATTGCGGGTATCGACGAATTGGTAGGTCTGGGCGATGTTCTCGCCCATCACCAGCTTGGGCCCGACGGCCTCTCTCAGTCCCAGCGCCCCGAGCGTCTCCATCGCCGCCTCGCCGTAGGGCGCGAGCTTCGGGTTGGCGATCGAGAGCTTGTTGAAGTCACCGGATTCCAACAGCGCCGGGCCGTCCTCGACCTTAGCGGCATCGGCGGACCAGAGCACCAGGGTGCCGATGGCATAGGTGAAGCGAGACCCGGGCACGCCGACCCCTTCTTCCTCGAGCAGTTCAGGGCGCTTCCGGTCCGCCGCCAGCAGCGCCTCGAAGGGTGCGCCGTTCTTGATCTGAGCGTAGAGCTTACCCGTGGACCCGTACGAGGCCTTGATCTCGTGACCGGTCTCTGTTTCGAAGGCGGCGATGATCTCCTTCATCGGCGCGGTGAAGTTCGCCGCCACGGCGATCTGGGCCTCGTCGGCCTGGACGATGGCCGCCGTACAGGCGAGGGCAAGGGAAAAGGTTGAGCTGAGGATCGGGCGCATAGGTCGAGACTCCGGATGATGATTTATCGAAGACGCCACCGACAAGGCGTCGGCACCGGGATGGCGGGCGATTCGACATCGACCACCGGGCACGTCGCCGAGCAGGCACGACCAGCGCGGGACAGAAGTCAGAATCCTGTCCAGCGAAGCTCTATGTCTCCTCGTATATAACGCAAGTCGCAACTAGACGTGCAAATGCAGAAAAGGTGACAGATCTATTTGTTAATAGTTAATAGAAAAGCTGAAGTTTGACCGTTTCGCTCATGCCACGAGCCGCATGACCTGTGAGATGAGAGAATTTCGATGGGGTTTGCCGGGTTCGGCGCAATCGATACCGAAACCCTCTTCGGCGAGGTGCTTGGCGAGCGATCGGCGCACATCGGCAAAGGCATATTCGGTGGTGTTCTCGGAAGCATAGCGTCGCGCTGGGGCGTGAGGTAGATGGGCAGAGAAAAGGTGACAGATCTATTTGTTGGGCGGCCTCCTGGTGCTGGCCGCTTCGGCCTAGGCGCGCGAGCTGATCGACATGAAGGGCCGCAGCGTCGCCGTGCCCAACCAGATCGACAAGGTCCTCACGACGACCCCGCCGACCATGACGCTCGTCTACGTGCTGGACCCGGCCTGGGCCGAGCTGCGCGCGATGCGCGAGAGGCGCTTCTACCAGGTGCCCACCACGCCGTTCAATCGGATGGGTCGGCCGCCGTCCTTCATGCGCGCGCTGGCGATCCAGTGGCTCGCCAAGCGGTTCTATCCGGAGCGCTTCCCCTGGGATCGCGAGGCCGAGACGCGAGCCTTCTACAAGCTCTTCCTCGGCGTCGAGCCGAGCGACGGACAACTCGCGCAGATCCTGGCGGGGAGCTGATCCGCGCCGCTGCGCCTTGCGTTATATTGGTCCCGTTATCGAGCTTGGCCCCGGGGAAACAGCGCTGCAGCAGGCGGCGGAAATCGGCCTCGGGCAGCCCTCGGATCAATGGGCGCTGACCTGCCGCCAGGGCACGCCCAATGGCGCCCGCGAAGGCGATCGTCAAGGGCCCAGCCGGGTCGCGTGCGCAGGCTAGCAGGACCCCATAGTCACCGGGCGTGCGACGGTGCTCAGCAGGCAACCCCGCGCTGCACCGATCCCTCTCCCCGGCACACTGTGCCGAAATCTGTTCTGAACGTCTGAACGTATCATGATGATCGCGCCTCCGAGATAAGAACCGCGGACGCACTGGCGCGGGCTCGATTTGCTTGGCGTAGTCCTGGCGGTACACCGCGTCGACCGACGCTCAGCGAGGACAAGCGCGTTCGATGCCCAAGCCCTCGGCCACCTCGTCGTCTTCTCCGAAAGGCTCCAGGCGGCGGTGCACAAGCCAACGCCCGTCCAGCAGCCGCCAGCTGCTCAGCGACTCTCCGTAGACCAATGCCGGATACAGCCCTGTGTCATCATCGAGGCGCGGCTCGATCAGCCGGTAGTCGTACGCGTAGAAACAGATAACGAGCGAGGCATCGAAGCCAAAGATGCGCCGCGCGGGCATCTCGAGCTCGCGGTGCACGCGGAACGACTGAGGCGCGACGACTCGAGCCTGCCAGTAGCACGGCAGGTGCGCCTGCCAATGTGGACAGCACGGTTCCGTGGCGCCGGTGCGGTGCCGGCCTTTGGCCGATCTGCCGTAGATGCAGCAGCGTTGCTCACCAGAGCGCCGCCCCATCCTCCGCTCAAGCGCCGCCATGTCACCCCTCTGCCTCCCGAAACATCGTTAACCGCCTGAGACCGCAGTCACAGCGGATCGGCGCATCGCAAACGCCCCGCCCACCCCCACCGACGACAGTCCGGCCTCCGAATCCCCGCCCCAGGCATCGCATCGGCAAGGCAACCCGACGACGGTATCGCTATTTTTCTAGCGGAATTGATGCCATATAATAATTTATTAATAATTGCAGACGTTTATAGTTAATTCTTCCAATCCCTGGGAGCACGCTAACGGGCGGAAACACGACATCCTGCCCGACAATGTGAGTTTTGCCCGGCGCAAGCGGATCGGGGGCTGAGCCGCGGCCGTGACTGCGCGGTGCGCAACGCCAACCGACGCACAGCCATGAGACCATCGCCGCCCCAAACTCAGCCGTCGACCCCAACGATGACGCTCGAGGGCGAGAAGACGGCGCATACCGGTGCCTGCTCGGTGATGCCGAGCCGCTCGAGCGACGCGGTCTTAACAACGCCACGCACCGTGATGCCGGCGGCCAGCGCCACAACCACCTCGGCCGGCCCGTCGCTGCGGTTGATCTGCGTCACGATGCCGCAAAGGACATTCTGCGCCGCGGCAGCGCTCAGGTCCGACTCGCGCGCGATGTCGACGGCGACGGCCTTGACCAGGGCCCAGACGTTCCGCCCCGGCCGCAGCCCCAACAGCTCGACGCTCTCGTTGGTGACCCCGGCCAGGACTCGCTGGCCGCCCTGGATCTCGATCTGGACCTCGGCATCGACGGTGCGGGCGGTCACAGCGACGATCCGGCCGAGGAACTGGTTGCGGGCACTGGTACGCAGCGACAGCCGGCGCAGCAGATCCAGGGTGGCACCTTGATCGCCCATCGCGGCATTGACGCCGGTCAGGAAGCGCTGATACTCCCTGGTTATCGTGCGATACGCCGAGATCAGCCGCCGGCCCTCCTCGGTCAGGCGTGCCCCGCCGCCGCCGCGGCCTCCGGTCGCGGTCGCCACGACCGGGGCCGGCGCCAGATTGTTGATCGCATCCACGGCGTCCCAAGCGGCCTTATAGCTGATCTTCAGCGCCTTGGCGGCCTGGGTGATCGAGCCGCGCTCACCGATCTGCTCCAACAGCGCGATGCGCTCCTCGCCAAGGAAGGCGATGTCGTTGACGCTGAGCCAGAGCTCACCCGCAACGCTCAACGATGCCTCGCCCGCACTCCCAACCGCCGGCTGGCCCTTTGACCTCGGCTTGGCTGCCATACGCTGATTCAGGGCAACTCCGGTGATGAGCGCAATTGTAACGGGGCGATCCGACCCCGCCATGCGCTGATGTACTTGTATTGCCGCGCGCTGGCAACCCCTACTGCGCTGAAGGTGCGCGGCCGTGTCGTGAGCCTTGCGACCCGGCGAAGCCGCCGTAGCTAGCGGTTACTACGAAATTTGCGCAGCATGTTCGCTCCCTCGCCCTCCAGGAGAGGGCCTGGGGTGAGGCGCCCCAGGGTTGGGCTCAGATTCGCGCGATGGCCCGCTCCATCTCGCCCTTGATAAGCTCGCTCGCGGTATCAGGGTCGGTGCTCTGCACGTCGAGCCAGTGGACGTACATATTCGGGCCGTCGAGCTCCAGGGTGACGGTACCCGGCGTGAGTGTGATGCTGTTGGCGAGGATCAGGCGCTGGTGCGGTGCGGTCAGGGCGGTCGTTACCCGCACGATGCCGGGGTTGATGGGGAGCTTTGGGTTGAGGACGCGCGCAGCGACGTCGATGTTTGCGAGGATTAGGTTCTTGAGGAACACCGGCAGATAAGCGAGCGCAGCGCCAAGACGCCAGGGCCGCCGCGCCGCATCGCCAGGTCGCGGCGGGATCGCGAGCCAGACCACCCCCGCGGAGATCAGGGCACCGGCCAACAGCTCCTGCGGGTGCAGCGAGCTCGTCAAGCCGAGCCAAACTACGAAGAGGACGGCGCCCCATTGTAGGCGTTGCATCGATGATCTCCGGCGGGGTGAGCGGGCGCGAGCGGGTGGTCTGTATTCCTTCTAGCGCTTGTCCTTGGGATGGTACAAGAAGCTATCGGCATCGGCGCTGACGTAGGTGTACTCGCCCTCGAAGCGCAGCGAGTCGGGGCCGCAGACGTCTACGCACAAGCCACACCAACAGCACCGGCCGTAGTCGATGCGCGGAACGAGACCGCTGGCGTTCTTCGGATTGATCTCGCCGACGGCCTTGACCATGTCGATGGCCTCGTTCATGCAGATATCTTGGCAGTTTCCGCAGCCTGCGCAGAGGCTTAGATCATTGACGTGGAAGCCGCGGTAGCCCTCGGGTGTCCTACGTCGCTCACGCGGATACTGAAAGGTATGCGGCTGTTTGACGCTGAAGCGCAGGGCGCTGAAGGGGTGGATCAGGCCTTTGACGTCGATGGACCAGCTCATCTCTGTGTCTCGCTTTGCGGTGGATACGGTGTGCTCGGGGCCAGGACGGCAGCTCAGCGCTCGATCTCCGGCGGGCAGATGCCCAGTGAATTCATGATCAGCGCCACATCAGATAGTTGCGCCCCCACGAGGACCCGCTCGAGCAGGGTGAAGGCCTGCACGAGCGAGGGCCCGCGGACCTGCAGGCGGCGCAGGTACTCGCTGCCGTCGCCGACCATGAAGTAGCCGAAGGCGCCGCGCGCCGATTCCGATTGCACGTAAGTTTCGCCGCGTGGGAGCTTGAACTTGCGATGCGGCGGCAGCTTGCACTGGATGGGTCCGCTGCTCGGCAGGTCGCTCGCCACCTGCCGGAGGATACGCAGGCTCTCAATCATCTCGGCGCGGCGGACCAGGGCCCGGGCATAGGCATCGCAGCCCTGCTCGGTCGGCACCTCGAACTCGAGCCGGTCGTAGACCAGATAGGGCGCATCGCGGCGCACGTCGCGGGCGATCCCGCAGCCGCGCACGACCGGCCCGGCGTAACCGTTCTCGAGGGCCTCATCCCGGTCGACGATGCCGACGCCGCGCAGGCGCTTGCGCACGCCGGCGTTGTCGAAGAAGATCCGGTCGTACTCGGGTAGGCGCCGCTCGATCAGCTCGACGAGGCCGACCAGTTGCTCGGCGAATCCCTCCGGCGGCTCGCGCTTCACGCCGCCCGGGTAGATGTACATGTGGTAGACGCGCCCACCGCTCAGCGCCTCGAAGAACTCAAGGATGTAGTCGCGATCGCCGACCGCCCACTGCGGCACCACCTCGTGGCCGATCGAGGCGCCCTGGCCGGCGAGCCACAAGAGATGCGCCTGCAGACGCGCGAGCTCGAGGACCGCGACCCGCAGGTAGGCGGCGCGCTCGCTGATCTCGAGGCCGGCCAGCTCCTCGATCCCGCGGGCGAAGTTCTCCTCGTTGGGATCGGGCTCGGGCACACAGATGCGGCAGACGATCGTGAAGGCCTGGGGGATGGTGCGCCGTTCGATCAGCTTCTCGAAGCCGCGGTGCAGGTAGCCGACGTGCGTGCGGGCGCTGACGATGGTCTCGCCGTCGAGCTCGAGCTCGACACTCATGTTGCCGGTGACGCCCGGATGCTGGGGACCGTGGAAGACGCGGATGGTGTCGCTCATGTCGCATCCCCGGCCTGCTTCTTCGCGCGCCTGGCCTCCTTGCGCTTGCGGATCTCCTCGCGCACATCGAGGTTGTCGTCGCGCCCGCCGCGCATCTCGTAGGTCTCCTCGACGAACTTGACCGTGTCGAACTCACGACGCAACGGTGGGATATCGCTCCAGCCCTCGAGCACTAGCTCGGTCAGGCTCGGGTGCCCGGCGAAAGGGATCCCGTAGAGCTCGTGGAGCTCGCGCTCGAAGATCTCGGCTTGCGGCCAGAGCGGGATGCAGGTCACGATCGCCTCGCCATCACGCCCAATCTGGGTCTGCACACCGAGGCAGCGATCGCGGGCCGCCGGCTCGAGCAGATAGGTCAGGCAGAAGACCTCGTCCTCGATCCAATCGGTACAGGCGATGCTGGTCAGCGTCAGGAAGCCATGCTGGTGCTTGAGCACGCCGAGCAGTGACTGGAGCTGCGCCTTGGGGACCCGCACGAAGGCGAGGTCCTTGCGGCGCTCCGTCTGCTCGAGGATCTCGAATCCGGAAAGCTGCGGCAGGAGAGCCTCGAGCATCAGGTGACGCCCCCGGAGTAGTACCAGTCGTAGGTGTAGGCAGGCGGCATCTGGTCGCCGAGCAGGCGGCGCTGGTTAGCCTTGTACCAGGCGATGTTCTCCCGGTAGCGCTCGTGGCCGCCCTTCTCGCCGCGGGCGATGCGTTCCTGCAGCGCGATGAAGCCCTCGATCAGGGCCTCAGGGCGGGGCATGCAGCCGTTGACGTACATGTCAACCGGCAGGTAGCGATCGACCTGTTTGACCGTGTTGTAGGAGTCCCAGTACATGCCGCCGTTGATCGTGCAGCTGCCGAGCGCGATGACGTATTTGGGCGCCTGCATCTGCTCATAGCTGCGGATCACGCGCTTCAGGGTCTTTACGGCCAGATAGCCGCTGATGATCAGCACATCGGCCTGGCGCGGCGTGGCCGCGTTGATAATGCCGAAGCGCTCGGCGTCGAAGCGGCTCGTCATGAGCGGACGCATCTCGATGGCCCCGCAGCCGGTGCCGTAGGCGAGGACGAACAGGCTGCGCTTGCGCAGCCAAGCAACCAGCCGCTCGATCACGCCCTGGGGGCCGCGCTCGGGCTCGAGGCCGGCCTCGATGACCGCCTGGTCGCACTGGAATCCCTCGCACGCTGTCTTGTGATACACGCTTCACCTCGTCCAAATCCGGAATGTGTTGGATAGGCCACACCTGCAGCTACGATGCAGCTGACAGCCGCGGGGCGGCGCCTCGCCTATCCCATGTCCGCGCCACTAAAACCAAACGACCGCGACGACCCCAAGCACGCCGAGGCCCAAGGGGACCTTCCAGAAGAAATCGACTGTCTGCTCGGTCTTCAGCCGCGGGAAGACCGCGCTGATCGAGGCCGTCAGCAGGAACAGCGCGAAGGCCTTGCCAATCAGGACGAGCAGGTTGGTTGCCCCACCCAGAAAGACGTCGACCATCAAGACGAACTTGGCGATCGAGAGCATCATGTTTTGCGTCATCAGAACGCCGAGGATGCGCCCGCCGAACTCGACCCGCGGGCCGGCATAGACCTCGACCGGCGCCCCGACGACGTCGAAGGGGGCCGCGTTCAGACTCCCGATAAAGGGCAAGAGTACGACCAGGAAGGCGATCGGGTTGGTGAACAGGTTCCAGTCTGCGAACGTTGGCTGGCTGGCCATGATGGCGTGGACTGAGACGGTCTCGTGCTGGAGCATCACCAGCGCCAGGCCCAGGAAGAAGGGCACTTCGAGGCCCATCAGGCGGGTCAGCCCGCGGGTCACGCCCATGACGCCGAATGGGTTGCCGCTCGCGCCAACTGCCAGCGCGTTGCCGAGCGGGCCAACGACCATCAGGAACATGATCAGGATCAGGTTCCCGTACTGCGAGAAGCCCTGCAGCCAATCTGTGCCCTTCAGGAAGGGGACGAAGAGGACCGTCGTGATGGCTCCGGCCAGCATGATCATCGGGCCGAAGAAGAACATGGGTCCGTGGCTCAGGGTCTCGGATTTCGAGAAGAACTTGAGGTTGTCATAGAGATTCTGCCAGATGCTTGGACCGCGGCGGCGCTGGATGCGGGCTGTGAACTGGCGGTAGAAGCCGAAAAACAGAAAGCCCATCACGTAGCTGATGGCGATCATCGCCGGCACGTCGATCAGGTACTGCATCAGAGCCACGCCATGAAAAGCTGGAAGGTCAGGGTGGCGGCGAAGGCCAGCACCGCCGTTAGGATCCAGGCCTGGGGGTGGCCCGAGTAGAGGACGCCCAACAGGCCGCCAGCGGCCTGCGTCTGCTTGGCAACACCGGCATAGAAGCGCTCCGTGGAGCGGGCCAGGATCCAGCCGACGGCTGGGATGCGGCGCAGCTCGCGGCCCATGCCGGCGCCGTAGTGCAGCGGTGTGTCGGCATCGGGCACCTCGCCGGCGAAGCTGAGATCGTAGCGGCTGCCGGCGCGGCGCAGCTGCCCGCGCATTAAGAAAAACAGGCCCGCAACTACCGCAAAGGCGATGCCGAAGACCAGCATCAGCACGACCCCGTCATAGCCGCCATAGGGGGTATTGAGCACGCCCCAGGACGGGCTGCCGAGTGGCGCCAGCCCGAGGCCCTCGAGCACCGGATCGATCAGCAGGCGCACGCCAAGGCCAGGGAAGAACCCGAGTGCGACGAGCAGGCCCATCAGCACCAGCTGCGGCACCAAGTAGGCCCAGGGTGCCTCGCGTGCGTTGCGCGCGGCGTCCGAGTTGGCCTGGCCCAGGAAGGGGGCATAGATCAAACGGTAGCAATATAGGAAGGCCGCGGCGCTCGAGAGGATCATCGCGGCGAACAGGAGCAGCCAGCGCGCGTCGATCAGCGCAACGAAGATCAGGAACTTGGACGCAAAGCCCGGCAGCGGCGGCATGCCGGCCAGGGCGATGATGCCGATCAGCACTCCGAAGAAGGAGACCGGCATGCGGTAGATCAGCTCGCCGAGGTCGTTGAAGCGCCGCTGCCCGGTCTGCGCGATGATCCCGGCGACGCTCGTGAACAGGAGCAGCTTGACCAGCGTGTGCACTAAGGCATGGAACAGGGCCCCACCGATCGCGAGCGCGCTGCCGACTCCGATCGCGGTGGTGATATAGCCGACCTGGGCGATCGAGGAATAGGCGAGCAGGCGCTTCATGTCCTGTTGGCTGATCGCCTTGAAGGTCGCGATCAATGAGGTGATGGCCCCGAGCCAGGCCAGCACGTAGCCGACCGCCGGCCCATCGAGCCAGTTGCCGAAGAGCCGCCAGGGGGCCTCGGGGAAGAGGGTAAAGAGGAGCACCATCGCGTAGATGCCCATCTTCGACATCAGCGCCGAGAAGACCGCGCTCAGGGCATCGGGCGCCTGGTCGTAGCTGCGCGGCACCCAGAGGTGCAGCGGCACCGTGCCCGCCTTGATCAGGAAGGCGGGGCCGAGGAGGGCGAGCAGCGCGACCTCCTGTCCCTCCGTCAGGCCCCGTGCCTCGGTGAGCGCGAAGCCGCCGGTGGCGCTGTAGAAGACCAGGATTCCGGCCAGCAGCAGAAAGGCCGAGGCGAGGTTGAACAAGATGAAGTACTGGGCCGTCTCGATCTCGGTGCGGCGCGAGCGCAGCAGGATCAGATAACTACTCCAGGTCATCACCTCCCAGCCGATGAAGAGACCGATCAGGTCCTGGGCCAGCAGCAAGACCTGCATGCCGAGCAGGAGCAAGGCGTAGAGGGCGTAGTCGTTGCCGCCGTAGGGCGCCCGCAGCAAGGGCAAGGCCGCGAGAGGTGCGCCGACCGCGAGCAGCAGCATGAAGAAGGCAGACAAGGGCACCAGCTCGAACCAGAGCGCGACCTCGCCGAACAGCGGCCAGGCCAGAGCTCCTTCCCAAGCCAGCAGGGTTGCGGCGGGGCTCAGCGAGGCGGCGATCAGCAAGGCGCGGAGGAAAAGCGTCATGGCTGGGCTCCCAGGACGGCCTCGAGGGTGGCGGCGCGGCCGAGCAGGTCACCAGCCGCGTCGACGAACTGGGTGTCGATCAGGAAGGGCGCGACACCAAAGACCAGGAGCAGGGCGCCCAGGAGGAGGAGCGGCAGATGGACCAGCGGGCTGGTCTTCGCAAGCGGCGCGGTAGGGGGCGCCTCGGAACCCTCGGAACGATAGAAGACAGCGATCCAGCGGAAGTAGTAGCCTGCCTCGAGCATGGCGCCGAACAGGATGACCGCGACGGGCCAGAAGACCTGCTCGGCAGCGAAGCCCTCGAGGATCCAGAACTTGCTGATGAAGCCGCTGGTCGGCGGCAGGCCAAGCACCGCGAGGCTGCCGAGGACGAACAGGCCCGCCGCGACCGGCATGCTCTGGGCGGTGCCTGCGAGGCGATCGAGCCGCGCGGTCCCGAGGCGCTGCACGATCAGCGCCGCGATCAGGAACAGGAGCAGCTTGATGAGCGTGTGGTTGACCATGTGGAAGAGGGCGCCGGCGGTGACCGAGGCCGTGCCGAAGCCGAGCGCCAGCGCGATCAGCCCGACCTGACCGAGTGAGGAGTAGGCGAGCATGCGCCGCATGTCCTGCTGGCGCAGTGCCGTCCACTCGGCAACGATCATCGTCGTCGCGCCGAGCACCATAAGCCAGGTCTGCACCAGGGCCGGGTCGGCAAGGAGCAGGAAGACCAGGTGGAAGAGCACGAACAGAAAGGCCTTGACGACCACGCCCGAGAAGAGCGAGGCGGCCGTCGGATCGCTGCCGCGATAGATGTCCGGCACCCAGAGATTGAACGGGAAGAGCTCGGCCTTGATGCCGAGCCCGACCAGCATCAGAAGGACGATCAAGAGCTGCAGCGGTGCGGCGATGGTGCCGAAGCTCGCGGCCACCGCGGCCATGTTGAGGCTCCCCGTCTGCAGATAGATCAGCACCACGGCGAACAAGAAGAACACGGCCGCGACCGAGCCAATGATCAGGAACTTGAGCCCCGCTTCCAGCGCGGCGCCGTCCTGGCGCAGCGCGCTCAGCACGTAGGCACTGACGCCGGTGATCTCGAGAAAGACGTAGAGGTTGAACAGATCCCCGGTCAGGATCATGCCGTTGCAGCCCGCGATCAGCAGCAGGAGCAGCACGAAGGCCCCGCGCCCGCGCAGGTGCTCAGCCCCGCCGCCGAGCCAGAGAAAGAGGGCCACCACGCCGCCAGCGAACGTAAACAGCGCGACCAGCAGCAGCGAGACCGAGTCGACATGCAGGTGGATCCCGAGCGGCGGGGCAATGACGATGGTCTCGAGCAACGGCGCGACAGCGACGGCGGGGAAGAATGACAAGGCCAGCGCAAAGAGAGCCATGTAGGCACCGACCAGCAGCGGCATGCGCAGCCGCCCCCAGAATGGGGAGGAGAAGGCCAGCAGCAGCGGCGCGGCGATGAGCCACACGGGCGTCGGTGTCACGGCGATCACGGCTCGCGCAGCTCCTTCATCGCGGCGATGTCGTCGGTCCCGGTCAGGCGGTGATAGCGGATCGCGAGGCTTATCCCGAGCGCGAGCACGGCCATGCCGATGACGATGGCGGTCAGCGTCAGTGCCTGCGGCACGGGGTCGCTCATACCATCGAAGGTGCCAAGCCCATCGGCGAGGATCGGAGCCGTCTCGCCCGGCGTCGTCGTCAATCCGATGAAAAGCAGGTAAACGGCAAGCTCCATGATCGCGAGGCTGACGAAGACCTTCATGAGATGACGGCGCGAGAGCAGACCATAGAGGCCGATAAAGAACAGCGCCAGGCTACCTAGGGCGTAGATGCCGTGCACCGCCCTGGGGGTATCCAAGAATTCGAGCATGACCTCAGGTCTCCTTCTCGGTGCGGCGTTCCAGCATGTCTTCGAAGATGACGCCGACCTCGGCGCCGACCTTGATCCCGACCAGCACATAGATCAGCGGGATGACGCCACCACTGACCAGCTCCCCGAGCGCGTCCGCCGGGTGCGGCAGGAAGTTGCCGAGAAAGGTGCCTGTGCTCGCGATGACCAGGCCTAGGAGCCCGAAGAGTACGAAGCCACTGCCCGAGAGCGACTCGAGCAGGCGCACCGTCGTATGGTGGAGATGGAAGTCCGGCTCGACGAGCAGGCGCAGCACGAAGGCCGTCGCGATGATGACGCCCCCCTGGAAGCCGCCGCCCGGAGACAGATGTCCGTGTACGACGACGTAGACGCCAAACATCAGCAGCACCGGGAAGAGCAGCCGCACACCGGTCGCGATCATCTCACTCGGCGCCTCACTCGGCGCCGTCGCGCCGGCGTCATGTGCCGACGCCTTGGCCGCGCCGCGGTGGGCGAAGAGCAGTCCGATCCCGGTTGCGGCGAGGAACAGCACGGTGACCTCGCCGAGGGTGTCGAAGCCGCGATAGCTGACGACGACGGTCGTGACCGCATTGGCCGAGCCTGCGCCGGCGGCGCGCTCGAGCAGGGCGTCACCGACGGTGGCCTCCGGGCCGCTGAGCCCATGCTCGAGGAGGATGCCTGCGTGCAACACGAATAGCCAGCCGCAGACGAGCAACAGGAGCAAAGTGCGGACCCGCAGCCGGGCCCGCAGCGGAAAAGGGCGCCGTCTTGAGGTCATCGCAGGGATCTGTCTTCGCGCTGACCGAACTGCCGCACGCCCATCAGCAGGACGAAGCTGGCTGCGGCCACGCCGATCGCCGCCTCGGTTAGGGCGACATCCGGGGCCTGCAGCAGGAGGAACTGACCGACGGCGCCGAGGCTGACCAGGGCCAGGCCAACGACCGTATGAAGCAGATCGGGCTGGCGCACGGCGAGCAGTGCCCCGGCGATCATCCAGGCGAAGAGGAGCAGGGCGAGCAGGCCGATCATGCCGTCGCCTCGCTCGCGCTGGCCGAGTCGCCTTCGGGAGCCTTCCGCCCGCCGCGCTCGGCCAGCGCGTCGTGGTCCATAGGCGCGGTGTCCGTGCCGCTCAAGTAGGCCGCACGCGCGAGGACCGACGAGCTCAGCGGGTTGGTCAACAAGGTGAAGGTCGCGAGGATCGCTAGCTTCGCGGCCCACTGGGGCTGCACGCAGCCGACACCGATTAGGACCAGCAGGGAGCCCAGAGTCGTGGCCTTGGTCCCCGCGTGCATGCGCGTGAACAGGTCCGGCATGCGCACCAGGCCGAGCCCACTTACGGCGAAGAAGAAGAGCCCCGCGGCCATCAGCAAGTAACCGAAATACTCCACTTAGACCCCCTTCTCGAGAAAGCGGCCCAAGAGGACAATACCGGCGAACCCAACCAGCGCGAAGACGAAGGCGACGTCGAGGTAGATGCTGCGCTCGAAGAACAGCGCGAGCAGTGCAAACAGAGCGACGCTCAGGATCGTCAGTGCATCCAGGGCCAGTATCCGGTTGGCGACGTCCGGGCCCTTCAGGAATCGCCAGAGGATCATCAGCACGACGGGGAAAAACAGCAAAAGAAACAGGGTGATCATGGAGGATCCATCTCAGTACAGCTCGCTAATATTCTAATCTATGCACCGTCCCTCTTGGTAGGCCTGTTTTCGCCGCATGTTGGTAGCCGTATCCGATCGAAAAGCAAGGAATACACTGGGCACTAGGCAGCCCTGGCGTTTGTCGCCGCCCATCGCTGCAGGTAGGCGAGCTCGCCCGCCCTGGTCTGTGACAGAGGCGACGACTCGGCGAGCGCGGCGCGGATGTCCTGATCGCTGAGCTCGCGCGCGCCGTCTGCGAAGGCTCGGTAGAGTCCGCCGACCACGGCGGCCTCGAGCTCGGCGCCGGAATATCCGGCACTCTCCGAAGCGAGCGCCTCCAGGTCGTACCGGTCGGGGTCCCGCCCGCGCCGCCTCAGATGGATGCGCAAGATCCTGTGTCGCTCCGCCTCACCCGGTAGGCCGACGAAGAAGACCTCGTCGAAACGGCCCTTGCGGGTGAATTCGGGCGGTAGACGCTGGATATCGTTGGCGGTGGCAGCGACGAAGACGGCCGCCTCGCGGTCTTCTAGCCAGGTCAGAAAGGTACCGAATAGCCGGCGTGCCACGCCGTTGTCGCGGGCCTGGCCGAGTCCGCTGAAGGCCTTTTCGAGCTCGTCGATCCATAAGATGCTGGGGCTCACCGCCTCGGCCGTGGCGAGCGCGCGACGCAGCCGGGCCTCGGACTCGCCGAGCAGGGCAGTGTAGACACGGCCCAGATCGAGGCGCAGCAGCGGCACATTCCAGTCGGCCGCGAGGGCCTTGGCGGTCAGGCTCTTGCCGCAGCCCGGCACGCCCACGAGCACGACTCCGCGCGGCGAGCGCAGCCCGAAGCGCTGCCCATCGGGTGTGAACGCCCGGTGACGGCGCGCGAACCAGGCCTTTAGCTGCTCGAGTCCGCCGATATCATCGAACCCCGCTACTGGTCGCCAGAATTCCAGCACGCCCTGCTTGCGGACGGTCTGCTCTTTGTCGCTCAGGACTTCGTCGGCGACCTGGTTGTTGAGTGCGCCCCGGTTCAACACGGCACGACGCAGCACCCGCTCGGCCTCGTGCTCGGTCAGCCCGAGCACGGCCCGCGCCAGCAGATCACACAGCGGGCCATCGGGCCGCGGACCGTCGATGTCGGCGGCGATCTGCATGACCAGCCGCTCCATCTCCTCGAGCCCCGGCAACGGATACACGACCAGCGTCGCATCGGCGCTCAGCTCCTCCGGAATTGTTGCCGAGGGACTGACCAGCACAAGGCTCTTCCGTGCCCGTTTGACGGTCCAGATCGCGTCGCGGATCAGGCGCACGCAAACCGGCGTGAACTGGCGCTGCATATCGAGGAAGACGTAGATACCCTCGTTCGGGCCGCGGAGTACCGTCTCGAGCGCACGGAGCGGGTTGCCCGCAGTCTCGGGCGCGACCAGTCGGCCGGCCGTGTCGCGGAGCCCTGCCGTGGCGCTCCACACGAAGAGCCCGACCTCGCGCTGCTCGGTCAGCCGCTCACGGAGTCGCCGAAGGGACGCGAGCGCGCGCGCCTCCTCATACGTCTGCAGACAGAGCAGCGGGAAGTGCGCCCGCAGATAGACCTCGATCTGCCGTTCGACAGCGCTGAGCGGAGCGCAATCACGATGCTTCTCCTCACCCCCCGGAGGGGCGGGCTGCTTGCCGAGGCTCAGGATGTCTTCTTCCAGCATGGTATCGCCGCCGCTCGATGCGTGGGTTTCGCGAGGAGAATCGGGCCTACAGGTCGAGCAACCTTTCGCCACGCAGCGTCTCGACATCCACCTCATCCGCCGGGGCGACCAGGGAGGCATTGCGCGCCTCTCCGTGCAGGACCAATTGGCGCAGGCGCTCGATGCGCCCGCGGTGTGATCGGGCCAACGGCACCATGTCGCCGGCGGCGCGCAATAGGTCCTCGGTCTCGATCTCACGCTGACCGTCCATGAAGGGGGCGAACATCCCGTCCTTGACCACGGCCTCGAGCTCCGAGCCAACGAACCCTTCCGTGGCGCGGGCAATCGCCGGCAGGTCGAAACGGCTGCGGACCATCGTCAAGCCCTTGCGCGCCAGGTGGACCTCGAGGATCTGCTCACGCTCCTGCGCGGTCGGCAGGTCGAGGAAGAACAGCTCGTCGAAGCGGCCTTTGCGCAGGAGCTCCGGCGGCAGGCGCTCGATATCGTTGGCGGTGGCGAAGACGAAGACCGGACTCTGCTTGTCCTGCATCCAGGTGAGGAACGAGGCCAGCACGCGGTTGGATGTGCCGCTGTCGCGGGCCGAGCCGCTGAAGGCCTTCTCGATCTCATCGACCCAGAGGACGCAGGGGGCGATGACCTCGGCGATCTGCATCGCCTCGCGGATATTGCGCTCCGAGGCGCCGAGGATGCCACCAAACACGGCCCCCATGTCCAGGCGCAGCAAGGGCAGCTTCCACATCCCGGCAGTCACCTTGGCGCACAGGCTCTTACCGGTGCCAGGGATGCCGATCAAGGCCACCCCGCTCGGCAGGTCCAGGCCGTAGTCGCGCGCCGCCTCGGAGAAGGCCAGACGCCGCCGCTCCAGCCAAGCCTTCAGGACCTCTAGGCCGCCGACATGGTCAGCCCGCTCGACAAAGGGGTACAGCTCCAGGGCGCCGCTCTCGCGGATGATGGCACGCTTCTCCTCGATGATCAGGTCGATACATCGTTCATCGAGCTTGCCTACCTGACCGGCTACGACCGCCTTTTGGAAGACCCGCCGGGCCTGTGTGCTGGTCAACCCCAGCGCCGCCTCGACGAGCTTGGCGCGCAAGCCGGCGGGGACGTCGCGCAGTGCCCCGGTCGCACCGACGGTACGCTCGAGCAAGGCGTCCATCTCCGGGGCGTCAGGCTTGGGGGGCTCCAGCACCGGAATATCGGGCTTGAGCTCGACCGGCAGGCAGTACTCCGGCGTCGTGATCAGGATGTTCTTGCGGGGTCGGCACTCGGGCAGATTCGCGGCCAGGTTGCGCAGGCCGCGAAGCGTCCCGCGCTTCAGCTCCCAGATTTGGTGAAAATCCTTCAAGACGAAGGTGGCGCCGCCGGGGTAATCGCGGATCATTCGAAGTATCGTGTCTGGTGTCGCCTCGCGCCTCTCGTCGAAGGGGGTCTTGGCGGGCTTCAGGCAGGTGAACTGATCGGCGATGTCCCAGGTGTAGAGCCCCTCATCCTCTGGCCAACTGGGCCCACGACACAGCGCCTGCACCTCCTCGAGCACGCGCGCCTCCTCCGTCGTCACGGCGTTGACCACGGCGATGCGTGCATCGAAGTGCAGCTTGAGCTCGTCTTGAAAATTCATTGCGTGACACCTTGAGCGGGTGTTGTGCCAGGCGCCTCCGTTGAGAGCGGCGGTCGTCGCGCGGGGAAGCCGGTCAGGGTCACCACCCCATCGGCGCGGACACGGTACTCGGATCGCCGCACGCCGAGATCAACGCCACGATAGCGCTCCGTGAGGTACACGAGCTCCTGATTGGCACTGGCCAGCAGCGGGTGATCAGTGCGCTCCTCGCGACGGAAGGGACCGGCCACCAGCAAATCGGCGATCGCGAGCAGCCGGCGGGTGCCCGGCGACACACGTGCGCGTAGCGCGTCTGCGTGAAAGCCGGTGAAGATCAGCACGCCTTTGCCCGCGGCCCGCACGCGCTCAGCCAGCTCGGCCAACGCATCGGCCTGCGCAAAAGGCTCGCCGCCGGAGAAGCTGACACCCTCCGTGTCAGGCTCGCCGAGCATCCAGCCGGCGACCTCATCCACGGGAATCGCCTTTCCGCCGTCCTTCGGCAGGAAATCTGGGTTGAAGCAGCCTGGACAGCGCTGCGGGCAGCCCTGCACCCAGAGCACGGAGCGCAGCCCGGGGCCATTGGCGCGGGAACGAGGGAGATAGGCGGCGATCTGGAGCCGCCCGGTGTCAGCGCAGCTTGACAAGAGGCACCTCCCAGATAGGAAGATCCAGTCGCTCGCCACTCATGAGCTGGACGTAGGACCGCCCTTCGGGATGCAGATCCCTTAGAGACAGCGTGAGACGCTTGTTCGCGTCGACGCCAAAGCCGGCAACGAAGCGACGCTCGCCCGCGGCACAGGGCGGATCGGCGTGGATCAGCTCACCATCACCGGGATTCAGTTCCTTGAGCGTGATGTCCTCGCGCCGACGCGCGACGATCGCCTTCAGTGCGCCGCCTTCCATCTCGTAGATGGCGTGGGGTCGTAGCATCGCCGAGCGCTCCAGCACCACGAGGCCGAGGCGTGTCGCCCCATCACACGCGGCATTGATATAGAGATTCTTGACCACTCCCTCCGTCGGATACCGCGTGCCCTTGGGCACGACTGGTACGAGTACGTAGTCCTTGCGCTCGCGATCCCAGCTCGACAGGCAATAGTCATGGACCAGGGCCAGGTTGAGATCCTCCCCGGCGTAACGACAGGCCCCCCGCGCGATCGCTTCGAACGGATCTTCCGCGTGCACGGGGCAGTCCGGGAACAGGTTGCGCACGAGTTCGGGTACGCCGAGCAGCAAGCTGGATCCGCCGGCCATGAGGACCGCCCGGACGGCGGACTTGCGCGTCCCGTATCGCTCCTGCGCTGCGTCCAAGGCCCGCTCGACCGTGCGCGCCACGACGCGGTACAGGCCAGCGCCGTGCAGCTCAGGGCGCCCGACCTCGAGGACCCTACGAAGGTCACCCGCACTGAGCTCATGGCTGATCAGCCGGGCCGTGACGTCGTTGAGCTGCACGATCGCGGCACGCTCCCCACCGCTGGAGAGCCGCACCTTGGCCTCCTCGACAGCGCGCAGCAAGGCGTGGCCCAGATCGGCCACCTCGTGCTCGCTCAACTCCTGCGAGAGTTGCAGCTCTTTGAGCAGCCACTGATCGACCAGCGAGCCTCCAATCTCCTCGCCGGCGCGCGCCAACACCTCGCACGGGCGAGTCTCCGCCAGCTCGAGGGCCCCCGTCTTGACCACGGAGACATCTAGTGTGCCGCCGCCGAAGTCGATCAGGACGTAGATCTGGCCCTCGCCGACGCGGGCGTCATAGCCGAGTATGCAGGCGGTCGCCTCATCGATCATGCGCACTGCACCACGGAAGCCCTGCACCACGGCGCCTTGAAGCCAGTCGACATAGTGATCATAGGCCTCCACCGGCAGGGTGACGACCAGCTCGTCGCTGCCGCCGCCCGCCGAGAGCAGGGTCTGGCTGATCAGGTCTTCGGCCGCCTGCCGCGGTGTGACCAGCGTGCCATTCACTCGGCGCGCTCGGTTGTTATTGCGCAGGATGTCGAGCTTGGCCCAGCGGAACGTTGCACGATCACCAGTCAGACCCGCGTCCTCGACCTGGGCCCCAGCGCGCAACACGTTGTCCCCGCCGTAGTGCACCAGGGACGGGACAACTGCCGACTCGCGCATCTCGGCCGCGCCAAGCGGTCGGTAACGATAGAGCCGCGTGAGCGTATCCATACGCAGCGTTTCGACACGGCGAGTCGCCGAGTTCCACCGTGCCAGGACCGTGTTGCAGGTCCCGAAATCCAAGGCCATCGTCACCCTTGCGCCTCCTTCGACCGTGCCTCTCGCATCTCTCCGGCCGTCGCCGTGGCGCGGCTGACCATCGCCTTTAGGAGGACCGCTTCGCCCAGGCAGTAGCCCACGAAGCGTATCGTCACGGGGGCACCTGACGGCAATTGGGCGTTGCTGAGAGGCTGGTGCAGGCGTTCGTCGAATGCCCCCTGTATACCGACCTGCCCGATGCGCACCAAGCCGGCGGCGGCAAGGATGGCCTCGAGCCTGCCGCACAGCTTCAAGGCGTCTGGCGCGTGCGTCTCCCGCCCGCTTTCGGCCAGGTGCTGTAACGTCGCGAGCTGCGACAGCACCGGGGCCAGCCGGCCGGCAAGATCGCATAGGCTGGAATTGGCCGCCTCAGCATAGGCGCGCTCGACGTCGGCCCGGGCCTGCCGATACTCCTCGCGCACCCGCACCAGCTCAGCATCCCGCTCGCGCAAGTCCAGCTCGAGAGCGACGAGCCGGGCGCGGCAATCGGCTGAGCCAGCCGACGCGCCGCGCAAAGCGAGCCAAGCACTCTTGAGGCGGGAGGGGCGGATAATCGGCGCCTTCATCGTCTCATCCTTGGCTGTACTGCGACACATCGCGCGCGAGCGATGGACCGTCTCGAGAAGCGCTGCTGCGCAGACTTGTCTCCGCCGCGTCCTCGACCTCGATGGCGCGCGCATCAACGGCCGCCGCAGTATCGTCGACGGTTATACCCCCAGCGACGAACACCCGCTGGAAGGCACAGAGGATGCGCAGTAGCGCCTCGGTGCGAGGGTCCAACGGCCCGGACCCGGTCTTCAGCTTGGCCATGTTGCGGTCAAACTCCTCCGGGCTATCGCCGACGACAGTCGTGAGAAGCGGGCCGTCGACTGCGCAGGCGTTGACCCATAGCACATGGTCCTCGCCGGCCTGGATGGCAGCCTGCGGGTCCAGCAACCGACCCACGAGACGTGCCGGCCAGTCGGCGCTCCTGGCCGCTCGAGCGATCCGATCGGCATCGACCAGCCCGCGCTTCTGGCCAAGATAGAGCGCGCGGGCCTGGTAGAAGGGATCGTCCTCTTCCAGATCAGCGCGCAAGACGGTGTCGTCAGGCTCCTCCGCCTCCCAGTAGTCGAACAGGTCCATCATACCTTCGGGAAGCTCGGGGGCGGGCTCGGGCTCGAGCCCCCCAAGCTCACGATAGATATCAACCGCCTCGTCCACCGCGGCACCGTACTTAGGTTGAGTGGGTCGGGCCGCGATGCTCGCCCAGCGTTCGCATAGGCTCAGCACCTCGATCAGGCTCAGGTGGCGAGTCTGCTCGAACAGGCCGTCCTCATCGCCGACCAGCTTCAGGTTCTCCGCCGCCTGGGCTGGCTCGATCCCACCACTCTGCAGCGCACGGCGATAGGCCTCTTTGATCGCCCGATCCGGGCTGGCGGCAACCGTTTGCGCCAAGCGCCTGCGAAATGGTTCCGGGGCAAGGGCAAAGGCCTGCATCAGAAAAGCGCCGTCGTGGTCGCCGAGGGTTGAGTAGCGCTCCAGCCGTCCTGTGACAAGCGCGATCAGGGCCTCGAACGCGGGGTTTGCGCATTGGCGGTCTTGCTCGACGATCAGCTGCTCGAGCTCGTCAGATTGCGATCGCACCCAGGCGCCATACAGCACGTCGTTCGCTGCCTCGTCATCGGACGGCAGCACGCGGGCCAAGACAACCACGGCATCAAGGACACGGGCATCTGCTCCCTCGACAGCCAGGCCAAGCACGCCGCGCGCGACTGTCGGGGGCACGGGCCGACCGGCCGGCCACCCGAGCTTAGCCAGCACCGCACCCAAGACGGGCGAGGGATCCAGTGCGAGACGCGTCCAGAGGGCCTCGATGCGGTCCTCGCTTCCAGGGACATCGAGCCGCCGCAATAGCGCAGCGACCGCCGTATCGTCGCGCCCGCCGGCGCCCAGGGCTTGGCCGATCGCCACCAGACCGCTGACATCGACAGGTCGCCGCTCGTCCAAGGCGATCGGCTCCAGCCGTGCAGACCCGGATCTCGCCCAGGCGCTGCAGATGGCGTCGTTCAGCGTCTCGTCGTGAATAGGCAGCTCGCGCGCGAAACGGACAGCAGCCTCGATGAGCTCGGGGGCCGCACCTTTGTCGGCTGCGCCGAGCACTCGAATTGCCATCGCCGCAGGTAATTCGCGACCGGGAGGCCAGCCGAGCTCCGTTAGCAATGCCCCCAACGCCGGATGAGGCGCCGCTGCAAAGGCCTGCCACATGGCTTCGACCTTGTCCGGATCGGGTCGCGGCGACGACTGTGCTAGCGCGTCAAGAAGGTCAGCAGGCCTAAGATATCTCCTCGCGATGGCAACGAGCAGGATGTGCACGTCTTCCGTGCCAGGCGCCGCGGCGAGAATCCTGGCTGCGGCACGGCGGCGGCGGCCGCCGAAGAAGAAATTGCGATCGAATAGGCGTCGGCGAGCT
Organism: uncultured Chromatiaceae bacterium; assembly: GCA_964583605.1. Taxonomy (GTDB): domain Bacteria; phylum Pseudomonadota; class Gammaproteobacteria; order Chromatiales; family Chromatiaceae; genus CAZOWL01. The sequence continues at coordinate 5,720 of CAZOWL010000042.1, read as the reverse complement.
TGGTCTCGTGTCATCTAAATTCTCTAACTGGACGTGCGCTCCTCTCTACTCCGCACCAGATATCGAGATGTATTCAAAAATTTCGAGTATGGTTAAGAATTTTCGATTTCTCGGTCGCCTGGGGTCCTCAGTAGGCTTCAGTCTGCCCACGTGGCCGCCGCGCCCATCTTTACCGCTTGTCCCGCGATGCATGCGAGTCTCCGATGGACTGCTCGTTCGCCTCCGGTTCGCCTTTGGTCTCTGCGCGCCGTAAGGATTGACTTCCCAAAAGATAATGATCGGGACAAAGGCCTTGACCTGGTCCCACGGTGCCCTAACAATGCCGCGGCTTCGCCTTACCTTATCGAGGACAAGGACGAGATCATGCCGTTGATCAGCTTCTTAATTGCGTTCCCGGCATTGGCCGCGCTCGCGATCCTCTTCGCCCGCTCACCGAATCTCCGCAGCCAGCTCGTGCGCTGGGGATCGCTGATCCTGGCGCTTGCCTCGGTCGGGTTGGCGGTCGTCTATTTCCGCGCTGAGCCGCAGTACTTCAGCCTCGGTGAAAGCGGGGGGTACCTGCTCGATCAGTTCTTCATGGCCGGCAGTGTCGGGATCGCGTTGGTCCTATTCTTCGGCTGCCGCCGCATCAACGCTCGAGAGGCCTATATTCCGGTACTGATCTTGGTGCAGACCGGGCTCTTGCTGTTCGCCGAGCTGGCCCCGTCGCACCCGGCCGTCGAGCGGCCGTTCTACGTCGACAGCTTCTCGATCCTCATGGTGCTGATCATCGGACTGGTCGGCTGGCTGATCGCTGTCTACGCGATCCGCTATATGCGCGACTATCACGGCCACAACAAGGACGTCCCTGACCGCCAGGCGGATTTCTTCGCGATCTTCTTCGTCTTCTTCGGCGCCATGTTCGGGGTCGTGCTGACGAACCACATGACTGGGCTCTTCTTCTTCTGGGAGGTCACGACCCTCTGCTCGTTCTGGCTGATCTCGTATTCCGGGACCGACGAGGCGATCCGCAACGGCTATCGGGCGCTCGGTCTCAATCTTCTCGGCGGCGTCTTCTTCGCCGCGGCCATCGCCTGGCTGACCCACGGCCCGACTGAGCATACCTGGGAGCTCGACACGCTGATCGCGAGCGGCAGCGCGGTCGCGCTGATCCCGGCGGTATTGATCGCCGTCGCCGGCCTGACCAAGGCGGCTCAGATGCCCTTCCACAGCTGGCTGCTCGGCGCGATGGTGGCGCCGACACCGGTCTCGGCCCTGCTGCACTCGAGCACGATGGTCAAGGCCGGTGTCTTCATCCTGGTCAAGCTCGCCCCTGTGTTCCACGGGACCGTCGCCGGGCTGCTGCTCGCGTTGGTCGGCGGGGCCACCTTCCTCGCGACCTCGTTGATCGCCGTCAATCAGCGCAACGCCAAGCTGGTCCTGGCCTACTCGACGATCGCCAACCTCGGCCTGATCGTGATGTGCGCCGGCGTCGGCACGACCGCGACGCTCTGGGCCGCGATCCTGCTCATCCTCTTCCACGCGGTGGCCAAAGGCCTGCTGTTCCTGAGTGTCGGCACCACCGAGCACCTGATCGGGAGCCGTGACATCGAGGACATGGAGGGGCTGGTCTACCGTCGCCCGAAGCTCGCGATGACGTTGATGATCGGCATGCTCGGCATGTTCCTGGCGCCGTTCGGCATGCTGATCAGCAAGTACACCTGCTTCAAGGCCTTCCTGACCGTCGATGTGTTCCCGGGCGGAGGCGTGCTCCTGATGGCGATCCTCGCCTTCGGCAGCGCCCCGACACTCTTCTTCTGGACCAAGTGGATGGGCAAGCTGGTCGCGATGCCGCGGCGCCAACAGGACGCTACCGCGCCGATCCCCGGCGAAGAGGCCTTCGCGCTCTTGACGCTCGCGGCGGTGACCTATGTGGCCTGCGCCCTCTTCCCGCTCGTGGACTGGGCCTTCGTGGCCCCCTTCACGCAGCACCTGATGATGGCCAACCTGATCCCGGTGAGCGATGCGACGACGCCCTGGGAGACGGTCGTGCTGATGAGCCTGATGCTGATCGGCCTCTTCCTGTTGCCGCTCTTATTCTGGCTGAAGCCGCCGCGCTTCGCCCCGGTGAGTGGCTACCTCTCGGGGGCCAACGTCGACGGCAGCGCGTCCTATCGCGGCGCCATGGGCGGGGAGCGGGAGGTCGCCGCCCGCGGTTACTATCTCACCGGCTTCTTCGCCGAGAGGCGCTTGACCCGTCAGGGTCAGGTGATCGCAGGAGCCTTGATTGTCGCTATGCTGACGGGTGCCCTCGTATGATCCTTCAAGCCTTGGCGATCGGCGTCGCCTTCATCGTCTTGGCCCCGCTCGTCGGCGGGCTGCTCGCCGGCATCGACCGGCGTCTCACCGCGCGGATGCAATCGCGCCAGGGGCCGCCTTTGCTCCAGCCGTTCTATGACGTCTTGAAGCTCCTGGAGAAGGACACTACGATCGTTACTAGTTTGCAGACGCTCTACATCTGGTGCTTCCTGTTCTTCATGGTGATCTCGGGCGTCATCCTATATCTCGGTAGCGACCTGCTGCTCAGCCTCTTCGCCTTGACCGTCTCCGGGATCTTCCTCTGCCTCGCCGCCGACTCGACCAACTCGCCCTATAGCAAGATTGGCTCGGCGCGCGAGCTGATGCTGATGATGGCCTACGAGCCGATGCTGATCATGGTGCCACTCGGCTTCTTCCTCGTCACCGGCAGCTTCCGCGTCTCGGAGATCACCGCCGGTGAGCCTTCACAGGTGATCCAGCTGCTCGGGGTGCTGATCGGCTTTCTCTTCGTCTTGACGATCAAGCTGCGCAAGTCGCCGTTCGACTTGAGCACCTCGCACCATGGCCACCAAGAGCTGGTCAAGGGTCTGACGACCGATATCACCGGCAGCGATCTCGCCCTGGTCGAGATCGGTCACTGGTACGAGAACGCCATCCTACTCGGGTGGCTCTACCTATTCTTCGCGCCGCTCGGCGTGCTCTGGGCCCTGCCGATCACGCTCGTGCTCTTCTTCGCCGAGGTCCTTGTCGACAACACCAATGCGCGGCTCAAATGGGGGACGACGATCAAGGCCTCGTGGTGGGTTGCCGGCCTCTTCGGTGTCACCAATCTCCTGCTCCTGCCGCTCCTTTAGAGGACTAACATGAGCTTTCTCAAGAAATCCCCCTGGGTCCTCCACTACGCGGCGACGAGCTGTAATGGCTGTGACATCGAGGTCCTGGCCTGTCTGACGCCGCTCTATGACGTCGAGCGTTTCGGCATCATCAACACCGGCAATCCGAAGCATGCCGATATCTTGCTCGTAACCGGCTCGGTCAACGAGGAGTCGCGCAAGGTCTTAGAGAACCTCTACGCCCAGATGCCGGACCCGAAGGCAGTCATCGCCATTGGCGCCTGTGCGCTGAGCGGGGGCATCTTCCGCGACGCCTATAACGTCTATGGCGGCATCGACAAGGTGATCCCGGTCGATGTCTATGTGCCCGGCTGTGCCGCTCGCCCAGAGAGCATCATCGACGGCGTGGTCCAGGCCCTCGATGTCCTGGCCGAGCGCAGCAAGAAGCGCGTGCGCCAACGCAAGGTGGCCCTGTCATGACCCAACCTCAACATACGACGCAACCAGAGATGGAGCAGTCGATCGAGCAATCCGCGGAGCCCTTTGCCGAGATCGGCCTCGAGCAGTGGCTCGAGACAGCGAACCGGCATCGGAACGAAGGCTACCGGCTCGTGCAGATGACCGGCACGGCCAGGCCCGACCACTTCGAGATCATGGTGAGCTTCGACAAGGACTATCGCTGCGCCAACTATCGCCTGCGGCTACCGCGCGAGAACCCCGAGCTGCCGAGCCTCAGCGGGATCTTTCCCGGCGCCTTCACGTACGAGAACGAGCTCAAAGACCTATTCGGCTTCTCGATCCGCGGCCTGTCGGTCGATTACGGCGGCAACTTCCTGCGCACCAAGACCAAGATCCCGTTCGTTGGCCAGGTCACCACCAAACAGGCGCCCGCCAAGAAAGAGGACGCCGAGATACCAAGCAAGGCCGCTGCCCCCAAGCCCTCGGAGAACTGAGCTATGGCCAACCGCACGATCGTGCCCTTCGGCCCTCAGCACCCGGTGCTGCCCGAGCCGATCCACCTGGATCTGGAGCTCGAGGACGAGACCGTGATGCAAGCGCTGCCCTCGGTCGGCTACGTCCACCGTGGTCTCGAGCTGCTGGCCGAGCACCATGACTATCTCGACATGGCCCATGTTGCCGAGCGGATCTGCGGCATCTGCAGCTTCATCCACAGTCAGGGCTATTGCCAGACCGTCGAGCAGCTGATGGGCGTCGAGGCGCCCGCGCGGGCCGTGTATCTGCGCACCATGTGGGGCGAGATCTCGCGCATCCAGAGTCACTTGCTGTGGTTTGGCCTGATCGCCGACGCCTTCGGCTACGAGAGCCTCTTTCAGCACAGCTGGCGCGTGCGCGAGCGGATCGTCGATATCGTCGAGGAGACAACCGGCGGCCGCGTGATCTACGGGACCTGCAAGGTCGGCGGCGTGCGCCAGGATGTCGACAACGAGACGCTGCAGCGCATCGCACGCACGATGCGTGAGATCGAGGCCGAGTACAACGAGCTCTCGGCCATCTTTCAGAATGACAAGACGATCCGCCAGCGCACGGTCGGCGTCGGCCCCCTCGATCGCGACAGCGCCCTCGCCCTCGGCGCGGTCGGGCCGGTCATGCGCGCCAGCGGCATCGCCCAGGACAACCGCCAGCTGGGCTACGCGGCCTATGCCGAGCTCGACTGGGAGCCCGTCGTCGAGCGCGACGGCGACTGTTATGCACGGTGCGTCGTGCGGCTGCGCGAGATCAATCAGTCGTTCGATCTGATCCGCCAGTGTATCGAGCGCATGCCGGAGGGCCAGATCGAGACCTCGATCAAGGGCAAGCGCCCACAGGGCGAGATCATGGCGCGTCTCGAGCAGCCCCGCGGCGAGGTCTGTTACTACATCAAGGCCGGCGGCAAGAAGAAGCTCGAGCGGTTTCGCGTGCGTACGCCGACCTTCGCCAACGTGGCCCCGTTGGTCCACATGCTCAAAGGGTGCGAGCTGGCCGATGTGCCGGTCATCACCCTGTCCATCGACCCCTGCGTCAGCTGCACCGAACGGTGATCGCCCATGTCCCTACCCTGGCTCTCCATCTCGGCGCTGGTCTCCAAGAGCGCGGTCAGCAAGCCGGCCACCCGGCTCTATCCAATCGAGCGCCGCGAGCCGTTCGAAAAGACCCGTGGGCACATCCGCTTCCGCGTTGACAATTGCACCTTCTGCGGCATCTGTGCGCACAAGTGTCCCACCCGAGCGATCGTCACCGAGAAGAAGACGCGTCAGCGTTGGGCGATCGATCACACCCTCTGCATCCTCTGCCGAAGCTGCGTCGAGGAATGCCGTGAGGGCTGCATCACGCTAAGCCGAGAGCCGATGAGCCCCTTCGGCCACGAAGAGATCTCGCGTTTTCGCGAGGTCTTCGAGCCGCCACCGCCACCACCGACCGAGGCAAGAGTCAGTCCGCCAGAGCTGCCGGCTGGAGAGTCGAAAACCTAACCAGGCTGCGCCTCAGGGCGACGACTCTTGGTCGTCCAAGTCAGTATCGCCAACTCAATTCATCGAACACGTTCGCTCCCTCGCCCTCTGGGAGAGGGTTGGGGTGAGGGAACGATCAGGG
>CAZOWL010000041.1:0-36747 GCA_964583605.1 uncultured Chromatiaceae bacterium | reverse complement strand
TTGATCTTCGCTTCACCGGCGTCCACCATCTTCTTGCCGAATTCTGAGGGTACCAAGTAGGACATATTTCTCCTCCTTAGGCTGCGCAAGAGGGGCGCATGGTTGGCGGAACGGCTCGCGTCGGGAAGGTTGGCGGTTAGCGGCGTGGGCGATGGTACGCCGCGGCTCGGTATCCCTAGGTCGCCGTCTTGGGGTGCGCCGGCATGGTCGCCCGGCGCCGCCTCGCTGCAGCATTTTGCCGGTCGACGTGGTCTGATGTAATAACCTGACGGTTTTGTCGGGTATGGCATCATGCAGCAGTTCGCACAACGCCTGTGGCGTCACATCACGGATTGGCTCACCAAGGAGGGTCGCGCACACGAGGTCCCCCTATGCGACTTCGTGCGGCTCAGCGAACAGCTGCGGCCCGGGGATGTGCTGCTAGTCGAGGGTCAAGCGCGGATCAGCGACGTGATCAGGCTGGTCACGCAGAGCCCCTGGACCCATGCGGCGCTCTATATCGGACGATTGACAGATATCCCCGATGGATCGCTGCGTAAGCTCGTCATTCAGTACTATCAAGACGAGCCAGCACAGCAGCTGATCGTCGAGGCGCTACTCGGGCAAGGGACGCGCATTGCGCCGCTGTCGAAGTATGACGGTGCAAATTTGCGTATCTGCCGTCCGGACACACTGACGCCGGCCGATGCGCAGCGCGTCATCGCCTATGCCCTCCGCCGCCTCGGAGCCGATTACGACGTGCGGCATCTGCTTGACCTGGCGCGCTTTTTCTTCCCGTGGACCGTGCTGCCCCGCCGTTGGCGCTCGAGCCTGTTCGAGCACAATGCCGGCGGCCCCACGCGCACGGTCTGCTCCTGCCTGCTGGCCGAGGCCTTCGACACGGTCCACTACCCGATCTTGCCGTTCATCGAGCGCCGAGAGGACGGGACGATGCGCTTCTTCAAGCGCAATCCGCGGCTGTGCACGCCGAAGGACTTCGACTACTCACCGTACTTCGACATCGTCAAGTATCCCTTCCTGCAGCTCGAAGATGTCGGCGTCTACCGCCAGCTGCCCTGGTCTTCAGAGCCGCTGATCTACAGCGACCGCGACCGCCGCTACAGCCCCGATATCGCCCGCGCGATGCTTTTGGTGCCCGCTGCGGAGGCCCCGGTAGGCAAGGCCCTGCTGCCGATCCGCAGCACGGCGAACGAGGAGGGTGAAGACTCATGTCCAGCCTGATGCTGACCATGGCCGCGGTTGCGGCCGCCGGTGCGGCCCTGCTCGGCACGGCGCCGCTCCGCCGTGCGCTGATCACGGCCCCGTTACTGCGCCAGTTTCGCCGCGTGATGCCGCCCATTTCGGCCACCGAGCGCGCCGCGTTCGAGGCCGGCAACACCTGGTGGGATGCCGAGCTATTCTCAGGACGGCTGCGCTGGCGGCGGCTCATGGCGCTGCCCGCCGGGCGGCTCGATGCGGCTGAGCAGGCCTTCCTCGACGGCCCTGTCGAGGAGCTGTGCCGAGCACTCGACGATTGGCAGGTCACCCACGAGCGCCTCGACCTGCCGGTGGAGGCCTGGTCGCTGATGCGTCGGCATCGTTTCTTCGGCCTGATCATCCCGCAGCAGTACGACGGACACGGCTTCTCGCATCGCGCCCACTCCGAGGTCGTCATGAAGCTCGCGAGCCGCAGTGTCACCGGTGCCGTGACGGTGATGGTGCCGAACTCGCTCGGCCCGGCGGAGCTCTTGCTGCGCTACGGTACCGAGCGCCAGCGCGCCTATTATCTGCCGAGGCTCGCACGCGGTGATGAAGTCCCTTGCTTCGCGCTGACCGGACCCAAGTCCGGCAGCGATGCGGCGTCGATGCCCGACCGTGGCGTCGTCTGCCGCGGGCGCCTCGACGGCCGGCCGGTGCTCGGCGTCCGCCTCAGCTTCGAGAAGCGCTACATCACGCTGGCCCCTGTCGCGACCCTGATCGGTGTCGCCTTCCGCCTCGAGGACCCGGAACGGCTGCTCGGCGATGACCCGGCGCCCGGCATCACGCTGGCGCTCATTCCGGCCGGTACGCCGGGCATCCGGCGCGGCCGGCGCCATCTACCGCTCGGCATCCCGTTTCAGAACGGGCCGCTGTCGGGGCAGGATGTGCTCATCCCGATCGACTGGATCATCGGTGGCCCGGACGGAGTCGGCAAGGGCTGGCGGATGCTGATGGAGACCCTCGCCGGCGGGCGCGGCATCTCGCTGCCGGCGCTGGCGACGGGCGCCGGCAAGCTCGCCTGCCGCTACACCGGCGCCTATGCGGCGGTGCGCCGCCAGTTCGGCCGTGCGATCGGCGAGCTCGAGGGGATCGAGGAGCCGCTCGCGCGCATCGCCGGGCGGACCTACCAGATGGACGCCGCGCGGCGACTGTTCCTGTCGGCGGTGGATGCCGGCGAGCGGCCATCGGTGCTCTCCGCGATCCTGAAGTACCACCTCACCGAGATCCATCGCCAGGTTGTCAACGACGCGATGGACATCCTCGGCGGTCGCGGCATCTGTCTCGGTCCGGTGAATCCGATCGGCCGCGTCTACCAAGCGGTGCCGATCGCGATCACGGTGGAGGGCGCGAACATACTGACCCGGAATCTAATCATCTTCGGCCAGGGTGCGCTGCGCTGCCACCCCTCTCTGCTCGCGGAGCTCGCCGCCGCCAACCATCCCGACCCGGTCACAGGTGCGCGTCGCTTCGATGCCGCCGTCATGGCCCACGCCGGGCGGCTTGTAGGGGCGGTGCTGCGCACCCTGTGGCTCGGCCTCACCCGAGGACGCGGTGCCCGAATCGATCGCGCTGCGGAGAGGCCTGGGGATCCGGAGATCGACCGTGCCTACCGGCGGCTCGCATGGCTCTCGAGCGCCTTCGCGTTGAACGCCGATCTCGTCCTGATGACGTTGGCCGGGAGCCTCAAGCGCCGCGAGCGGCTCTCCGCTCGCCTAGGCGACCTGTTGAGCCTGTTGTTCCTGGCATCGGCCGTGCTTCGCCAGCACCGCGACCAGGCGCGCGAAGATGCTGACCTTGCCGCTGCCAGCCGGCCGTTGCTGCGCTGGGCGCTGGCCGATCTGATGCAGCGCATCGACGGATCCTTCCGCGCCTTGTGGCGCAACCTCCCGAACCGCTGGCTCGGGCGGCTGCTGCGCGGCCTCAGCTTCCCGGTCGGCTCACCGTTCCGCGGGCCGGACGACCGGCTCGACCATGCCGTTGCGGGCATCCTGCTCGCCCCCGGCCCGGCGCGCGATGCACTGACCGAAGGCATCTTTCTCGGCGGCAACGTCGCCCGGATGGATGCGGCGCTTGACAGTGTGAGTGCGGCCGCGCCAGCGGAGCAGCGGCTGCGGGCGGCGATCCGGGACGGTCGGCTCGGCCGGCGGGCCGATCCTCAAGATGCGGTCCGCGCCGGCGTCCTGACGGTGGCTGACGCCGACCTCATTGCACAGGCCGAGACGCTGCGTGAGGAGGTGATCCAGGTCGATGCCTTCGACCACCTCGATCGGGCGCCCGCCGACGTCCAGCCCAGCCGCACCGCGGCCTAATGAGATCGAGGGGAGACTGAGCCATGCCCAAGACGGATAGCCCTTCCTACGCCGGCCAGCGCCCGGTCTATATCGTTGACGGAGTCCGCTCCCCGTTCCTGAAGGCGCGCGGCCTGCCCGGTCCCTTCAGCGCGGCCGACCTGGCCGTGGGCGCCGGGCGCCCGCTGCTGGCCCGCCAGCCGTTCGAGACGGACCGAATCGACCAGGTCATCCTCGGCTGCGTCGCGCCGGGTTCTGACGAGGCCAATATTGCTCGCGTGGCCGCCCTGCGTCTCGGCATCGACGAGCGGGTCCCGGCCTGGACCGTGCAGCGCAACTGTGCCTCGGGCCTGCAGGCCATCGACAGCGGCGCCGCCGAGATCGCCGCCGGACGCGCGGAGCTCGTGCTCGCGGGCGGCACCGAGGCGATGAGCCACCACCCGGTCCTCTGGTCGCGGGCCATGGTCGAGTGGCTCGGCCACTGGTCCCGCGCCAGATCGGCGGCCGCCCGCGGCCGCCTGCTGCTCGCGCTGCGCCCAGCGATGCTGGTGCCCATTATCGCGCTGCTCAAGGGCCTAACAGACCCGGTCGTGGGTCTCTCGATGGGGCAGACCGCCGAGGAGCTCGCGACGCGCTTCGGCATCGACCGCCAGGCCATGGACGCCTTTGCGCTGCGCAGTCACCGCCGGGTCCTTGCGGCCCGCGAGGCGGGGGCCTTCGACGACGAGATCATCCCGCTCTTCGACCGCGACGGGCGCCTCTACGCTGCCGACGACGGTGTCCGCCCGGATGCGGACATGGATAAGCTCAGCCGGCTCAAGCCCGTCTTCGACCGCCCGGTCGGGCAGGTGACCGCCGGCAATAGCGCGCAGGTCACCGACGGTGCCGCCTGGCTGCTGCTGGCCTCCGAGCCGGCGGTCGAGCGGCTTGGACTGAAGCGGCTGGCGCGGATCCGCGACACCGCCTGGGCGGCGCTCGATCCACGCCTCATGGGCCTCGGGCCCGTGCACGCGATGGCACCGCTGCTCGCGCGCAGCGGCCTGGGCAGCGCCGACATCGACCACTGGGAGATCAACGAGGCCTTCGCCGCACAGGTCCTGGCCTGTCTCGCGGCCTGGGCCGATCCCCACTACCGTCGGCAAGAGCTCGGGACGGAGGCCGTCGAGGAGGCCGTCGCGGAGGCCGTCGCGGAGGCCGTCGAGCAGGCAGGTGCAGCGCAGATCCCCGAGGCGCGCCTGAACCCGCATGGCGGTGCGCTGGCTCTCGGCCATCCGGTGGGGGCCAGCGGCGCCCGGCTCGTGCTCCATTTGGCCCTGAGCCTGGCCCGCAGCAGCGCTGGCCGCAGCGTGGCGAGCTTGTGTATCGGCGGCGGCCAGGGCGGCGCGATCTTGATCGAGAACCCGGAAGGAGGCGCGTCATGACTGCCCACTGGCATTTCGAGACGGCTCAGGACGGCACGCTCTGGCTCGGTCTGGACTACGCTGGCGGATCCGTGAACCTGCTCGCATCCGAGGTCCTTGATGAGCTGGACGGCCACCTCGGCGAGATCGAGGGCGGCCCTCCGTCGGCGCTGGTGCTGCATTCCCGCAAGCGCGGGTTCATTGCCGGAGCCGATCTGAACGAGCTGGACGGCACCGCGGACATCGACGCCCTCGAAAGGCACATCGAGAGGGTACACACGCTCCTTGCCCGGTTCGAGGCCCTGCCGTGCCCGAGCGTGGCGATGATCGACGGCTACTGCCTCGGCGGGGGTCTCGAGCTGGCGCTCGCGTGCCGCTATCGGGTGGCCTCCGACGGCACCGACGTGCGCCTCGGCTTTCCCGAGGTACGGCTCGGCATCTTCCCCGGCTACGGCGGTACCTGGCGGGCCATTCGCAATATCGGCGCCCTGCCGGCGATGCGACTGATGCTGACGGGGCGTACCCTCAGCGCCCGCGAGGCGCGCCGCGTCGGCCTCGTCGACATGGTCGTGCCGCAGCGCCAGCTGCGCGCCGCGCCGCGGCACATCCTCAAGCAGCGCCCGCCACCGCGGCGGGCCAGCCAGCTTCAGCGGCTGCCAAGCCGCCCGCTGCTGCGTCCGCTGGTCGTCGCCGTGCTGCGCAGGCGGACGGCGCGGCAGGTCAATCCGGCCCATTACCCCGCCCCATTCCGGCTGATCGAGCACTGGCGAGCCTACGGCGAGAAGGGCCCGGCGCTGCTCGCCGCCGAGGCGCAGGAGGTTAGCCGGCTTCTGACCAGCGACACTGCCGGCAACCTGATTCGGCTCTTCAAGCTGCGCGAACGGCTCAAGGGGCTCGGCCGCGGCCGGGCGCACGGGATCGGGCGCGTGCACGTGATCGGCGCCGGCGCGATGGGCGGCGATGTCCGGCTTTCGCGTGACGCTGCAGGACCCCGCGACGGAGCCATTGGGCCGGGCGATGCAGCGCGCTGACGCGCTGTTCCGCAAGCGGCTCAAGGACCCGTTGGCCGTGCGCGACGCCTGGGATCGGTTGACCCCGGATACACAGGGTGATGGACTCGGGCGCGCCGACCTCGTCCTGGAGGCGATCGTTGAGGATCTGAGCGCCAAACGGCGCCTGTTCGCCGCGATCGAGCCAAAGATGGCCGGTCATGCCCTGCTGGCGACCAATACCTCCGGCATCCCGTTAGAGCCGCTCGGCGAGGGGCTGCGCCGGCCCGAGCGTCTGCTGGGACTGCACTTCTTCAATCCGGTCGCCCGCATGGAGCTGGTCGAGGTGGTACGCGGGCGCGACTCGGCCCCAGAGGCCGTTGAGCGGGCGCAGGCCTTCGTGCACGCCCTCTCCCGGCTGCCGCTGCCGGTGGCCAGCAGCCCCGGCTTCCTCGTCAACCGCATCCTGATGCCCTACCTGCTCGAGGCCGTCGAGCTGATGGAGGAAGGCGTCTCGCCGGCACGGATCGACCGGGCGGCGGAGGCATTCGGCATGCCGATGGGGCCTATCGCGCTGGCCGACAGTGTCGGGCTCGACATCTGCCTGGCGGTGGCCGAGGAGATCGGCCCGCGGCTCAGCATCCCGACCAGCGCACCGGGGCTGCTGCGCGAGCGCGTCGGCCAAGGCGCCCTCGGCAAGAAGACAGGTGCGGGGTTCTACCGCTATCGCAACGGCAAGCCGGTCGCCCACGGCCGTCTCTGGATCGACCGCGGCCCGCCGGACTTGGCCGAGCGGATGATCTTCCGCCTGCTGAACGAGGCCGTGGCCTGCCTGCGCGAGGGAATCGTCGAGGATGCCGATCTGCTCGATGCCGGTGTCGTGCTCGGTACGGGCTTCGCGCCTTTCCGCGGCGGGCCGATGCACTTCATCGCCGGAGGCGGCCAGGCGCGCATGCTGGAGCGGCTGCGCGAGCTCGAGGCACATCACGGGCGCCATTTCCACCCCGACCGCGGGTGGAATGCGTTGCGGGTTTAGTCCCAGGAGGTCCCGATGTTCCTATTCGATACCCTCTTCCACGACCGATCCGAGCACAGCGGCAGGACCGCCGACATCATCGCGCCGGAGGACGCCGGCAGCCTCGCCGGCCTCCTGCTCGAACGGGCTCGGCGCTCGCCGCATGGGCGTGCCTACAGCCACTTCAATGCCGCGTCCGGGCGCTGGGTAACCTGCGACTGGCGGGAGACCGCCGCGGCTGTCGGCCGCTGGCAGGCGGCCCTGCAGGCCGAGCCTCTGAGGCCCGGCGACCGGGTGGCCATCATGATGCGGAACCGCCCGGAGTGGGCCTTCTTCGATCTCGCTGCCCTGGGGCTCGGACTTGTCACGGTACCGCTCTTCGTCAACGACCGGCCCGAGAATGTGGCCTACATCCTCGAGGACTCGGGCGCACGACTGCTGTTGGTGGGGGGCCGTGACCAGCTGGACGTGATCTCGGCGATCGCCGAATGGCCGAGCGCTCTGCAGCGTGTGGTGGCGCTTCTAGGCGACGCGAAGGAGAATCTCTCCTCCGCCGGTGCGTTGCCGGGACTAGTGGTTGCCGAGGATTGGCTGCCAGGGGATGGCGCTGCGCGCGATATCAACGATGGCCGCGACCGCCTCGCGACCATCGGCTACACGTCGGGGACGACGGGTCGGCCGAAGGGCGTCATGTTGAGCCATGGCAATATCCTGTGGAACGCCTATGCCTCGCTGCGGCGCATCCCGGCATGGCCGTCGGACCTCTTCCTCTCCTTCCTACCCCTATCGCACACACTCGAGCGCACGGCGGGCTACTATCTGCCGATCATGGCGGGCGCATCCGTGGCCTTCGCCCGCTCCATTCCTCAGCTCGCGGAGGATCTGCAGGCCGTTCGGCCCACCGCAATGATCGCGGTGCCACGGATATTCGAGCGTGTGTACGGGCGCGTGCACGAGCAGCTGCGTGCGGCGCCACCCGCCAAGCGGCGGCTTTTCGAAGCCGCGGTGCAGATCGGTTGGAAACGCTTCGAGCATGGCCAGGGCCGCCGTGATTGGTCAGTGGATCTGCTGCTGGCGCCGGCGCTGGACGCCCTCGTCGGCGCCAAGATCCGCGCGCGGCTCGGCGGGAGGCTGCGCGTCGTCGTCTGTGGTGGTGCGCCCTTGCGCGCCGAGCTTGGCCGGTTCTTCCTTGCGCTCGGCGTGCCAGTCGCGCAGGGCTACGGGCTGACCGAGGCAAGCCCGGTCATCAGCGTCAACGCCCTGGAGGACAATCTGCCCGAAGGCATCGGTCCGCCACTCGACGACATCGAGATTCGGTTGAGTGAAGAGGATGAGCTACTCGTCCGTTCGCCCGGCCTGATGCTGGGCTACTGGGACAATCCGGAGGCGACTGCCGAGGCCATCGACGCCGAAGGCTGGCTGCACACCGGGGACCAGGCGCGCATCGAGGACGGGCACCTCGTCATCACGGGCCGTCTCAAGGACATCATCGTGCTCGCGACCGGTGAGAAGGTCTCACCGGCCGACCTCGAGCTCGCGATCGCCGCCGACCCCCTGCTCGATCAGGCCCTCGTCATCGGCGAGGATCGGCCGTACCTGAGCGCGCTGGTTGTATTGAGTACGGAAGGTCTCGCTCGGCTTGCCTCCGATCTCGGTCTGCCGAGCGACCCCTCAGCGGCGGTGCGGGCCCCGGGCATAGAGGAGCTCTTGCTCCGGCGCATCAACGACAGGCTCGCAAGCTTCCCTGGCTACGCGTTGATCAGGCGTGTCGCGGTCAGCGACACGCCTTGGTCGATGGAATCCGGCCTGGTCACCCCGACGATGAAGCTGCGCCGGGCGCGTATCGCCGAGCGGCACCGCGCCGAGCTGGCCGAGCTGTATGCGGGGCACGTGTGACCGACGACGGACTACTTGTCCGCCGGCTCGTTGGGGTTGGACCCTTTCGAGAACGCGGATCGAATCGACGAGACGATCTTGTCCTGGGCATTCCGCGCCCAGAGGGGCTGCGACCAATTCCAGCCGATGACGATGCCAATGGCGACGAGAATCAGGTCAGAGATATGGATCATAACGAAATCCTAAGGTTGTGAAGGGCCGCGGCTGCATGGCCAGACGGGGCTGCCGGACGATCGCGATGGGGACAGTCCAGAGATAATACCCTGCCGCCGCTCTGGGATTGTACCGGAATGACGTGTCGGTTGGCACGAACTCGGCTGGCTGTGCGGGGCGCCGCTGTGCGCCGGTCCCCCGCGAAGAGGCCGGGCTACTCCACGGTCACGGATTTCGCCAGGTTCCGAGGCTGGTCGACATCAGTGCCTTTGAGGACGGCCACGTGGTAGGCCAAAAGCTGCAGCGGGATCGTGAAGATCAAGGGATCGATTAGGTCATCGGTTTGGGGCAACTTGATCACGGTCACCCCCTCTGTCTCTTCCATCGCGACATGGAAGTCAGCGAAGACGAAGAGCTGACCGCCGCGGGCCCGGACCTCTTCGAGGTTGGATTTGAGCTTCTCCAGGAGCGCGTTATTGGGCGCGACGGCGACCACCGGCATGTCTTCATCGATCAGTGCCAAAGGACCGTGCTTGAGCTCTCCGGCCGGGTAGGCCTCGGCGTGGATGTAGGAGATCTCCTTGAGCTTCAGCGCCCCCTCCATCGCAATCGGGTATTGTTCGCCGCGGCCGAGAAACAGCGTGTGATGCTTTTCGACGAACTGCTCGGCCAAGGTCGCCACGATGTCATCGAGCGCGAGCACCTCCTCGAGCTTGACGGGGAGCGCACGCAACAGGCCGACGACTCGTGCCTCGGTGACCTCGTCGAGCCCGTGGTGGCGTCCGAGGGCCAATGTCAGTAAGAGGAGCGAGACGAGCTGCGTGGTAAAGGCCTTCGTCGAGGCAACGCCGATCTCGGGGCCGGCCCGGGTCAGGAGCACTAAGCCCGATTCGCGGACCAGCGAGCTCTCCGGCACATTGCAGATCGCCAAGGTCGCCGCGTAGCCAGCCTCCTTAGCCAGGCGTAAAGCCGCCAGGGTATCGGCGGTCTCGCCCGACTGGGAGATGGTGACGAAGAGCGCGCCCTCAGGTACGACATGACGGCGATAGCGGTACTCGCTGGCCACCTCGACCTGACACGGCAGACCGGCGAGAGATTCCATCCAGTATCGGGCGACGAGGCCGGCATGGTAGCTGGTCCCGCAGGCGACGATGGTGACCGCGCGGATGTTGGCAAAGATCATTTCGGCCTGGTTACCGAAGGATTCGGCCAATGCCCGGTTGCCAGTCAACCGTCCTTCGAGCGTGTCGCTGACGGCGCGTGGCTGCTCGTAGATCTCCTTGAGCATGTAGTGCCGGTACTCGCCGCGCTCGGCGGAGTCCGCTGTGAGGCTCGATTCCTTGACGGGTCGCACCGCGGGCGCGCCCTGTGCGTCCCAGATGCGCACCCGCTCGCGGGTCAGCTCGGCGACATCCCCCTCCTCGAGGAATATGAAGCGGTGCGTGACAGGGAGCAGGGCGAAGACATCCGAGGCGATGAAGTGCTCGCCAAAGCCGACACCGATCACCAGCGGGCTGCCCTGTCGAGCGACGACCAGATGCTCGGGATCATGTGAATCGATGACGCCGAGGGCATAGGCCCCGGTCAGCCGTCTGGTCGTGCGCCGGACCGCATCGGTCAGGTTGCAACCGGCCTCCAGCTCATCATAGATCGCGTGAACGATCACCTCGGTATCGGTATCGCTCGTAAACCGATGTCCCGCGGCCTTCTGCTCGCGGCGCAGGGCCTCGTGGTTCTCGATGATGCCGTTGTGGACCAGACTGCATCGGTCGCGACAGACGTGGGGATGCGCGTTGCGCGTCGCGGGCTCGCCATGCGTGGCCCATCGCGTATGGGCAAGACCCAAGGTGCCGGGCAAAGGATGGCTTTCGACCTCCTCCCGCAGCCGGGCGACCTTGCCTAAGGTCCGCACGCGACAGAGGCTGTGATCGGGGCCGAGCACCGCAATGCCAGCGGAGTCATAGCCGCGATATTCCAATCGCCTCAGCCCCTCCAGCAGGATCGCCGCGACCGGCCGTTGTGCAATGGCGCCGACAATTCCGCACATGGTCCAACCCTCGCTCAGGTTTGCGAATACTTGCGCGGACGCGCCCAGTGCTCCAAGGTCACCTGGTGCCCGCGGGCCAAAGTCAACTGGTCGGCCGGCGCATCGCGCGTGATGACAGAGCCGGCACCGATCGTGGCCCCGGCCCCGATCTCGACCGGCGCAACGAGAGCGGTGTTGGAGCCGATGAAGGCGTTATCACCGATCAGGGTCCGATGCTTGTTCGCGCCGTCGTAATTGCAGGTGATCGTGCCGGCCCCGATGTTGACATCACGACCGATCTGCGCATCGCCGATATAGGTCAGGTGATTGACCTTGCTGCCTGGACCAACGAACGCCTTCTTAATCTCAACGAAGTTGCCGACGTGGGTCGCATCGGCCAGCTCGGCGGCGGGACGCAAGCGCGCAAACGGGCCGATCCGCGCCCTGGAGCCGATTCGGGCCCCCTCGATCACGCAATTCGCAAGCACCTGCGTCTCCGCCCCGATGGTGCAGTCACGCAGCACGCAGTTGGGGCCGATCTGCACCCCAGCGGACAGTTGGACATCGCCCTCGATGACGACATTGACGTCGAGATAGGTGTCGCGCTCGGCCTGCAGCCGGCCCCGGATATCCAAACGGGCGGGATCGGCTACGGTCACCCCCCCCCGCATCAATTCCTCAGCCTGCCGGCGTTGGTAGATGCGCTCCAATGCCGCGAGCTGCACGCGATCATTGATCCCGGCAACCTCCTCAGCGCCGCCGGGTTGCGCCGTGGCTACCGCGACGCCGTCGGCCACGGCCAGCGCGATGATGTCAGTCAAATAGTACTCGCCCTGCACGTTCGCATTACCGATGCGGTCAAGCCAGTTGGCCAGACGGCCCCGCTCCGCGATCAGGATTCCGGTGTTGATCTCATCGATCTGGCGCTCTACCGCCGTCGCATCCTTGTGCTCGACGATACGTCGCACCTGTCCCTCGTCGTCACGGACGATTCGACCGTAGCCACTTGGATCCGGTAGGCGTATGGTCAACAGGCCGAGGGCCGTATCTCGGGCGGCCGCGATCAGGCGCTCCAGCGTACCGGGCTCGATCAAAGGGACGTCGCCGTAGAGAACGAGTATGCGATCGACATCTGTGAGCAGCGGCAGCGCCTGCATCACCGCATGGCCTGTGCCCAACTGGGGTGATTGCTCGACCCACGTGCAGGGGAGATCGGCGAGGGTGGCTCGGACCTGTTCCCCGCCGTGCCCGTAGACGACACAAACCTGTTCCGCGCCGATCGACCGGGCCGCACCGAGGCAGTGGGCGAGCAGCGGACGTCCCCCGAGCTCGTGAAGCACCTTCGGTCGACTCGAGCGCATGCGTGTGCCCTGACCGGCAGCGAGCACCGCCACACCCAATCGCAATTGGTCTGGTCTCACTGAGTCCCCTCCTGTTGCCTGGCGTTCAATGCACGGCACTCGGCGGCCGATGCGCGATATCGGCGAGGAGCTCCTGCTCGGTCGGGTCGCGCACCTCCCGAACGCGAACCTGTACGCGCAGACGTCTGCCCGCAAGCGGATGGTTACCGTCCACCGTTATCGAGCCGTTCTCGATCCGCGTGACGTAGAATGTCCTGACATCGCCCGCGCTGCTCTGCATCGGCAGCTCGGCACCGACGTAGTGGAGCTCGGGCGGGACGTTGTCGATCTCGTCGGTAAAGGTCAGATTCGGGTCGTGAGGCCCGAAGGCCTCTTCAGCCGAGAGGAGCATGTCGACTTCGTCGCCGGCGTGCTTGCCGGCGACGGCGCGATCCATGCCTCCGATCAGCTCGGTTTGGCCGCCGTGGATATAGCTGACCGGTATGTTGTTGTGCTCCAGGAGGGTACCGGCCTCATCGCGAATGCTGTAGGTGATCGAGACGAGCTTGCCGGCAACGACAGCCTGATCAGACATGGGCGATTCCCCCGTGGCGCGGAGCGCGGAACTCTGCATGGGGTTAGATTAGCACCTTACGCCAGGCCGGAAGGCCTCATTCGGTGACAATCGACGACTGGCGCACACCGCCGCCGGATGGACGAGACCCCGCGCGTGGCGGGGTCTAAGGGGCGATCTGGAGGGGCGCTATTTGCCCTTCATCTTGCGCAGCTTCTCGATCGCTCGCAGCTGGGCGATGGCTTCGGCCAGCTCGGCTTGTGCCTTGGCATATTCCAGCTCCGCGGTCTGACCCGCCAACGCATCTTCGGCCCTGCGCTTCGCCTCCAGAGCGGCGGCCTCATCCAGGTCGCGGGCGCGCAGCGCGGTATCAGCGAGCACCGTCACGACGTCCGGCTGGACCTCCAGCATGCCCCCGGAGACATAGAAGTGCTCCATCTCGCCGTCTTGCCGTTCGACTCGGACATCACCGGGCTTGAGCCGGGTGATCAGAGGCGTATGCCTGGGGGCGATTCCAAGCTCACCCATCTCGCCCGGGGCGTAGACCATACTCGCAAGCCCGGAGTGAATCGCCCCCTCGGCACTCACGATGTCGACGTGGATCGTCATCGCCATCAGTCAAATCCCCCCTTCCGGCTTACATCTTCTCAGCTTTGGCCACGGCCTCAGACACCGAACCGACCATGTAGAAGGCCTGCTCCGGAAGGTGATCGTATTCGCCGTTCACGATGGCCTTGAAATCGGCGATTGTCTCCTTCAGCGGGACATATTTACCCGGCGAGCCGGTGAAGACCTCGGCGACGAAGAAGGGCTGCGACAGGAACCGCTGAATCTTACGGGCACGGGCGACCGCCAGCTTGTCGTCTTCCGAGAGCTCATCCATACCGAGGATCGCGATGATGTCCTTAAGCTCCTTGTAACGCTGCAAGGTCCCCTGCACCGCCCGCGCCGTGTCGTAGTGCTCCTGCCCCACGACATTGGGATCCAGGATCCGGCTCGTCGAGTCGAGCGGATCCACGGCCGGATAGATCCCGAGCTCCGCGATCTGACGCGACAGCACTAGGGTCGCATCCAAGTGGGCAAAGGTTGTCGCCGGCGAGGGGTCGGTGAGGTCGTCCGCTGGCACGTAGACGGCTTGGAACGAGGTGATCGACCCAGTCCGGGTCGAGGTGATGCGCTCCTGCAGACGCCCCATCTCCTCCGCTAGCGTTGGCTGGTAGCCGACCGCCGAGGGCATACGGCCGAGCAGCGCCGAGACCTCGGTCCCGGCGAGCGTGTAGCGGTAGATGTTGTCAATAAACATCAGGACGTCACGGCCCTCCTCGCGGAAGAACTCCGCTATCGTGAGGCCGGTCAAGGCCACGCGCAGCCGGTTGCCTGGCGGCTCGTTCATTTGTCCGTAGACCAGCGCGACCTTGTCGAGGACCCCGCCCTCGCTCATCTCGTGGTAGAAGTCGTTGCCCTCACGGGTACGCTCACCGACACCGGCGAACACGGAATAGCCTGAGTGCTCCACGGCGATGTTGCGGATCAGCTCCATGAGTGTCACGGTCTTGCCGACCCCAGCACCGCCGAAGAGTCCGACCTTGCCGCCCTTGGCGATCGGCATGATGAGATCGATGACCTTGATGCCGGTCTCGAGGACCTCGGTGCTCGCGGCCTGGTCTTCGAACTTCGGTGCCGGGCGGTGGATCGACCAACGCTCTTCGGTCGCGACGTCGCCTTTCTCATCGATGGGCTCGCCGAGCACGTCCATGATGCGCCCGAGCGTCGCGGTGCCGACCGGGACGCTGATCGGCGAGCCGGTGTTGCTGACCAGGAGGCCGCGGCGCAGGCCGTCGGTGGAGCCCATCGCGATCGAGCGCGCCACGCCGTCGCCGAGCTGCTGCTGCACCTCAAGGGTTAGCCCAGTCTCCTCGACCTTCAGCGCATCATAGACCTTGGGCATCGCGTCGCGCGGGAACTGCACGTCCACCACCGCACCGATGATCTCTACGACGTTACCAGAGCTCATAGGTATTCCTCATCTCGCCTTACGGCTGTTGGATACTGCGTAATCAATAGGATCCGGTTGGGGATCGGGCGGCGGCTCGCGAGGGGGCCTAGACCGCCGCGGCACCGCTGACGATCTCCGAGATCTCCTGGGTAATTGCCGCTTGACGCGCCTTGTTATAGACGAGCTGCAGCTCATCGATCAGGTTGCCGGCGTTGTCAGAGGCCGACTTCATCGCGACCATCCGCGCCGCTTGCTCGCAGGCACCGTTCTCGACTACCGCCTGGTAGACCAGCGATTCGATATAGCGGGTCAGTAAGGCGTCGAGCACGACGCGGGCATCGGGCTCGTAGATGTAATCCCAATGGTGGGTGCGTCCCTCCTCGGACTCGGCATTAATCGGTACCAGCTGCTCAATCGTCGGCCGCTGCGTCATCGTGTTGACGAACGTATTGAAGGCGATGTAGATCGCATCGATCTCGCCGGCCGCGTAGGCGTCGAGCATGACCTTGACGGTGCCGATCAGGTCTTCGATGTGCGGCTTGTCGCCCAGGTGCGTCGCCTGGCCGATGACGTGACCGCCGAAGCGGCGGAAGAAGCCGAGCGCCTTGTTGCCGATCGTGCAGAACGCCGTCTCGAGGCCCGCCTCGCGCTGGGCTTTGACATCGGCGAGCAGGCGACGGAAGAGGTTGCTGTTCAGTCCACCGCAAAGGCCGCGATCGGACGATACGACGATATAGCCGACTCGTTTGCGCTCGCGCTTGATATCCATATAGATGTGGCGGTACTCCGGCGACGCATGATAGAGATGCCGGATGACTCGCAGCATCTTCTCCGCATAGGGTCGCGAGGAGGCCATGCGATCCTGGGCCTTGCGCATCTTCGACGCAGCGACCATCTGCATGGCCTTCGTGATCTTCTGCGTGCTCTTGATGCTACTGATCTTGGTACGTATCTCTTTGGCGCCTGCCATATCTCGAAGCTCCGAGCCCAGCGGCCGCGCGGACCCTACTGGATTGAGATCACGCCGGCGGCGCGTCGCCGAGTCACCGGGCGACGGCCGCCAGCCGAGGATCGCGGCCGCGCTGGGCGCTGCGACCGGATGCCGGGGTATTGTCGGGACAACGTCTCTACCAGGTACTGGTCGCCTTGAAGTCTTTCAGCGCCGCGTGAAGCCCCTGCTGAACCTCGTCGCTGTAGTCGCCGGTGGAGTCGATCTGCTGCAGCAGCGCGGATTGACTGGTCTTCATATAGGTCTGCAGTGCACTCTCGAAGTCAACGACCTTGCGCACGTCGACATCATCGAGGTAGCCCTCGTTGACGGCGAATAGACTGACCGCCATCTGCCCGACGCTCATCGGCGAGTACTGGCGCTGCTTCATCAGCTCGGTCACGCGCTGGCCGCGCTCGAGCTGCTTGCGCGTGGCCTCATCGAGATCGGAGGCGAACTGCGAGAAGGCAGCGAGCTCGCGATACTGGGCCAACGCCAGTCGGATGCCGCCGCCGAGCTTCTTGATGACCTTGGTCTGCGCCGCACCGCCGACGCGTGATACCGAGAGGCCCGCATTGATCGCCGGGCGGATGCCCGCGTTGAACAGGTCGCTTTCGAGGAAGATCTGCCCATCGGTGATGGAGATGACATTGGTCGGCACGAACGCGGAGACGTCACCGGCCTGGGTCTCGATGATCGGCAGGGCCGTCAGAGATCCGGTCCGGCCCTTGACCTCGCCGTTCGTGAGCTCTTCAACGTACTCGGCGGTGACGCGCGCCGCGCGCTCCAGGAGGCGCGAGTGCAGGTAGAAGACATCGCCGGGGTAGGCCTCACGACCCGGCGGGCGCCGGAGCAGGAGCGAGACCTGACGATAGGCCCACGCCTGCTTGGTGAGGTCGTCATAGATGATCAGGGCATCCTCGCCGCGGTCGCGGAAGTACTCGCCCATCGCGCAGCCGGCGTAAGGGGCGATGTACTGCATCGCGGCCGATTCCGCCGCAGGTGCTGCGACGATGATGGTGTGATCCATCGCGCCGTGCTCCTCGAGCTTGCGGACCAGACCAGCAATCGACGAGTTCTTCTGCCCGATCGCGACATAGATACACTTAACGCCTGTACCCTTTTGGTTGATGATGGTATCGATCGCGACCGCCGTCTTGCCGGTCTGGCGGTCACCGATGATCAGCTCCCGCTGACCGCGACCGATCGGCACCATCGAGTCGATCGCCTTGAGCCCGGTCTGCACCGGCTCGGACACGGATTTACGGGTAATGACGCCGGGCGCCACCTTCTCGATCGGTGACGAGCCAGCGGCGTTGATTGGGCCCTTGCCGTCGATCGGCGCGCCCAGCGAGTCCACGACGCGGCCGAGCAGGGCCTCGCCGACCGGCACCTCGAGCACACGACCCGTGCAGCGGACCCAGTCCCCCTCCGACAAATGGGTGTAGCCGCCCAGCACCACGGCCCCGACGGAGTCACGCTCGAGGTTCAGGGCCAGGGCGAAGGTGTTACCGGGCAGCTCGAGCATCTCCATCGACAAGGCGTCGGATAGGCCATGTGCCCGGATGATTCCGTCGGTGACGCTGACAATCGTGCCTTCGGTCCGAGCCTCTGTCTTGAGCTCGAATTGCTCGATCTTTTGCTTGATGAGATCGCTGATCTCAGAGGGGTTGAGTTGCATGGCAGTTACCCGTTCAGAATTGCAGTTGCGTGGCCAGGCGCTGCAGCTTGCCGCGGATGCTGCCGTCGATGACCAGGTCCCCGGCGCGGATCTCGACGCCGCCGATGAGGCTGGGATCTTCCTCGACGACCAGCTCGACCTCGCCGCCCAAATGAGACTTCAATATATCGGCAAGGCTCTTTTCATCATCCGCGGCGAGGGGATAGGCGCTGCGGACGGTCACTTGTCGCAGCCCCCTTTGTCTGACACGAAGGTCCTCGAACAAGCGGGCGATCTCGCCGATAGCGCCAAGGCGGGCATTAGCGGCCAAGACATGCACCAGGTTCTTTGCCTGGTCCAGGAGCTCGCTGCCGCAGATATCCAGGATCAGGTCGCGCAGACGATCGCGAGGGACCGTAGGATTCGCGATCTGCCTGGCCATGTCTGGGTCTGCGGCGATCGCGGCGAGCAGGCCCAGAGCGCCTGACCAGTCCTCGACGGAGTCCGTCTCGCGTGCAAGCTTGTAGACAGCCTCGGCGTAGGGCCGCGCGACGGTGGTGATCTCTCCGGCCATGGCGATGCCCTAGAGTTGCTTGGCGAACGAGTCTACGAGGCTCTTATGGGAGGCCGCGTTGATCTCTTTCTGAAGAATCTTCTCTGCCGCACTGACGGCCAACTGGCCAATCCGCTCGCGCAGCTCCTCACGCGCACGGTTCACCTCGCGCTCGATCTCGGCCTGTGCGGCCGCGACGAGACGGTCGCCCTCGACGCGCGCGTCCTGCTTGGCCTGGTCGATGATCTCCGCGGCCCGACGCTGAGCCTGGTTGACGATCTCGGCACCCTGCGCCTTGGCGTCCTTCATCACCGAGAGCGCGCGCTGCTCTCCGAGCTCTCGCTCACGCAGGCCGCGCTCGGCTGCTGCTAGGCCTTCCGCGATCTTCTCCTTGCGCTGCTGCAGCGCGTTGACGATCGGCGGCCAAACGAATTTCATGCAAAACCAGACGAACCCGGCAAAGGCGATCATCTGGGCGAATAGGGTCAGGTTGATATTCATGGCATTGTCTCGTGCCTAGGCCTCGTACCGAATCAGGGTGAAAGGCGGATGACCTCGAGCCAGGCGGGTGGCTGGATCGGTCTTAGGCAGCGAACATCAGGTACAGGCCCATGGCGATTGCGATGACCGGGAGTGCGTCGACCAGGCCCATCACGATGAAGAACTGCGTGCGCAGCATCGGGATCAGCTCGGGCTGGCGAGCCGCACCTTCGAGGAAACGGCCACCGAGGACACCGATACCCACGCCGGCGCCAACCGCCCCGAGCCCCAGCATGAGGCCTGCTCCAATGTACTTGATGGCAAGTGCAAATGCTTGTGCGACTTCGAGCTCCATGAGTTCCCCCAGGTTAAAGTGCTGCGACTAATGGTCTAGTCAGAGACGGTCGTCGGTTGAAAGAAAGATGCTGAATGAACGAGAAACGGATACCAATCGGTCGGCGCAGCCCCGAACGGCGACGCGCAATCAATGATGTTCCTGATGGGCCATGTCGAGATAGACGATGGTCAGGACCATAAAAATGAAGGCCTGCAGCGTGATGATCAGGATATGGAAGATCGCCCAGCCGATCTGCAGTAGGCCCCCCGAGAGCGCCAAAACCAGACCGCCGCTGTACATCACGGCAATGAGGATGAAGATCATCTCGCCAGCGTAGAGGTTGCCGAAGAGTCGCAGGGCGAGGGATATCGGCTTGGATAGGAGATTGATACCCTCTAGCAGCAGGTTGGCTGGAAGACCGAATTTGCCGAAGGGCTGCAACGCCAGCTCGCCAAAGAAGCCGCCGACGCCTTTGACCTTGAAGCTGTAATAGAGTACCAAGATGAAGACCATGAGGGACATGCCGAAGGTCGCATTGGGGTCGGTCGTCGGCACGACCTTGAGGTGATGGATGCCGATCAGTCCGGCTAGCCATGGGAGGAGATCCACTGGCACCAGATCCATCAAGTTCATCAGGAAGATCCAGACGAAGATCGTCAGGGCGAGAGGTCCGATCAGCGGATTCTGGCCGCTGAATGAGCCCCTGACGTTCTCGTCGACGAAGTCGAAGATCGCCTCGACGAAGTTCTGGGCAGGCCCCGGTGTATCGCTGGTTGCGGTCTGCGCGACCTTGTGAAAGAACCAAAGGAAGAGAACGCCGAGTCCAATCGAGAAGAAGAGCGTATCGACATGAATCGCCCAGAAGCCCATCGCGGCCGCCTCTTCGGCGTCGTGCGCAAAGCTCAGGCCGTGCTCGGGATGCACGCCCAAGGTGAGATTGGTGAGATGGTGTCGAATGTATTCTTGAGACGTTAAGGTTTCGGAAGCAGCCATCTTTACGTATCTCGAAATGAGTTTCGCGCGTCTATTTGGGCGACAACCACGGGCGGTAGCACCTGCACGACGAAGTAGGCGCCGAGCAGCGCCGGAAGATTGAGCCCCTCGATGGTAAGAAAGGCGCCGGCGAAAAGGCCGAGGATCAAAACGATCTTGGCTGCCTCTGCGCCGTAGAAACGCATCAATAGTCTTTCCGGCTCTTGCGCGCGATAGCCACGAAAGACCCAGATGGCGAAAACGGCATTTGCTAGGAGACAGACGCCGGCCCCGATTAGGACCGACAACGCGACGGATAGACCGAAGACGAGTCCGACCAAGGCAGCGGCCAGTGCCACAACAGATTGAAATACAACAATCCGTTTGGCCTGCCGCGCGTCAGGCGCGCCCATTGGTTCTACAAGTGGCCAAAGCCCTCTCCTTGCCGGTCGCGAATTATAGGGGGTGGTTTGTAAATCGGTCAATGCAACCGCACGCAGTATTTTGGTGCCGGGGCCAATTCCGACTGTTACGCTTTACCATGCGGCGCGTAGCGACAGCCGCTATTGACCGTGGTCAGCGGATGTGAGCGAGGATCCCGTCTAGCTCGTCGAGGCTGTTATAGGCGATGACCAGCTTCCCGTTGCCTTTGGCCCCCGGGAGGATCTGCACGCGGGCGCCAAGCTTGTCCGTGAGGTCATCCTGGAGGCGGCGGATATTCGGGTCGATGCCCCGGTCGGTCCCGAGGGTGTCGCCCGGGGGCGGCTCGGGATCCGCGACTTGCATGCGGCGCACCAGCCGCTCTGTTTCGCGCACGGACAGGCCACGAGCGACGACCTCCCGGGCCGCGCGGCTCTGTTCTCGACCCTTGAGGCCGAGCAGCGCACGGGCATGGCCCATCTCGATCTGGCCGGCGTCCAGGTGGCCTTTGACGTCGTCATTGAGCTCGAGTAAGCGCAGCAGATTGGTCACCGTCGTGCGCGATTTGCCGACGCCCTCGGCGACCTGTTGGTGGGTCAAGCCAAAGTCGTTGAGCAGACGGTACATGGCCCCCGCCTCTTCGAGTGGCGTGAGATCGTCGCGCTGGATGTTCTCGATGAGCGCGATGGCCACTGCCGTCGGCTCGTCGACGGCCCGCACAACGACGGGGATCTCGGCGAGTCCGGCCTGTTGGGCTGCCCGCCATCGGCGCTCACCGGCAACGATCTCGTACCGGCCATCGGCGATCGGTCGCACGACGATCGGCTGCAGCACCCCTTGGGTGGCGATCGAGTCGGCTAGCTCCCGCAGGCTGTCCGGGTCGAACTCGCGCCGTGGCTGATAGCGGCCCCGCTGGATGAGATCAACGGGGAGCTGTGTGACGGCCCGCGAGACCGTAGCTTGCTTGTCCGCCGCCTCATCGGTGTCCTCTGTATCGCCGGCAATGGGGGTCTCCTGCGCGCCTCCGAGCAGGGCGTCGAGGCCCCGGCCGAGCCCCCTCTTTCGTGCTGCCATAGGTTCTGACCGTCCCTCTAGGCCAACTGTGGCTGAGCTTGCTCCGTCGAGCGCCGACCGAGCACCTCGCTCGCCAGCGCAAGATAGGCCGCGGCACCGCGCGAGGCCCTATCGTATAGGAGCACCGGTAGGCCGTGACTCGGTGCCTCGGCGAGACGGACATTACGCGGGATGATGGTCCGGTAAACCTGGTCCGCAAAGTGCGTAATCAACTGGGTCGAGACCTCATTCGCCAGGTTGTTGCGAGGGTCGTGCATGGTGCGCAGGATGCCTTCGATCCGGAGATTCGCATTGCGCGTCTCGCGCACCTGCGCGATCGTGCCGAGCAGTGCGGACAAACCCTCCAGGGCATAGTACTCGCACTGGATCGGAATCAGCACACCCTGCGCCGCGACCAGGGCATTTAAGGTCAGCATATTCAGCGATGGCGGACAGTCGATGAGGATCAGGTCATAGTCCTCGGCGATGCTGACCAGCACATGGCCCAGGCGCCGCTCCCGATACGGGGAGTCGAGGAGGCCGACCTCGGCGGCGGTCATGTCACCATTGGCCGGCAACAGGTCGAATCCCGGGTCTGGCTCGCTCACATGACACCGACAATACTCGGGTGGCACATCGCCGAGCAGCAGATCACAGGTTGAATGGGCCAGCCCGTTCTTGTCGATCCCGCAGCCCATTGTGGCATTGCCTTGTGGATCCATGTCCACAAGCAGCACGCGCTGCTTCATCGAGGCCAGCGAGGCGGCGAGATTCACCGCTGTGGTGGTCTTGCCGACGCCACCCTTTTGGTTGGCGATAGCGATGGTTCGCACCCTGGCCTCGCTCAATGCAAGCGCACCTCAATCAAATGGCGATCGCCCTCGATGAAGGGCACCGACAGGCGGTGCACGACCAGCTCGTCTTCGGCGAGAACCGGGTCGGTCATCTCGGCGAGGGGAGCTCGGCCCTTCATCGCCAGCAGGCGGGCGGGACGGGCGCCGAGCGCTGCGGTCGCGGCGCGCAGCTCGCTGAGCGACCCGACTGCCCGGGCGACAATGGTAGCGAATTTTCGCGGTGGTCGATATGCGTCCCACCGAGCCTGGACCGCCGTCACATTCGCCACCCCCAGGGTTAGGCTAGCCTGGCGCACGAAGCGGATCTTCTTGCCGTTGGCATCGAGCAGGACAAAGCGGCGCTGAGGCTCGGCGATCGCTAGCGGGATCCCCGGCAAGCCGGCACCGGTCCCGATATCCAGCACCTCCTCCCCGGACAGGAACCGTGACACCGATAGACTGTCGAGCAGATGACGGGACACCATCTCGCCGGGCTCGCGCACGGCCGTCAGATTGTAGGCGCGATTCCATCGAGCGAGCAGCTGCAGGTAGTCGATCAACCTGTTCCGCTGGGCCTGGCTCAGGTCAATGCCCAACGCCTCGAGTCCCGCATCCAGCCGCGCGTGCAGCCCTGATGCGCCCTGCGCCATCAGCCGGCGCGACGCTTGAGATGGATGCGCAGCAGCGACACAGCCGCCGGCGTGACGCCCGGTATCCGCGATGCCTGTCCGAGCGTGGCCGGCCGCATCCGCAAGAGCTTCTCACGCACCTCGCTGGAGAGGCCGCGGACTCGATCGTAATCGAAGTCATCGGGGAGGCTCTGATCCTCGGCGGCGCGATGACGGGCGATCTCGTCGAGCTGTCGCTCGATGTAGCCGGCGTACTTGCATTGGATATCGAGCTGCTCGGCGACCCTGGGGTCGCTCACGCCAGGGCCGACGCCAGGGCAGCGGACGAGATTGGCATACCTCACCTGCGGCCGGGTCAGCAGGTCCAACGCCCGCGCCTCGCGACGCAGTGGCTCGCCGAGAAGGTCCTGCTCCTCAGCGATTGGCAGCTGCCCCGGCCGGACCCAGAGCTCGCGCAGCCGCTCGCGCTCGCGCTCGATCGCCTCGCGCTTGGCCGAGAACGCCCGCCATTGGGTCTCGCTGACAAGCCCCAGCCGGCGGCCGGTCTCGGTCAGGCGCAGGTCGGCATTGTCCTCGCGCAACAACAGACGGTACTCGGCGCGACTCGTGAACATCCGGTAAGGCTCGTTCGTGCCGCGGGTGATCAGGTCATCGACGAGCACGCCGATATAGGCCTCATCGCGACGCGGCCACCAGGGCTCAAGTCCCTTGACCTGGCGAGCCGCGTTGAGGCCGGCAAGCAGGCCCTGGGCGGCGGCCTCTTCATAGCCCGTCGTCCCGTTGATCTGACCGGCGAAGAAGAGCCCGCTAACGCACCGCGTCTCGAGCGACGGCTGCAAGTCGCGAGGGTCGAAGAAGTCGTACTCGATGGCGTACCCGGGACGCGTGATGTGGGCCCGCTCGAAGCCGCGTATCGACTGGACCAGCTGGTGCTGGATGTCGTACGGCAAGCTGGTCGAGATCCCGTTTGGGTAGACCTCGGCGGTCTGCAGGCCTTCAGGCTCAACGAAGACCTGATGCGAGGTCTTCTCGGCAAAGCGCACGACCTTGTCCTCGATCGAGGGACAGTAACGTGGCCCCACGCCGCCGATGACGCCGGTGTAGAGGGGCGAGCGGGACAGGCCGCCCATAATGATCTCGTGGGTGCGGGCGTTGGTGTGGGCGATATGGCAAGCGATCTGGGGTGGGTGGTCCTCCGCTCGGCCGAGAAACGAGAAGACCGGGACAGGCTGGTCGCCCGGCTGGGCCTCGAGGCTCGAGTAATCGATCGTGCGCCCATCGATCCGCGGAGGTGTCCCGGTCTTGAGCCGCTCGACGCGAAAGGACCGTTCGCGCAGGTTCCGCGCCAGGGCGTTGGCTGGTGGATCACCGAAGCGACCGCCCTCATAATTCGAAAGGCCGATGTGGATACGCCCCCCCAAGAAGGTGCCAACGGTCAGGACCACCGCGCTGCTGCGGAAGCTGAGACCCATCTGCGTCGTGACGCCAGTGACCCGGTCGCCGTCGATGAGCAAGTCCTCGGCCGCCTGCTGGAAGAGCTCAAGCCCGTCCTGGTGCTCGAGCGCGGCGCGCACGGCGGCGCGGTAGAGCATTCGATCGGCCTGGGCCCGAGTCGCTTGCACGGCCGGGCCTTTGCGCGCATTCAGCACGCGGAACTGAATCCCGGCCTGGTCGGCGGCACGGGCCATCAGGCCACCGAGGGCGTCGATCTCTTTGACCAGATGGCCCTTGCCGATGCCGCCGATGGCCGGATTGCAGCTCATCTGGCCCAATGTCTCGATATTGTGTGTCAAGAGCAGGGTGCGTGCCCCGCTACGGGCTGCGGCCAGGGCCGCCTCGGTCCCAGCGTGTCCGCCGCCGACGACGATGACGTCGTATTGCCTTTCTGCTTGCATGAGGTCGCGAGAGTGTTGTCGAAGGTCTCTGATGGTAGCCGATGGCGAGCGAAGGTAAGCCCTGGCGCGCTCGGGGGTAGCCTCGCAAGCGTTACCCTGAACCTAGAGCGTCGGGTACGCATCGCGTACCTTTCGCACGCGGACTTGCATCTTCCGGGGTGTCCCGCCCACTGCATGATCGTTACTAGGAAATTCGCGCAGCACGTTCGCTCCCTCGCCCTCTGGGAGATGCTTGGGGTGAGGGAACGATCAGTGGCGAGGCGACCGTTCACCATCTGGGGTGACTCGCCGCGCCCGATGATCGTTAGCCATGGCAAGACGCGCGCCTTGGAGCCGCGCCGGTGAGCCTGACGCACCAGGCAGCGGCGCACGTGCCGCCTCGGGCCGGGGCCTTGGCGAAGGTGCTCGATGCCGCTGGCCGGGTGGTCCTCGGCAAGGGTCGGGAGCTGCGCCTCGCGATCACCTGTCTTCTCGCCCGCGGCCACTTGCTGATCGAGGACGTTCCCGGGGTCGGCAAGACCACACTGGCCCACCTGCTCGCGCGACTCCTCGGCCTGCGCCATTCCCGGATCCAGTTCACGAGCGACCTGCTCCCGGCGGATATTCTCGGCGTCTCGGTCTATGACCGCCAGCAGGAGTCCTTCCGCTTTCACCCCGGGCCGATCTTCGCTCAGGTCGTCCTCGCCGACGAGATCAATCGCGCCACACCCAAGGCCCAAAGCGCGCTCCTCGAGGCGATGGAGGAGCGCCAGGTCACCATCGAGGGCGAGACCCGGCGCCTCCCGCAGCCCTTCTTCGTGATTGCGACGCAAAATCCGTCTTATCAGGTCGGCACCTTCCCACTTCCCGAGTCGCAGCTCGACCGATTCCTGATGCGAATCGAGCTTGGCTACCCGCCGGCTGCCCAAGAAAAGGAGCTCCTCGCGGGGGAGGACCGGCGCGAGCTGGTGGCGCGTCAGCCGGCGATGCTCGACGTCGCTGATCTGATCGAGCTACAGGGTGCGGTAGAGCAGGTTCACGCGGCGCCATCGATCATCGACTACTGCCATGAGATCCTCTTATTCACGCGCCGCAGCGGCCATTTCAACCATGGGCTCTCGCCCCGGGCCGGCCTTGGACTCCTGCGCAGCGCGCGCGCCTGGGCCTTGCTCGACGGGCGCCAATTCGTCCTTCCAGAGGATCTTCAGGCAGTGCTTGCCCCCTGCGTCACGCACCGCCTCGGCCGCAGCGGCGAGGGCCCCGGCCTTGTCGATCATCAGGCCGTCGCCGACCTGATCCTCGACGGCGTGCCGGTGCCCTGATGCGGGCGATCGCGGTCGGGAACTAAGGTTCAGCGTGGCTCCCACTCCGCGAAGCCAGCCGCTGCGGTGTAAAAGAACTTGACATTAATGCGGGGCACCGGGCTTGGGCCATTGCCCGGATGCGGCATGGGACCGGGACGATTCCCCGCGGTGCCGATGCGTCGCGCAAGCCCGGCCAGGGACAGACTGCGGGCTCGCTAGGGCACGACGAAGCTCATCAGCTCGTGACAAGCGTCGATTTCGCTTTAGAATTGCAGGTCTCGCGACCGGTTCAGCCCTCGTCAGCCTGTCCGGAGCGAGCGGCACAGTGTCAGGATATTTTACATTGTTAACAACCCGATGACAGACCCCGACGACGGGTGCGACGGTCGCTAGCCGCAGCACGAACGCGGGGAGACGCCCGCCTGTGGACTGCGTCGTCAGGCGAGTCGCCTTGGCTAGATGGCTGGTCGCAGGAACGGTTGATCCTGGAACGGGCAGCCAGCCCTAAACGGTGGTTTTTTGGAAGGTTGTCCTTGTTGGGGCTTTTGCCCGCTCAGTGAGACCCAACACGCCTCGCTTAGAAGGTAATTACGGGAATCCAAAAAGCTTGCCGCTGGAGCTGGAAGCTGGCCGCTCTTTATCAGGTTGATGCGGTGTCGGTCCGCTCGCGCTCGATCGGCGGTGTCAGAGATTTTTACACTTGGCGTCAAGGCGACCAGTGTCATAGCTCGAGGGGGAGTGCTATGCTTTGATTGATGGGATTTTCTTGGTTGTGGTGCGGAATTTGCTGAATTATCCTCGAGTTTAATCGGCTTGAGGGCCTTGGGCAGAGATCCTGCCTCGCGATCGGCTCGGGGCCAGAATTGCTTGACCACATGTGGAGTAAAGAAATGATTGGGAAACGCAACCTTCTTGGCCTGGGTGGTGTCGCTGGCGCATGCGTCGCCACCGCAGGGCTGGCCGGGCCGGTGACCTTCGACTTCCAAAACGGCCAGGTCGTCCACATCGGCGCCTGGGATTGGGCCCAGACCAGCTTCGTCGCAAAGGGGGGCAGCGCCGCGGTAGAAAACTTCGCAAGCAGCGTTGGGGCTTGCCCAGGCAACAGCTGCGATTTCACTGTATATAGCCATGCCCGACTGACGGGCGTGACGGATTCCTCAGGAAACCCTGTCGTAATTAACGGCTTGGGTAACAACTTCGAGATCACAACGACCCTGTCATTCACCGAGACTGTCACGGGTCTTACCGGCGCGCCAGGAACCGGCGGCTCGATTGCTGGTTTCGCAACCAAGCCCGGGGCCGGGGAATTCGTGAGCGTTTTCTACGATACGACCCCGGACGCCAATGACTTGACAGGGTTCGGATTCAACGACGGCCTAGAGATACTTCAGGGCAGTACAGTGGGTAGCTCGACGGGATTTTTCACGATCACGAATGATGCCCTGGTGCAAATGGACCAATTCC
Source organism: uncultured Chromatiaceae bacterium (assembly GCA_964583605.1). Taxonomy (GTDB): domain Bacteria; phylum Pseudomonadota; class Gammaproteobacteria; order Chromatiales; family Chromatiaceae; genus CAZOWL01. The sequence continues at coordinate 9,264 of CAZOWL010000041.1, read as the reverse complement.
CCTTGAACAACGCGGCGTCGAACAGTTACGGGCCCGGCGGAACAAACACTAGCCTCACGCTAGGCGTGGATCAGTTGAGCTTGACTGGTGTGGGGACGCAGGAAGAGATCACCTACACGGGGCTCGTTCAGGACTTCAGCTTTTTCCTGAACCGAGTCTTAGCAATGAGCTTCAACAATATCTCGCAGGCCCTACCGTTCGCGCAGGTCAACCCTTCAGACTGCTTCACGACGGCCCCCGGCAATACTGGGCAATGCGCTTTCTTCCATGTCGACGGCACGTACGCTGCGAATTCCCCAGATGCCAACGGGGGTTTCATCCCGGCCGTTGGGAATGTCAATGGCCTGGGCCCGAGCAACACAAACGGTGGACCGGATTTCGTCGCTCAGTCCGACTACAACGCGTCATTTGTTCCGGTACCGGGGCCGCTGGTGCTACTCGGCATCGGCTTCCTCGGTCTCGGGGCCGCCCGCCGGCTGGTCGCCATCCGGTCGTAGGCCGCAGATTCACGATGATTAGCTGACGAGAGGGGCTTCGGCCCCTCTTGTTTGTTGGGCCTTCGACGGCACGCCCACCGGATAGTATTCCGAGATCTGCCTAGGCGCGCATCGGCCCAATGAAGAGGCTGGGAAGCGGTGCATCTTCCCGGCGTGCCCGCTAGTCGGAGTTGGCCTGCGAGCCCTCAGCGGCCCGTGAATTCGCATTGTCCGCCTTGATCGGCGAGGCACAGTGGTCGGTCCAGCCTCCTGTACGGCACGGTCAGCGCGCGACGGTTACTGGATGTCTACAAGGTCAAGCAGCCGCTCGCCGGACGCCTCTTGGGTCTGTCGGCCACGCTCGCCCGCCGGTCGGCCCTCGGTCCTCAGGTGTCGGGCGCGCTGGTCGCGCGCGGGCGCTCACGCGTCGGAGGTCTTGCGCGCAGTGACGGTCATGAGGCTCCCTACCCGTGTGAGGCTTAGAACGTACTCGAGTGGCGCGAGGGCGAGGCTGATGGCTAGGAACATGAAGATGTGCCCCTTAAGATCAGCGAAGATCGCCCCTCCCGTTAGCCTGGTTTGCAGCGAGCCAATCCAGCCGCCCGCGAGCACCGGGGTGGCGATTCGCTCGACTCGGAAGCCCGTTCGCTCGAGCAGCCGCGTGATGGTGTCGCGAGAGAAGTGATAGGTATGGCGCGGTACGTCGTACAGGTACGAGTATTCGCCGAACACGCGATTCTCGAGGCTATCCACGTTTGGCACCTGGACGACGAGTAGACCATCCTTTCTCAGCCGCCGGTTGCTTGCCTGCAACGTCGCGAGCGGGTCGAGGGCGTGCTCCAGGAATTGCCACATGGTGATCAGATCGTAGGTGCGATCGAGGCGGTCGAGGTCCGCCGGGCCGCCACGAATCACGTTGAGCCCCAGGGCGTCGCGGCAGTGCGCGACCGATGGCTCGTCGAAATCGATCCCGCTCACCTCGCAACCCTGCGCCCGCATCGCTTGGAGAAACCGCCCTTTGCCGCAGCCGACATCTAGCACGCATGTCGGCCGTCGGCTGTGCAACAGTGTCGCGACGACCTTCGCCTGGGCGTCGGCGGACGATCGCGTGATCATGGTCAGCGTACGCTCCCTGAGCGTCGCGGCCGGCCCATCGAACGTCTCGAATTGATAGGAAACGAAGTGGCTCGGATAGAAGTGGCCGAGGCAGTCAGAGGTTGGTCGCGGGCTCACATACACTAGCCCGCATTCCAAGCAGCGCACCACGCCGAAGCGCGTGTCGTTGGCCGTAAGGCGGTCGGTCGTGACAAAGAGCGTATGAGCGCGGTCTGTGCCACAAAGGTTGCACGCCACGCTCTCAACCTGTACACCGTCATTCATCTTGTGTCCTCGAGGCCTTGTTTGACCGCGCGTCTCGCAGAAACGGTGCCACGCAGCTCCGGCGAGGTCGGCGTGTGAGCATTGAGGGACCGACGCAGACAACGGGTTCAGGCAACGCGGGTAGCATCGGCGGGGAGCTGTCGTCTGGCTGGGAGAGGCTCAGAGACTATCCAGAGACTAGGCACCGCTCTAGGTTGTCCTGAGCCCGACACTGGCCAATCCATTGCTGCACCTCTTTCGCGGCAGATCGATAACGGTCGGAGGAGAGCATCTGCTCGACAGTCGCGCGCACGGCGCCAGGAGTGGCCTGCTCGCTGCGGAGCACGCGTCCAGCGCCCGCGAGAGCGGTGTAGTGCATGTTCAGATGCTGGTCGAGGTTGCTGACAATCCCCAAAACCGGCACGCCCTGACTGAGCGCCTGGTAGCCTGTGCCGCTACCGCCGTTTGAGATCACGAGATCGGCGCGAGCTGCAGCATCGATCCCGGGTAGATAGTCAGCTCCCCAAACACCCCGCGGGAGCTGGCTCCCGTGCAATCGGCCTGCCGTTGCGACCAGGACATTGACCGGCAGCCTGATGAGTTCGGCGAGGAGCCCGCGCAGCTGCCGCGCCGCGCCCGACGAGCCGGGCGTGACGTAGATCGTCGCGCGGTTGGTCGGTAGCCTGTTCCACCAGCTGGGAAACGGGAGAGAAGGCTGCCAGATCGCGGGCCCAATAAAACGATGCGTCGGCGGCAGCTGGCGAGTTGGCACCAGCTCCGGGACATCCAGGTAGAGGGTCTCGTCGGCCCAGGTGTAGGTCCTGAGCATGTCTCCGACAGGGGCTAGACCGAAACGGCGGCGCACGGTATTGAGTGGACGGCCGTGCAGCAGGAAGATGAGCGGGCGGAGGCGATTGAATAGCTGGCTGGCGAGACCCTCGCCGAGCAGTCGTACGATCGGCAGCTCTGGGATAGGCCATCTCGCCAGGGTCGCGTAAGGACTCCAATAGGCATTCACCAGCGCGTAATAGGGGGTGTGGCGCAGGGGAGCGCTAACCGCCAGCGAGAGGCGGAAATCCCCGACGACGAGATCTGGCCGGACCTGATCAAGCAGCGCAAGGTCTTGCTCGACATATCCGGTGAGCGTTTGGACATCGTATACCGGCTTCCCCCGGGCCAGCGCCGTCTTGAATCGCTGTGGTGCGATGCTGTTCAAGGGCCAGCGTTGGACGCTGAGGCCCGCCAACGCCCCTTCGAAAGCCGAAGCCGAAGCAAGATGCACCTCGTAACGGCCTGGATCCAGCGCCTCCGCGAGGGCGCGAGGACGCGCAACATGCGCAAGCGTGACGGCCTCTGCGATGAACAGGACGCGGCGACGTTGGTTGGGTCTCGAGTCATTCATCGCATTGGCTCTCCGACCCCGCACCGCACCTTGGGCGGCTCGCTCATTGGAGCCGCAGTCGAGCGATCGGCAATCGCAGAGAGCGTGCGGTCGGCGTTGCCCCGTAGCCGAGGCGTCCGGCGAACATCGCGCTGTTCAGGGCGGTTTCGCCAAGCAGACGGACACACTCCGCGCGCATTTTGGCGGCGTTGGCGAGCGCACGGGCATCCGTTGTGAAGGTGATGCCGCGGCGAACGTAGTCGGAGAAGATCACGGGTGTCGTCTCCGGCTGGAATTGCAGGCCGCGGCACGTCGCCGCAAGCCACATCCTTTGCACGGCGCGCCCCGCGCTCCAGTAATCCTCGACCGTTCGAGGCGGGCGCTCGGCGATGAGAAAGAAATGAGCTGCGCACCGCAGCGCCGGCAGGATGTCCATCTCCAGCCTCGGAAGCAGCGTCCCGCCGAGGTAGTGATTGAGGAAGTCGACCCGATCCCAGCTTTGCATCGCCCATTTCATCAGTCTGAGGGCCAGCGGGTTGAGTCCGAGCGCCCGATCCGGTATGCGATCCTCGCTGAAGTGTGTGTCCCATTCGATGATTCGACGATGGACTTCGTAAGCTTCTCGGATTGTTAGGCGGATGTGCGCATTTCGATAGAGCAAAGCCGCCATCCGGGTCCTCTGTTTGGCTCCTTCGATCCAGTAAACGCGATGTCCCCTGCCGACAGCCGCCTGCAGTGCTCTCTTATCTTCATCGGTGAGCGGCGTTGTCGATAGGGGGCGGCGCTGCGTGACCCGACGCTCGATGAACGCGTGCAGAGGGTCTGGAGCCATTGCAGCTGCTGCGACCAGCTGCACGTCCAGAACGGGCTTGTCCGGTGAGGCGTTCATGTCCAGCGCCACCTGCGCTTCAAGGCCAGCTGCTGAGGCCGCTAGCACGATCGTCTCTATTAGAGCGCCGAAAGAGATCTGACTGGCCCGGCCGTCGAGGTCGTAGACGCACCAATCGCGCGTATCTTGTGCGTGGACGCGGAGATGGTTTTTGCCGAGCAGTTCGAAACGCCAAGGCTGGGTGTTGTCACCGCTTGGGGCCCAACGCGCCCTCTCGATAATCTCTGCTACGCGGTGTTCAGATGTCATGTCGAAGCCTCGCTCGCACGTCTGCTCGAGACCGGTAGGCTGCGCCGTTGCCGAGCCGGTTAGCGCCGAAGGGCTGCTTGAATTGCCGGGTCACTCGTTCCTCCGGGCCGGAACGAGCGTCTGAGCGTGCCGGAGTAAGCATCCAGGTGTAAGGACGTGGGCGCCGAATCGACCGGTCCCCGTCCGAGTAAGATCTTCATGATGGTCGTGGCTGCCAGGGCAGCACAGAGCTCGCAGCCCACGGGGGTAGAAGGCGCGATACGCTGCTCGAGATCGAGTCGCGAGGGGTCAACCAGCGGGCCGAGCTGCAGTCCCTCCGGTGATAGACCGGCGAGGAAGCGGCGGAGCTGCTCGGGCTGGGCGTGGCCCCTAAGCTGGAAGTAGTCCTCGAACGTCATCTCCCCTGGCATGAACACGAGCAGCGAGGTGCCCCAACCGATCGGCGCGGCGGTAATCGCAGGGATGCCTTTCGCGGCGCAGGCCTCAAACACGAGGCTTCGAGCAGTCATCGCGAAGAAATCGATGCCGTCGACATAGATGTTCGCGCCCTCCAAGAAGGCCTCTATACTGGCCTCGTTTACGCCGGTAGAAAACCGGTTGAGGCATAGGTCCGGATTGATGTCTAGGGCCATCGCGGCGAGGCAATCAATCTTGGGGCGGCCAAGGTGGCGCATCGTGGCGCCGACTTGGCGATTGAAATTTGGCAGTTCGAAGACATCGAAGTCCGATATGTTGAAGGCGCCAACGCCCAGCCGGGTGAGGGTCACTAGATGGCTGCCTCCGACGCCGCCCATGCCGGCGATCGCCACGCGCGTGCTGCGCAGCTGCTGCTGTTCTGCCTCGGTAACCCAGCCGATGTTGCGTTTGAACGCCTCGTTGTAATCGAAGGTCGCCACAATGGAGCTCCTTTGCTCTGGCGCGGTGCCGAGCTACCGACGAGCCGCCGCTCCGACGCGGCGGCTAGCACGCAGTGCAGAGGTATGATCTGGGCCGACCGCCATGCGGAGCAACACCCGGCTCACGATCATGGGGCGAGCCGAGCCACCCCGGACGATGAAATGTCGCCTCGCCCCTGATCGTTCCCTCTCCCCAACCCTCTCCCAAAGGACGAGGGAGCGAGCGTGCAGCGCGGATTTCATTGGTAAGCGACCCCGAGCCTGGCCCGTCGGGCAGGGGCCAGCCGCGGCTGGCTGTGCGACTGCTGGGCGGATCCGCAGAGTGAAAGCTCGGCGTCCGCGGCCTGTTGCCGCAGCACAGGATAAACGCCTTCGTAGACCTGCTGCATGATCTCGCCCCACGAATCGAGGCACTCGGCGACTGTTACGTGATAAGCGGCTCTGGTCCCGTGGTAGTCGGTGCGCTCGCCAACCTGCACGAATGGAAAGCCCAGACTCCGAAGTCGGCGAGCCAGTCGAGGCTCCATCATCACATACATCTGCTGGCGCGCCGTAAGAGCTAGCAGGGCGGTGGCGCCGGCAAAGAGGGCCAGGCTGACCAGCGGGAAGGCGCGCTGTTCGTGGTCCGTGAAGGCATCGCGCTGAAGGCTGCCGATCGGTGACTCTGATTCGCCCAGACGTCTTCGAAATGTTGTGTGTACGGCAAGGCGCGAGATCTCGGCGATGTCCGCCCGGTGGAAGTACTTGGGGTGGCGCTCGCTGTCGCGTAGCGTGTGGCTGCAATAGCGCTCTAGCGGTAGCAAGAACGTTGGGTCATCCTCAGGTGGCTGGACCATCCGGACGCAGCCGGCGGGAGTGGCGGTCTCTCTGTGGGTGACAAGGAGGTGCAGGGCATGGATGTCGTAATCATCGCATTCGAGCGCTCCGGGGCAGTCCTCCTCCCGTTCGTAGCGAAATTCCTGACAATAGACGTCGTAGCGCAGGCGATGTGCCTGCTCCAGCAGTTCCGGCCGATTCGCGAACCGGATATCGAAGTAGCGCTGGAAGCGCGTGGCGGAGGCGATCTGGCTCATTGGCAGGCGCTCGATTTCCGGAGCCATCCAGGGACCGGGACGGTCTCAGGGATGGCCGGGCCTTTGTGCGCATGTTAGGCCAACGAGTCGCCGACAGTTGTGACCTGTGCAACCAAACAGGCTCCTCGTGTGCGGCCTAACCAGAATTGTAGTCGACCAAGCGCCATCGGTACTCCAGCCAACTCTGCCAGGTTAGATGTCGCACGGTAGGCAGGCTTGCTACGGGCCTTGCGTGGACAACATATTTGATTCGGCTATCACGGGTCAGGCCGCGAGGCATCTGTTCGTGCGGTGGGGTCTCCTCAGATTGGCGCAGTCTTGCGGGCACGCGCGGGACGATGGGCCGGAGGAAGCCCCCTTCACCCTGCCGGCTTACTGCACTAAGCGGAGGTAGTGCGGCCGGATACGCTGATCAGGCGTCTGGTCTTCAACGCCCACCCCCTTGCAGGTCCTGCAACGCACATGACGAGGGTCTCGCCCGATCGGCCCCTCTGGCGCGACCCCATCGCGAAACGCCCAGCGATAATAATCCTTTGCATGCGCAAGGATCGGAACGAGGAAATCCCCGATATCCGGACTCCATATCTTCTCCGCGACTGTGCGGAAGCCCATTCGGGGATACGCGGATGCCGAGGAGTGACTGACCGTGGCGATGATGTGGGTGGCATCCCAAGCGTAAAACACGCCGGCAGCGGCTTTGTAAAGGGCTAGGATCACGTCTCGGCGATTGCGCCATTTCTTGCGGACGGCCAGCATCCCGCCAGAGGCAATGACTGCGTGCCCTGCCTTAGTAGCGTTGAATTCGTCGATCCGGGTTGGTTTGAAAGGGCTGAAGTCGAAGTAGCGTTCGGGCGGCAGGCCGACGCCCATATCACAGTTCACCCGTATGCCACCGACCGGCTCGTCATCATCGTAGGCAACTATTTGTGCGACTTTGGGTACCACGTCGAACTTGTCCACGATTCGGTCGTCGGGGATCGGGGCCCTCTTGAACAACCCCTCCTCAACGACGTAGACCTGGTGCCGGAGCCAAAGTGCGTCATCGATTTCTTTAGGGGAACGGGCAACGCCAACAGTGATCGTCATTGCAATAGCCCACCATGTTTTGTGTGCGCCGAGAATCTTCTCTTCCGAGCTAACTTCAACCTGCTCAGTCGAGCCTGGACTCTGTCGCAGAGCGGTGTTGTTGGGTGCCAAAGGTGCTCGTCCTGGCATGGCACATCGTGAGAAGGAGGTTTGAGCTACGGATGGGCAGGCGGGCGCTGGCGATCTTGGTGTTTTCGGGAGCCGTGCGTCGCCGGCCGGCGGCCTGCGACCGCTCGGGCCCCTCGTTCTTGCCGTCCCTCCGCGCGCGATTGTAGCTTCCGGAATCCCGTGACGGAAGTCTGACCTTTTTGCTCAAGCTAGAAGTCGTATTTGGTGACGGGGGCTGGCTGAGCAGTGGAGGTGACCCGCGGTGGCTCTTGTGCCCTTCCGCATGGCCAAGATCACGATCCTGCCCGGAGCTTAAGGAGCGTGGGTCAAAAGATTAACATTGATGGGGCAATGACTTGGGCGAGGCGTCGATGTTCGGCTGGCGGGTGCAGGGTCGGACGGATACAGGATCTGTTGCTCGCGTGTTTCGTTGTGACAAAAGCGGTGCTGTGGTCAAATCGTGATTGCCGCGCGCATCGTCGAGATTGCGGCGTTACATTGTCGATTCAGTCTGCTTTGCTGCGCGCCCGCGGGTGCTCGTACGGTATGGCTCGCGCAAACGGGGCTATGTTTGCCGAGGTACATAGCGGGTGGAGGCCACGGCTACTGGGACGACCGGGAGCCACGTAGCCTCGTGGCTTTCTGGTCTAGCAGCCGCTAGAAGTCGCCTGCGACGCACCTTTGTTCTCGGCACGCGTTTCCTTCCGAAAACAGTCGCGCTTGTAGCTGTTTGTAGGATGTGTTGACAAGGGTCGGCTTAGCCCCCCGCACCGAAATAGGTACGATCATGTGCTCAGGTGTCCGATTCCGTCTCGCAGTGACCGCCCTCGGGCTCGTGGCGCTGATTCTGTTCGCTAGCGCTCAAAGCTACGCGGCCTCTTCGCATGGGCTCGTGAACTGTTACGACGCTGTCCGCCAAATGATCACGCGTGTTCGCGCGGCCGACTGTGAAGGGCGCGCGGTAACCGATGTGGAGGCGGCCCAGATCCGCGATCGCCGTCGCGAGTACGTGCGGGAGTCGCTCGAGACAAATTTGACGCCCTCGGTCCTAGGCAAGCGCTTGGCGAGTGTCGGCGCCGGTTTTGTCGTATCCCGCGATGGGACGATCTTGACGAATGCCCATGTCGTCAGGGATTGCTCTACATTGACGTTGACGCCTCCGGATGGCGGGCTGGAGCTCGCGCACATCCTCGCCACGGATAGCCGTTATGATCTCGCATTGCTGAAAACCGGCTACCGCCCAAAGGGCGTGGCTCGTTTCGCGCCGCCTGACAGCGGGCTTCCGGATGAGGTAGCCATTGTTGGCTATCCGAATCAGGGACTGCCGCCGATTACGCCAATCCTTACGCGGGGTACCATTATCAGAGAAGCGCTGGAGCGGCGTGCCCCTTACCCGGTTGCAATCCGAGCGGAGATCCGCCCCGGCAACAGTGGCGGTCCGATCCTCGACGATTCAGGGCGAGTTGTCGGTATCGTCTTCGCGGCGGTGGATACTCCTGCGGTCTACGAGCGAACCGGTCGGGTGGTCCGGGATGTGGGCATGGCTGTCCCCAACAGTGCCTCAATCGGGTTCCTTGCGCGCCACAATGTTCAGCCCGATGTGAGCCAGGACCGCCCGAGCCCGGCCGATCTGCTCGAAGAAGCGCGCGCCTACGTGCTGCGTGTGGACTGCTGGAAGTAAGCGTCTGGCGTGGCTAACGATCATGGGGCGAGCCGAGCCACCCCGGATGATGAAATGCCGCCTCGC
>CAZOWL010000040.1:0-36934 GCA_964583605.1 uncultured Chromatiaceae bacterium | reverse complement strand
GCCGACTGCGTCCGAGTCAGATCAGCTTTTTTTGAGGCCGGCTTCCGGCACGGGACCGGTCTGCCCTTTTACTCCGGATCTTTCATAGTAAGCTGGGAGCTGGGCGGATCTGCCGCGCTGCCGCTCCGGGTCGCCCCCGCCGAATGCAACAGGCCCCCGGCCTGTTCCCGGGACGTCGGGTGCATGTCGCGGGGTCCGCGCACCCCTTTAGGTATGCCGCGAACGATCCAGCAACCGGTGCAGCCGGGGCCCAACCCGCCGCCTGAGTCCCGCCGGAACGATGCGCCACACCGAGCCGAGCCCGCCCCGGACCAAGCGCCAGGCGCAATAGCGCAGGCTGGGCGGCGGTGGCGGCGGCGGGGGAGGCTCGGCGACGGGCTGGGGGGCCGGGGGCTCGATGCCGTACAGGGGGCGCGGCGCCGAGAGCGGGTAGATCCGCAGGGTCCCGGGGCGCCCCGCGACCAGGTCCTGCAGGGCCTGGTACATGGGGGCCGCGACCCGCTCCCAGTGAAAGACCTCGCGGTGGTACGCGGCGGCCCGACTCCCTAGGTCCGCCCTCCAGTCGGGGTCCGCGACCAACCGCGCCACCGCCGCCACCAGGCCCTCGGCCCGGCCGAAGTCCACCACCACCCCGGCCCCCGAGGCATGCACCACCTGCGCCACGAAATTGGTGTCGTTGGCGAGCAGGGGCAGCCCCGCGGCCATGTATTGCGAGAGCTTGTTCGGGCTGCAATTGCTGTAATTGGCCCCGGCGCGGGCGTAGGGCAGGACCCCGACGTCGGCCTCGCGGGCCGCGGCGACCAGGTCAGTCTCCCCCACCGGGGCCGGGAAGAAGACCCGAAGGTCCAGGATCCCGAGGCCCCTGGCCAGCTCCACCAAGGTCTGTTTGTAGGCATTGTCCGGACCCCGCAGGAGCAGGACCGCCCGCGGATCGGTCGCCGGCCAGGCCTGGATCAGGGGCTCAAGTCCGCGCTTAGGGGCGAAGTTGCCCTGATACAAGAAGCGACAGGTCCCAGCGTCCCGGGAGGCGGAGGCGTCGGGGGGAGAGGGGACCAGGGGCTCGCAATTGGGAACCGCCGCATAGTCCCGCCCGTACTCCCGCGCCATGAGGACCGCGAGACCGGGGGAGACGGTCTGACACCGGTCGAGGTGCGCTACCAGTCGCGCCTCTGACCCTGCCCAATAGGCCCGCTCGAACTCCAGCCCCTCCACGTCCGCCTCCGGCCAACACTCGTGGGCGTCGTAGAGAACCGGGACCGCGCACACCCCTTTTACCAAGAGAGCGGCGGGGAGGGCGGGGAGGTCCGTGGCGATCAGCGCTCGGAAGCCACGCATCGCTTGGACCTGGGCCATCAGGGTGGCGGTGCTGTCGAGGAAGAAGCCCAGATACCAGCGGAAGGTCGCGATGCGCGGGTCCCCGAGAGGGGCCCCCAGGCTTCCTGCAAGTCCGGCATCGTCCAGACCCAGAAGCAGGGCCATGCGGTTGAGCTCGGCAAGGGCCGCGACGGCAGCAGGGGCATCCCCCGCCAGGGCCGCCCAATCCCCAAGCACGTCGGGGTGAAAGGGGGTCCGCACCGCAGCGAGTACCAAGGTCCCAGCCGCGTCGTCCTCGATCCAGGACCTGCCCTGGTCGGTAGCCAGGACCCCGACCTGAGTGATGCACAGGTCCGCCGGCGCCCAACGAGCCGTCCAGTCCAGGCGGGGGTCGAGGCTCGGCTTGTGGGTACAGAGGAGCAGGACATTAGCCCGCCCCCGCCCGACCCTGGCCAGGGGCGTCGCATAGCGCCCGCGCCGCTTCAACGCCCCGGCCAAGTGCCGGTCGAAACCGCGGACGAAGGTCTCGATCCAGTAGCGGGGGTTGTCGACGATCTCGCGCCTGGCCCGCTCGACGATCTCCAGGCGCCGCCGATCGTCCCGGACCAGGGCCAGGACCTCGTCAAGGTTTCCGTAATCGCGAGCCAACGCGACGTAGTGGCGCCCGGCGACGAAAATCCCCGAGTATTCCCCGGGGTACATGACCTGGAGAGTGCCGGTGGCCGCCGCCTCGAAGTGGCGCGGCGAGATCTGCTCGTACGCGACCCGCCCCTCCAGGTCCGCCAGGGCGGCGAGATAGGCCTCGGCATAGTCGGCATCCTCCCGGGGCGGCCCGAAGCGAGCCTCGACGCCTGCGCAGCGCTCGGCCAGGTCCCCGTCGAGGTCGAATACACTGGCACCGGACTCGGTCCCCAGGGTCGCCTTGCAGCGGCCGAGGAAGTCGAACCAGGCCTCGGCCCCCAAGCGGTCCTCCCAGCGGCTGGAGATATCCAGGTTGAGGCCGCGCCCGGCGGCGAGGCGGGCCAGGTCCTCGCCGATCTTGCGCTTTTCGTAGGCGAGGCGGCCGAAGGACAGCGGCTGGATGGAGCCGCGGTAGCCGATGTCGATGGGCCTGGGCCCCGCCGGGTAGGCCAGGGACCTGAGAGTCGGAGTAACGTAGCCGGTCAGCATCCGCACGAAGACCGGGTCCCCCACCAGGGCCGGAGGATAGACGAGCGGGAACGCCTGCGGCGGCAGGCAGGTGAAGATCAGATCGAAGCCGGTCTCGCCGATGTACTGCGCCAGCTCCCGGAAGCGGTAGTTCTCGTCCTGCTTCATCAGGACCTTGGCTCCAGGAAAGTCGCGCAGCGGGCAGGCAAGGTGTCGGTCCAGGGTGCGCAGGTTGTCGACGCTGTAGGCCAGTGAGTTGTGCAACACCAGGGCGTCGAAGCGGCCAAGGTCCAGACGGGGCGAGAGCGAGAGGCCCCCCGGGTTGCGCCCGTGCTCGAAAAGGTTGAGAACGGCGATTCCGAAGCGGGAGTGCGCCTGCATGAAGGCGACAGTCTCCGGGACCGTGGATATCCCGGCGGGGTCGTAGTAGCACAGCATCAGCACCCGCTCGGGGCGCGCGGCCGGGCCCGGGGCAAAGCTGGGGAATGCCGAGACCGCCATAGCTGACCTCCGGGGCGCCGCCGGCGGCGGCCTCAGGGACCCTTACGCAGAACCACTTTGACCTCCAGCGGCAGGACCAGGTTCCGGCGAACCTCCTCGAAGGCCTCCGGGTGGTCTCGCTCGACCCCCTTGAGCCAGTTGAAGAGATCCCCTTCCGTGGCGCCGCACAGAGGGATCAGGGGCGACAGGGGATGGCCGAAGCGGGGGATACCCCGGAGGTAGGCGTGCAGGGGGCTGTCCGCCGGGGGCAGGCGCAGGACCAGGCGGGTGTGGTTGGTGAAATAGTGGGCGGCGAAGCGGTGCTCGATCCACTCGCAGGAGAAGATCCGGGTGAAATGCAGGCGCAGGGAGTCGAGGTCGAAGTTGCGCAGGTGGACGAACTCGTAGGGGTTGGCGGGGTCGGTGTAGCCGCTCAAGTCCTCCATGTAAGGGACGCGGACGATGAGCAGCCCCCCGGGACGGATGGTGTCCAGGATCTTGCCGGTGCAGGCGTAGAGGTCCAGGACGTGCTCCAGCACGTCGCAGCAGACCACCGTGTCGAAGCTCTCCGGTTTGTAGGGCATGTCCTCGATACGGGCGAGTGCGACCTCGATCCCCGCGGCGCGTGCCTCCTTGAGGTAGCCCGCGGAGATATCGATACCGTAGCGGACATAGCCGTCCAGGGGCCCGAGCAGGCGGCCGAGCCCCACGCCCACGTCGAGGACGCGCGCACCCTGGGGGACCCGCTCGCGGATCAACGCCCGCGTCGAGTCCTCCAGGGCGGCCCATAGGTTCTTGTCGATGAAGGGGTTCTCGATCCCTTGGCGCATCGCGCCCAGGTGGTCCCCGGCGATGCGCTCGTAGTTCTCGGTGTAGCGGTCCGAGGCCGAGAAGACCGGGATGCCGTCCTCGACCCGCAGGGGCTCGCGGTCGTAGAGGTCGGGGACGCGCTTGAAGAGTCGGAACATTCAGTGCTCCTCGGGGCTCGCGAAGGCCCATTCCGCCGTGTGGATGAACTCCGCCGCCAAGGCCCCCAGGGAATCCTGGAGCTCTACGCGGAGGGCGAAGCTGCGGCTCAGGAGGTCGTACCGGGCGGCGCCGTTGACCTGCTCCAGGGTGCTGTCCCCGACCACGGAGATCCCCAGCGTATAGTCCCCTGGACCGATCTGGTTAGGATTGAGGGTCAGCTCGACCCGCCGCAGCCCCCCCTCCGGGGCCTCGAACCGATCGACCGGGCTGAAGATGCGGCAGAGGCAGGTCCCCAGCAGGTTATGGATGGCTAAGCCGTAGCGGCAACTGTAGCGGCCCGCCACCTCGGCGACGAGGAAGATCGTGAAGCGTGCCGGGCGCATCGCCAGCAGGGTGTTACCCTCGCCCCTTTCGGTGACCACCGAGAAACCGGAAACCTTAAGGGTCGAGTCGGAGGCCCAGCGCGAGATCCCCCCGGCGGCCTGGAAGCGCATCTCCCCGGCCTGGCTGAAGGGGACCTCCGGGAGCTGGGGCGTCTGGGAGTGGGGCAGGAAGTAGGGTTCCTGGAGCCGTGCCTCCCCGGCCCGCTCCAAGGTCTCCCTGGAGAGCCCCGCAGCGGGCGCCCCGGCGCCAACGTGCGCCTCGGGGCCCGTTGCCGTATCGCCCGGGTGGGTGGCGCCGTAGATGTGTTCCTCGTAGGCCTTGACGACCGAGAAGGCATCCCCCTCCAGGCGCACCCGCCCGCGGTCCAGCCAGATGGCGTCGCGGCACAGCTCGAGAACCTGCTGGGTCGAGTGGGAAACCAGGAGCATGGTGCACCCGTTGGCCACCAGACGCTCGACCCGCAGCTTGGACTTGGCCACGAAATAGGCGTCCCCTGCCCCCAAGACCTCGTCGACGATGAGGATGTCAGGCCGTACCGCCGTGGCCGCTGCGAACATGAGTCGAGCCTGCATCCCGAGGGAGTAGGTCTTGTATGGCTGGTTGAGAAACTGCCCAAGCTCGCAAAACTCGACGATGTCGTCCAGGGCCGCGTCGTACTCCCCCTTGGAGAGGCCGTTGTACTGGAGGGCCGACTTGGCGTTCTCCAACCCGGTGAACTCGGGGTGGAAGCCAAGCCCCATGCCGAGCAGGGCTTGGACCGAGCCCGTCACCCGCACCCGCCCCGAGGTGGGGGCGAAGTTCCCGGAGATCAGCTTGAGCAGGGTGGTCTTACCCGCTCCGTTGCGGCCCACAATCCCCACCCGATGCCCCCGGGGTACCACCAGAGAGACCTCGTCCAACGCCTTGAACTCCTGCGCTGGGCGGATGCGGTTGCGCCCCAGCCCGAGCAGGTCGAGGAGCTGGTCGCGCTGGCTTCCGTAGAGGCGGTAGACCTTGGAGACATGCTCCAGACGGACGGCGGCATCAGGCATAGTCGAAGAACATGAGCTTGGTACGGCGGAAAAAGAGGAAGCCGAAGACGAAGCTCGCACCGGAGAGCAGAACCATGGCCGCGACAATGTGCAGGGAGGGCCAGGAGTCGTAGACGATGACCGATTGGAATGCGATCACGTAGTAGGCCATCGGGTTGAAATAGAGCAGGGCCTTGAGGGTCGGGGGGACCATGTCGGGGGTGTAGCCGAAGGGACTCAAGATCATCAGGAGCAGGAGTAGGAGCCCTAGGATCTGCTGGACGTCCCGCACCACCAGGCTGACCAGGGACAGCAGCCAGGCGAGCCCGGCGACGAAGAGAACCAGAAGCAGCCAGAACAAGGGGACAGCGATCATGACCAACCAATTGGCGTGCCCGAGTACGAAGGCCCCGATCAGGGTCACAGTGAGGCCGAAGAAGGCCGTGGTCTGAGCCGCCAGAGCAGCCCGCAGGGGGATCAGCTCAGCGGGGAAAACCGTGTTCATCAGCAGGTTGCGGTTGGCGACCAGAGACGACGAGGCCGTCATCAGGGCCTCGTTGAAAGACAGCAGCGGGACCAGCCCAGAGAAGACCAGCAGGACGTAGCCGTAGGTGCTAAGCCCGGTGGGGCGGATGCGGAAGATGGCGACGTAGACCAGGGCGTAGATGCTCAAGAGCAGGATTGGGTACAGGGCCGCCCAGGTCAGCCCCAGGATGGAGCCGGCGTAGCGCTGACGTAGGTCAAGCCCGACTCCCTCGACGAGGCGCCAGCGATAGCGCCACAACACCAGGAGGTCGTCGCCGAGTGCGATCAGTTCGCGGGACGTCATGACGGATCGAATCCCCGTTGGATTGCGCGCGCAGACCGACCGCACACCCCCACCGAGGAGATGCGGCTCCTTGTCTTAAGAAGATCGACCCGCATACGTTTAGGCACGGTGCCGCGGGTAAGTTGCCGGCTCATGTCGGGATGCCGACTGTACGCCGGCCCTCCTGCACTGAAGCGATGTGAGCCCTGCGCCACGCGACGAGCGACTCGAGTCCCGCGCGCAGTGGAATCCGGGCTTCGAACCCGATCTCGGCCCGTGCCCTGACCGGGGAGCCGATGCGGTTGCGCACCCAGGTCGCCTGGCTGCGGGGGGCATAGCGGATCGGCTGGGTGCAGCCGGTCAGCTCGATCAGCATGCCGGCGAGCTCCTTCAGCGAGGTGCGCGTACCCGTGCCGACGTTGTAGAAACGGTCGGTGGTCTGCGCCTTCATGGCGCAGACATTGGCATGCCCGCAGTCGCGCGCGGCCACGAAATCGAACGCCTCGCTGCCGTCGCCGAAGATGGTCGGCGCCTCGCCGCGGTCGATGGCATCGAGCATCCTCATGATCACCGCGATATAGGCACCCCGGTAGTCCTGACGGGGTCCGTAGACGTTCATGTAGCGCAGGCCCACGTAGTCGAGACCGTAGCGGTAGTGGAAGGCCCGCGCCATGGCCTCGCCGGCGATCTTGGTGGCCCCGTAGAAATTTCTGTTGTTGAATGGGTTATCCTCGTCCATGGGCTCGGTCAGCGCGTCGCCATAGACGGAGGCTGACGACGAATAGACGAGACGCCGGACCCCGTTCTTGACGCAGGCCTCGAGCACATTGAACGTCCCCGCCACGTTCACGTCGAATGCCGATCGGGGATAGTCGTGGCACTGAAGCAGCCAGAGCGCGGCGAAGTGAAAGACCCCATCGACGCCCTTCATAGCCGAGTCGAGTATGTCGGTCTGGCAGATGTCGCCGCCAACTTCATACACGCGAACCCGGGGGTCGCGCAAGGCTTCGGCGATATTCTCCCGAGTGCCGCGAACGAAGTTGTCATAGACGATGATCTCGCCCACGTCCTCCCGCACCAGGGCGTCCAGGGTGTGCGAACCGATCAGTCCGGCCCCCCCGATCAACAGGAGTCGCTTGCCTCTAATATCCACGTCTGTCGTCCTTACCGGTGAATCGCCGTAGTGCTCGCCGTCGCACCGCGCGCGGCCGAGACAGTCGGCCCCTGGGTGATCTGCTCGGCGTTGGCGAACTCGGTCAGAGTGCAGGCAGTGCGGGTCAGAAGCTCTATCCGGCCGGGCTTGCGCCCCCCCAGGGCGCGCAAGATCTGGGCGTGTTGGCGTTGCGAGCCGGGCGCCGCGGCGGACGGTGCGTGCGAGGCGCGCGCTGTCTGGCGAGCAGAAAGCACTCGGCGACGGCAAGCGATTCGGTCTGGGTGGACGTACGTCGGCTGACCCTGGTCGGGGATTGTATTACGTGGCATCTCGGGTTTCTGCTCGTGCAGTACCTCGGCGAAAGACCATGCTGGGCAAGAGGCCCGGCGCGTCGTGCGCCACTGCATCGGCCACGGCGCGGCCCAGGGCCCGCGCCGTGGTCCATTTGCCGCCGTAGACATTGACCAGGGCGCCCCGCCGCTCGATCAGATATTCGCGGGTTGCTCGACCCGGCTCGGCCGCCGAGCGGATCAGCGGGCGCAGGCCGGCGAATCGCGATATCACGGCCGAGGCGGTTAGGGGCGCAACGAAGTGGCTGTTGTAGACGGCAAGCAGATACGCCTCCTCGTCTGCGCTACAGGCAATCGGCTCCTCGATGGATTGACGTACCTCAGTGGTGCCTATCAGCGTTTGCCCATGATAAGGCAAAACGAACACCACACGCCCGTCCGGCGCCTGCAACAGGCAGCCATCCCGGCATTCGCGGTCGCACACGAGGTGGCTGCCGCGCACAAGGTCCAGGCCTACCGCTGTGCGTAGGCCGCTGTCGGCGAGCAGCCGCACCGCCCAGGGGCCGGCGGCGTTGACGATGCGATCGAATCGTCTGGCGCCGGTGCCAACGACCAGCCGCCCGTCCTCGTGGACCCGCTCGACGGCCTGGCCGACGTGGAGCAACGCGCCGGCGGCGCGGGCCTGGTCAGCCAACCAGTGGCCGAGCGCGCGGTCGTCCATCTGGCCCTCGTAGAAGCGAAAGCCGCCGCGCAGACCGGCCGGGTCGAGGTCGGGGCAATGGGCGAGCACCGCGTCGCGGTCGAGCCAGCGATGTGGGCCGAGGTTGGCGGTCCCAGCGAGTCGATCGTAGAGCCAGAGCCCCAGCCCGATGCGCCAGCGTCGGCGCGGACCGTCAGCGTAGATTGGTAGCCAGAGGGCGAGGGTGCGGGTGTGCTCGGGGACCTGATCGAGCCACCACCGCCGCTCGACGAGGGCCTCGCGGACCAGACGGAGCTCGAGGTGCTCGAGGTAGCGCAAGCCGCCGTGTAGCAGCTTTGTCGACGCACTGCTGGTGGCGCCGACGACCTCATCGCGCTCGAACAACTCGACGGTATGGCCGCGGCGGGCCAGTTCCCAGGCACAGCAGAGGCCATTGATGCCACCGCCGACGACAGCGATCTCCATTAATTGTCGGCGATGCTGCAGACGCCGTCCGTCAACAGATAGCGCTCCCCGGTGTGGGGGCACGAGGTCTCGGCGTTACCGGTCAACGGCAGCTCTAGGCGCTCGCCAAAGCGGCTCATCCAAGCGATCCGCCGCCCGGGAACGCCGGCGATCAGGGCGAAGTCAGGCACATCGCGGTTCACGACGGCCCCGGCTGCGATGAAGGCATAGGCCCCGATCGTCACGCCGCAGACGATGGTGCAGTTGGCGCCCAGCGTCGCCCCGCGCCGCACGAGTGTGTTTCGGTACTCGTCCTTGCGGCTGATCGCGGAGCGGGGATTGTATACATTGGTGAAGACCATGCTCGGGCCGCAAAACACGTCGTCTTCGAGGGTGACATTGTCGTAGACGGAGACGTTGTTCTGGATCTTGACGTTGTCGCCGATCGAGACGCGATTGCCGACGAAGACATTCTGCCCGAGGCTGCAGCGCGCGCCGATGACCGCGCCTCCGCAGACGTGTACCCAGTGCCAGATGCGGGTTCCGGCGCCGATGCGCGCGCCTTCATCGACAATCGCTGTCGAATGGACCTGATAATCCATGTCGCGGATGTCAATACATCAATGGTAGCGAGACACGGCGGCCATCGCGGGCGGAGAGGTAAGCGGCGATGAGGACCTCGAGCGAGTGCAGCCCTTCACGGCCATCCGTCTCGGGCTCGGTCTCGCCACGCAGCGCGCGGATGACATTATCGTAGTAGAGGGGATGGCCGAAGCCATAGACGGATGTGGTCTCGTAGCTGGCGGCTCGGATCTTCGCGTCGTCTTCCGACTCGTCAAGGAAATCCCAGAGCTGAATCTCATTGACCGCAACGCCCCCGATCCGAGCCGTGCCCTTCTCGCCGATGATCGTGATCGACCCTTCGAGATTTTTCGGGTATGTGAGCATCGTCACATTCATCGATCCCATCGCGCCCGAGCGCCAGCGGATGTTCATCGTCGCGGTGTCCTCGACCTCGATATCCCGCGCGAGGGTGCCGATGTAGCTTTGCACACTCTCGATGGGCCCGATGAGCCAGTCGAGCAGGTCGACATAGTGGCTCGCCTGGTTCATCAAGGCCCCGCCGTCGAATTCCCAGGTGCCCCGCCAGGCATCCATGTCGTAGTAGCCTTGCGGACGGGTCCAGAACACGTTGATGACAGCCATATAGATGCGCCCGAAACGCTTCTGCTCGACCGCCCGCTTGAGCAATTGCAGCGTTGGATTGCGGCGGTTCTGCTTGACGACGAACAGGTGTACGCCCGCGCGATCGCAGGCATCGACCATCCGGAGCCCGTCCTGCCAACGTGTGGCCATCGGCTTTTCGGTCATCACGTGGCGCCCGGCGGTGGCGATGCGAACGGTTTGATCCGCGTGCAGACCGCTCGGCGTGGCCAAGGCGACCAGGTCGGCGTCGGTACGCGCGAGCAGCTCGTCAAGGGATCTGAATCCGACGGCCCCTGTGCGTTGGATCGCCTGAGCAAGGCGCTGTGGGTCCGGCTCGCAAACGCCGATGAGCTCGACTCGGTCCGCGTGCTGATCGATGGCGTCGAAGTGTCGGGCCGCGATCCGGCCGCATCCGACCACGGCAACGCGGATCTTCCGGTCAAGGATGGCCGGCGGTCGAACGAACATCGCCACGATTACAACCTATGTCAGACGGGCCTCACAGAAGAAGCCGCGGAGCGAAGGGATGACCCGGAATTTTGCCACCTGACTCAAGCAAGAGTCAAACCAGGCAGAATCCCCCTGCGGAGGCGCCGTGACCCGTCACCCTAACGCCTGCGCCCCCCAAAGAGCCGGCCCCACCAGCGCCGCCGGATGTTTGACGCAAGACGCGCGGCCGGCAGGTCAACCGGCGGGATCAGGCTGATGACCCAGCCCGGCAGCGGCGGCTCGTTGCTGAAGCCACAGACGACGCCGAGGTTGTGGGGGTCGTAGATCTTGATGAAGGTCGGGGCGTCCAGGTCGTCGGCGTAGACGATGCCGCAGTAGTCCTCTTGGTGCTCGGCCCGAAGCAGGGCGTCGATCTCGGTGATGACGGTCCGGACGCGACTTGCATCGGCGGCCGCCTGCGGCGGCGGCTCGCCGATCTGGTAGAGGTACCAGCCCGCACCGGCGCGGGCGCGGATCTGATCCCAGAGCGCATCGAGCTGAGGCCAGCGCAGTGCGGCGATGAAGCTGCCGCGAAACGCGCGGACGAAGACCTCTGCGTCCGCGGATGTTGGTGCCATGGTTGCCAAGTGCCAGTGCTGTTCGGGCTAGCCCCCGAGCAGGCCCCGCAGACCGGCGAGGTGGGCCTGGCCACGGGTCTTGCGCTCCTCCGCCGGGACCTCGCGCCCGTCCGCCCATTCGAGGGCCTCGGGTGGCAGCTCGGCGAGAAAGCGGCTCGGCTCGCTCGCGATCAGCTCGCCGTAGCGGCGCCGGTGTCGGGCCAGCGTCAGCGTCAGCGTGCGCTGGGCACGCGTGATGCCGACATAGGCAAGCCGCCGCTCCTCTTCGATCGTGTCCTCGTCGATACTGGTGCGATGCGGGAGGAGCTCCTCCTCGAGCCCGACGAGATAGACGTGTGGGAACTCGAGCCCTTTCGCCGCGTGCAGCGTCATCAGGTGGACGCGCTCACCGCCTTGCTCCTCGTCGCGGCGCTCGAGCACGTCCATCAGCGTCAGGTGATTGACCATCTCGGCGAGCGTCTTCTCCTGAAGCTCGCCTTTGTGAAGCGCCTCGAGCCAGTCGAGCAGATCGGTGATGTTCTCCATCCGCCGCTCGGCGGCCCGTGGGCTGGAGGCCGTCTCGCGCAGCCAGCTCTCGTAATCGATCGCCTGGATCAGCTCGCGCACCGCGGCGACCGGGGCATCTTCGGCACGCCGGGCGTAGCCTGTGATGCGGGCGGCGAAGTCGGCGAGCCGCTGCCGCGCCCGCTCGCTGAGATGTGCGGCAAGGCCGAGCTCCGCGCTCGCGCGCAGCAGCCCGATCTCCCGTTGCGCCGCATAGTCGGCGAGCCGCTCCAGCGTCGTCGGCCCAATCTCGCGCCGCGGCGTGTTGACGATGCGCAGAAAGGCGGCGTCGTCATCCGGGTTGGCCAGCAGGCGTAGGTAGGCCATCGCGTCCTTGACCTCGGTACGGGCGAAGAACGAGGTGCCGCCGCTCAGGAAGTAGGGGATGTTGTGCTCGCGCAGGGCCTTCTCGAAGGGCCGTGCCTGATGGTTGCCGCGGTAGAGGATCGCGCAGTCGCCGAACGACACGCGCTCGGCGAAGTGGCGATGTAGGATCTCGCCGATGACGCGCTCGGCCTCGTGCGTCTCGTCGCGGCACGAGAGTACCCGCGCCGACTCGCCCGGGCCATGCTCGCTCCAGAGGCGTTTCGCGAACAGGTGCGGGTTGTGCGCGATCAGCCCGTTGGCGAGCGCGAGGATCTGTCCGCTGGAGCGGTAGTTTTGCTCGAGCATGATCACAGCCAGGTGCGGGTAGTCCTGACGAAGACGGGTCAAGTTCTCCGGGCGTGCGCCGCGCCACGCGTAGATGGACTGGTCGTCGTCGCCGACCGCGGTCAGTGCCCCACGCGGGCCGACGAGCTGGCGGACGAGCTCATACTGGGCGCCGTTGGTGTCCTGATATTCGTCGACGAGCAGGTAGCGGATCCTGTGCTGCCAGGCCTCACGGATCTCCGGCTGATCGGCGAGCAGTCGCACCGGCAGCCCGATCAGGTCATCGAAGTCGACCGCGTTGTAGGCCCGCAGGCTGCGCTCGTAGGCGCCGTAGAGCCGCGCCAGGGTCGCCTCGTAGTCATCCTCGGCCTGGCTCAGGGCGCGCTCTGGGTCGATCAGGTCATTCTTCCAGCGCGAGATCCGGGTCTGAACGATCGCCGGAGCCGTGCCATCTGGCACCTTGCCCTTGGCCAGGTGCTCCTTGATGAGCGTCTCCGAGTCCTGCGCGTCGAACAGCGAGAAGCCCGGCCGCAGCCCGGCGTGGGCCGCCTCGCGGCGAAGCATCCCGAGGCCCAGCGAATGGAAGGTGGAGATCGTGAGCCCACGCGCCTCACGGCCGCGCAGCTGCTGGGCGACGCGAGCCCGCATCTCCCGCGCGGCCTTGTTCGTGAAGGTCACGGCGCAGAGATGGCGCGCGAGGAGGCCGGCCACGCCGATCAGATAGGCGATCTTGTGGCTGATGACCCGCGTCTTGCCCGACCCGGCCCCGGCCAGCACCAGGACGGGCCCAGCGGTGTGCTGCACGGCTTGACGTTGGCGCGGATTCAGTCCAGGCATGACGAGTCGAGCAGGGCGCGCTGGGGCTGGGTCAGGGAGACGGGATTATACGGGCATATCGCCTGCCACGATGCTGACGCGGCTTTGCCACGCGCAGTCGCCAGAGGCTAAATGCCAGCGGTATCGCTTGGCTCCAGGGTTCAAGTCCTTTCCACCACCGGCGTGACCCCGTAAGCTTAGCGATGAAGGTTCGCAATCATCGCTGTGTCTTCCTCGGCGGCTTCAGGTTGTCCCTCGGATTGGAGCGCTTTGTGATCATGATCGCCCTGTCGATCCCGACGATGGTCGCCCAGAACGAGCACTTACCATGAAATTCGCGGAGCACGTTCGCCCCCTCGCCCTCTGGGAGAGGGTTGGGGTGAGGGAGCGATCAGGGGCGAGGTGACCTTTCATCGTCCGGGGTGGCTCGGCTCGCCCCATGATCGTTAGCGGAGACGCGGCGTTGATTCGGCTGGTGCTGATTGTGATCCTGGTGGCCTGGGGGAGCGGCATCGTGCTCGCCATCGTGCATCTGCGCGACAAGGGTCTTGACGCTGGTCTGACGGCCGCGTACCTGTTGCTCTGGCCTGCCGCAGCCGTATTGCTCTACCTCAACGAGCCGGTGCCGATGTGGCTCGCGCTGCCGGCCGGGCTCGGGCTAGCGCCCTGGCTGAAGGCTTGGCCGCACCTGAAGGCCGTCCTGGAGGATCCCGCCTCGAGCCGGCCGGGAAGGCTCATCGGTATCCCGAAAGCCTATTGGCTCTGGGGTGGCGGCCTGGCGCTGTTGCTCGGTATCGTAATGACATGAACGAGAACGGAAAGACAGACGATCTGCTCGAGATCATGGCCAGGCTGCGCGACCCCGAGGCGGGCTGCCCCTGGGACCTGAAGCAGACCTTCGAGACGATCCTCCCCTACACGCTCGAAGAGGCCTACGAGGTGGCCGAGGCCATCGAGGAGCAGGACATGCCCGCTCTCTGTGACGAGCTCGGCGATCTCCTCCTCCAGGTGGTCTTCCATGCGCGCATGGCCGAGGAGCAGGGGCATTTCGCCTTTGCCCATGTCGTTGAGGCGATCTGTGCGAAGATGATCCGCCGTCACCCCCACGTCTTCGACGCGACGAGCCAATGCGATGAGGCCGATCTGCGCGCCAACTGGGAGCGCGCGAAGGCGGCGGAGCGGGCCGAGAAAGGGCTAGAGGCCGGTCAGACCAGCCTCCTCGATGGCGTCGCCCTCGCCCTGCCGGCGCTGGCGCGGGCCGAGAAGCTGCAGCGGCGCGCGGCCCGTGTCGGTTTCGATTGGGAAGAGATCGAAGGCGTGCTTGAGAAGGTCCGCGAGGAGCTCGACGAGTGTCACGCTGTCTTTTCGAGCGAGGCGGACCATACCCATCGGGTCCACGAGATCGGTGATCTGCTGTTCTCCTGCGTGAATCTGGCCCGCCACTTGGGGGTAGACGCCGAGCAGGCGCTGCGCGCCGCGAATCAACGCTTCCAGCGGCGCTTCGAGCAGATCGAGCGCGGCCTGCAGGCACGCGGGAAGGAGCCTGGGCCAGCGGTGCGCGAGGAGATGGAGCGACTTTGGGAAGCGGCCAAAGAGGCAGGATACTGATGCGCGAGATCAGCCGCGTGCAGGCCAACGCCCGCGAGACCCTGGTCGGGCCCTCCGAAACCATCCCACTAACGATCATGGGGCGAGGCGAGCCACCCCCGACCATGAAACGTCGCCTCGCCCCTGATCGTTCCCTCACCCCAACCCTCTCCCAGCGGCGAGGGAGCGAACGTGCTGCGCGAATTTCATGGTAACCGGTCGCCAGCTCGGGCTCGCGACCCGGCAGAGCATCGTTCTCTGCGACCTGGATGGGCTGAGCCGCGCGCGGGCGATGGTCTGTGCGGTCCTGGCCGATTCGAGGGCCTCATGAGCCTGCTTGCGAAGATCCGGGCCTGCAACCGGTGGGACCCGAAGCGGTACGTCCCGTTTCTCGTCGCTGGTGAGCGCCTCGGACTCGTCGAGCAGGGGTTCGCCGCGATCCTTGGTGCCCGAGACCAAGACTTCCGTCTCGACGGATCCGGCCTGAGCTGGCATGCGGCCGCGCCAGACTTTGCCGCGCGCACCGAGCGCTTCCGGCAGATCCTCGCCGAGCTATTGGCCGACCGGCTCATTGACCACCTGCATGGCGAGCCCTATCCGGTCTCGGCCAGCGGCCGCGATCAGGCGCGCTTCTTGATCGACCGTGCTGCGGCCCCGTACTTCGGCGTGCGCGCCTTCGGGCAGCACCTCAATGGCTTCGTGCGCTCGCGTGACGGGCTCAAGCTCTGGGTTGGCCGCCGCTCGGCGGACCGGCGGAACTATCCAGGTCGCCTCGATCATCTGGTTGCCGGTGGTCTGCCGTGGGGGATGACGCTGGCCGAGAACCTGCGCAAGGAATGCCACGAGGAAGCCGGTCTGAGCGCCGAGCTGGCCGATCAGGCGGTACCGGTCGGCGCCGTGACCTATTGCCGCAGTAACCCGGCCGGGCTCAAGCCCGATGTCATCTACTGCTATGACCTGGAGCTACCGGCCGACTTCACGCCGGTCTGCATGGACGGTGAGGTCGAGAGCTTTTCTCTCTGGCCGGTCGAGCAGGTATTGGCGACCGTGCGTGACTCGGAGGATTTCAAGCTGAACTGTAATCTCGTCCTGATTGATTTCCTCGTCCGCCACGGCATCATCGGCCCAGAGGAGCCGGATTATCTGGCGATAGTCCAGGGCCTGCGCGCCCGACTGCCATAGGACTCCGTACCGGCCGCGGCGCCTTTCAGGGCGCGGATCGCGTCCACTTGCCCCCTGCTGCATCAGATCGAGAAGACCATCATGAGCTCGCAACCCATTTCGCGTCGCCACTCCATCGCCGTTCGCGTCGGCGACATCCTGATCGGCGGCGACGCCCCTATCGTCGTGCAATCGATGACCAACACCGATACCGCCGATGTGACCGCGACGGTCCGCCAGGTCGCCGAGCTCGCCCGTGCCGGCTCCGAGCTGGTGCGCATCACCGTCAACAATGAGTCTGCCGCTCAGGCCGTACCGAGCATCCGCGAGGGCCTCGACCGGCTTGGCCTCGCCGTGCCCCTGATCGGGGATTTCCATTTTAACGGCCACCGCCTGCTAACGGATTACCCCGCGTGTGCCGAGGCCTTGGCCAAGTATCGGATCAACCCGGGCAACGTCGGGCGCGGCGAAAAGCGCGATAGTCAGTTCGCGACGATGATCGAGATCGCCTGTCGATACGGGCGGCCCGTGCGCATCGGGGTCAACTGGGGCAGCCTGGATCAGGAGCTCGTCGTGCGCCTGATGGATGACAACGCCCAGTCCAACGCGCCGCTCGCGGCCGATGCCGTGATGCGCGAGGCCATGGTCCAATCGGCTCTGCAGAGTGCCGCACGCGCCGAGGCCCTCGGGCTCCCTCGTGAGCGTATCCTGCTATCCTGCAAGATGAGCGGTGTACAAGACCTGATTTCGGTCTACCGAGCGCTGGCCGCCCGCAGCGACTATGCCCTGCACCTCGGGCTGACTGAGGCTGGCATGGGCTCGAAGGGGATCGTCGCGTCGACCGCCGCCCTGGCCGTACTCTTGCAGGAAGGCATCGGCGACACGATCCGGATCTCGCTGACGCCCGAGCCCGGCGAGTCGCGTGAGCGCGAGGTGATCGTCGCGCAAGAGATCCTCCAGACGATGGGCCTGCGCTCGTTCGCACCGATGGTCACCGCCTGCCCGGGCTGTGGGCGCACGACGAGCACCGTCTTCCAGGAGCTTGCCCGTGATATCCAGGCCCACCTGCGCGCGCAGATGCCGGTCTGGCGACGTCAGCACCCGGGCGTGGAGACGATGCAAGTCGCTGTCATGGGCTGTGTCGTCAACGGCCCCGGCGAGAGCAAGCACGCCAACATTGGCATCAGCCTGCCAGGAACCGGCGAGCGGCCCTCTGCACCGGTCTTTGTCGACGGGCAGAAGGTGACGACGCTGAAAGGAGACCGGATTGCCGAACAGTTCATCCGACTTGTCGACGAGTACGTCGAGTCGCGCTACGGCGCGGGCCGCGGCGGCTAAGGGCGGTCGTCCGTGAGGGGCGCCGCGCGGCTCGCCAGGATACGACCCCTCGAGTCGCGCTTCGACGCCCTCGGCTGCGCCGTCCTAACGCTCGCGCGTCCTCAGCGAGCGTCATGCACCGCCGGCACGCATTCACGCACCGGTCGGAACGAGCGTCGATGGATCGCGCAGGGTCCGAGCTCGGAGAGCGCGAGACGGTGGGCCGGCGTGGGATAGCCCTTGTGCGTGGCAAAGCCGTAGCCCGGGTAGATGGCATCAAGCCGCAGCATCTCGCGATCGCGCGCGACCTTGGCCAAGATTGATGCAGCACTGATCGCCGCAACAGTGCGATCGCCGCCGACGATGGCCTTGACCCGGCAGGGCAGCCCGGGGCAGTGAAGGCCATCGACCAAGACGGTGTCGGGCGCGATCGCCAGGGCCGCGACTGCCCGCGCCATCGCCAACAGACTCGCCTGTAGGATGTTGACGGCATCGATCTCTGCCGCTGACGCCGACCCGAGGCCCCAGGCCAGTGCCTGCGCCTTGATCTGCGCCGCGAGCGATTCCCGTTGGCATGCCTTGAGGCACTTCGAGTCGGCCAAGCCCGAGATCGGCGCGCTGCGGTCGAGAATGGCGGCAGCCGCGATAACAGGTCCCGCCAGCGGCCCCCGGCCGGCCTCATCGACGCCGGCGATCCTGACGCTCCGACTGGGAGGGCGTGATGGACCCATCACGCCCTCCTGGTCGGAGTGATACGCCAAGCGCGGATCATCACGAGTCCAACAGCTCCAGCACGGCCATAGCCCCAGTGGCCGCGGCCGAGTGCCTCAGGTCGGCATGGATCTGTGCATAACGGCTTTGGATCCTGGCGACCCGCGCCGGATCCTTGAGCAGATCCAACAACGCCGGTCCAATCAGTTCTGGGCGACAGCGGTCTTGAATGAGCTCTGGGGCGAGCGGCTCGCCGGCGAGCAGGTTGGCCATCGCAATATAGGGAACCTTGATCAGCCTGAGCGACTTGACCAGGTGATAGGTCAGCGGGTGTACCCGATAGGCCACGACCATCGGGCGCTTCGACAGCAGCGCCTCCAAGGTGGCCGTGCCAGAAGCGGTCAGCACGACATCGCTCGCGGCGATGACCTCGCGGCTGCGGCCATCTACGAGCATGAGGGGGAGGTTGGGGGCCTCTTGGCGGGCAATGTCCTCGAATTGAGCCCGCACCCGGGCATTCACGAGCGGTATCGCGAAACGGAGGTCTTGACGGCGCTCTAGACACCACCTCGCCGCCTGAAGAAAGGGCGCCGCGAGGCGCTGCACCTCCCCTCGTCGACTTCCGGGGAGGATCGCCACGAGTGGCTTCTCTAGCTCGAGCCCCAAAGCGGCGCGAGCGGCAGCGCGATCGACCTGCAGCGGAATCTCGTCCGCCATCGGGTGACCGATATAGCGCGCGGGCACGCCATGTTCCCGCAGAAAGGCCTCCTCGAATGGGAAAAGGCTCAGCATCAGGTCGACCGCCCGCCTGATCTGCTTGACGCGCCCGCGACGCCAGGCCCAGACAGTGGGGCAGACGACGTGGACCGTGCGGATTCCGGCCGTGCGCAGCCGACGCTCAAGGCCGAGATTGAAGTCGGGCGCATCGACACCGATGAAGACAGCCGGCCGGTGAGTCAGAAAATGGCGCAGCAGGTGCCGGCGGATGCGGAGAAGCTCAGGGAGATGGGCCACCACCTCGGTCAGCCCCATGACCGACAAACGCTCCATCTCGACGAGGCTCTCGCAGCCGAGCGCTTGCATCCTCGGTCCAGCCACGCCGGTGAAGCGGAGGTCTGGGCGGCGCGACCGCAACTCGCCGAGGAGCGCCGCTGCGAGGAAATCGCCCGAGGGCTCATTCGCGCAAATGGCAATTGTCGGCGGCATCACCGAATGATGCTGCGTTGGCTGGCGGCCACGAAGTCGGCCAGCGGCACAAGCTCCGGCACCTCGCCAGCCATCTCGCGGATCTGCGCAAGGGCTGCCTCCAGCTTCAGGCCCGACAGATAGAGCAGCCGGTACGCCCGCCTGATTGCCCGGATCGTCTCCTCGGGATAGCCGCGGCGCTTCAGCCCCTCGCTGTTGATGCCGCGGGCCTGCGCGGGATGTCCGCTGACGGTGACATAGGTCGGCACGTCTTTGGTCACCACCGAGCCCATCGCACAGAAGCTGTGGGCCCCGATGCGCGAGAACTGATGGACGATCGTGAAGCCGCCGAGAATGGCCCAATCCGCGATCTCGACATGGCCGCCCAGAGAGGCCGCATTCGCTAGGATCGCGTGGTCCCCGATACGGCAATCGTGCGCCACATGGGTATAGGCCATGAGGAGGTTGTCGCTGCCGATGCGCGTGATCCCCTGATCTTGCGCGGTGCCGCGATGCAAGGTCGTGAACTCGCGGATGACATTGCGATCGCCGATCTCTAGGCGCGTCTCCTCGCCGCCATATTTCTTGTCCTGGGGGGCCTCACCGACTGACGCGAACTGAAAGATGCGATTGTCGCGTCCGATCTCGGTCGGTCCCATCAGCAGCGCATGCGGACCGATTCGGCAGCGGGCACCGACCCTCACCTTCGCCCCGATCACCGCATACGGGCCAACCTCGACATCAGGATCGAGCTCGGCGCCTGGGTCGATGACCGCCGTCGGATGGATCAAGCCTCAGAAATCCCGGGCCGTACACATGATTTCGGCGCAAGCGGCCGGCCTATCCCCGACACGTGCCTCGCCGGAGAATTTCCAGATCCCTCGTTTGACATTCAGCACGCGCACATCGAGGCACAATTGATCGCCCGGCTCGACCGGCCGCTTGAAGCGGGCCTTATCGATACCTACAAAATAATAAAGGGCTTTCTCGCCGACATCCTGGGGGCGGGACTCCATCGCGAGCAGACCCGTTGCCTGTGCTAGGGCCTCGATGATCAGCACGCCGGGCATGACCGGGCGCACTGGAAAGTGGCCAGCGAAAAACGGCTCGTTGAAGGAGACGTTCTTTATTCCGATCAGATACTCGTCGAGCTTGTAATCGATCACCTTGTCGATCAGGAGAAAGGGATAGCGGTGCGGCAACAGGCTCAGCACCTTGTGGATGTCCATCGTGCTCAAAGCTACCTCCAGGGAAACGGAGCGGACGGTCAAGCCAAACGCACGGCCAAGTTGAAAGTGATGTTCGATCGTATTGGCCCAGACCGATCCACGGCCCTAGGATCCCGTTCTCGAGCGATTCCAGGCTCAAGCGCCGCAGCGCGAGCCGCAGGCGCCTCGTCTCGCCACCGCAACCGCCGTTCCGTCACCCACGACACCCACCCCCAGTGCCAGCCTACTTCGGATTTCCTACCGCCTCGAGTTGGTCTTCAAGCCGTTTGAGCCGCCGTGCCATCTCGTCAAGCTGACGGATCCTGGCTACCACGCGCCGCCACTCAGCGTTGGGCATCGCTGGTATTCCGCTGCTGTAGACGCCAGCGTCTGATAAGGAGCGCGTCACCATGGCCATCCCCGTGAAATGGACGTCGTCACCGATCTGCAGGTGACCCGCCATCCCGACAGACCCACCTATCGTGCAGTTGCGCCCGACACGGGTCGAGCCCGAGATCCCCGAGCAGGCGGCCATGGCCGTATTCTCGCCGATCTCCACATTGTGTCCGATCTGGATCAGATTATCGATCTTGACCCCGTCAGCGATCAGGGTGTCATCGATGGCACCTCGGTCGACTGTCGTATTGGCTCCGATCTCGACATCGTCACCGAGTTGCGTGCGCCCGATCTGAGGGATCCGGACCCAGCGGTTCCCGTCCTTTGCGAAACCGAACCCTTCTCGACCGATGACGCAGCCCGGGTGCAATAATACTCGTCGGCCAACTCGGGTCCCTTCGCAGAGCGTGACGCGGGCCACCAACCGGCTCTGCGCGCCGACAGAGCAGCCCGTGCCGATAACACAGCTTGGCCCGATAAAGACGCCGCGCCCGATGACGACGCCATCCTCGATGACAGATAGCGGCCCGACCCAGGCGCTCGGGTCGATGCGGGCGGACGGCGCGACGACGGCACTCGGATGCACCCCGCCGACCACAGGAGGACGCGGATGCAGCAGCTCGGCCGCTCGCGCGAAGGTCAAATACGGGTTCTCCGAGATCAGGACCGGGACAGGCGCCTCGGGCGCGCACTCCGTGCTAACGATCACGGCACCGGCCCTCGTCTTGCCGAGCGCAGCGCGATACCGTCGGTCGCCGAGAAAGCTGACCGCATCCGGACCAGCCCGGTGCAACGCGGCGACGCGCGACACCCTTGCTGCTCCGTCACCACGCAGCCGGCTCTGTAGTTTGGCGGCCAGATCTGTTAGGGAGATCTCCAAGTCCGCGACAACCGGTTCGGCGATTCAGTAGACAAGGCGGAGCGACCGGGTCACTTGTCGCGGAACCTTTGTTTCAGCCGCTCGATCACTTCATCCGAAAGGTCGATGCGCTCGCTGAAGTACACGACACCTTCGCTGAGGATGAGGTCGATGTCCTGCTCCTTGGCCAATTCCACGACGGCCTCCTGGACCTGCCGCACGAGCCTCGTGCGCAGCTCGTTTTGCCGCAGCGAGAAATCCTCCTGAAACTCGACTTGGGCGTACTTAAGGCGGCGTTGGCGACTGCGGATGTCATTCTGCAGCCGCTGGACCTCCTCTTCGCTCATCAGCGCGCCGTCGCGCTCCAGTTGCTCCTGCAGCTTGGTAATCTCTTCCTGTTGCTCGCGCAGCACCTTCTCGCGCTCGGCGATCTCGCTCTGCAAGGCCGCCCCGGCTGCATCATATTGGGGCGATTCCTCAACCACACGATTCGCGTCGATCACGGCGATCGTGTAATCCGCCGCCGAGACCGGAACGAGGAGCAAAAGCGCGACGAGACCCGCCAGCAGAGAGAGGTGTGTCGGCATGAAGGAAATGGATGCTAGAAGGTTTGTCCGAACGAGAACTGGAATACCTGAGTATCGTCCTCGTCCTCCGAATTCAACGGATACGCAAGGCTCGCTGACAAGGCCCCAACGGGTGACATCCAGGATACAGAAACACCCGTCGAATAGCGGAGATCGCTAAGGCTGAACCCGGTGGGCGCTATCAGATCGGAATCTTCTGTCGCCCAGACATTGCCAAAATCGAAAAAGGCACCGACCCGCAGGGTCTTCTCGAATTGCCCCCCAATTGGCGGCGGCGCGAACAGCTCCACGCTGCCCGTCAGTTTGACGTTTCCGCCGATCGGGTCGAAATCCCCCGATGTCTCGCGAGGACCCAGTGTCGATTCCTCCCAGCCCCTCACTGTGTGTGGACCGCCGGCGTAAAAGTTCTCGAAGAATGGCAAGGTTCCCGTCTCACCGAATCCATCCCCGTAGCCGATATCGCCGCGGAGCGAGAAGACAAAACGAGACGTCAGCGGAATGTAGCGGCGGTCGCGATAATTGACGCGGAAGTACTCTAGATCGCTACCGGGTACTGCCACCTCAGCCACGAGTGTCCGGAGCGTTCCTTTGTTCGGGAATACGGCTTGGTCGCGCGAGTCCTTCGTATAGCTGGCCGTGAAGATGACATCATGGAAGGTATCGCCGTTGTTTTCGACGAAGTCCTGAGCCAATGCTGAATCATCACCAGCGTGGAACCTGGTGTATTGGTAGCGCAGCCCCAGTCCGGCTTGGCTGGTATCCGTTATCGGGAGCCCAAAGCTCATCCCGGCGTTCCCTACGTCCGTGGAATAATCCGCCCCGATCAGCTGGTCGAAGTCGATTGCGCGATAGGAGAGATTGAAACCGCGACTGATGCCGTCGACGGTGAAGTAGGGGTTCAGATAGGAGAGCTGGTAGATCTGATTGACCCGGCTCGTATTGAACGCAAAAGATACGCGCTTTCCCGTCCCCAGGAAGTTGTTCTGCGTCACGCTGGTATTGAAGAGGATCCCCTGCGACTGGGAATAGCCGACACCGGCCATGAGATTTCCGGACGGCTTTTCGGTCACCGAGACCTCGACATCGACCTGATCCGCGGAGCCAGGAACCGCGGGCGTCTCAATTGAGACGTCCTCGAAATAACCCAGTCGCTGGAGCCTCTCGCGAGATTGCCGAGCCAGATCGGCCGAGAACCACGCCCGCTCAAGCTGCCGCATCTCGCGGCGAAGCACCTCATCGCGCGTGCGTGTATTGCCCCTCATATTCACGCGCCGAACATAGACACGTCGTCCTGGGTCGACGAAGAATGTCACCGAAACGGTCTGCTCGGCCTCATCGATCTCCGGAATCGTGTTGACGTTCGCGAAGGCGTAGCCTTCATCGCCTAATAGGTTGGAGATCCGCTCAGCGCTAGCTGTGGCCTCAGCGCGGGAGAAGATGTCCCCGCGACGCATCTGGATCAGTGGGAACAGTTGCTCCGTCGGAACGGCTGGCTCACCGGCGAGCTGAATATCGCTAACGCGATACAGCGCCCCTTCATCTATGACGATCGTGATGTAGATGTCCTTCTTATCGGGGCTGATCGAGACTTGCGTTGACTTGATATCGAACTTGATATACCCCCGATCGAGATAGAACGACCGAACAGACTCCAGGTCACCGGCGAGCTTCTGCTTGGAGTACTGATCGTTCTTTGAATAGAAGGAGTGCCACTTTCGGCTGCCGAGCTTGAACTGTTTGAGCAGCTCTTTCTCTCTGAAGGTCTCGGCGCCGATGATGTTAATCTGCTTGATCCGCGCCGTCACACCTTCAGAGATCTCAATACGCACAGCGACACGATTGCGCTCCAGCGGTGAGACCGTCGACTCGACCTCGACCCCATATTTCCCGCGCGCAAAGTATTGTCGCTTGAGCTCCAGCTCGATCCGGTCTAGCAGCGGGCGATTGAACACCCGCCCTTCCGCCAGCCCGATATCGGCGAGCCCCTTCTCGAGGTCCTCGGTCTTGATGTCCTTATTGCCCGTGATATCGATTTGGGCGACCGCTGGGCGCTCCTTGACCCAGATGACGAGGACACTCCCGTCCCGCTCTACACGTACATCATCGAAAAAGCCCGTACCGTAAAGCGCACGGATGATGCCGGCCGTATCGCTGTCGCTGATCCTCGCGCCGACCGAGACTGGGAGGTAGTTGAATACGGTTCCAGGGGCAATACGTTGCAGACCCTCGAGACGGATGTCGCTAACCGTGAGCTCGGTCGCCAAAGCCGCAGGGCACAGGGCCAGCAGGGTCAAGACTAAGCCGATGCGTGTGAGAAGAGCCTTGCGGCCTACGGGAACAGACATCCGCGAAACCTACCCGATTACAAGACAAGGCCGCTAGGCGCGTCCAGCCCGTTCATGGCCGCGTAGTATAAGTGAAAAAACTCGAGCTAGCCCAGCAATCGGGAGAGATCGATATAGAAGGCGAAGGTCATCAACATGGCCAGCACGACGATGCCGAGCTGCTGTCCTCGCATCTGCGCCTCATCGGACAGCGGGCAGCCCTTGATCCACTCAATGAAAAAGTACAGGAGATGCCCCCCGTCGAGCATCGGGATCGGGAGCAGGTTGAGGATCGCCAGACTGATGCTGACGACGGCGAGGAACTTCATAAAGGACCCGAGGCCATAGCTTGCTGTCTTGCCGGCGGTCTCGGCGATCGTGATCGGACCGCTCAAATTCTCGACCGAGGCCTGACCAGTGAGCATACGCCCGACGACTCGTATCATTAAGATCGACATATCCGCTGTCTTCTCGAGGGCCGCACCGACCGCCTCGATTGGTCCGAGCCGCACGACGACCTGGTAGCGCTCGTTCAGGTCCTCGGGCAGATCCACCACAACGCCAACACGGCCGATGCGCTCGTCGCCCTCGAGTACCGCCTCGGGCGTCATGGTTAGCTGCAAGGGTTGGCCATTGCGCTCGACGGTGGCGACGATCGGCGTATCCGGTCGTGCGCGCACGAGATCGACCCAATCGTCCCACGAGCTGACGGGCTTGCCGTCGGCTGCAACAAATTCGTCGCCTGGCTGAATGCCGACACGCTCAGCGACGCCATTCGGCAAGACCTCGCTAACCACAGGGGCAATGACAGGCTTCTCGGGAGCCAGGCCGAGATTATCGAGGATCGCCGGCGAGTCGGTCAGGCCCGAGAGCCGTTCACCATCGAGCCAGCGCACAACCTCGCCTCCGGAGGACTCGCGCACGCGCACAGGCAGATCTTCGCCCTCTAAGGAGTCGGACACGAGGGTCATCATCGCCGCCTCCCAAGTCGGCGTGTCCTGACTGCCCACGCGCAAGATCTCATCCCCCGGGACGAAGCCAGCCTCGGCGGCAGTCGATTCGGCGGCAACCGTGCCCACAAGTGGGCGCGTACCGGGCTCGCCAGCGACGGCCATTGCCCAATAGACGGCAACCGCGAATATCAGATTGAAGAGCGGTCCCGCGGCGACGATCGCCGTACGTTTCCAGAGGGCCTGCCGGTTGAAGGCGCGGGGCAGTTCCGCCGCCGGCACCTCATCCTCGCGCTCGTCAAGCATCTTGACGTAGCCACCGAGCGGCAAGGCGGCGAGCACATACTCGGTGCCGTCGCGCCGGCCGGTTCGACGAAACAGCGGCGGTCCGAAACCGAGAGAGAAGCGCAAGACGCGCACGCCGACGCGACGGGCGATCCAGAAGTGACCGAACTCGTGGACGACGATGAGAATCGCCAGCGCGACGAGGAAAGCGACAATAGTGAGAGCGAGATCAGGCATCGGATTTATGCGACCAAGGATTGGGCAATTCGTTCAGCAGCAGCTCGCGCTTCAAGATCGACCGCGAGGAGGGGCTCGATCCCTTGTCCGTCGAGCCCAGCCGGCGGCATCGCAGCGAGCGCCCCCTCCACCACCCGCGCGATGTCGGTGAAGGCGATGCGCCGATCGAGAAATGCCGCCACAGCCACCTCGTTAGCCGCATTGAGCACGACCGGCGCGGTGCCGCCCGCGGCTGCGGCCTGATAGGCCAGGTCAAGACAGGGAAAGCGCTGCGGATCGGGGCGCTGGAAATCGAGCCGGCCCACCGCGACAAGGTCGAGGGGCCCCACCCCCGAGGTCATGCGCTTCGGCCAGGCCAAGGCATGAGCGATAGGCGTGCGCATGTCGGGATTGCCAAGCTCGGCGAGGACAGAGCCGTCGACGTACTGCACCAGCGAGTGGATGATGCTCTGAGGATGAATCACGACCTCTACGCGCGCAGGGATCGTATCGAAGAGCCAACAGGCCTCGATCAGCTCGAGCCCCTTGTTCATCATGGTGGCGGAATCGACGGAGATCTTTCGCCCCATCGCCCAGTTGGGGTGGGCGCACGCCTGCTCTGGCGTCACATCACCGAGGCTCCGCGGATCGGCATCGCGGAATGGGCCGCCGGAGGCCGTCAGCAAGATACGCTCCACGCCGACCCCATCCAGTCCGTCGCGATAGCCCGCCGGCAGACACTGAAAGATCGCATTGTGCTCGCTGTCGATCGGCAGCAGCTCGGCGCCACTGTCGACGACGGCGCGCATCAACAAGGAGCCGGCGACGACCAACGCCTCCTTGTTCGCCAACAAGACCCGCTTGCCGGCGCGCGCGGCGGCAAGCGTCGGCACCAAGCCGGCCGCCCCGACGATGGCGGCCATGACCACATCGACCTCAGCCAGCCCCGCGACCTGCTCGAGCGCCGCCGCTCCCACGAGGATCTCCGGCGGGTCGCGGAGGTCGGCCAGCAGCTCACGGAGCCGCTTCGCGGCAAGCGGATCGACGATCACCGCATAGGCAGGTCGAAAACGTCGGCATTGCTCGGCAAGCCGCTCGGCATCCCGATTCGCCGTAAGGGCGACGGCGCGGAAGCGCTGGGGATGGCGTGCAAGCACATCGAGCGTGCTCACGCCGATCGAGCCGGTCGAGCCGAGGATCGTGATACCAATCAACTGCCTATCCCCACCAAGAAGATGACCCCCAGCGCGAAGATCGGCGCCGCGGCCGTGAACCCGTCAATCCGATCTAGCATGCCGCCATGACCAGGCAGCAATCGCCCCGAATCCTTCAGACCACTGCGCCGCTTCAGGAGGCTTTCGTAAAGATCGCCCACGATCGACATCGCTACGCTCACCCCGCAGAGCACCAGTGCAACCAGGACTTGTGGGCCCGGCAGACCGACCGCCCAGGCCAGCACAAGGCCCCATAGTAGGGCACCGATCAGTGCCCCGTAGACTCCAGCCCAAGTCTTCGCGGGACTGAGGATGGGGGCCAATTTGGCCTTGCCCCAGCGCCGGCCGCTGAAGTAGGCCGCAGAATCGGCGATTCCGACCAGGACAAGCAGGAATAGCACCAACATCGGCCCATGGGGATCGAGCCCGTGGAGGTGCACAAAAGCAACCCAGGCTCCAAGCAGCACTGGTATACCGGCAGCGAGATGCCACCAAGCAATCCCCTCCCGGGCAACGATAACCCGGATGCGGGAGAGCACCATGGCCAGCGACCACCACCAGAGCGCCACGAGGATCAGCAGCCAGACACGCCCCGCCTCACCCGCGATGAGCCAGATCGCCAGCATGCCAGAAGCGAGCAGGGCTTGGTAGCCGACGCGCCCGGCCGTCGTTGTGAGCCCGACCAGGTTGGCCCACTCCCAGGCACCGATCACCACGAACATCGAAAACGCGAGCGCAAATAGCGGCGTAGGCAGCCACACGACAACCGACACGGAGAACACGATCAACAGCGCCGCGGTCATCGCGCGCTGGCGCAGGCCGCTATCGGTCATGATCAAGGATCAAGCCCCGACCTGCTCGGCCATCGCGACGATCTGCTCACCGGTCTGACCAAAACGCCGCTGGCGGGCCGCAAAGTCGTGCAGGGCCCGGACATAGGCCTCTTCATCGAATTCCGGCCAGAGCAGGTCGGTGAAGTATAGCTCCGCGTAAGCAGCCTGCCAGAGTAGAAAATTGCTGAGGCGCTTCTCACCACCGGTCCGCACAAAGAGATCCGGATCCGGGATATCCGCGAACCCCAAGCGCGCGGACAGCGCCGCCTCGTCGATGCGATGAGGATCGAGGCAACCCGCCACGCAGTCAGCCGCGAGGCGGCGTGCCGCCTGCGTGATGTCCCAACGGCCACCATAATTCGCCGCGATCTGCAGCTGCAGCGTGCGGTTGTTGGCAGTAATCTCTTCCGCCTCGGCGATCCGCCGCTGCAGCTTTTCGGGAAAGGCGCGCCGCTCTCCGACAATCCGCAACCGTACATCGTTCTCGTGTAACCGCCGGACCTCGCCACGCAACGTGTGCAAAAACAGCTCCATCAACAGCTGCACCTCGGCTTGCGGGCGCCGCCAGTTCTCGCTGCTGAAGGCGAACAAGGTCAAGGCCTCGATTCCACGGCGCACGCTCTCCTCAACGACGGCGCGGACGCTCTTGACGCCGGCGCGATGGCCCGCCGTGCGCGGCAGGCGGCGCTGCCGCGCCCATCGGCCGTTGCCATCCATGATGATGGCGACATGCCGCGGTATGGCTCTGACCGGTGCGATCGCCTTCCTTTCCGGCTGCGGCCCTACCACCGTCGCTGGGGTCTGCTCAGACAAGCTCAACTCAGATCGATAGGAGATCCGCCTCCTTCTCCGCCAAGACGCCATCGATATCCTTGACGTATTGGTCCGTCAGCTTCTGTATCGCCTCCTCGCCACGGCGCTCGTCATCCTCCGAGGCCAGCTTCTCCTTGATCAGCTCCTTGAGCTCGTTGTTGGCATCACGGCGAACGTTACGCACGGCCACGCGCGCCTGCTCGGCCTCGTGCCGAGCCACGCGAATCAGATCGCGGCGCCGCTCCTCCGTCAACGGCGGCATGGGCACCCGGATCACAGTCCCGGCGGTGTTTGGATTCAGGCCGAGATCCGACTGCATGATCGCCTTCTCGACGGCCTGGACCATGTTCCGCTCCCAGGGCGTCACGGCGAGGGTGCGCGCGTCCTCCGCCGTGACATTGGCAACCTGCTTAATCGGAACCTCCGAGCCGTAGTAGGACACCATGATGTGATCCAAAAGGGCCGGATGGGCGCGCCCCGTGCGGATCTTGGCCAGCTCATGACGCAGCGCCTCGACGCTCTTGCCCATGCGGTCTGCCGCGTCTTTCTTGATATCGTTGATCATCTCTCAGTCACCACTCTCTACTAGCGATCCGAGCTCCTCGCCAGACAACAAACGCCGCAAGGCCCCCGGCGTGGTGATATTCATCACGCGCAGAGGCAGTCGATTCTCGCGGCACAAGACGATCGCCGTCGCATCCATCACGCGCAGATCTTCGCGCAGGGCCTGATTGTATGTTAAGCGAGAGTAGAAGGTGGCCTCCGGGTGCGTGATCGGGTCGGCCGAGTAGACGCCGTCGACCTTGGTTGCCTTGATCAAGAGGTCGGCCTCGATCTCAATGGCGCGGAGGCTTGCCGCCGAATCGGTCGTGAAGAAGGGATTTCCCGTACCCGCGGCGAAGATGGTGACCCGGCCCTTTTCCAGGTGGCGCACCGCGCGACGGCGGATGTAATCCTCGCACACCTGATTGATCCGGATCGCGGACATGACGCGCGTTGGCACCTGCTCACGCTCGAGGGCATCCTGCATCGCTAAGGCATTCATGACAGTTGCCAACATGCCCATGTGGTCGGCCGAGACGCGATCCATGCCGGCGGCGGCAAGCCCAGCGCCACGGAAGATGTTCCCGCCGCCGATGACGAGGGCCATCTGGAAGCCCATCGTGACCAGCTCGCGTATCTCGACGGCGAGGCGAGCCAGGACCTGCGGATCGATCCCGTACCCTTGCTCGCCCAGGAGGGCCTCACCGCTCAGCTTGAGGAGCACTCGCCGGTATGGACCCGCGGCCACGATTACGCCTCCCTCTTCTTAACCATATACCGGATCATCCGGAAGGTTGAACAACCCAGGGGGCGACGGTGGGGTCTGTTCCGCTGCGCCCCTAAACTGGCGGCGTTCTCAGGATCCGCGAACTTGGGCTAGCACCTCGTCGGCAAAATTCTCCTGGCGCTTCTCGATCCCTTCGCCAACCTCGACGCGCACGAAGCGCCGTACCTCGGCGCCGTTTTGCTTGAGCAGCTCGGCGATCGAGAGATCGGGATCTTTCACAAAGGGCTGCCCCAGCAGGGTGACCTCCTCGAGGTACTTGCGGACGCGACCCTCCACGATCTTGTCCACGACCGTCTCGGGCTTGCCTTCGTCGATGGCCTGCGCGCGATAGATCTCGCGCTCCTTCTCCAGCGTCGCGACATCGACGTCATCAGCTCGTATACATGCAGGGCGGCTTGCCGCGATGTGCATCGCGATGTCCTTCCCAAGCTCGCCGTCGCCGCCGTCGAGCTCAACGACCACACCGATACGCACCCCGTGGCGATAGCTGTAGAGCTTCCCTTGCACGTCATCGAAGCGCAGCAGCCGCCGCACTTGGATGTTCTCGCCGATCTTCGCGATCAGGGCCGTACGCACATCCGCCAGCGTTTGAGACTCCCCGTCCGCGCTCGGGCAAGGCTTTGCCATCAGGGTCGCGACATCTGGGGCGTCACCCGTCAGGGCGCACTGTGCCACCGCTTCCGCGAAGGTGGCGAAGCCCCCGTCCTTGGCCACGAAATCCGTTTCGCAGTTGATCTCCACGATCACAGCGCGTCTTCCGTCGTCGACGATGGCAATCACGACCATCCCTTCGGCGGCCACCCGGCCAGCCTTCTTGGCCGCCTTGGCCTGGCCCGATTTGCGCATCATCTCGATGGCGGCCTCGATATCGCCCGCGGCATCGACGAGCGCCTTCTTACATTCCATCATCCCGGCGCCGGTGCGCTCGCGGAGCTCCTTCACCAATGTGGCTGAAATGGCCATTACAGCTGTTCCTCTGTCAGGATCTCTAGTGTCAGGATCTCTTACGATGAAATTCGCGAGCCACGTTCCTCCCCCGCCCTCTGGGAGAGGGTTGGGGTGAGGGAACGATCAGGGGCGAGGCGACATGTCATCGCCTGGGGTGACTCGCCCCGCCCATGATCGGTGGGCTCGCAACCGCCGCGGCGGTCGCGCAATCAGCCGGCAACGGTCTCGCCGGCCGGGCTGGCGCTGGGAGCCGGATCCTCCTCGCCAGCGTCTCCGCGACCGGAGACCACAGCTGCTGCCGTGGCGCGGCCATCGAGCACGGCGTCGGCGATGCCCTGGATGTAGAGGCGTACAGCGCGTATGGCATCATCATTGCCGGGGATGACGTAGTCGATCTTGCTAGGGTCGTTATTGGTATCAACGATACCCACAACCGGGATCCCGAGCTTGTTCGCCTCCGTGACGGCAATCTTCTCGTGGCCGACATCGACGACGAAGAGGGCATCCGGCAGATGATCCATGTCCTTGATGCCACCGAGGCTGCGATCGAGCTTGTCACGCTCTCGGCTTAGATCGAGCGCCTCCTTCTTGCTGAATCGCTCGATTGAGCCGTCTTCGAACATCGCCTCCAGCTCTTTAAGGCGCTTGATCGATTGCCGTATCGTCTTGAAATTTGTCAGCATCCCGCCCAGCCAGCGGTGGTTCACATAGGGCGCGCCGCAGCGCTTGGCCTCATCGCGAATGGCCTCCCGCGCGGCACGTTTGGTGCCCACGAACAGCACCTTACCGCCGTTTGCGGTCAAGGTGCCGACAAAATTCGCCGCCTCGCGGAACAGCGGCAAGGTCTTCTCAAGATTGACGATGTGGATCTTGTTGCGTTGGCCGAAGATGAAGGTGGCCATCTTGGGGTTCCAATAGCGCGTCTGATGGCCAAAGTGGACCCCTGCCTCCAGCATCTGGCGCATGGTTATCTCGTTCACGGGATCTGCCTCGATTAGACTGGGTTAGGCCTCCACGCGCCCCAGGAAGCGACCCTCCCAGGCACCCGGCTCTCTGTGACGGCGCGCGTGCGGATTACGGTGGTGCAAAGCAGCTTGATATCGGCGCTTGACGGTGCGACCTAAAACAAAAGCGAAAAACAACCGTTTTTCGCTTTGGGCCCGCCTACCGTACTTGCTGCCTGCACGCGGCTAGTTTACGGTAAAGAGCTTAGTCTTATACCATAGCTACTTAGCCTGAGCAAATCCCTCATGGCTGTCGCTCTGCAGTAGTCAGGTCTCAGCGTGGATGCAGTCACCCGTACCGTAAGCGTACCGATCAAGAGTGCCGAAGAGATCGCCAAGATGCGCGTCGCCGGCCGTTTGGCTGCCGATGTGCTGGAGATGATCGGCGAGCATATCCAGCCGGGGGTCACGACTGACGAGCTCGACCGCCTCTGCCACGACTTCATCACCGGAGTGCAACAGGCCGTGCCGGCGCCGCTGAACTACCGCGGCTTCCCCCGCTCGATCTGCACCTCTGTCAACCACCAGGTTTGCCACGGGATCCCCGGCCCCAAGCGCCTGAAGAAGGGAGACATCTTGAACATCGATATCACCGTGATCAAAGACGGGTATCACGGGGACAGTAGCAAGATGTTTGCCGTCGGTGAGGCCTCCATCCAAGCGCGCCGCCTGATGAAGGTCACGCAAGAAGCGATGCATCAAGGGATCGCGCAAGTCCGACCGGGCGCGACGCTCGGTGACATCGGCCAAGCTATCCAGCGCTATGCCGAGGCCCACAGCTACTCGGTCGTTCGCGAATACTGTGGCCACGGCATCGGTCGCGAGTTCCACGAAGACCCGCAGGTACTCCATTACGGTAAGGCCGGCACCGGGCTTGTGCTCGAGCCCGGCATGTGCTTTACGGTGGAGCCAATGGTCAACGCTGGCAAGCGTTACATCAAGCTACTTCCGGACGGCTGGACAGTCGTGACTAAGGATCGCAGCCTCTCGGCCCAGTGGGAGCACACGATCCTGGTCACCGAGCAGGGCCATGAGATCTTGACGCTGCGCGCCGAGGAGCGGGGGCTGACGGGCAACGTATAAGACGCTGCCTGACTTTCCTGGACACCGCCTTCCGGGCGGACGCCGCACGTGACTGCCCAACGCGTGGCGCCATCCTGAGCAGGACCACAGAATGGGCGCGCCTGAGTGTGCTAAGCACTCTGCCAGGTGATTTCCACTGGTCCATCGACACCACGCCTACGCCCACGAGACGCCGATGTCATCACCACAGCTCGCCCAAGTCAGCCACCTATCTCCGATCGTCGGCCTTTACCGCGAGCGCCTGCGGACCGGGATCGCGGCACTCTTCGAGCGCTTTGACCACGGGATCCCCGTCACCGAGCTGGTACACGACCACAGTCGGCTGATCGACGCACTGCTCTGCGAGCTCTGGGAGCAAGTGATGCCCGAGGAGTGCGACGCGGCCTTGGTCGCCGTAGGCGGCTACGGCCGGCAAGAGCTGCACCCGGCCTCGGATGTGGACATCCTGATCCTTCTCGCCCCAGCGGCCTGCTCGACCCTCAGCGAGCCGACCGAGCGCTTCATCACCCAGCTGTTCGACATCGGGCTTCAGCCCGGGCACAGCGTACGCACCGTCGAGGAATGCATCAGCCTGGCCGCGCGCGACGTCACGGTCGTGACCAACCTGATCGAATCACGGCTCTTGGCAGGCCATGGCGGTCTGTTCGAGGCGATGCGCCGCGCGATCGCGCCCAGCGAGATCTGGCCCAGCGACCGCTAC
This sequence comes from uncultured Chromatiaceae bacterium, assembly GCA_964583605.1. Classification (GTDB taxonomy): domain Bacteria; phylum Pseudomonadota; class Gammaproteobacteria; order Chromatiales; family Chromatiaceae; genus CAZOWL01. Next base: position 3,239 of record CAZOWL010000040.1, on the reverse strand, counting down.
TTCTCCGCCAAGATCGCCGAGCAGCAGGCACGCTGGCACAAATACGGGGACACGGCCTACAACCTCGAGCCGAACATCAAAGAGAACCCGGGCGGTCTCCGGGACATTCAGATGATCGGGTGGGTCGCCAAGCGTCATTTCGCGGCTCGTACCCTCCACGACTTGGTCGAGCACGGTTTTCTTACCGAGGCCGAGCACGCATCCTTGATCTCCGGACAGACCCTACTCTGGCGCATCCGCTTCGCGCTGCACCGTCTGACAGGTCGCCGAGAGGATCGGCTCCTGTTCGACTATCAGCGCACGCTGGCCGGACAGTTTGGCTACAGCGACGGCCCGAACAATCTCGCCGTCGAGCAGTTCATGCAGCAGTACTACCGTGTGGTGGTGGAGCTCAACCGGCTCAACGAGATGCTGCTGCAGCTCTTCGACGAGGCAATCCTGCTGCACGATCGGTTGGGGCCCCCGGTACCCATCAACCGCCGTTTCCAATGCCGGAGCGGGTTCCTAGAGGTGACGCACGATCAGGTCTTCAAGCGGTGTCCGCGGGCCCTGCTGGAAGTCTTCCTGATGTTGCAGACCCATCCACACCTACAGGGCGTGCGCGCGAGCACCATTCGCCTGATCCGCGAGCATCGTCACCTGATCGATGACGGATTCCGTGCCGACCTGCGCGCGCGCAGCCTCTTCATGGAGATCCTTCGCCAACCAGTCGGCGTCAATCGGGCCCTGAGGCGCATGAACCGCTATGGTGTGCTAGCGGCCTACATCCCGGCATTCGCGAACATCGTTGGCCGGATGCAGTACGATCTCTTCCATGTCTACACAGTCGACGAGCACACCCTCAACGTCTTGCGGAACCTGCGCCGCTACACGGTGCCCGAGCTCGCCGACGAGCTGCCGCTCTGCACCGCCGTGGCGCGCCGCATCCCGAAGATCGAGCTCCTCTACCTGGCCGGCTTATTTCACGATATCGCCAAAGGTCGCGGTGGAGACCATTCCGTCATCGGGGCGAGAGAGGCCTGGGAGTTCTGCCGTCTGCACGGCCTCGGCGATTTCGATGCGAGCCTGGTGGCCTGGCTCGTCGAGAAACACCTCATCATGTCGATCACGGCGCAGCGTAAGGACATCGGCGATCCGCACGTCATTCAAGCCTTCGCTGCCGAGATCGGCGACCCTACGCGCCTCGACTACCTCTTCCTGCTCACGGTGGCCGATGTGCGTGGTACCAATCCAGAGCGCTGGAACAGCTGGCGCGAGGCCTTACTGCGCGAGCTCTACCACAACGCCAGACGCGCGTTGCTCCGCGGCCTCGATAACCCTCAGGCCCAGGAGGAACTGATCGAGCACAAGCGCTCCGAGGCCCTGCGGCTCGTAAGCCGCTACGGGGAAGAGCCGGACGCCTGCGCGGCGCTCTGGAAGGCGCTTCCGCGCGACTTCTTCCTGCACAACTCCCCCGACGAGATCGCCTGGCAGACGCGCCTAGTGATGGCCGCCGATCCGAGCCGCCTGCCGCTGATCAGGATTCGGCCGCAAACGGCCCGTGGCGGCACCGAGGTCTTCATCTACACGCACGACCGTCAGAGCCTCTTTGCGCGCACGACGGCCATGCTCGACCAGCTCGGTCTGACCATCATGGATGCCCGCATCCTCACAAGCGCCAGCGGAATGGCCTTGAACAGCTACCAAGTGCTGGACCAGGACGGGTCCACAGTTGAGGGCGAGGCGCGCCTGCACGAGATTCAGACCGCCCTCCATGCGTCGCTGAGCGATGAGGACACCCGCGAGCTGCAGGTGGCGCGACGCATGCCGCGCCAATACAAGCACTTCCCGATCGAGACCCGCGTCTTTTTCGCGCCGGACGAGGCTAACCAGCGCACTGTCATGCGGCTCACCACACTCGATCGTCCCGGTCTCCTTGCTGCCGTAGGCTCGGTCTTCGAGGCCTGTGGGATCCGCCTTAGCAATGCCAAGATCGCCACGATCGGTGCCGAGGTCGACGACGTGTTTTTCATCACATCCGAGGAGGGCGCAGCCGTCACATGCGAGGACGCCCTTGCCTGCCTGCGCAACGAGATCCATCGGCGCTTGGAGCAGACGCCCCGTCATTGAGCGCCCGACCCCTGGTCTTGTCTTCGGCCAGCGACCACCGTATTTCCGCCAGGGCAAGCGGCGTGAACGCGCATTGCATTCCATTAAAAAATTATGGATAAATCTTGCGGTACCGCGACGCGCGTTCTGGTCCGGGCTGGCACTGGGCGGACCGATTCGGCTCGCACGGGCGAGCACGCACCTGGCGCCGGGCGGTCGACCTGGCCCAGTCCGCGAGGGCCAACCGGCGCAGTTAGGAATATTATTGAATAATGAATTAAACTAACGGACGTCTCCCCGTCTCGTCGGCATCTCAGTCGTGGCCAACACAACGCACACCGCCAAGCTCGCCCGCCCAACGATCATGGGACGAGGCGAGCCACCCCGGACGATGAAATGCCGCCTCGTCCCTGATCGTTCCCTCACCCCAACCCTCTCCCAGAGGGCGAGGGAGCGAACGTGCTTCGCGAATTTCATGGTAACGCTGTTGGCCTTCGGCTTGATGATGGCCTATGGCATGGCCGAGGAGGCCTTCGCCGATGACCCGGCGGGCGTCCAATCCACCTTGCCGGCCCAGGTCGAGAGCAGCTCCCCCTGGCTTGATGAGGTCAGGGCGCAACGGCGGGCGTGGGAGGCCCAACGCCGCGCGACAAAGGAGGCCATCGAGGCACGTCGCCGTTGGCAGGATCCTTGGTTGGCCGAGCAGCGTGAGGCCCGTGAGCAAGAGCAGCAGCGGCGTCGCGACGAGTGGCTTGAGCGCATCGACCGTGATCGTGCGGCCTTCCGGAATCAAGGCCCGTGGTACGCGCCGCTAGGCCGCTGGCCAAGCACGACACCGCAAGTCTCCGTACCCTTGGAAGACTCGGATCGATCAGACGCTTCATCGGAACAGGCTCCGACGATCGAGATCCCCGAAAAAGACGAGCTGCAGACCCAAAACTACCCGCCAGCTGGGTGGAACAACGGCTGGTACTACAACGGGTATTGATCTAGTCAGGTGGCGACAAAGTGCCGTGACGCCAGATCTAGTGCGAATCGGTTAGCCCGTCCGTAGTCACAACGCACCGCCGCATCACGGTAGGACGGCCAGTTACCTGGCCGCCCCCGTACAGATCCCGGCGTGCGGAACTACCGCACCGGGCTCCTCGAAG
>CAZOWL010000039.1:0-37081 GCA_964583605.1 uncultured Chromatiaceae bacterium | reverse complement strand
TTCCCTCACCCCAACCCTCTCCCAGAGGGCGAGGGAGCGAACGTGCTTCGCGAAGAGATAATATTGCATCCCGTAAGCGTTCGCGTTAATTTTTCGCTTGATTTGCCGCAGTCCGGCGGGATTCTAGGATCTTCGCCCCTGCTTTGGCACGCGGTGAAGGGATTTCGGTGCGGCTTGCGCGCAGACGGGCGAGCGCTGCGGTGACTCCCCTCGACGAGACCCGCGACGGCACTTACCCTTGGGGAGTGCCCCGATCGTCGCCCCTTCACGGCTCTGGCCCTAGTCTGCCCAAACGCGATCTGCCCCAATCGACCGACCAGCCCACGAGCCTCGCGATGCGCCTGACCCGGCCTACCCCGCCCTTCGATAGCCTCGATCAGTTCCTGACCGAGCGGACCCACGGGTTCCTGGTGTCCGTGCTCCTCGGCCTGGTGGCGCTGCTCTATGTCAACAGCCTGGACGGCTCCTGGATCTTCGATGACCTGCCGAACATCGTGAACAACCCGCGGCTGCACCTCAGCAGCCTGGATTGGGCCAGTCTATCCGGCACCTTCATCGGCACCCGGGAGTCCATCAACCGGCCGCTGGCCTACCTGAGCTTCGGACTCAACCACTACTTCCACGGCCTGAACGTGGTCGGCTATCACCTGGTCAATGTCGCTATCCATGGCCTAGCCGCGCTAGCGCTCTACCTCTTCCTCCTCAAGACACTGCAATTGCCCAAGCTCGACGGCCGCTACGCGGATCGCGCCAAGGCCATCGCCTTCCTCGGCACCCTGCTGTGGGCCACCAGCCCCATTCAGGTGGCCGCGGTCACGGTGATCGTGCAGCGCATGGCCTCGATGGCGGCGCTCTTTTTCCTCGTCTCCTTGCTCTGCTATCTGTTGGCCCAGCTCACACCGCACCGGCGGCGCCGATTTCTCTGGCTCGGGCTCTGCCTGCTAACGGGCATGCTCGCGGCCGCAACCAAGGAGCACGCGGTCATGCTGCCCGTGGTCATCTATCTGTTCGACCTGCTGCTGGTTCGCCGCATCGACCGCGCGACCCTAATCCGCCACGCTAGGCTCGCGGTCATCCCAATCGGTCTGGTGATTCTGCTAACGCTCACGCTGACCGATCCGCTGACGGTCCTCGCCGGCTACACATCTCGCGACTTCACCCTCCTGGGGCGTCTACTCACTGAGCCGCGCGTGCTGCTCTTCTACCTCTCGCAGATGTTGATCCCAATCCCGGAGCGCTTCGCCCTGATCCACGACATCCAGGTCTCGACCTCTCTCTGGAGCCCCTGGACCACAACGCCGGCCATCCTCTTCTGGGCCGGCTGGCTCGGGCTCGGGCTCGCCCTGGCCGGCAAGCGGCCGCTGATCGCGTTCGCGTTGCTCTTCTTCGTGATCAATCATGCGGTGGAAGGCACGGTCATCCCGCTCGAGCTGGCCTACGAGCACCGCAACTATCTGCCGTCGATGATGCTCTATCCCCTCGCCGCAATCGGCATCCTGTGGCTGGGACGCACCCTCACCCGACGGGCAGCACGCGGCGCCGTCGCGCTCGGCGTGGTCGCCTTCCTGGCTCTCCAGAGCTACACCGTCATGGGCCGCAACGCCATCTTCGGCCACCCCATCCTGGTCTGGACCGACAACCTCGCGAAGGCACCCGAGCAGAGCCGCGTCTATACCAACCTCGGCCAGGTCTACTCCCTAATGGGCATGCCGAAAAAGGCGCGCGAGTCCTACGAGACGGCGCTCGAAGTGGGCCGCTACCAGCGCGCAGAGCTGCAGGCCGTGCCTCTCGGCAACCTGGGCAACGGGTACCTGCGCGAGGGCAAGCTGGACAAGGCCAGTCAGTATTACGCGCAGGCCATCGCCGTCGATCCGGATAGCATCAAGTCCCGGGCCGGCCTGGTGGTCTCGCTGATGGGGCTCGGCGAGATCGAGGCCGCCAAGCCGATTTTGGAACAGGGGCTCGAGCAGCTGCCGGACAGCATCGGCCTGCTCTCCGTCTACGCCACACTCCTCTTCAAACTGGCGGACTACCCGGCCGCCATCGCCGCGGGTGGGAAGGTCCTCACGAGCGACCCACAGCACGACATCGCCCGTCGGGTGTTGGGCGAGTCGCACCTGCGGCTTGGCCAACACGGCGAGGCCGAGCGCTACTGGCGCTCAGTCGCGGACACCAATCCCAATGATGTCGAGGCAACACTGGCCCTCTTGAGGCTTGCCGATCTGGCCGCAGACGAGCCGGCGCTGCGTCGAGCCGCACGCCGCCTCGAGGCCATCAAGCAGAACCGCAGCTGGGAGCAGCTGCTCGGGCATCTGGCGCAGATCCAGGCACGTAACGGCCCGGTCTTCGTCGAAGACCCCGAGGCGCTGCTGCCGCTGATCGAGCGCGCGTTGGCGGATCGCGCGGGCTAAGCCATGCGGACCGCAGCCGCCACCTGGCGTCACCACAGGAACTGCCCCCTCGCCCTGTCTCTGCTCGGAGTACTCTTGGTGCTCCTGGTTGCCGGCTGCGCCACCCCGCCGCGCTCAACCATCGGCACGCCGGGGCCCTCCGTCGAGGCAGCACCGCCCTCCGAAGACAGGCCGCTCTACTGGTGGTATAGCCGCTTCCGCCTCGCGTGGCCAGAGGGTGAGCCGGCCCCATGGCATCCCGATCTGCTGCTCGCGGACCGCGTCTTGGGCCCGATCCTGGAGGCCGAGGGCGAGCAGATCCCGCTCTGGCGCTTCCATCGCCGGGCCGCGCGCGACGCAGCCGGGCGGCAGTTCAGCTTCATCTACCGCACCACGCCCGGGACGGCGCGGCGCATCCAGGTGCGGATCGATGCCGATCTGCAGGTCTTGCGCCTGCTGCGCAACGGCACCCTGGTCAAGGTCAGTCATGACGACCCCTCCCGGCCCCAGCGCCCCGGCATCGGCGACACCTCCGACCCCAGCTGGACCCCCGAGATGCAACGCGCCTGGCCGCATTTCATCATGGGCGCAAGCCAGCTCTGGCTAGAGCTGATCCGCGAGCTCGGCGCCAACGATAGGCTCCCGCGCGCAACCGGCGCCCGCTACCTTGCCCTCGACGAACAGCTGGAAACCCTCTGGCGCAACCAAGGCGGCCATGCCCTGCTCCATCACCTGAGCGCCGTGTTCGGCTACCGGGAGCTCATGGTCACCAGGCGCGGCCTGCTGACGTTATGAGCCGCGCGGACGACGCAGCTGCAACCGCCTCAACGGACGGCGGCATTACCCCGGTACATACAGGTGGACCGCCAGCACATCGCAGCAAACGGGTTGCGGCTACAATCAGCGAATGCGCGGCCGGTCTGGGCAGGCCGGGCACGATCCAGCCACGCAAGCCTAGCCCGGATCCGTGGCCAGTTCGGTCAGCGGCCACCCGTCAGCGGCCACCCGGTGGTGTCTTGTACTCAAACAACTACAAACGAATGCGCCCCGTCCTACAAAAAGCACCGCGTAGTTGCCGCTGGCCTATCGCGCCTCCCGAGGCCAGATTCGGGCCAGGAACGAACAGGTCAGGCCGATGACACAGCCCGCCGAGCCCGCGAAGGGTACGAGGCAGACCCTCTCCGTCATCCTCCCCGCCCGCAACGAGGCGCCAACGATTGGCCGACTGCTGGAGCGGCTCGCGCAGCTCTATCCCGAGGCCGAGCGGCTGGTGGTCGATGACGGCTCGACTGACGACACGGCCGACGTTGCCCGCAACCGGGGGGCGCGGGTCCTCCGACATCCGTACAGTTTAGGAAATGGCGCCGCCGTAAAATCGGGGGCGCGCGCCGCGCGCGGCGAGATCCTGGTCTTCATGGATGCCGACGGCCAGCACGACCCCGATGACATCCCACGCCTGCTCGGACCGCTGGATGCCGAATATGACATGGTCGTCGGCGCGCGCGGCAAGGACTCGCAGGCCAGCCCTGGCCGCCGCGTCGCCAATCGCTTCTACAACTGGTTCGCAAGCCTCATGACCGGACACCGGGTCCAGGATCTCACCTCCGGCTTCCGCGCCGTGCGCACAGAGCCCTTCCGGCGCTTCCTCTACCTATTTCCGAACGGCTTCTCGTACCCCACCACGGTCACAATGGCCTTCTTCCGCTCAGGCCACCCAGTCACCTACGTCCCTATTACCGCCGCCCGCCGCGACAGCACCCGGGGCAGCCACATCAACCCGTTAAAGGACGGCATCCGCTTCCTGCTCATCATCTTCAAGGTTGCGACCCTTTACTCGCCGCTTAAGCTCTTTTTCCCCGTGAGCATCGCGTTTTTCCTGGCCGGCACCGGCAATTACCTGCACACCTTCCTCACCCTTCACCGCTTCACGAACATGAGCGCAGTGCTCTTGAGTGCTGCTGTGGTGGTGCTGATGATGGGCCTGTTGTCGGAGCAGATCACGACAATGAGCTATCGGGAAGGGGATCAGTGAAGGCGGAGCAACTTGCGAGGCTCGCCCCGCCGGGGAGCGGCTGCTCACCGCTTGGGATGGGCGGCCGTGGCACGTCGGCTGGCCGCCCCGGCACGATGACTTATTCCGCACCCACTGGCTGCCACCACAGGGCTTCGTCGACATCCTGTCGCCGAATCAGGGGGCCGGCCGCGACACACACGACGCGCCGCCTATCCCTTACCCGCGACGAAAAAGAGCCGATTCAGCGCAGCTGAGATCGGCTCTGCCTCTCGTTTTACTTGGAGCGGGAAACGAGACTCGAACTCGCGACCCCAACCTTGGCAAGGCTACGGCTATACCGTAACCGATTGTTTTAAATCGATATGCACCGCTGGCACCCGCACTTTCAGCGCATATCCTCGCATATCCGGTGACACAAACCTGACACACTGACGCGCGGCCCCGACAGAAGCTAGTCAATGTTGCCGAGCGCCGCTGCCTGTTCGCTGGGGCTCTACTGACCCGAGCGGCTGGATGTCGCCCTTCCGACGCCGGATAGCTGCAACAGCGCGATGGCGGCTCGAAGCTTGACCCGCCGGTCGTACTTGTCATCCAGCGTGTCTTCGATCACGTCGAGCGCCTTGTCCGTCAGATCGGCCATGCGGCCCGCCACCCCCAAACGCGCCTCGCTCAAGATCGCCTTGATGGCTGCGACGTACTCGGGTTTCTTGCGCCACCGGGAAACCGTCTCCTGTGCCACCCCGAGATGCTCGGCGATGTCCACTCCGCGCCACCCGGTCGCCGCCAGTCGTGCGCCTTCGCGCTGCTGGTCGGTGAGGCCGTCGATCCCAATGACTTCCCCGCTCATGGTCATGAATCCTCAAGTCCGAAAAGGCCAGGAAAATCTGAAAGCTAGCCAGACACCGGGGCTCGAACCACCCGCGGTGTTCTCCTTCCGGAAGGACCCGGTTACAACCACCCTCCTCCCTCGAACCAGCGCATGTGCTTCGCCATGGCCAGCGTAGACGCATGGTTGGCCTCATCCTCGGCTCTCACGAGGCGCTCGAAAGTCTTCCAGTGCATCCCCCGCGGCTTCTCCCGGATCGGCTCCATGAGGCTCTCCGACGCCCCCAGACGCGTTCGAATCTTGCGCGCCTTGCGCATCATCCGGTCCATGTAGGTTTCGTTCTGGCTGCCGTAGGGAAGCCTGTAGCAGTGACGGCACAGGAATCGAGCACCAGCACCGTAGAGCACCGCGACCCGCTTGCCGCAAGGGGGGCACAGAAACCACAATCTTTCACCGCCATAGTTGCAGGGGGTTCGGTCGAACCAGACTTGCTCCTCCACGTCTCGCCAATCCTCACCGTGCAATCGGTAGCGATACATGAGCACCAGCCGATCCTGTTCGATCCGGTAACGAACCGATCCGGTTTGCTCCCCACCGCGGGACCACGACAGACTGCCCGTGGACCCCGGACAGCGCAACAGTCCTTGTTTGTGCAGGTAGCGGATATCTACGCGGTGAACCTCTTCCGTGGTGGTTTTCTTACCCCATCGAAACCAGCTTCCCGACCCCATTCCGCCCATGGCCCAAGCTCGCCTCGTTTTTCGCCGAAATCATTAGGCAGATTATACCCTCCTGGAGCCGAGTCATTCTCTTAAAAACCTGTTTTGAATATATTTTTCGACGATTTTGAGCTTGCGCGACATCCCCCTTTTGCTTGCTCTTTAGGGAGCCCCTCGGGGTGGACGGGAAGCGGTGCGCCGGCATGGGGGGGAGACGCGCAGCGGCTGGAGTCCCGCGCGCAGCGACCCGCTGGGCGGCCTTGTTCATAATTCCGGCCAAGGCCCACCTCCATGATAGGATATCTGCACTACTCCTTTTCCAGAACAGCGACTTACCTCAGGCTCTCGGCAGGCCGCCCGCTCGGCGGCCGGAGTTATGAGCAAGGCCCGCTGGGCGGGCTGGGATAGGTCTTAACACGTGCACCATCACAGCGCAATGATCGGACGCCCTCTCTACTCGACCTCAATCCAGGCCAACAATTGGTTGGAATATCCCTTCTCCGGGCTCGCGATGCTGCGGTAACCCAACTCGCGGTGCAGCGTTGGCTCGATATGCTCATGCAGCAACGCGGCTCGCTCCGATGGCTCGAACTGCGTTCGTCCCGCCGGTGCCTTGAAGCAATCCAGGTACTGCTTCTCGATACTCGGCACTCGCTTGCCTTCCTGGTCCACCGCGATGGGGATCAGATGCGCCCCAGTGTTCTGCTTGCTGCCGAATGAATGTACTAGCCAAATACTGAGTGCCACGGGCCTGTCGAGACCGACGACGGCTGTAGCCCCCAACCGGGAAGGCGCCGCGGCCCGCCACTGGGCCGCCAAGCGTTCGGTGATCGGATGGTCGATGCCGATCAATGCCACGGTCTCGTCTTCCTGGGCGAGATCGCGGTCCAGCGTACAGACGGTCGGCGTTGCGTTGGAATCCGTGGTTAGCTCGAGGCGCAGCTCGTCGAGTTGGCGGTAGCGGCCGCCATTGTGTTCGGCGGCGGCACGCAAAAACGCGACGATGCGGGATTGGCTCTCGGCAATGTCGGACAGCGGCTTGTAATCGTCCAGGCTGAAGCGGTCCAGGTCCTGGAACAGCTCGAACACCACCTTGCGGGCCTCCCTGGCGTTGGACATGGCGGCCTCCAGCTCTTCACGGGTGCGTTTCAGCTCCGGATCGGAGAGCGCCTCGCGGTAGAGCTGGTCGTAGCTCAGGCGGTCGTTCAACTGGCCGAGGATCTGCCCGCGCAGGTCTTCGGTCACATTGCCATGCTCGTCCACCTTGCCTAGGGTGCGGGCGATCTCGTTGAGCTTGTCGTTCAGCAGCAGGAAGATGCGGCCTTCGATGGTGTCGGACAGCACCAGGTTGTAGACCTGCGCGGTGTCCTTCTGCCCATATCGGTGGATGCGGCCGATCCGCTGCTCCACGTCCATCGGATTCCAGGGCAGGTCGAAGTTGAACAGGATGCGGCTGAACTGCAGGTTGATCCCCTCGCGTCCGGCCGCCGTGCAGATGAGGACACGGGGACCGTCGGACCGGCGAAACCGCTTCTCGGCCGCGACCTTCGTACCATGGTCGCCACCTTTCAGAACAACGACACCCTGTCCGGGGTAGGCGGCTTCGATCTCCCGCGCCAGCAACTCGACAGTCGCCAGATAGGTCGCAAAGATCACCACCTTTTCTTTGGGGTTCTGGTTCCACAACGCCCCCAGGCCGCGCAGCAGCTTCTCGGCCTTGGTCTCCCGGTCTTGCGGGAAGACCGCCAGCAGGTCCGCGATCCGCAGCCGCTCCTCCGGCAGCGACAGCTCGACCGCCGTCGCCGCGGCCTCCTCGCCCTCAGCCGTGATCACCTCGGCGGATTCCGACGACGCGACCGCGGCCAGGTTGTCTTCATCCAGCTTGCGGATCAGGCGGAGCTTGAGATCGGCCAGGATGCGGTCCACCTCGCCACGGCCCACCGCATCGTCGGGCAATCCGGTTTCCCGGTGAATCAGGCGCCGGGCCTCGGCCATCAATGCCTGGTGACCATCGATGTCGAGGGCCTGGTCCTTGAGGATCGCCTCATGGATGGTCAACGCCAACTGACGGCGCCGCAGGGTGCTGCGCACGGCGGCAAAGCTGGAGGCGGCGATCTTCTGGAAGATCGTCATTACGAAGCCCAGCGCACGGCCCTGGTTGCCCTGCTTCTTCGCCAGGTCAAACCCGTCCAGCAGGTATTCCCGCAGCTTGGCGTAAAACGCCGTCTCCGCCGAGCCCATGGTGAAGGACTCGGTATGCACCCAGCGCCGGGTGAAGAGCGGCGAGCCATCCGGGGTGCAGGCGTCCGCCTTGGTGCGCCGGTAGACCACCTCGTTCAGGCGGTGGCGCTCCTCGACCATCTCCTCGGGGCTCTTGAACAGGGTGGGATTGAGGAGCTGAATCAGCATCCAGAACCGGAAATGGTCGCCCTGGTGCGGGGTCGCCGACAGCAGGAGCAGGTCGCGGGCATGATCGCGCAGCGCCTCACCCAGCTTGTAGTTCTCGGTCTTGCGAATCTTGCGGCCGTTCCTGTAGGCGGAGAGGTGGTGGGCCTCGTCGAACACCACCAAATCCCAGGGCGGCGCTTCCTTCAAGCGGGTGATCCGCGCCCGCCGCTTCAGGGTATCGACGCTGGCGATCAGGCGGTCGTGCTTGGCGAAGGCGTTGCTCTTGCGGTCGGTCACATCGCCTTCCGCGCCGAAGACCTCGAAGTTGAGGTTGAAGACCTCGTTCAGCTCGCGATGCCAGTTGTTCACCAGCCCCGCGGGCACCACCATCAAGGCGCGTGTCAATTCGCCGCGGCTCGCCAGCTCGCGCAGGATCAGCGCCGTCTCAATCGTCTTGCCGAGCCCTACCTCATCGGCCACCAGGAAACGCCGTGGCAGTGCTGTCGCCACTTGGTGGGTCAGCACCACCTGATGGGGCAACAGATCGATCCGCGCCGATGTCAGCGCCGCCGCGTTCTCCATCAACGGCAGTGCGTGCGCTTCGACGTGCAGCCAGGCGGCGCGCAGCCGATCCGCGCCGCTCTGGACGTTTGCGATGATCTGCTCGGCGCGAGTGGTCGCGGGCCGGAGCGTCGCCCCGAAGACCTGCCGCTCACCGCTCGGAAAGAAGGCCTGCACATAGCCGTTCGCGCCGAGGCGCACGACCACGCCCTCGCCGAATTCGGGGTGGAGTACCCGTTGACCGGGCTGGAAAGCATCTTGCGCCACCGCGGCGGTCCGCTCCGCCACTCAGTGCTGTTCGGCCTGGATCCTGGACTCGTCCTGGCGTCTCTGCATGGCCTCGGTGCGTGTCTTCCAGTACGCCAGTTGCTCTGCCAGTGACATCCCGGCAATCTGCCGGGCGACGTGCTCGGCGCCACGCCGCTTGATCTCGACACAACGCGGTTCAGGCTTCGTTTCCATAATCGATCACCTCCAATGGAGAGAATATGCCGATGAATCCATACCCGTTCAGGGTATTGACGGCGTTGTACTTGGGAATCTTGTCGAAGTGAACGATGTGCTTGAAATTCCAACTGACGATCAGGTTGCACGCTGAAACCGTTGCCAGCGCCACATGCAGCGCATCGTCGAGCGATTTCGCCGTCACAACTCCAGCTTGGATATAGGCTTGTTGAAGAGTAAGCGCGGCCTCTGTGACCGGGATGATCTCGGCCATGGCTTCGTAGCGGGCAAAGAGCATGCGTACCGCATCAGGCGCCGGCTCGATTTCCGCCGCGACGACGGCAGATGTCACCAGGATATGGCGCCCGGCATCGATCTCCGCCAGGAACTGGCCCGTGGCCTGTTTGAACTCCTTGTCGAAGAGCCCGCCGAAAATCGAGGTGTCCGCGTAGATTCTCATTCTTCGCCCATCAACTGATCCGCGGGTGATGCAGCCCCACCCAGTGTTTGCCGTCGTAGTCGGCGTGGGGGTCGTCGGTGTTCAGCAGGCGCTCGACCTCGTTCTCCGCTCCCGAGAACAGCAGGCGGCCGATGGGCAAGCCCTCCTTACCGGAATCCCGGTGCTTCCAGAAATAGGCCTCGCTGGCGCCGTTCATGCTGATTCGATTGCGGCCGCTGGGCATCCACAGGATCAGGCCGCCATCACCCTGCGAGAAATCCTGGAACGACAGCACGGCCTCCTTCAGGTCGGTCTCGATCCAGCGGGCGGCATCATCGCCGGACAGCACGTCCAGACACCCCTCGACACCCGCCACGACCAGGGCACTGCCATTGGCGGCGGTCAGGTCCTCGCCGGACCAGCCATCGACCCTGGCGAAGAACTGCCGGAGCGAGACGACATCTTCGGGAGCGACCAGGCTCGCCAAGACCTCCGCATCCCACAACAACGCGAAACCGCGACGGGGCCAGCCTTGGTTGACGCGGGTTTTGACCATGAGCCCTACTCCTCACCCAGCGCGTCGAAGAGCGAAAGCTGCCGGACCTTCGCCTGATTCCTGGACTCCCAGGTGTGGTAGAGCGTTGAGGCCATGATCGCGGCATTGCGGACCGCCGAATCCGCGCCGTGGGTCCTGAACCAGTTCAGGATGGCGCCGAGGGCCGGATGGGGCTTGAAGTGCTCGTTGTTCAGGGTCTCGCTGGCGTTGATGCCGCTGCCCTCGAAGCAGGCGCCGATCAGGAACATGGCCTGGTCGTAATCGCTCTGCATGCCCCGGCGGTGCTTGCCGACCCAGCTCCGCGCCAGGTCCAGCGGTGGGATCAGATAGAAGACCTTCTTTTCCTCATACACCCACCCGCGGTCGGCGAAGTCAGAGGGCGCGCTGCCGGTGCCGCGCAGGAACTTCTGAATCTGGTCGCGGGGCAGCTCGCGGACACCGTCGAACAGGCGCAGCAGCATCCGGGTGAAGGGCTCGGCGTTGTGGGGCGGCGCCTCCTTGACGCCACCGGCCTCCTCGTCGAGCAACTGGTTGATGCCCAGCAGCGCCTCCAGCACCGTCATAGGCGTGTCCTCGTCCTTGTAGACCTTGCCGTAGTGGCGGGAGAAATATTCCAGCGCCTTGCCACGCCGGATCACCTGCAGGTCAGCCTCGGGCAGACCTTCCTGCTGGTGATGTTCGAGCAGGTCTTGCAGGTCGCGGACATCACGCAGCACCTGGCGGCGGAGCTTGGCCCAGGAGATGGGCTTGGGCTCGTCGATGCGTTTGCGGCAGACGTGGATGATGTCGTATTCGATCTGCTTTGAACCAAATTGGCCGGTTCCCTTGGTTTCGTCGCTGCGGATTGGATAGGTGGCTTCGAGAAAGAACCCAGCATCGAACAATGATTCGAGCACCGAGACCCAGGGTGCGTCTTCGCTGTGGTGGAAGGTAAAACTCAAGAGCCCAGCGGGCTTAAGCACTCGAAAAGCTTCCCTCCAGCATTCGGTGAGTAGTCGCTGATAGAAGGCATCAGCATTATCGATGCCCTTATCTTCATCCCGACCCGGTTGCCGCGCCCTGTTGGCTACCGCCTCCAGGGTCTTTGGCGTGTATTCCCCGGCAAACTCCGCTGGATACCTCTCCATGAGAACCAGCCGGAGCCACACATAAAAGAAATCGGATAGTTCTGAGTAATGTAACAGGCCACCAAACGGGGGGTCGGTCACGACGAGGTCGTAGGTGCCCGTTCCGAGCGTACTCAGTTCTGTCGAGGAGCCGGAAAAGATTTCTCCCCCGACTACAGGATCATCGCATTTAACCTTTTCACTCGTTCCAGATAAGTAACCAGACAACAACGGTGATCGCGCAGAAAGTCTGTCATTTTCCACCAGCTCCCATGGAGCATTCATCCATTCGATAGCCGAGGACACGCTCCCATATTGGCTTTGCCAGTTGCCTCGCCCAAGCATGGGATAAACACAATTTTCAACGAAGTTGTTCTTGGGATGGAAATTAGCGTTACTCAATAATGGAGCCATGCAGTCACGGCTGATATCCCAAAAGCAAAAAGAGTTCTGGTTTCGCAGGTACTGCTGAAATGCGCCCAGCACAAAAAACGTGGTTTCTTCGCTTTTTTCGCAGTTTGAGATTTCTCGGAGCAAGAGGGCATGCACAAGTAGCTGCCTGGCGTTGAACATCTTCCACCAGTGCGTATAACCGTGTTGCGGCAGAGGTTGACGTTGATGTGTCATGTGACCGAAGGGAATCTCGCTCTTTGGCCAATACGGCTCCAGATCACTTCGGCTTCGCCTTTCCCACTCCATATCCGCAGCATTGATATGGTCTGCGGCATGACAAATATCGAAGAACCTACCAGAATACGCTTCGCTATTTGAGTCACAATCAGGGCAGTATCCCTGAACCGCGTAACTCATCACCGGTGCCGTTTTTTGCGTCTGCTGCACCGCTTCAACATACCTTTGGCTTGTTCCGCATTCATTACAAACAAATATCCCCGATCTCGGGGTTGTACCGCCTTCCTTGCCGGTTTGGATCGTCACGCCCGTCTCCGGACAGGTGATCTCCTCCGGCAGCTTGCCCCGTACCTCGATCAACTTGCACTTCGCGGCCCTTGCCTGATTCCACCGAACCGTCGCCTCCACCGGATCATCCGCGCTGCCGCCATAGGGTCGCCCTTGCTCATCATGGGATGCCTCGCCTTGCAGCCACTGCGGATGCACCAGCAGTGACAGATCCACCTTCTTACGCTTGCCCTTGCCCAGCTTGCCGAAGGTCTCGGTCTTGCCGCAGCAGGGGCAGCCGGCGCTCTCCGGCTCGCCGTTGTAGGCATTCAGCCGGGCAACGGCGAAGGGCCGCTCGGTCTCGGCGACCACCAACGACACCCTCGGCGCCATGCGGGCGTCACGCTCTTCGATGTTGTAGCCGCAACCACAGTGCTTGCAGGTGCGCGGCCAGCTCTTCACGGTCAGGGTCTTGATCGCCATCACCGGGCTGGTCATGATGGGCGTGCGATGACCGCAGCCGGTGACCTGCTTGACGATGAACCAGGCCACCGGGTTCAGGTCGTTGCCGAACATCTGCATGCCCAGGCGCGAGCCCTCGACGATGGTGGTGCCACCGCCCATGAAGATGTCCGCCACCTTCAGGTGCTTGAAGGCGCCCCGTTTCTGGTGGTTGCCGTAGTAGACGTCCCAGACCAGCTTGGCGGCCTCGGCGGGGTCGTCCGGCGCCTTGATGGCAGAGGCCAGCAGCATGGCGCGGAACACGCTGCTGCGCCGCCTGGCCCACCACTTGGACATCTGGTAGATGGGCTTGCCCGCGTTGCCCTCGATGGCCGCGATCTGGTTGATGGGGATGATGGGGAAATCGACCTCGATGCAGGTCGGTGGCCGGTCGGGGTCTGAGAAATCGACGGTCTCGCACTTCCACGGCTTGCCCGCGCCGACCGCCTTGGCCACCTCCTCGGCCAGCCATTCGTCCTTGGTCATGCCCTTGGCCTTCCAGGGTTGGTCGTTTGCCATCTCAGGTTTTCCTTATCAGTTCAATGCCGTGCGAGATGATGCGGTTGGGCATGTCCCAGACCGACCATGCGGCTGATGTCGGTCGAGCGGACCCGGATCCGAGACGAGCGCGGGCGCCTACTCTGGTAGACGCCATGCACAGTGCCAGGCACGCGAGCTGCCGTCAGGCTGCCATTGCCGGTTGTGCGATCAGCCGGTGTTCGTCGGTCGCGTAGAGATCGAACCCGTCCGGGGGAGTGAACACGGCCTTGCAGAGCAGACGAAATTGCAGGGGTGCATCCCGGTTGACCTTCTCGACCACGAGGCGGATCGGCGCGTGCTGCTGCACCCGGCGTAGGCCCTGGTTGAGATACCTAGGACAGTAGCCGACCCGAGCGGCATGCCCGCTTTCGAGCAACAGCGCGTATCGATCATGCCGATTGTCGTCTTCCGCCTTGAGTTGCAGGCTGTCGCCTGGCTGAAGTGCCGAGAGCACCCCCAGCTCCTCTTGACCCAGGTAACGCAAACCGTGGGCAAAGAAGAAAAGGGTCATGCGGCCATCGAGATCCGGCTCAACCTGTGGATAGACGCAGAGTTCGTCGGTACCGCGCCGGCCGCCGGATCGCGCCAGCACTTCGAGCGGGTCGGGCTTGTTCTGCTCGACCCCCATCCAGGACAAGTAGGCGGGGTACTCGGGGCGCTTTTCGGCAAGCAGTCGATTGGCGAAGAGAGGGAAGAGTGCGTCGGAAAAATACACCTGCGCCTTATCCATCATGCGGCCCAGGTAAGTGAACCGTGCCGAGGCCAAGGCCCCGCGGGTGTAGCCGAAGCGATAGCGCCCGTCTGCGTCGCGGTCGAGCCGTCCAACCGTGTGCCAACAGCGGGTCTGCGGGTCTTGCCAGGCGATGTAGAGCGTGTTCATAGTTTTGTTGTCAGCAAGCGCTTTCGGTTGAGCGAGAGCAGAGTCATTGCAAACTCGCACGCGAGCGGGGATGCCTCTTCGGGTGGAAGCTGGTCGAACCGATGGTGGCAGTCGTCCTCGCGCACCTGTTCGAGCTTGTTCAGCCAGGCACGCGCAGCAGCTGGCGCCCTCCGTGCAGCTTGCTCGAACAGTTCCAAGTTCAGCAAGGGCTTCCTGCTGCTCTTGTGATCGTAGATCGCTGAGCGTGCCTTGGTGACGTAGCTGCTGATATGGCGGCCCTGATCTTTGGTGGTCAAGCGGTCGCGCCGGTTTGCGTCGGTCTCGTTCTGTCCCAAGGATGCGGCATGATCGAAGGTCGGCGCCAGGTAGATGCGATCCAGGTGGCTGATCAGCCCCCAATTTTCGTGGTGCCGGTCCTGATTTGCGATCCAGGCATCGAGTAGCAGGTAGCCGACGAAGACATCGAAGGCGTTCGCGATACCCTCTCCCGGCGGCGCCCACCCGGGGGGAGCCGTAATTTCGGGTCTGGCGAGCAGGGCATGGATACGCCCAGGGTATGCTCTCTCACGCGTCTGACCTCGTGTCTGGGATAGCCCGCATGGATCGCCGCCAGCAGTTCGTTACCGAGGATGAGCCGAGCGTCTGCGGGTTCGATGCTGGGCGTCCATACACCCTTGTGGCCGCGCCAGAGCGCGAAGTCGTAGTCGGCGTGGGGCACGCCCAATAGGTCGGCCAGCTCGGCGGCAATCTTCTCAGCCCAGTTCTCGCCCGTGCCAGGACGCCCGATTTTCAACAGGTAGCGCCGATTGTCCACCCTGAACCAGTATTTTTCCTTGTTGCCGAGCTGTTCGGGCAGCTCTGCGGGCCGGTCCCCGAGGTCGATTACCGGATACATCGGCTTTGCCAAAACCTTTCGGCCCGTTGACATCGTGACCGTCGCCGTCGTGGTTGCGGTGAGGCATCGATCACGGGCTGCGGGTCAGCTCGATGAAGGGTACAGCGACTTCCAGCACACTCAGCCCACCGTGGGTGAGGGTCGGATACCCGCCCTGGCTCTTCCATTTGCGGCGGCCGTTGACGTAGAGGTGGCGGCCGTGGGCGCTGTCGATGGCCAGATCGATGGGCGGCATCCAGGCTCCCGGGGCGTCGTCGCCGGGGATGGCGCGGCCGCTCTTGTAGCGCTTCTTGAGGTAGTCCGACTGCTCGGTGGTGGTGTCGGTGAACTGCCCGCTGGCAGCGTAGCCGTGGTCGGCGGTGACGACGAGGCGGCGGCCGGTCGCGAGCCGTTCGACCAGGGACCAGAAGGCATCCCCGCTCAGGTGCGCCTCGACCTCCGCGGTGAGCGTCTGCAAGCCCTTGCCGGGTTCGTCGTGGTCGTGCAGGCGATGGTCCGGCCAGTGGTGCCAGAAGACCCAATCCGGCTCCGAGCCGATCAGCGCGGCGCAGTCGCTCCAGGCGATGTCGGCAGACTCGGTGCGGGCGCCCGGAAAGCAGTGGCCGTTACCCGCGCCGTTGTTTCCCAGGGACGAGCGTTGTGGGAACCCGAGCGCCTTGGCGAAGGGTGTGGTGTCGGCAGGCAGCTCGGCGCAGGTGGCGCGTGCCTGCTGAACGGTGAAGCCCCTCGCCCCCGCCTGCTGCAAGATCCAGGGCGCCTCGCGCAGGGAAAAGGCATCCAGGATCAGGACGGCTCGCCCCGGTGAATACCCGTTCCACCAATCCGCCAGCACTTGGGACGTGCGTGGTACGGTGGCCTCGAACTCCGACCAGACGTTCCAGTCGGCGGTGGCCAGATAGTGGTCCACTTCCGCGAGATCCCGGTCGCGTGCATGGACCTCAGTGACCGCCTTGCCCGGCGTGAGGGGTTGCGAGCACAGCGCCCAGGCATGGTCGAGAATCGCGGCCCAGGCCTCGCTTGGCTGGGCGCGTTGCAGCGTCTGGATCAGGTGGAGCGGCAACGCCATCAGTCCTCCTCTTTCTCTAGGTCCAAGCCATAGGTCATACCGTCGGGGAGCTTCCGGATCAGTTCCTGCAGTTGCGCACCGGTAAGCCGATCCACCCGGAGCCTCAGCGATCTGACCTGCGTGCCGGTGCCAATGCCCCAGGCCTCGACCTTGCCCAACAGGTTCAGGGACGAGGTGGGCGGGGCCGTGTGCTGGGTGAAGCTGCCACCACCGCCGAAGATGCTGCCGGGGCCTGCGGAGCCGCCATCGCTTGTTCCGCCCACAGCGCCTGTTCCCGGCTCTGCAACACCGTTCGCTCCCACAGCAGCGTCAGCAGAGATGCCGGGCTGAATGCCGCCAACGGGTCCAACGGGCGCCGATCCGGCCGAGCCTGGCGAGGCGATGCCGCCGGTCGCCGGGACGTTCTGGGGGAGCAGGACGAAGGTCTCGTCCAAGTGCTTGCCGGTACCGAGCTTGCCGCGCATCCGCTTGTAGGCGGCCTCTTCGGTCTCGTCGTCGAGGGCCTGGAGGTACTCCATGCCGCGTAGGTTGATGGCGATTTCGCCGCGGGCGCAGATGCGGATGATGCGCTCCTTGATCAGGGCCTCCCCCAGCCAGGGGATGCAGTCCTGACCGCCGGGGCGCGGCTCTTTCAACTCCTTGAGCAACTTGCTGATCGGCTCATTGTTTGGCGCTGCCTGCAGGATGTAGTCGTCGAAGTCCTCGGGAATGAACAGGTTCTCGCGGATGCCCTTGTCGATGGCATCGGGGATCTTCGCCCCCTCGGCCTTGTGGCCTTCGATGAAAAACCGGCAGTTCTGGGGCTGCTGGAAGTTCCATTTGGCGATGATGGCGAAGCGGTCGAAGCGCGCCTTCAGGATATCGCGCAGCTCCTTCTGGTACTTGGTTTGCAGCCTACCGTATTCGGGGTTTTGCTTCTTCCATTGCTCGGCCAGATAGACGCAGCGGGCCAGCACCAGCAGGTCGTGGTCCAGAAAAAGGTTGCTTGAGCCGTCCCTGGGGATCAGGAAACGAACCAGGTTTCGACCGGCTTGCAGATTGTCCCGCAGCCATTCGCCCAAGGCGGCCTCCGGCTTAGAGGGTGCATCCGGTAGCACCAAAATCGGGATGCGATTGCCCCACTGGGCGGGCCGGTCGCTCTCTTCGAGCTTCTCCCAGGGGTTGGTCTTCCATGTCTGGGGCAGGACGATGACCCGATAGGGCAGATCGACCTCGCCACCGCCTTCAAGGACATAGCGGGTTTCCTTGGCCAGGTGCCAACGGTCCTCGTCATCCTGGAACAGCTTGTCGTTACGGGCGCTGGCGATGAGCTTGGCCTGGGGGTTCTCTTCCTCCCGGAAGATGTAGCGATTGCCGTCTTCGTGGATGTTGAAGCTGTTCTCGACGATCGTGTTCAGCTCCACCTGGAAGCCGTTGTCATCGACAGGCTTGTCTCGGGTCACGTCGACATGGAGTGTCGCCAGATCCGCCCCAGCCTGGTTGACCTCGGCCAAGGACCGCAGCCAGAGGGCACCGATGACCTCTTCGAGGTGCGGCAGCTTCTGGGAGGTCCCGGCGATGGCATCCTTGACGGCCTCCAGGTTGCGCAGCGCCTTCTCCCGAAGCTTGGCGTGATGCTGGTTGGCGACGGAGTCGAGCAGCGCTGTGATGCCGCTGGCCTCGTCGTCGAGCCGGAAATCCGCTGCCGTCAGGATCGCCTGTTTGTCGCCGTTACGCTTGTAGAGATCCGCCAGAATGCGGATCAGATCGCGGGTGCCCTGGGCGCTGGTTGCGATCAGAACCTGGTCTTCCAGCAGGTCCATGAGGTGCGGCGCATAGGGCCAGGCATCGATGAATTCGTCGTCGATTCTTGCCTGCTCCGCGGGCGGGATGTCCTTGAGGCGGATGTACTCGCTTATATGGCTGCCGATCAGCCCCTCGATGTCGGATGGGGCCACCTGGAGCCGGTTCTCGAACAACCGGTGCAGCAGCAGCCGTAGGCGGTCGCTCTTGGCCGATGGGCCTTTGAAATCGACGATGACGGGGTTGACGCGCTGGATCTGCTGGAAGGCGTCGGTGCTGCCGTTACGCACGGAGACGACCAGGACCAGTGACTCGGGGTGCTCCTTGGCGATCTCGGAGAGGATCTGGACGAAGTTGAAGGCCCAGCTCCGCCAGGGATACTGCTTGGTGTTGGTGAGCCCGTCGTACCAGGTTTGGAACTCGTCGAGAATCAACGCGGTCGGTGTGTGCTGGAACAGCTCCAGCAGGATCTCGTCGCTCGGCACGTCGGTTTTCTTGTCGCCAAGGCCCTCCCACTTTCCCCGGCAATAGCCGCCGTGCGGGTGGTTGTCGAACAAGAGGTCCCAGAGAAATTTATAGCGCTGCCTGTGGAGGCTCTCGCCGATGACGTGCATGCCGCCGCGCAGAGGGATCTTGCCGATCGTGTCGTCGCCCAACGTATGCGACCAGTGATCCAGCCATTGCTGCGTGGCCCCATGGTCCGTGAAGGCGTGGTAGAGCACGGCCATCAGATGCGACTTACCCTGCCCCCTCTCGCCCTTGAGGGTGACGGGTCTGCCCTGGCTCGGACCCGCTGCCTCGATGGTCTTGAGCACATCGTGGGACGGGTAGGTGATGCGGAGAAACTCTTCCGCGGAAACCTGCGTGGCACCCGTGTTGTTCTTGTTGGTCAACTCGATGGCCGTGCCTTTCAGGCGGTGGCCCTTGAACTCTTCACGGAGGCCTAGGCCAAGCATGGGTTCCTCCTGGAGTGCCTCGTTCCTGCCGAAACCCTGCTCATCTGTTCTTGCCCCTCGCGGCCCTGTCACCAGTCCGGGACTCCCGGATTTCGATGCCCCGCTGCCCGCAGTAGTCCCGGATCAACACCTCGACCATGTTCGCGATGGAGCGGTGCTCCTGCTCGGCAACCACCTTCAGCCCCGCCTTCACCGCTGGGTCGATCCGCACCGTGATGGTCTCGGTCTTCACTGCCGCCATCGCGCAACCTCTTGGCTCATCTGGCCGCTGAATGTACTGCGGATATACTACAGTGAACTGTCTGTGCAAGGAACGTCGCCATGGCCCGCCAATACTCGCCCACACAGTTCTTCCGCCGTGTACCGAACGGTCTGCTGGCCCGCTACTTCCAGGAACGACATGGCGTGCTAGGAGAGATCGACTTCGGGAAGCTCAACGAGACCGACGTCGACCCGATCTTCCATGCCTTCAGGGTGCTGCCGGACGGCAAGCAGGCGGAGATCGAGGCGGAGTGCCAGGACATCGACAACATGGCCTGCCAGGGAGGTATCGCGGCCCTGGCGGACGAGGCGGACTTCCATCAGGACCAAGGATTCCCGGAAGCGATCTCGAAGATCGACGGTTTCCACGGTAAGGCGATCTGGGCCTTCCTGGAGCACCCTGGCTACTGGGCCGGTGCGACGTTGTTCCTGCACTCGGACAACATCGCCGAGTCGTCCTGGAAGACGCGCAACGACCTACCCCGCGTCCCGCCCCATGTCGATCCGGAGGATACGGAGCTGCTGGAGCAGGCCATCAGCCACTACTTCCACAGCAAGGATGGCCGGGGGCGCAACTGTAAGGTGGAGGTGTTCCGCCGCCGCGATAAGGAGTATTTCTTCGCCTACCCCGAGGACTACGCCCAGTCCGGCGTGGAATGGGTGCGCAATTCCCTCTCCACCCGGGCGCGGCATCCTGCCTTCGAGATCATCTTCGTCTACTGTCAGTCCCAGGGCGCGTTGGACATCTACGCCCCTCGCAATACCAAGTACGTGGACGATCTTCAGGAGCTGTTCGCGGACGCCATTCTCAAGCTCGACGAGTTGGAGGCGTTTGCTGGTGGTGGCCTGGTCTACAAGCTCGACCCGCTCGCAGACCGGGAGTTCGTGTTCAAGTACGCACCGGCCAGCGGGATCGAGTCCGTGGCGGTGAAACGCCTGCGCCTCAGCCTGACGACCGGCAGGAAGCGCCATGTCGCCATCCAGGCCGACCCGACGCATGACCCGAAGGCCATCTACGACCTCATGGACGATCTCGACCTGCCGCCCTTCTATGTCACCCAGGCGGAGATCACGGTCAAGTTCGCTCCGACGCCCGGCACGCGCAGCCGCACGCGGACCTTCAGGATCAGCTACCCGAACTGGTGCGCCCTGCGCCACGATGGGCGCGACGAGGTCATCCGCCAAATGCTCGCCGATTCTGGCATCGATCGGGTGGAGCACAGCCCCCCGGAGGCCGACAAGGACGCATGACGCTGGAGGACGTGCTTCGGGAGCTGCTTGGGTGCCTGGGCAACGCAGGAGAAGGGCTTATCGGCTGGGAACAGGTCCGCCGATGGCCGGAAGGCGCGGTCGAGTTCTTCGTCAAGGCCGGTTGGGTCAAGCCCGCACCGCCCGCCTCGACGGTGGAATGCGCTGGCTGCGAAGACCGCTGTTTCGAGCCGGTCCGTGTCGTCCAATCGGGGAATGGCCAACGGACGCGGGCCTACGTGGCCTGCACCCACCGAGACGACATGGGGCGGGTGCCAGTCCCGCTCACCCATATGGGTCAGTGGCAAATCACGGATGGTCAGGTGGCGCGGTGGGTGTCCGGGCACCTCGGACTGAAGGCACATCCCAAAAGGGGCAAGAACAACAGAAACATCGAACTCGGGACAGTCCGCGGCACGCAACGGTCTGGCAACGTCTCACTCGACTTCTCCGAGCTGGTTCGCCTCAAGTCGGCCGACCAGTCGCTCCCGCTGATCGAGGCGCTCTCCTTTGAGGACGGGGGGCTTCGGCTCGACCAATCCGCCATCGTCCAACTGGTGGACCACGCAGCGAGGCGCCGGAAAGCGGACAGCTACCAGCCCTCCACGGCCAGACGGGACGCCCGGAAACTCGACACGGCGGCACGCCACGACGCCTGGCGCAAGGAGGCTCGAAGGCTCAGGAAGGGCCACCCCGACAAGTCCGAGCGGTGGATCGCGCAACGCATCCAGAAGATGGCGATGGCCGCCGGGGCCTCCTGGGAAACCATCAGGAAGAACATCCGCGAATAAAGAGTGGGGCGGAAACTTTTCGCCCCACTTGACCGCCACGTAACCCTTTGATCCGACTCGTGCGCATGTGGGCGCTGGTTCGCCACCGATTCAGCACGCGGCCTGTCGCGCCCACTATACATGGCTGTTTCTCCTACTATTTCCACCTTCGCGCCGGCGGAGAACGTCAGTTCCAACGCCCCATTCGCCCAATTAGCTTGAGCCTCGACCGGCTGCATATCGCGGTCGGCGAACCAAGAGGCCAAAACGATGGGCGACCAGAAAACCACACCTGCCGAGATCACCACGCCCAAGACGGGCCAGGACCCCTTCGATCCGTTCCATCTGCGCCTGTCGCAGGACTTCGCGGCAACCGTCGGCGTGAAGAAGGCGTTGATCACCGTGCCCGTGCGCAAGCCCAACAAGCAGGAGTTTATCCGCGTCCACCCCGACGAGGCATATCGGCTGGAAACAGCGGTATTGGAGCTGAAGGAGGAGCGCGAGACCTACCTGGTCGAGCCCTCACTGTGGCCGGAGCTGCCCAGCGAGCTGACCCCGAAGGTGCTTTTCACGACCCTGAACCGGCAGGGCGTGCTCACGCTGTGGCCGGTTCGGCTGCCGGGAGAGGACGGGCGATTGGACGATTGGAACGCCGCCGCTCTGGAAGCCGCCGAGATGGCGCGGGAACGCTGGGTGCGCGTGGTAGCCAACATGGGCCTCGGTGCCTATGAGGTCTACGAGGCCAGCGGCGACTTGCCCGAGCCCAATTGGCCCGAGCTGACCTTTACCGAGATCCTCAAGGTCGCCTTTAAGGGCCGCTACATCACCGAGATCGACCATCCGGTGATCCGGCGGCTGCGGGGCGATCTGTGATCCGGATCGGCGACAGCGCCTTCCGCGAGGTCTGGCTGGTGGACTTCGAGTTCTCGGCGCCACCGGGCGAGCGGCCCACCGCCGTCTGCCTGGTGGCTTGGGAACTGCGGTCCGGCGCGAAGCTGCGCGTCTGGCAGGACGAGTTGCAGGGCATGGACGGCCCGCCCTATGCCGTCGATAGAGGGGCACTCTTCGTCGCCTACTACGCCAGTGCGGAAATGGGCTGCCATCTCGCCCTGGGATGGCAGCTGCCCGCTAATGTGCTGGATCTGTTCACCGAGTTCCGTAAAGCCACCAACGGCCTCTCCCTTCCCTGCGGGGCCGGCCTCCTTGGGGCGTTGGCGTGGTACGGGTTGCCGAGTATCGAGGCGGCGGAGAAGGAATCGATGCGGCTTCTGGTCCAGCGAGGCGGTCCCTGGACCGACACGGAGCAGCAGGCGTTACTCGATTACTGCGAAACGGACGTGGCCGCTTTGGCAAGGCTGCTCCCCGCCATGGAACGCGAGCTGGATGTACCGCGCGCCCTGCTCCGAGGCCGCTACATGAAGGCGGCGGCACAGATCGAGCACAACGGTATCCCCCTGGATGTCCGCACCCTTGGGCAGTTCAGGGGGCAGTGGCACGCGATCCAGGACCGTCTGATCGCGGAGATCGACGGGGACTTCGAGGTCTACGAGGGGCGCAGCTTCAAGGCCGCCCGATTTGCGGACTATCTCATCAAGCATGACATCCCGTGGCCCGGGCTCGCCAGCGGGGCGCTCGACCTCAAGGACGACACCTTTCGGGAGATGGCTCGTGTCTATCCGGCCATCGCGCCGCTGCGGGAGCTGCGGGTGGCCTTGTCGCAGATGCGCCTCTCCGAGCTGGCGGTGGGTAGCGATAGCCGCAACCGCTGTCTGCTCTCGGCCTTTCGTGCCCGCACCGGGCGGAACCAGCCCAGCAACAGCCAGTTCATCTTCGGCCCGGCAGTGTGGCTGCGCGGACTGATCCAGGCGAGACCGGGGCACGGCATCGCCTACGTGGACTGGTCCCAGCAGGAGTTTGGTGTCGCCGCGGCGCTTTCGGGCGATCCCCTGATGCGGGAAGCCTATCTGTCCGGAGATCCGTATCTCGCCTTCGCCAAACAGGCCGGTGCGGTGCCGGCGGACGCCACCAAGCAGAGCCACAAGGCCGAACGGGACCAGTTCAAGGCATGCGTGCTCGCTGTCCAGTACGGCATGGGCGCCGAGTCGCTCGCGCAGCGCATCGGCCAGCCGGTGATTCGCGCCAGAGAACTGCTTCGGCTGCACCGCGAGACCTACCGCGTCTTCTGGGCCTGGTCCGATGCCGCGGTGGACCACGCCATGCTGCACGGAAAGCTCTGGACCGTCTTCGATTGGACCGTCCACACCGGCACCAATCCAAACCCTCGCTTCCTGCGCAACTTCCTGATGCAGGGGAACGGCGCGGAGATGTTGCGACTTGCCTGCTGCCTGCTGGTCGACGCGGGGATCAGAGTCTGCGCCCCGGTCCACGACGCCGTGCTGATCGAGGCCCCGCTGGAGTCGCTCGCCGAGGTCGTGCGCGAGACCCAGCAGATCATGTCCGATGCCAGCGCCTTCGTCCTGGACGGATTCCGGCTGCGCTCCGACGCGGAGGTCTTCCGCCATCCGGATCGCTACATGGACGAACGAGGTCGGCAAATGTGGCAGGCGGTCACGCGGATCATCAAGGAGACCAACGGTGTCTGACCTGCGCGCTTGCGACCAGGCGACCTGGGCGCTCATGCAACCCTACCTGTGCGCCCTCGCCCACCCGTCCCATCTACTTTCTACTGTTGGTCTCACTAGGTAATGGACCCGCGCGCCCTCGCCCTGATCGGCCGTCCGGACGCTCCGAAGCGCGGAAAGGCCCCACGCCACAAGTCAGGCGACCACTTTCTGCGCGGGCCGATCCCGATGGACTGGATCTGCGCCGCAGCAAAGGCCACGGGCCATGGCAGCGGGTTCAAGGTCGCAATCGCGCTCTGGTACTCGTCAGGACTCAACCGTCAGGCGAAGACGGTCAAGCTAAGCGGCTCGGTCTTGCGCGAGATGGGCGTCGAGCGCCACGCCGGTTACCGGGGGCTGGTCGCGCTGGAGCAGGCCGGGCTGGTCAGCGTGGAACGTCGCTCCGGCCGGTCGCCAGTCGTTACGTTGCTGAGTGCGAGCGACCCCGAATGAGCCTGCACGCCGAAACCGTTTGGCATCCAAGCGTTAAGCGGCAAAACGTCCTCCATCGCTCTCGCTACCCGCGCCGATTCCGCCCTCGGGGATCCCCCGCGGCTGTCATGCGGCGGAGCAGACGGTGACGCCTCGCCTTTTCTCTCGATCTGCGGCCGCCGCCTACCTGGGCATGTCCGAAAGCTCGTTCGACTGCCTCGTTGCCGGTTTCGTACCGGTGGTGCAAATCGGAACGTCGAGCCGTGGGCACAGATACGACCGCGCCGACCTTGACGCTTGGGTGGACCGACAACCTAAACTTGACCCTGCGGGTGCCTGCGGGGCTGAACATGGGGAGGTATCACCATGCAAAGACCAGCAGGACTCATTCTCCGAGGCGGGGTCTGGCACATCCAAAAGACCGTCACCCTTGGAGCGGCCAAGCGCCGCATTCGGGAGACGACTCGCTTCCGCGAGGAAGAAGTCGACGAAGCGAAGCGTCACCTAGAGCAGCGCATCTACGACGTGCAGACGGAACTGCGCCAGGGGCCGAAACAGCGCGAGCATTCGTTCATGGACGCGGCCGTGAAATATGTCCTGAGCCTGGAACGGCGGGGTAAGGCGACTGAGGGGACCGAGGTCATCCTGAAACGGGTCATGGACGAGATCGGCAACTTGCCGCTGAGCCATGTGCACATGGGGTCACTGGGGCCATGGATCGACGAACAGGACGGAAGGCTCAAGAGCAGCACCGTCAAGAGGACGCTCGGTGTCGTTACAGCTGTGCTCAATCACGCGGCTCGGGTCTTGCGTGACGGCAATACGCCTTGGCTCAGTACGGCTGTCCCGAAGCTCGAAGCGCCAGATTGGAACGACCAGCGGCCCCCTTACAGGCTGACGTGGGAGGAACAGGACCGGCTTGTGTCGCACCTTCCGAGACACCTGGTCGCACCGGCCTTGTTCAGCCTCGCTACCGGGGCGCGGGAACAGGAAGTCGCCTCGCTCAAATGGTCCCAGGAATGCGAAGTCACCGGGCTACCTCGCGGTTCGATCTGGTGGGTCCCGCCAGAGGTGCGGAAAAGTAACGCAAGGAAGACTCGCAGCGAGCAGCAGGGTCGCTACCTCGTCTGCAACGCGATGGCCCGCTCGGTGCTCGACAGTCAGCGTGATAACAGCTCCGAGTACGTGTTTCCAAGGCCACGGTCAGACAAAGACGGCAACCGGGTCCGCACCGACAGGCTGAACAACCACGGATTTCGAACCGCAAGAGCCAAGGCGGGCCTCCCGATCCGGTGGCATGACCTTCGCCACGCGTTCGGGGAGAGAGCAGCGGCGGCTGGGATTCCTTGGGACTACCGGAAGGTCTTACTGGCCCATGAGATCAAGGACATCACCGGGCACTACTCGGCGCCGGGGCTGAAGCTGCTCTTGGAGGAAGCGGAAAACATCACCCGGCAGGGCGCCGTGGTGCTGAGGGCCGTGACACAAAACGCGACACAAAGAAAAAAGGCCGTCGGGTGACGGCCTTAACTTCTTGAAACTGGAGCGGGAAACGAGACTCGAACTCGCGACCCCAACCTTGGCAAGGTTGTGCTCTACCAACTGAGCTATTCCCGCATCAAGGTTGATAAGTCTAATCCCTGGCCTGTTTCTGTCAAGTCCAACGTTACGGCCCCAGTACGGGCCCGGGCGGCCTCAGGCACGCCGCGTCCAGGATCATGGGCCGGCAAGCTCGCCCAAATGGCAGATGGCAGATGGCAGATGGCGTGTCAGCGTTGGTCCCGGATCGCGGGCGTACCTGGCTGTATACGGTAGGTCGGCCGGTCGGTCCGCATCGTCGGCATCGCGACTCTGGCTGAGGAGGCAGACAGCCTGGACGACAGTCGCTTGTCGCTCAGTTGTAGCCTGAGATCCGGGCGGAGCTCTGGGCGGAGCTCTGGGCGCCTGATCGTCGGCAGCCAGCGGTCATCGTCCGGTGAGACGCCCCAGTCACCTTCAACGCGATCGCGTGAGCCGCTCCCGGCGCGGGCCATTGCGGGTGTCAGCACCATGCCGACTACTTCCCGCGCCTCGTCCGAATAGGGCGCGATCCCTTTGCGCTCCAGATAGGTGCTCAGCACTTGATGCGTATACCGCTGAGTTTCCGGATAGGTCACGAAGCCGTTGCCGCGCTCCAGCGTGGCCTCACCGGCGTTGTAGGCCATGACGGCCGCGCCGATGCTGCCATACTTGCCGAGCAGCCGCTTGAGGTGCCGCATGCCCGTGCTGAGGTTGGTATCCGGCTCGAATAGACCCTCGAGCGTTTGAATCCCGTAGTCTGCCGCTGTCTCCGGCATCACTTGCATCAAACCGACCGCCCCAGCGGGTGATATGGCATGGGGATCATAGGCCGACTCGGCCCTGATGATGGCATCCACCAGGTCGGGATCCAGGCCGTGCTGACTCGCGACGCGTTCCGCCTTAGACTTCAGCACCGAGGTTGCCGGCCGGGCGCGCTCCGAAGGACCTGGCACATCGCTGTTCTGGGCCTGGTGGATAGGGGCCGCTTCTCCCGGATCGCGCGGTGCGGTTTCGGCGAAGGTCGGAGCCATCATCCCGAGCAGTGCAGACGAGATGCCGACGACCAGGACCCGATGCATTGGGTATCTCATTGGTAATCCCTTTGTCCTGCAAGATTGACGGGAGGCGCGGCTCGCCGCCTCAAGGCGCCCTTGATCGGCGCCACAAGGAGTGCAGCCGCTCCGACTCGCGGGGTGCGCGTCCAACTTCCAAGAACACGAACGTTACAGGGCCAACGACCATGCCAGTCTATGAGTTCTACTGTAGTGACTGCCATACTATTTTCAGCTTCTTCTCGCGGCGAGTCGATACGCAGACACGGCCCGATTGCCCACGCTGCGCCCGCCAGGGCCTCGAACGGCAGGCATCCTTATTCGCTATCTCGAAAGGGCGCGCCGAAACCGAGGGCGACGAGACATCGGATCTCCCTCCCGGAGTGGACGAGGAACGCATGATGCAGGCACTCGCGTCGATGTCCGGCGAGCTCGAGGGGCTGGACGAGGACAACCCGAAGGACGCGGCGCGCCTGATGAAACGTCTCTTCGATGCGACGGGGATGCGGATGGGCGATGGCATGGCCGAGGCCCTGAGGCGTCTCGAGGCCGGGGAGGATCCCGATCAGATCGAGGCGGAGATGGGCGATGTCCTGGAGCATGATGATCTGTTTGGTGCTCCGGCCGCCGCTGGCGGGCGGAGCGAAGGCCTCCTCCCGTCGCTGTCGGCGCTACGTCGCGAGCTGTTGCCACCGGCTCGAGATGACAATTGGTATCCGCTGAGGCCGGACTAGCGCCTTGTTGGACCCGATCCTCTGCGCTCGGCGGGGCGCGATCGGCAAGGGCTGGTCGGTTATCCCGCCACCGCCGCTGCGCTCGGGTCGGGCACGGCAGCGGCCCGTGCCCGCTGCGCCTGACGGCGCTTGATGCGCTTGTCGACGGCATTCTTCAGCGCGATCAGAAGGCCCATAAAAATGAAGGCGCCCGGAGGAAGGATGGCGATCAGGGCACCTTGGAAGCCGCTACCAAGGCTGATGTCCCACCCCTTGGCGAAATCGCCCAACATGAGATCGGCCTGGTAGAACAGCGTCCCCTGTCCAGCCAGCTCCCGGACACCGCCCAGGATCGTCAAGACCAGCATGAAGCCAAGCCCCATGGCCAGACCATCAATCACGGCACGGTCCAGACGATGCTTCGAGGCGAAGGCCTCGGCCCGGCCGATGATCAGGCAATTGGTGACGATGAGGGGGATGAAGAGACCGAGAACATTATAGAGATCAAAGAAATAGGCCTTCATCGTCAGCTCGACGACGGTAACGAACGAGGCGATCACGAGGACGAAGACCGGCAGGCGCACCTCGGGGCGGACCAGGTTGCGGATCAGCGAGATGGTGGCATTGGATAGGACGAGCACCGCCATCGTCGCGAGCCCCATCCCGAGACCGTTGGTCGCGGTGGTGGTCACGGCCAGCAGCGGGCAGAGCCCAAGCAGTGCCACCAGCGCCTGGTTGTTGGCCCAGAGTCCGTCGCTGAAGAGCCGGCGATAGGGCTTAGCGGCGGACATTATGAGGTCTCCCTGCCCGTTTCAACGCCGGCGGTCGCCGCCTTTCCGCTGGCCGGGGTGGCGGTCTCCAGCCCCTCGGCGTCGGCATCCGGGAAGAGCTCGTCGGACTCTCTCTCGACGAATTGCAGCGTGCCCTTGACAGCGCGCACAATCGAGCGCGGGGTGATGGTCGCACCAGTGAACTGGTCGAATATGCCGCCGTCGCGCTTGACGGCCCACCGTTCGGGCGGGGGGTTCCCCAAGGATCGACCGTTGAAGCTCAAGATCCAGTCCGATTTGCGCTCCTCGATCTTGTCGCCGAGCCCCGGCGTCTCGTGGTGGGCAAGCACTCGGACCCCCCCGAGAGAATGATCGGCCAACACGGAGACGAGTAGCTTGATCGGCCCGGCATAGCCATTCGGCACCGTTGGATCGAGGATCACTGCGACCAGCTCACCGCCACTGCGCACGCGGTAGACTTGGGTGCTCTCGCCGCCGAGGAGGTCGGGGGCGCTGACGACGGCGCGCTCCGCGAGCGGATCGTTCTCGATCGTCGCGTCCGGCACAAGCGCCTGGAGCTTGCTCATCAAGGCGTCACGCTCATTGCCCGCGATGCGCTCGGCCGTCACCGACTGGGTGACCGCGACCAGGCCCACGCCGGCAACAGCGAAGGCACTCAGGACAAAGGCCGCTATGAACATCGGCGCCTTATTCATCCAATATCCTCCCATGGCCGAAGACGCGCGGCTGCGTCAGCTGCTCCAGCGTCGGTGCGGCGATGTTCATCAGCAACACCGCAAATGCCACGGCATCCGGGTAGCCGCCCCAGGTCCGAATGACGAAGACCACCACGCCGATGAGGGCCCCGAAGACGAGCTGGCCGCGTCGCGTTGTGCAGGCCGTGACCGGATCTGTGGCGATGAAGAAGGCGCAGAGGATGGTCCCGCCGCTCAGCAGGTGGAAGAGCGGCGACGGGTGCGTCTGAGGATCTATCCACCAGAAGAGGGCCGCCATGGCGAGAAGCCCAGCGAGCATCGAGAGGGGAATCTGCCAGGAGATGACACGCCGCCATAACAGAAACAGCCCGCCGATGAGGAACCAAAACGAAAGCCACTCCCAGCCGCGGCCACCATACTCGGCCCAGAGCGGGCTCTGGCGGATCTGCGCGATCGTCTCGCCCTCCTCGAGCGCGGTGCGCATGACATCGAGAGGTGTCGCCATCGTGACTGCGTCCCACGCCATCCCCGCCGGAGGGATGCCCAGGAAGATGACCCGCAGCGAGTCGATAAAGGTCAGCTGATGCTCGGCGAGCACCTGCGGCGGCAGCCAGGAGGTCATGGCCACGGGGTAGGAGATCAACAGGAAGACATACCCGGCCATCGCCGGATTGAAGGGATTGTAGCCAAGGCCGCCGTAGAGCTGCTTGACGATCACGATCGCGAACAGGACGCCGAGGACCGTCAGCCACCAAGGCAACGACGGCGGCACGGCGATGGCGAAAAGCACCGCCGTCACAACAGCACTGAGGTCCCCGATCGCCGCCAGCACGGGGCGTCCGCGTCCCCTGACGATTGCCGCCTCGGCCATTACTGCGACGGCGCTCGCCAGCACGATGTTGATCAGCACGCCCCAGCCGAACAGCCAGATCATCGCCGCGACACCTGGAATCAAGGCCAGGATCACTTGCAGCATGATCCGGTCGACGCGATGGATACGGGCGCTGTGCGGCGACGAGATGATGTTGGCGAGCATCGGCGTCCCTCTAATCCTCGCTGATCGATTCCGTGACGGCCACGGTCTCGCGGCGGTCTGGGGCGGGCTCATTCGGCCCTTCCGCCTCTGGTCTCGCAGCCGGTCCCGACCCGGCTGGCGCTCGCGCCACAGACACCCTCTTCGCCGCAGCGCGTTGGCGGGCAGCGGCAATGGCCTCCTGCTTGGCTTTATCCTGGCCGGTGCCCGGCTTCGCAGCCACCGCGGTGGCCCTCTGCTTCAACTTGGCCTGACGCTCCCGTTCCAAGCGCTCGAGCCGTTCCTTCTTGGCCGCATGCCGGACGCGCGCATGCTCAGCCTGGCGCTTCTCCTGATCCCGCACCCAGCTCGACACCTTGGAGTAGCGGTAGTACTGAACTAGCGGGATATGGGACGGACAGACGTGGGCACAACAACCACACTCGATGCAGTCGAACAGTTTGAAATCCTGAACCTTATCCAGGTCTTTGGCCCGCGCATGCCAGTACATCTGCTGGGGCAGGAGGTTCGCCGGGCAGACCTCCGCGCAGCGTCCGCAGCGGATGCAGGCCAGGGGCGGGCCCGGATCCGGTGCCTCGGCCGGCGTCAAGGCCAGCAGACAGTTCATGGCCTTGGTGACAGGTACCTGATCCGTCGCCAGCTGAACGCCCATCATCGGTCCGCCGCTGAGGAGCTTGCGGGGCTCATCGACATAGCCACCGCAATGGGCAATCAGCTCATGGGCCGGCGTGCCGAGGCGCACCTCGAGGTTCCGTGGCTCACCCACCGCACGTCCCGTAACGGTCACAATTCGTGAAATTAGCGGCTTGCCTTCAAGGACCGCCTCGGCCACAGCGAAAGTGGTGCTCACGTTCTGACACACGACACCGATCTGGGCCGGGATGTGGTCGGTAGGCACCTCCTTGCCGGTCAGGATCTTGATCAGCTGGCGCTCACCGCCGCTCGGGTAGAGCGTCGGGATCGGCACGACCTCGGTGTTGCCGGTGAGATCGCTCGCCGCCAGCGCGGCCCGCATGGCCGCGATCGCCTCTGGCTTGTTGTCCTCGATGCCGATCAGGCACTCGTCGACGCCCAGGAGATGCTCGATGATGCGCACGCCCTCGATGACGGTATCGGCGCGCTCACGCATCAATCGGTCGTCGCAGGTGATGTAGGGCTCGCATTCCGCGGCGTTGATAATCAGGGTCTTGATTGGCTGGTCCGGCCCTGGGTTGAGCTTGACGCTCGTCGGGAACGAGGCCCCGCCGAGACCGACGATCCCGCAGATGCGGATGCGCTCAAGCACCAGTGCGCGGTCGATGTGCCGGTAATCCATCAATCGCGGCAGCCGCTCGACCCACTCATCGGCGCCATCGGTCTCGAT
Organism: uncultured Chromatiaceae bacterium; assembly: GCA_964583605.1. GTDB lineage: Bacteria > Pseudomonadota > Gammaproteobacteria > Chromatiales > Chromatiaceae > CAZOWL01. The sequence continues at coordinate 5,582 of CAZOWL010000039.1, read as the reverse complement.
GACGATACAGGGTGCTGACAGCCCCGACGGATGCGGCACCGGTCTTGACTCGATCGCCAGCACGGTGCCGGAGCTCGACGCGTGGATCGGCGCGCTGACGTAGCCGGCCGGCTCGGCGATCCGTTGCCCCGCGCGCACGCGCTCACCGACGGTGACGCACGGGCGGGCCGGTGCCCCGATGTGCTGCTGAAGCGGCATGATCAGGTGACCCGGCAGCGGTGCCTCAGCTATCGGTTGGGCGTTGGACAAGGTCTTCTCATCCGCCACATGGATGCCGCCGTGGAAGCGCCAGAGGCGCCGCCGCGACCGCTGAAGACGAAAAGACGACACTCTGCTCATGGACGTTTCATCACCTGCCTGGGGCTCATGCCGTACCTACTCAGCTGCGAGGCGCTCGTCACCCTCTCACAGTGCCTCCTGGTCCGATGTGCTGCACAGCGCTTGCTTTTGTATCCAGCAGCGAGATCGATAGGCGCGGTGCTAGGCCGCCTCGCGCTCAAGTGGCCGCTGTGGCGTGGATGGCGTCGCCGGGTAAGGCCACTTCCAATTGCGCACCTCGGCCGGGATTGGCTCCATGCGCACACATTCCACCGGGCAAGGACTGACGCAGAGCCCACATCCCGTGCACTCCCTCGCGATCACGGTGTGCAGGTGCTTAGCCGCCCCGACGATCGCATCGACGGGGCAGGCACGTAGGCACTGGGTGCACCCAATACAGGCCTGCTCGTCGATGACGGCGACCAGCTTAGCCCGCTCCTCCTCGCCCTCGACCGCCGCCGGTTCCCGGCCCAACAGATCGGCCAGGGCGCGCATCGTGGACTCACCGCCGGGGGTGCAGAGATCGATCTCCGCCTCGCCCGCGGCCAAGGCCAAGGCATACGGGCGGCAGCCCGGATAGCCGCATTGGCCACACTGGGTCTGCGGTAAGAGCCCATCGATCTGGTCTGCGATCGGGTCACCCTCGACGCGAAACCGGATCGCAGAGTAGCCGAGCACGAGCCCGAAGACGGCAGCGAGTGCGGCAATGGCAAGGATCGGAGCAACCACGGCGGTGTCCTCGGCTCAGTTGGCCACCAGGCCGACGAAGCCCATGAAGGCGAGCGACATCAGACCCGCCGTGACCATCGCGATGGCGCTACCCTGGAAGGGCTCGGGCACATCGGCAACCGCGATGCGCTCGCGCACGGCGGCAAAGAGGGCCAGCACCAGCGAGAAGCCGAGCGCGGCACCAAAGCCATAGAGGGCCGACTCCACGAACGTATGCTGCTCCTGTAAATTGAGCAGCGCGACGCCGAGCACGGCGCAATTGGTGGTGATCAGAGGCAAGAAGATACCGAGCACCTGATAGAGCATCGGGCTCGTCTTGTGCATCACCGTCTCGGTGAACTGCACGACGACCGCGATCACCAGGATGAACGCGATGGTCCGCAGGTACTCGACGCCGAGCGGAACCAACAGGTATTCGTTGACGACCCACGCGCAGACCGAGGACAAGGTCAGCACGAACGTCGTCGCCAACCCCATGCCCGTCGCTGTCTCGAGCTTCTTCGACACGCCCATGAAGGGACAGAGTCCGAGAAACTTGACCAGCACGAAGTTGTTGACGAGGACCGTCCCGACAAGGATGAGGACATAGTCAGTCATTGATAGAAGATCGCCCGAGTCGATTCTCGCTGACTCGATTCTCGCGACAGGGGCAAGATCCAGCCTCAGGGTAGAATTGCTGCAACTGCACAATCGCGGCAGCTTACAGGTCTTTACCCTTTGTTTACAACCGGATCGAGTACGGGAAACGGGCCAGATGAGCCAATTTTAAGCATTGGGACCGCGCGCGGCCGGGGGCCCAGGTGCCCTCGGGCGGGACCCCTTGGGGGTGTTACTTCACACGCATGCCGGGCTCAGCACCCGCGTCGGGCGCGAGCAGGAAGATCTCGGACCCGCCCGGCCCGGCTGCTAGGACCATGCCCTCGGAGATACCGAAGCGCATCTTGCGCGCCGCCAAGTTGGCGACCATGACCGTCAGGCGGCCTGGCAGATCCACCGGATCATAGGCGGCGCGGATCCCAGCGAACACGGTACGCGACTCGCCGCCGAGATCGAGCGAGAGACGCAGCAACTTGTCCGCGCCCGGGACGAGCTCGGCTGCGACGATCCGCGCCACGCGTAGGTCGAGCTTCGCAAAATCGGCGAAGTCGACCGTTGGGCTAATCGGATCGCGAGCCAGGTGCTCGAGAGATGCCTCGCTCGAGGCTTGGTGACCCCCTTGCTGAGAGCGCGCCAGATCCTCCTTCGAGGCCTCGACCATCGCTGCGACCCGATCCGGATCGACACGTGTCAACAGCGGACGGAAGGGGGCGATCTCGCAGCCGAGCAGCGGGTTGCCAAGCTCCTCCCAGGTCGGCGGCCGAATGCGCAGAAATGCCTCGGCCGCGGCTGCGGTACCGGGCAGCACCGGACGCAGGTAGCCCATCAGCATCCGGAACAGATTCAACCCCATCGTGCAGATGCCCTGCAGCTCGGCCTCGTGGCCGCCCTGCTTGGCCACGACCCAAGGGGCACGCTCGTCGATGTACTGATTGGCCCGATCGGCGAGCTGCATGATCTCCCGCACAGCGCGGCTGTACTCGCGCTGCTCGTAGGCCCTGGCAATCGAGTCGCCCGCCTGCACGAAAGAGTTAAGCAGCTCGGGCTCATCCAGTCGCTCGGCGAGACGCCCGGCGAAGCGCTTGGTGATGAACGAGGCTGTGCGGCTTGCGATGTTGACGAGCTTGCCGACCAGGTCGGCATTGACGCGGGCCGTGAAGTCCTCGAGGCTCAGATCGATATCGTCGACACCCGGACCCAGCTTTGCGGCGAAGTAATAACGAAGGTACTCGGGGTCGAGGTGATCGAGATAGGTGCGCGCCTTGATGAAGGTGCCACGCGACTTCGACATCTTCTGGCCATCCACGGTCAGGAAGCCGTGGGCGAAGATCGCCGATGGGACCCTGAAGCCCGCCCCGTGCAGCATGGCCGGCCAGAACAGGGAGTGAAAATAGATGATGTCCTTGCCGATGAAGTGGTAGAGCTCCGCCGGGGAGTCCGCTCCCCAGAAATGGTTGAAGTCCAGGCCCGCGCGATTGCAGAGGTCTTGGAAGCTCGCCATGTAGCCGATCGGGGCATCGAGCCAGACGTAGAAGAACTTGCCCGGGTGATCCGGGATCTCGAAGCCGAAGTAGGGGGCATCGCGGGAGATGTCCCACTCTTGCAGTCCGGCCTCGAACCACTCGTCGAGCTTGTTCGCGACCTCGCTCTGCAGGCTGCCACCGCGCGTCCAAGCCTTCAGCATCGGCTCGAAATCGGCCAAACGAAAGAAATAATGCTCGGATTCCCGTTGCTCCGGGACGGCCCCCGACAGGACCGAGCGGGGGTTCTTCAGCTCGCTCGGGGAATAGCTCGCCCCACAGGCCTCGCAGTTGTCGCCATACTGATCCGGCGCACCACACTTGGGGCAATCCCCGCGGATGAAGCGGTCGGGGAGGAAGATCTGCTCGACAGGATCGTAGGCCTGCGTGATCGTGCGCGAGAGGATATGGCCCGCCTCGCGGTTGCGCTGATAGATGAGACCGCAGAAATGCCGATTCTCGGCGGAGTGGGTCGAGTGGTAGTTGTCGAAGCCGATGCGAAAGGCAGCGAAATCGGCCTTGTGCTCCTCGGCCACGCGGCTGATGAGCTCCTCCGGAGTGATACCCTCGTGCCGGGCACGCAGCATGATCGGGGTACCATGGGCGTCATCGGCACAGACGTAGTGACAGGTGTGTCCCCGCATCTTCTGGAACCGCGCCCAAATGTCGGTCTGGATGTACTCGACGAGATGACCGATGTGAATCGGTCCATTGGCGTAGGGCAGGGCGCTGGTGACGAGAATGTCTCGTTTCGCGATCATCATCAGACTTGCGTCGGCAAGGCGTAAAATAGCCGCTGAGTATCGCACGAGGCCACGTAGTGCGGCCAATACCCCGCTCGCTTGAATTGCTGTGCGTCCAGACAGACTGTGCGCACGATGGGTTCGCGTGATGGCGCGGGCCTCTGGGGAGCGAGAGAGGTCGTAACTTCATGTTCCGTCGAGGAGCCCGATCTCCCGGCCACTCCCCGGCTCGCCCGGTCGGGAGACCACACTGATGTCGACGGACACCTCAGCCTGCGGGGACAACCACCGCCATTCGGACCAAGCATCCTGGAGTCAGTCATGCCTGAAGTAGTGCCCGAAGCAACGAAGGAACAGATCCAAGCCGCCATCAAGGGGTACATAGAGCCCCATCTGGAGCGCGATCTGGTGAGCGCCAATTGTGTCAAGGACATCGCTATCGAGGGCGATCAGATCAAGGTGACCATCGTCCTCGGTTTCCCCGCAAAAGGGATCGCCGAGCAGATCGCCGAGGCCGTCAAGGAGCATGTGCTCGCTGTGCCGGGCGTTGGCATGGTAGCGGTCGATCTCAGCTGGAGCATCCAAGCCCACACGGTTCAGAAGGCACTGAAGCCGATCGATAACGTCAAGAACATCATCGCGGTGGCATCAGGCAAGGGCGGCGTCGGCAAGTCGACCACGGCTGTCAACCTAGCGCTGGCGCTGTCCGCCGAAGGCGCCCAGGTCGGGCTTCTAGACGCGGACATCTACGGGCCTTCGCAACCGCGGATGCTCGGGATTGCCGGCAAGCCCGAGTCCAAGGACGGCAAGACGCTCGAGCCGATGATGAGCTATAACCTGCAAGCCATGTCGATCGGCTTCCTCATCGAAGAAGAGACTCCGATGATCTGGCGCGGACCGATGGTGACCCAGGCCCTCGAGCAACTGCTCAACGACACCAACTGGTCCGACCTCGACTATCTCGTCATCGACTTGCCGCCGGGCACCGGGGATACACAGCTAACACTCGCCCAGAAGGTGCCAGTATCCGGTGCCGTGATCGTCACCACGCCACAGGACATCGCCCTGCTAGATGCGCGCAAGGGATTGAAAATGTTTCAAAAGGTTGAGGTCCCGGTGCTCGGTATCGTCGAGAACATGAGCACCCATATCTGCTCGAACTGCGGGCACGAAGAGCACATCTTTGGCGAGGGCGGCGGCGAGCGGATGGCCAAGCAATACGGCGTGCGGCTATTGGGCTCGCTGCCACTCAGTGCCCACATCCGTGAGGAGACAGACAACGGGAAACCAACCGTTGTGGCCCAACCGCAGTCTCGCGTGAGCGAGATCTATCGCGAGATCGCCCGGCGCACCGCCGCCAAGCTGTCTCTGCAGGCCAAGGATTACGCCGCCCGCTTCCCCAGGATCGTCATCCAAAACAACTAACGATCATGGGACGAGCCGAGCCACCCCGGACGATGAAATGCCGCCTCGTCCCTGATCGTTCCCTCACCCCAACCCTCTCCCAGAGGAAGAGGGGGCGAACGTGCTCCGCGAATTTCATGGTAACGATCATGGAGCGAGTCGAGCCACCCCGGATTATCAAAGGTCGCCTCGCCGCTGATCGCTCCCTCACCCCATGGGCTGTCTATTACCCACACTGGACACTGTGCTCAGGGGCCGGCGGGGATCGGAG
>CAZOWL010000038.1:0-37346 GCA_964583605.1 uncultured Chromatiaceae bacterium | reverse complement strand
GTTCCCTCACCCCAACCCTCTCCCAGAGGGCGAGGGAGCGGACGTGCTTCGCGAAGTTCATTATAGGGTTTACCATGGCGGTCTTTGACTTCTTAGGAGAACACACGATGAGATGGCCTCGGATCCTGGTTGCGCTGCTCGGTACCGCTGGCGCCGCCCAGGCGCTCGCGGAGAACCCGCGGGTGGCCTTCGATGTGAGCATTGGGCGCGAGCCCGCCGGCACGATCGTCGCTGAGCTGCGCGCCGACGTTGTCCCGAAGACGGCCGAGAACTTCCGCTCTTTGTGCACTGGGGAGCGAGGTCGAGGTAGCCGCGTGGCACTCGACTATGCGGGAACGCCCTTTCACCGCATCATTCCCGGTTTCATGATCCAGGGCGGCGACATCACCCAGGGTAACGGCAAGGGCGGCGATTCCATCTACGGCGGGCGATTCCCCGACGAGAACTTCCGCCTCAAGCACGACGGCCCGGGCGTGCTGTCGATGGCCAATTCCGGACGCAGCACGAACACGTCGCAGTTCTTCATCACGCTGGACAAGACCTCTTGGCTGGACGGCAAGCATGTCGTCTTCGGACGCGTCATCGAAGGCATGGATGTGGTGCGCAAGATGGAGGAAGTCGGTACCCCGCGGGGTCGGCCAGCGAAGAAGGTCGTGCTGACCGATTGTCGGGAGCTCAAGGACGAGCCCAGCAACGCTTCGGAATGACGAGATCGCCCGGGCCCCGGGCGGCGGTGCTCTTGGCCCTCATCGGCTTGCTGGGCTGGGTCACGTCGCCTGGTACTGACGCGGCGCCAATGGATCAGGGACCTGTCTGGGCGACCGACGGCCGCGATTGGCCGAACCGCTCGGCGAGCCGCTTCATCGTGGCTGGCGGGATCCGCTGGCACTATCAGCGCTTGGGCCAGGGGCCCGTGCTGCTCCTCGTGCATGGCACCGGTGCGGCGACGCATTCCTGGCACGAGCTGGCGCCGCGGCTCGCGGCGCATTTCACTGTGATCGCGCCGGATCTGCCTGGCCACGGCTTTACCAGCTGGCCCGCCGAGGAACAGTTTTCGCTTCCTGGGATGGCCAACCTCGTCGCACAGTTTCTCGCTGCCACGGGCGTGACGCCGTCGCTCGTCGTGGGCCATTCGGCGGGGGCTGCGATACTGGCGCGTATGATCATCGATGACCGGATCGCCCCGCGGGCCCTGGTCAGCCTCAATGGGGCCCTGCTCGGGCCCCGCGGTCTCGCCTTTCGGGTATTCTCACCGATCGTACGCGCGGTGGTGACAACGGATCTGGCGGCGAAGGCCTTTGCTTGGCATGCCTCCGACCCGGCGGTCGTCTCGCGCACGCTGGCCGGCACCGGCTCGCAGCTCGAGGCCAAAGAGCTTGACTGGTATGGGCGGCTCTTTCGCACGCCTGGGCACGCCGGGGCCGCGCTGATGATGATGGCCAAGTGGCGACTGGAGGACCTTGAGGCTGATTTCCCAGCACTCGATAGACCGGTCTTGCTGGTGACCGGGACAGCGGATGGGTTCATCCCCCCGGACCAGGCCTATCAGGTTGAGCGCCTGCTGCCTGATGCGGCGGTGCTCGAGCTGCCGGGCTTGGGACACCTCGCCCACGAGGAGCGGCCGGAGCTGATCGCCGAGCTGATCCTCGAGGTTGCACGCCGCCACGGCTTGATTGCGGCGGCGCCAGAAGAATAGCGCCCCGCGATCTGCTTGGCTGATGCCCGCCCGAGCAGGATCGGAAAATGTCTATGCCTTTGATTGCAATCATTGTCCGGTCCGCTCATCTGTGGGAGCCTGCGCGATTGATTCAGGCAGCTGCCGAGAGCGCGACTTGACGATAGCGCGATGCCCTTGCCGGACCTAGTCAATACGCTCGGCGTTGATCTGTTGCGCCGTTACGGGCAGCGGGTACACAAGCTCGCGATCAACGCCGGCCTGACCTGTCCGAATCGTGACGGCAGCAAGGGACGGGGCGGCTGTACCTTCTGCAACAACGCCTCCTTCAATCCGAGCGCCAGCCGCCCGCTCGGGGTGGCCGAGCAGATCGCGGCGGGCCGGCGGGTCATTCGACGGCGGACCGGTGCACAACGCTATATCGCGTACTTTCAGGCATACACAAATACGTACGCCGATACGACCTATCTCAGTCAGCTCTATCGGGCCGCCCTTGCCGCCGAGGGCGTCGTGGGTCTCTCCGTCGGCACCCGACCCGATTGTGTCCCTGATACCGTGCTGGATCTGCTCGCCAGCTACCGCAGCCAAGGCTACGAGGTCTGGCTTGAGCTCGGCCTGCAGTCGGCGTTTGACGCGACCTTGAAGCGGGTGAATCGCGGACATGGATTCGCGGAGTATCGTCGGGCTGTCCGCGCGGCCCGGCGTCGCGGTTTGCCGGTCTGCACGCATTTGATCATCGGCATGCCGGGCGAAGGTCGCGGGGAAGCGTTGGCGACCCTTGATGCGGTGTTGGCGCTCGGCTGCGATGGTTTGAAACTGCACCCCTTGCATATCGTCAAGGGGACGCGGCTCGCGCATCAGTGGCGGCGCGGTGACTATCGTCCGCTATCACTGTGCGAATACATCGATATCGCGGCGGACTTGATCGAGCGCACGCCAGCGGGCGTGCGGTTCCATCGCCTCACCGGCACGGCCTCGCCGGACATCCTGTTGGCGCCTGGCTGGTGTGCGAAGAAGTGGATCGTATTGAACGGCATTGAGCAGGAGCTGCGCCGTCGGCGTACCGCACAGGGCTGGTGTGTGGCGGGGGAATCGACGGTCTTGGCCCGCGCCGCGGGCGGGCTGGCCTGAGCTTCCTGGATCTGGACCACAATGCCCGTCTCGACTTCGGCCGGAGTCGGGCGCGGCTCAAGACATGAGGAGATCGGCATTTGTCTATGGAGCTTGTCTGTCCGGCAGGTAATCTGCCGTCGCTCAAGGTCGCAGTCGATCAGGGCGCCGACGCTGTCTACATCGGTTTTCGCGATGACACCAATGCGCGCCATTTCGCGGGCCTGAACTTCGGCCCGGGCAAGATTGCTGAAGGCATCAAGTATGCCCGCCAGCGCGGCGTGAAGGTCTTCATCGCACTGAACACCTATCCGCAACCCAGCGGTTGGGCGCGCTGGCGTGCCGCGGTCGATCAGGCCGCCGATCTCGGGGTCGATGCGGTCATCGCCGCCGATCTCGGCGTGCTGGACTACGCCAGCGCGCACCACCCCGGCCTGAAGCTGCACCTGTCGGTTCAGGGCTCGGCGACGAATTACGAGGCCCTCAGATTCTACAAGGAGCACTTCGGGATCCGCCGCGCCGTGCTGCCACGCGTGCTCTCCCTGAGCCAGGTCAAGCACGTCGTCGAGAACAGCCCGGTGGATATCGAGGTCTTCGCCTTCGGCAGCCTCTGCGTGATGGTCGAGGGGCGATGCATCCTTTCTTCGTACGCGACCGGGCGCTCGCCGAACAACTTTGGCGCCTGCTCGCCGGCCAGTCATGTGGAGTGGCGCGAGACCGCCGATGGTCTTGAGACGCGACTCGGCGGCGTCCTGATCGAACGCTACGGCCATGGGCGCAATGCGGGCTATCCGACGCTGTGTAAGGGCAGCTATAAGGTGGGCGCCCATACGTATCATGCGATCGAGGAGCCCACCAGCCTCAATACACTCGAACTCTTGCCGAAGCTCATCGAGTGCGGTGTGAAGGCGATCAAGATCGAGGGTCGCCAGCGCAGTCCCGTCTATGTCGAGCAGGTCACGCGGGTCTGGCGGGCCGCGTTGGATAGCTGTTGCCGCGACCCAAGCCACTATCAGCCGAAGGTGGAATGGCTCGCGGAGCTGGGCAAGGTGTCCGAGGGCACCCAGACGACTCTGGGCGCCTACCATCGGCCGTGGCAGTGACTGACGGGGATCCATGATATGACCCAGCAACCCAAGCTCTCACTGGGGCCGATTTCCTATTATTGGCCGAAAGAGACGGTCGAGGCCTTCTACGAGCGCATCCTCGATGCCCCTGTCGATATTGTCTATCTCGGCGAGACCATCTGCTCGAAGCGCACCCAGCTGTGCCCCGAGGACTGGCTGGCCATTGCTGAGCGTCTCAGCGCCGCAGGCAAGGAGGTGGTGCTGTCGACGCTGGCCCTGCTCGAGGCCGAATCGGAGCTTCAGAGGCTTCGACGGATCTGTGCCAACGGGCGCTATCTCGTGGAAGCCAACGACATCGGCGCCATCCATCTCATGCAAGGCAAGCCCTTCGTTGCTGGCCATAGCGTCAATGTCTACAACGAGCGCTCCCTCGCATTGCTGGCCCGCCAAGGGCTCAAGCGCTGGGTCTTTCCCGTCGAACTCTCTCACCAATCGCTCGCCGATATGCAGCTGCGACGGCCCACCGGAGTCGAGACCGAGGTCTTTGCCTATGGCCGGTTGCCGCTGGCCTATTCGGCCAGGTGTTTCACGGCGCGCGCGCACAATCTCCCGAAGGACGATTGCCGCTATTGCTGTATCGACTACCCAGACGGGCTCACCCTGGCGGCGCAGGACGACACCCGTTTCCTCGCCTTGAACGGCATCCAGACCCAATCGGCCAAGACCTTCAATCTGGTCGCGGAGATCCCGCGCCTGCGCGAGCTGGATGTCGATGTGATTCGGATCAGTCCGCAGTCGAATCAGACTGAGCGGGTCATTGAGGTCTTCTATCGCTGCCTGACTGGTGATCTCGCCCCAGCGGAGGGTGAGGCCCTCCTCGAGCCATTGATGCCTGTCGGCCCGTGCGATGGCTATTGGCACGGCATGGCTGGCCTACAGCGTCGCACCCAGCCGGTCGAGGAGGTCTCGGCCTGACGATCATGGGGCGAGGCGAGCCACCCCAGATGATCACATGTCGCCTCGCCCCTGATTGATCCTTCCCTCACCCCAACCCTCTCCCAGAGGGCGAGGGAGCGAGCTTCGCGGATTTCGTAACAAAGGAACGGGCCGCGTAGATCCCGAGAGCTGGATCGCTATGCAAAGATGGGCGAGCAGGGGATCGCGAGCCGAGGAGCCGCGCCGGGGCCGGCCCGCTCGATGATGAGGCGGCGGCGCGTGTCAGCGACCGAAACGACCAATCAATGAGGTGGCCCCATTCATGACTTTGAGGAGCGGCCCAAGCCGGCCCTCCAGCTCGAGCCCGTCGAGAAAATTCTTGACATAGAGCCCGAGCTCGGTGCTGCCACCAAGACGCAGCCGCCGATTGAAGAACAGCGTATCGGCATCCTCGCGGCGAGTCGCGAGCAACAGGAAGTCGTAGACGGAGCCCTCGATGCTCAGGTCCTCGGCGCGATGCCCGGAGACGGCCCGCAGCTGTCCGCCGCTGAGCGTGAGGCGGATGCTCACGCGCGCGTCACTGACCCGGATCAGCATGACGCGCCCGTCAAGGAAATCGAGCTCCCCGTCGCCTAGCTCGGGCGCGAACACCCGATTGAGGATCTTGGCCATCACCGTGCTGTGCGCCCCCGAAGGGATCAAGCCCAAGGGGAGTGCCAGCGGTACGGGCATCGTCGGAGAGCGTGACAGGCTGTTGCTGAGTGGTTTCATCGGGGAATGGCCAGGCAAGAGATCGGGCGCTCAATGCTGGTCAAGCGGCCGAAGCTTGTCAACCTCACCCTCGGCAGCCAACCAATCCCGGATGGCCTGCATGACCTGTCGCGGGCACTCCTCCTGCGGTACATGGCCGCAGCCGGCGAGCGGCACGAATGTCGCGTTGGGCAGGGAGCTTGCGGCTTGCTCGCTGTCGGCGAAAGGCACCAGCCGGTCTTCGCGGCCGGCGATGACCAGCGTCGGTTGGTCGATCTCATCGAGATGCGCACTGACGGTCGCAACGCTGGTCAGCGAGCGGTGCAGGAGCTCGCCCCAGGCGAGGTCCCAGTTCTGGACCTGGGCGTGGATGCCGGTCAGCGCGGCGCGCTCGGCAGTGATCCGGGTGGGATCGGCATAGGACCGCCGGAGCAGGGCGTCGCTTTGGCCGATCTGCCGGGCGAGCAAGAGGCTCAGGCGCTCGATTTGCGGCAGGCCAGCGATCCGGCGCGGCAGGGTTGGGCGGCGTATGTAGACCCATGGGTCGAGCAGCACCAAGCCGGTGACGCGGTGCGGCTGCGCCAGGGCCGCCTCGAGCGCCAAGGCGCCGCCCGCCGAGTTGCCGACCAGAATCGCGCGATCCATGGCCAAGGCGTCCATCACCCTGAACAGCTGCACGACCGCCGCCTCACGTGTGTAGGGGCTGGTGACGCCCCAATCGGCTCTGGTCGGCTTCGCACTGAGGCCGTAAGGGGGCTGGTCATACGCAACGACCCGTCCGAGCTCATCGAATGGCTTCAGCACTTCATCCCAGGTGAAGGCGTTAAAGGTGAACCCGTGCAGCAACAGGAAATTAGGCGTTTGCGGCCCACCGACCCCTGACCCAGTGAGGTAATGGATATCCAGTCCGCCGGTACCGTCAAATGGGATCGTGACAAAGTGGCTTGCCGGTGTGGCCACCGAGCGTGCTTGGGCTAGCCCCGGGAGCGGGTCAGTCGGAATGAGCCATGGCAGAATCGCGGCCAGGGCCGCGACGAGCGCGATGAAAAGAAGCAGCGATATGGCGAGGGCTTTGCGCATAGGTCAGAAGCAACGAGGCAGGCTGGGGTTGCGTCCGTGTGTATCGGGCGCAACGAACCGTCTCAAGGGTTGCAATAGGGCCACGATTCTCGCAGAGACCAGCGTCGAATCCCACCACGACCCTGATGCGATGATTTTCCGGATTGGCGCTGTAGTTGTCGTATTATGCTCCACTTGAGCCCAGGCTTAGGGTCTGGGGTCCTGGCTGAGATCGCCATCAACCGGCTGCGATGAGCCATCGGCGTCTGGACCGGTCGGTGGCGGCGACCTTGGCCAGGAGCCGGTTGGCGTGGTCATGAGAACGAGATACTCCCGGTATTGCAATCGTCATCACAGCGGAACGCTCGCGCCGACTGAGATCCTAGAGCACCTCAAGAGGCGCCTGGCTGAGCTGGTTGACCGCCTGCCGTTGGCGCAGCAGGGCGGACTACTATCCGTCGTGCTCAAGCTCCCGTACGTACCATTCTCTGCGCCCTCGTGGGATGGCCCGTATTTTCGACTGGTGCATCGACAGCGACAAACGCTCCGCGCCGGTTACGGGATCGCGGCGGAATGGCGAGCGACGGGGCCCGGACGATTCACGCAGCTGCGCGAGAAAGCCGCTGTATTGCGCCGATGCTGGCAGCATCTCGATCCCGACGAGACAGGTGGCCAAGGGTTCGCCCTGCTCGGCTTCGCCGCCGATGCACGCGGCGAGGAGCCAATTCGAGGCCCTGGCCTGCCCAATGCCCTCTTTTGGATACCGGAGCTGGCGTTGAGCGCCAGTCGTGGCCAAGGCGCTGTTGTGTTGACCACAACCCTCCCTGCCGCGCCGGCTGTTGTCGCGGCGCGCTGGCAGACCTGGCTCGATCGCATCCTCCGCGGCCACCCGCCGCCGTACTCGGTCCCGGCGCATGAAGCGAAGCCCCTCAAGCGCCTAGGTGACTGGCCTGATGTCGAGGCCTGGGACCGGCTGGTCGCCGAGGCCTTGGACCAGATCGGCGAAAGTCGATTCGATAAGGTGGTGCTAGCACGTCGTTTGCGCGTCGAGAGCCTGCAGCCGTTCTCTTCGGACCGCTTGATCGCCGCGCTCGTTGAGCTGTTTCCGTCCTGTCAGCTCATCGAGGTCCACCGCGATGGCGCGAGCTTCGTCGCGGCGACGCCTGAGCGGCTGCTGAGCCGCAGCGGCGATTGGATCGAGGTCGATGCCATCGCCGGGACTGTCGGACGTGCCGCGAGCCTGGACGGCGATGCCGCGTTGAGCCAGGCCCTCCTCACCTCGCACAAGGATCGCCGGGAACATGACTTGGTGATCGAGGCCGTGCGCGCGGCCCTCGCTGGCTGCTGTGAGCGAATCGAGGTGCCCGACACGCCGTCGGTCATGCGGCTGCGGAATGCCCAGCACCTGTGGAGTACAGTCCGGGCCAAACTGTGTTCGGATCTGGACGTCTTTCGTCTTGCCGAGCTGCTGCATCCGACGCCGGCGACGAACGGCAAGCCCCGCGATGCCGCCAGTGACTGGCTGCGCCGGGCCGAGATCGTCGATCGCGGCTGGTATACCGGTGCGGCTGGCGTGATCGAGCCCCATCTGAGCGGTGAGCTTTGGGTCCTGCTGCGCTGTGCACAGATTCGCGGCGCGACCGCCGACCTGTTTGCCGGTGCCGGAATCGTCGCTGGGTCCCAGCCCATCTGCGAATGGCAGGAGACCGAAGACAAGCTGGCGGCCATGCTGATGGCGCTGCGTTTCGCGTGAGCGCCGACGAGCTCAGCGACCCGGCCTGCTGCAGCCTGCGTTGGTCCTTGGCGCTCATCGACGGCTTGATCTGGGGCGGCGTGCGTGAGCTGGTGCTCTCTCCCGGCTCCCGCTCGACGCCATTGGTGTTGGCGGCCCAGCGCCGACCCGATCTCAAGCTCACGCCGGTGCTTGATGAGCGGAGCGCCGCCTTCTTCGCTCTGGGGCTTGCGCGCGGTGCACGGCGGCCGGTTGCGCTCCTGTGCACATCGGGGAGTGCGCCGGCCCATTGGTTTCCAGCCGTTATCGAGGCGGCCGAATGGGGCGTCCCGCTGATCTTGCTTTCGGCCGATAGGCCACCAGAGCTACGAGGCTGGGGCGCGAATCAGACTATCGACCAGGTGAATCTTTTCGGCCGCTTTGTGCGGGAGTTCCACGACCCCGGCCGGCCGCTGGATACGCCCGCGGCGATGAAGGCCCAGCGGGCGCTGGGCGTGCGTGCTGCCGCTGTCAGCACCGGAGGGCACCCGGGGCCGGTGCACATCAACCTGCCCTTCGATGAGCCGCTGATCCCCGGTCCGGATTGCCTGACGGGAGTTCGAGCTCAGACGACACCAATGCCTGGGGAGCATGAAGGGCTCGCTGCCCTACATGCTGCTCCGGACCTCCCATCGGCTGACCGCGCGTGGCACGCGCCTTTGCGTGGCCGCGGTCTGATCTGCTGCGGACCGGGGGATCATGACCCGGCCCTCGTCCAAGCGCTGTGGTCCTGTGCCAGTGCCCTGCATTTGCCGGTGCTCGTCGACCCGCTTTCTGGTCTCCGTTGCGGCCACGCGTCGCAGGCGCGGCTTGCCCACTACGACAGCCTGCTGCGGAATCGCAGCGCGGCAGCGGCGTTGCGGCCCGATTGGGTCGTGCGGCTCGGTGGCAGCCCGGTCTCCAAGACGCTGACGCAGTGGTTGAGTGGAGTGCCTGCCGTTCTCCTCGATCCGCGCGGCGCCTGGTGCGACCCCACTCATGACGCCAAGATCCAGATCGGGGCCGACGCGACTCACTATCTTTCTTGGCTCAGCCGGGCCGAGGGGATTGTGCAGGCCGATCCCGAATGGCTGGCGCGCTGGTGGCGGGCCGAGGAGCGCGTCGCGGCGCTCGCGGATGAGCATCTGGCCGAGTCGCGTTGGTTCGAGGGGCATCTCCTCCGCACGCTGATGGCGCGCCTCCCGAGCCAGGAGGGCCTGTTCTGCGCGAACTCATTACCAATCCGCCAGCTGGATACCTGGTCTGGAACACGCGATCGGCCGCTTTCCCTGTTCGCTAACCGGGGCGTGAGTGGGATCGATGGGCAGGCATCGACTCTTGCCGGTCTGAACGCAGCCGGGCGCCCGACCTGGGGGCTGCTCGGTGACCTGGCCCTGTGCCACGACCTCAGCGGCCTCTTGCTCGCTGGTCGACTCGACCGGCCCCTCTTTGTCCTGAATAATGGTGGTGGCCGCATCTTCGACTATCTGCCGCAGCGACACCTGCCGGGGCTCGAGCGGCTTTGGCGCACGCCGGTGCCGGTCGCGCTCGGCGAGTTGGCACGGCCCTTCGGCATCAGACATCGGTCGGTCGAGAGCGATGCCTCCGCGGAGCAGACGCTGGCCGAGGTACTCGCGACAAAGACTCCGGCCCTTGTAGAGGTGCGGATCGATGCCGAGCGCAGTCAACAGAGCCACGAGCGGTTCTGGCGACGGATCGCGCAGGACAGGGTCTGTGAGGGAGGGTGAGATTGGCTGTGGAGCGGGTCAGACGAGCATATGCGAAGCCTGCCGATGGCGGCCAAGCTGACCAGATTGAGAGAATTCCGTTCAATGGCGGCTTGTCGCGAGCTGATGAGCCGGATCGGACGCATGCTTAACGAGTCGTACAGAGGGTGGCTGTGACACACAACGAAGATCCAACGGGCGAGGCACAGCCCATCGCATGGGCGATGCTGGCGGATGCGCCGTACCGCGACATCCTCTATCAGCAGGCTGAGGGGATTGCCAAGATCACGATCAATCGCCCTGAGGTGCGCAATGCCTTCCGCCCGCAGACGGTGCGGGAGCTGATCGACGCCTTTCGTTGTGCCCACATGGATCCAGAGATTGGCGTCATCATCCTCACCGGGGCTGGTGATCTGGCGTTCTGCTCCGGGGGTGATCAGCGTGTTCGCGGCGACGAGGGCTATCGCGACGACGCTGGGGTTCAGCACCTCAATGTCCTGGAGCTACAGCGCCAGATCCGCAGCTTGCCGAAACCGGCCGTGGCCATGGTCGCTGGCTATGCGATCGGTGGCGGTCATGTGCTGCATCTGATCTGCGACCTCAGCATCGCCGCCGACAATGCGCGTTTTGGCCAGACCGGGCCGCGCGTCGGTAGCTTCGATGCCGGCTTCGGGGCCGGGCTCTTGGCGCGCACCGTCGGACTCAAGAAGGCCAAGGAGATCTGGTTTCTCTGTCGCCAGTACGACGCCCAAGAGGCCCTGGACATGGGCCTGGTCAACGCCGTCGTCCCACTGTCGCAGCTCGAGGCGGTCACGGTGCAGTGGTGCCGCGAGATGCTCAGGCTCTCGCCGACAGCGCTGCGCCTGCTTAAATCGGCCTTCAATGCCGATAGCGACGGCCTCGCCGGGATCCAGGAGCTGGCCGGCAATGCGACGGCCCTCTTCTACACGACCGGGGAGGGCCGCGAGGGGCGCGACGCCTTCTTGGAAAAACGCGCGCCGGATTTCACCAAGTTCCCGCGCCGACCTTAGCCATGCCGATGGCTGTGGACACCGTCGGCCGCTGGGTGGCGGCCGCACGCCCCAAGACGCTCCTCCTCGCTGTCGCGCCGGTCATGGCCGGTCTCGTGGTGGCCTTTGCCGAGACCGGTCGCGTGGCGATCGCGACCGCGGTCATCACCCTGTTGGCCGCCATCGCGATACAGGTCGGCACGAACCTGCATAATGACGCCACCGATTTCGAGCGCGGCAATGATACGGGGTCACGTCTCGGGCCGCCTCGGGCCGCCGCGCAAGGCTGGTTCAGCGTGCGTCAGGTCAAGGGCGCAGCACATCTCGCCTTCGCGGCCGCCTTGGTACTCGGCCTATTTCTCGTCTGGCGCGGAGGCTGGCCGATCCTATTGCTGGGTCTCGCCTCGTTGGCCGCTGGATATGCCTATACCGGTGGCCCACGACCGATCGCTTACGGGCCTTACGGGGAGCTGTTCGTCCTGCTGTTCTTCGGCGTCGCAGCCGTCACCGGCACCTATTTCCTGCAGACCTTGACTCTCGATGCGAGGCCGGTTGCCATCGGGCTTGCGCTGGGGCTGCCCGCGGCCGCCGTGCTTTTGTTGAACAACTACCGGGATCTGGAGACCGACCGCCAGGCTGGCCGGCGCACGCTCTGCCATTACCTCGGCTATTCTGGGGCCCGAGCGGCCTATGCCGCATTCCTGCTCATGCCTTATCCGTTGCTCTTCGCGGTGGCGCTGCCGGGTCAGACCTGGCCGGTGCTCGCGGCCCTGCCGCTGGCCGGTGTGCTGATCGCACAGCTCTACCGGGGAGCGAACGGGCACGAGCTCAACCGACTGCTCGCACAGACCGCGCGCTATGCGGTGGCTCTAGTTGTGCTCCTTGCGGTTGGTCTCGCTTTGCCATCGGGCTAACGATCATGGGGCGAGCCGAGCCACCCCGGACCATGACATGTCGCCTCGCCCCTGATCGTTCCCTCACCCCAACCCTCTCCCAGGGGGCGAGGGAGCGAAGGTGCTACGCGATTTTCATGGTACCGATCATGGGGCGAGCCGAGCCACCCCGGACCATGACATGTCGCCTCGCCCCTGATCGTTCCCTCACCCCAACCCTCTCCCAGAGGGCGCGGGAGCCAACGTGCTGCGCGGATTTCACTCTAATGATCGAGTGCGTCGACCTGATTCCCTACCGGCTGCGGCTGCGCCGGCCCTGGACGAGCGCCCGCGGCGCGCTGGGGGAGCGTCGGGGCTGGATCGTGCGCGCCGCGGCGGGCGACGTCGCCGGATTCGGCGATTGTGCACCGTTACCAGCCGCCGGTACCGAGGCGCCAAGCTTGGCGCACGAGGCGCTCTCTCGTTGGCGTCGCGATTTGGTCGGACGGCCTCTAGAGGAGGCCGTCGCTAGTCTGGGCGGTGCGCCGGGTCCAACACCAGCAGCCCGTTTCGCGTGCGAATGTGCATTGCTCGACCTTTCGGTCAGGCAGTCCGGCGAGACGTTACGCCAACGGCTTGTCTCCGAGCCCTTGTGTCGAGTCGCCGTCAACACGATGCTCGGCCCGGTCGGACCCGCCACGGCGGCGCGGGCCGAGCCGGCTTGGCATGCCGGCTTTCGTGTGCTCAAGCTGAAGGTCGGCGTTGACGAGCCGGAGATCGAGCTCGCGCACTTGCGCGCGCTAGCGGACAGGCTCCCTGCGGGCGTGACTCTGCGGCTCGACGCGAATGGCGCCTGGGATATGCCCCATGCGCTGCAGGTCCTGGAAGGCTTGGCCGGACTGCCGATCGAGGCGCTCGAGGAACCGCTGCGCCGTCCCCGGCCGGAGGATCTCCGCGCACTGCAGACCCTTGCAGACTTTCCGTTGGCCCTCGATGAATCCCTGCACCAGCCCGACTGCTTCGATCAGCAGGCCGGCTGGTCCCATCCCGATCCAGCGGCGCTAGGTGTGCGGCGCTGGGTCCTCAAGCCCCCCGCCCAGGGTGGCTTGTGCGCGACGCTTGCCTGCGCCGAGCGCGCCATCGCAGCAGGCCTCGAGGTCGTGGTCACGAGCCTAATCGAATCGGCGGCGGGGGTCTGGCCTATGCTGCAGCTGGCCGCGGCGCTGAAGGGCCAGCCGCCGCATGGCCTGGCGACCTCGCCCTGGCTGGTGGCGGATCTCGGTCGTCCCCCTGTCGCAAGCAGTGGATGGATCGATCTGCCGCAGGAGCCGGGCAGTGGCTTCATGCCGACGCCGTCGCTCAAGCCCGGCGTACTGGATTAGAGGCTGTCCCGACGGAATCGCCGTGAACAACCGCGAGGTCCCCTTTCATGGCCGGTTCACGGTCAGGCTCCACGACACAGACGCCGCGGGCGTGATGTTTTTCGGTCACCTGTTTCGGCATGCCCATGATGCCTACGAGGCCTTCATGGCCGATCTCGGCTTTCCGCTCGACGGCCTCATCCGGGCGCAGCGGTGGCAGTTGCCCCTCGTCCATGCGGAAGCCGACTATTCGGCTCCCATGAGACATGGCGATATGGTAAACGTTGCGGTATCGGTCGCTGAGATCGGCCGGAGCGCTTTCACGTTGACATACGATTTCCGCGGATCGGAGGGACGGCGGTGCGCTGCGGCGCGGACGGTCCACGTCTGCATCTCCGCAGCGGCTGGGGGCAAGTGCCCGTTGCCGCCAGCTCTCCGCGCGGCGCTTGCGGGTTGCCTCCCGCCAGTGTAAGAGGCTGCGGGTCGGCTTCGATCGGTCAAGATAGACGCTCGGACGTGCTGGAGCTTATTCAACGAGACGACCGTAGAGACCGATCATCCGACGCACCCTTTCCGGCAGATCCGGGGGTACGTCGTCCCAGGCGAAGCGCCAGATCCAGTTCTTGGCGCCGTCAGTTCCTGGCGTGTTCATACGATGCTCGCTGCCCAGGTCGAGGATGTCCTGCAGGGGCAGAACTGTGAGGTGCGAGCGCGACGCGAGCGCGCAACGCACGAGGGGCCAAGGCATCGCCTCGGACGGCCAGCCGAGGTATTCGTCGACATAGTCGCGGTCGCCTTCCGGCAGCGAGTCATACCAGCCCAAGGTCGTATCGTTGTCATGGGTGCCGGTGTAGACCACCGAGTCGCGGTCGTGGTGAAACGGTAGGTAGGGATTGGCCGGGCCACCCGAGAACGCGAACTGCATGACCTTCATGCCTGGAAGGCGGAAGCGCTTACGCAACGCCTCGACCTCTTCCGTGATCAGTCCCAGATCCTCGGCGATCAGCGGGATCTGGCCGAAATGTTCGTTGAGTCGGGCGAATAGGGCTTCGCCCGGTGCCTTCACCCAGCGTCCATTGATGGCGTGCGGCTCCTCTGCCGGGATCTCCCAATAGGACTCGAAACCCCGGAAGTGGTCAATGCGCACCATGTGGAAGAGCCGCAGCTGGGTGCGGATACGGTCGATCCAGAAGCGGAAGCCGTCGGCGACGACCTCTTCCCAGCGGTAGATGGGATTGCCCCAGCGCTGGCCGGTCGCCGAGAAATAATCCGGCGGTACGCCGGCTACAACCCTGAGGCTACCATCGGCATTGAGGTCGAAGTCCTGCGGTCGTGCCCAGACCTCGGCGCTGTCATGAGCAACGAAGATCGGCATGTCGCCGAATAGCCGAATCCCGCGCAGCTCGGCGTGGTCGCGCAGGGCCTGCCACTGGTTGAAGAACAGGTATTGCTCGAAGGTAATGTAGTCGAGATCGTCGGCCAGGCGCTCGCGCGCCTCTCCCAGCGCGGCCGGGTCGCGGTGTCGCAATGGATCCGGCCAATGCCACCAGCACTGACCGAGCTCCTCGCGGAGCGCGCGAAACAGCGTGTAGTCCGGGAGCCAGTAGCTGTGCTCCGCAGCGAACCCGGCCAGCTCATGACGATCGCCTTCATCGGCCCCATAGCGAAAGCGGTTGTAGCTGATGCGCAGCGCCCGCGCCTTGCCGTCATCCGACTCACCGAGCGCATCAGCTTCGTCCTGCGTGAGCCAGCCGCGCTCAACCAAAGGTCCGAGCGCAATCAGACGTGGATTGCCGGCGTGCACCGAGCTGGACTGATAGGGCGAACGATCGTTTTGGGTCGGGCCGACCGGCAACATCTGCCACACACTGATGCCGCAATCCGCGAGAAAGCCGATGAAATGATGAGCTTCGGAGCCGAGATCGCCGCAACAGCCGTCTCCGGGCAGCGATGTGAGATGGAGCAAAATCCCAGCCCGACGATGATCCTGGCTGGCCGAGGGCGGTGTGTCTTCACTCAACATCGGGACCGTTCGTTCCGTTCTGCAGTGGTTTCGTTGTCCCGCTCTAGCGGCGGGCGCGGCCACCTTGGTGCCCGCCTCGGGTCCGAGGACAGGCGGGAATTTGCGTTGCCGCTAGCGAATGTAGTTGATCTGCTGGCCGATCATCTCGGGCGTGACCAGGGTGACGCCGCCGGCCGTGACATACAAGCCCGCTTTGCGGTCGGCGGCTGGATCGAGGCCGATCACGCTGCCCTCCTTGATGTGGCAATACCGGTCGATGACAGCATTGCGGATCTCGCAATTCCGCCCGATCTGGACATCGGGCAGGACGACCGAATTCTCGACGTAGGCGAACGAGTTCACGCGCACATTGGAGAACAGCAGCGAGTGGCGCACCGTTGAACCGGAGATGATACAGCCCCCGGAGACCATGGAATCGACGGCCATGCCACGACGGTCTTCGTCATCGAAGACGAACTTCGCCGGCGGTAGCTGCTCCTGGTAGGTCCAGATCGGCCAAGACTTGTCATACAGGTTCAGCGGCGGTGTCACGCCGATCAGCTCGAGGTTCGCCTCCCAGAAGGCATCGACTGTCCCGACGTCCCGCCAGTAGGCCTGGCCGCCGCTGCGGGCATCGAGGAAAGGATAGGCCAGCACGCGATACTTGCCGATAATGCTGGGGATAATGTCTTTGCCGAAGTCGTGGCTTGATCCAGGCGTGTCGGCATCCTTAAACAATTGCTCGAACAGAAACGAACGATTGAAGACATAGATGCCCATGGAGGCCAGGCAAGTGTCGTCGCGTCCTGGTAGCGTCTGCGGCTCGGCCGGTTTCTCCTGAAAGCGCACGACATTCTGCTCATCATCGATCGCGATGATGCCGAACTCCTTCGCTCTGGAACGCTCCACCTCGATACAGCCAACGGTGAGATCGGCTCCGGATTCAACATGTTGGGCGATCATTGCACCGTAATCCATCTTGTAGATATGGTCGCCCGCCAAGATCAAGACATACTCCGGCGCGTGATTGCGGATGATATCGATGTTCTGGAAGACCGCATCGGCGGTTCCGGCATACCAGGACATCTCTGCGACGCGCTGCTGGGCCGGCCAGAGCTCCACGAATTCACCGAACTCGCCGCGCAGGAAACCCCATCCCTTCTGTATGTGCAGGATCAGCGAGTGGGCCTTGTACTGCGTAAGGACGCCAATGCGCCGAATCCCCGAGTTGATGCAATTGGACAGCGGAAAATCAATGATTCGGAACTTCCCGCCAAAGGGCACTGCCGGCTTGGCACGCCAGGCGGTCAGGTGCATGAGCCGGGAGCCGCGACCGCCGGCCAAGATCAGGGCCAGGGTCTTGCGCGTCAGGCGACTGACGAAGCGGGGATTGTTGTCTGGCATAGCTCCTCTACTCCTTGCTTCGGCCTTAGCGATCAAAATTGGTGCGTTGCCGGCATGGCCGTTCTGACGCTGTTGCCCGAGGCCCGCGTCGCGCGCTCACCCGCTTATGGTACCATCTCGATGGTCCTCGCCGCGTGGGTAGATGGCCCCGCCCGCACCCCGGCGGACCGAGACGATCCTCGGCTCCCTTGCACCGCGGGGCCTCTCCGGTCGATCCGCGGCCTCCGGCTCATCGATATCTCCCCGTGTGTTTCGCGCTGATCTATTGCATAAGGAATTCGGCTCGCCATGTCAGATCCTAACGTCACGCCCATGACGCTCTCCGATGCGCATCAGCGCATCATTGAGGCTCGTCATCACGATCCTTTCGAGACCTTGGGGCGCCATGCTGCAAACGGCCAAGCGTGCGTGCTGGCGTTCCTGCCCCGTGCCGAGAGGGTGCGTATTGTCGAGAGTGGTGTTGAGCTCGAGCGCATCCCAGGGACTGGCCTGTTCGAGTGGCAAGGCGATGCAGACCTGGTCCCGGAGCGCTACCGACTGCATTGGTACGACGCATCCGGCACGATCCATCATTACCACGACCCGTACTGCTTCCCCCCCCAGCTTGCCGACTTCGATCTGCATCTGTTTGGCCAGGGCCGCCATTGGCACGCCTACCGGTTCCTGGGGGCCCACCCACACACCGCCGAAGGGGTCGTGGGTGTCCTCTTCGCTGTCTGGGCGCCAAACGCCGCACGCGTGAGCGTCGTTGGGGATTTCAACCGTTGGGATGGCCGTACCCATCCGATGCGCGCACGGGGTGGAACGGGCGTCTGGGAGCTGTTCATCCCAGAGGCCCCGCTTGGAGGCTATTACAAGTTTGAGATCCGGGACCAGCACGGTCATATTCACATCAAAATCGACCCCTACGCGCATGCCTACCAGCGACGACCTCAGACCGCTGGCATCATCTGCGGTCCATCGCAGTATCAGTGGCGCGACCAGGCGTGGCTCGCGGCGCGCGCCAATGCTGATTGGCAGCATCGCCCGATGTCCGTTTACGAGGTACACCTGGGCTCCTGGCGCAGATCCCGGGATGGGGACTTCCTCAACTACCGAGATCTTGCGATCGAATTGGCCGAGTATGTGAGCCAGTTGGGGTTCACACACATCGAGCTCTTGCCTGTCACCGAGCATCCCTTCGATGGCTCCTGGGGCTACCAAACAACCGGCTATTTCGCCCCGACGAGCCGCTTTGGGAACCCCGATGATTTCCGCTTCTTCGTCGACCATCTCCACCAACGGGGCATCGGTGTGCTGCTGGATTGGGTGCCCGCCCATTTCCCAAGAGATGCTCACGCGCTGGCCTGCTTCGATGGCACCGCTCTGTACGAGCACGCCGATCCGCGGCAGGGGGAGCATCGCGACTGGGGTACGCTGATCTTCAACTACGGGCGCAACGAGGTGAAGAATTTCCTGTTATCCAGCGCGCTGTATTGGATAGATGAGCTCCACATCGACGGGCTGCGCGTTGATGCCGTGGCCTCCATGCTCTATCTCGACTATTCGCGCCAGCCCGGTGACTGGATCCCGAACAAGTACGGCGGCAACGAGAATCTTGATGCGGTGGACTTCCTACGTCAGCTCAATGCCGTCACCCACGACCAGCACCCCGGCACGCTCATGATTGCCGAGGAATCGACTTCGTGGCCGGCGGTCTCGCGACCCACCTACCTCGGTGGGCTCGGCTTCAGCATGAAATGGAATATGGGCTGGATGCACGACACCTTGACCTACATGGCCAAGGACCCGGTCTATCGCCACTATCACCACGACCAACTGACCTTCGGTCTGCTCTACGCCTTTACCGAGAACTTCGTCCTGCCGTTCTCCCACGACGAGGTCGTACACGGAAAGCGCTCGATGCTCGACAAGATGCCTGGCGATGCCTGGCAGAAGTTCGCGTCGCTGCGTCTGCTCTACACCTACATGTTCACCTACCCCGGCAAGAAGCTCTTGTTCATGGGCTGCGAGTTTGGGCACGGTCGGGAGTGGGATGCCGCCGCCGAGATCGACTGGTATCTGCTCGATCGCCCACAACATCAGGGCTTGAAGCGTCTGGTAGCGGATCTGAACCAGTTGCATCGCGCTCTGCCGGCCCTGCACGAGGTCGATTTCGAGAGCGGCGGCTTCGAGTGGATCGACTGCCACGATAGCTCCCAGTCGGTGCTGAGCTATCTGCGCAAAGACCGTGGCGGCGAGGCCGTCGTCGCCGTAGTGATCAACTTCACTCCAGTACCGCGCGAGAACTACCGCATCGGTGTCCCGTTACCCGGCTTCTATCGCGAGGCGCTCAGCTCGGATGCCGAGTGCTATGGTGGCAGCAATGTCGGCAATCAGGGCGGCGCGGTCGCTGAGCCTATCGAATGGATGGGGCGCCCGCATTCGTTGCCGATTCGCGTCCCACCGCTCGGCGCCGTCGTGTTGGCCCATGAGCCGTTGGCGGCTGAAGCCGAGGAGCCGGAGCCGATGCTCGAGGAGGCCGCCGAGATCAGCGACGGCCTCGAGCTGGCTGGGGCGGCCGCCAGTGCACGCGAGCCTTTCGCGCCGTCCGATGCGCCGCTGACGGGTGAGGTCGAGGCGTCGCCGGCCGAGCGGATTCCGCTCGATCCCAGTCGCGACGACGCGCGGCACGAGCCCGATTCACAGCAGCCTGACGATCATGGGGTGAGGCAAGCCACCCCAGACGATGAAAGTTCGCCTCGCCCCTGATCGCTCCCTCATTCCCTCACCCCGACCCTCTCCCAGAGGACGAGGGACCGAACCTGCTGCGCGAATTTCATAGTACGCGTTCAGCGCCCTGCCGCTGGCGACACGTAGCGCATGCGGAACCATGAGCCCCGGAGGGTGCCACCATTCGGGAAATCCCGAGGGCGGTCGCGCGCGGGACGCCACCAAGAGGTTATAATAGAAAGATATTTTGGTGTGCTAATCGAGACGCTCGGCGCGGCCGCCGCGTCGCTTTCTCGCTGTGCTAGCCTGGTGCGATGCCATTCTCCAACTTGGGCCCCGACGAGCCAAAGCCGCCCCTGTCTTCGGTCCTTTGGCATGACACCGTCACGGCGCAGCAGCTCATGACGGGCGGTTGTTGGACGGTCGGCGAGGCCAGCCGGACGCGAGATGGCGGGATATGATGACCAATCTCAAGAGTGATGTGAGCCAAGGGTAATGCTCGATTATCAAGAGGAATTTCTGCGCCTCGCCATCGACACGGGTGCCCTGCGTTTCGGTGCCTTCACTCTCAAGTCGGGACGTCGCAGTCCGTACTTCTTCAACATCGGCCTCTTCAATACGGGCCGCCGCCTGTTGCAGCTGGGGCGATGCTACGCTCAGACGATTCGTGCCGCCGGCATCCCGGCCGACACGCTCTTCGGACCAGCGTACAAGGGCATACCCTTGGTCACCGCTTCCGCTATCGCCCTCGCTGCGCACGACGGGCTCGATATGCCCTATGCGTTCAACCGGAAAGAGGCAAAGGATCACGGCGAAGGAGGGACGCTCATCGGAGGGCCGCTCCAAGGGCGCGTGTTGATAGTCGACGATGTGATCACGGCCGGTACCTCCGTGCGGGAATCCGTCGACATCATTCGTCGCGAGGGCGCTGAGCCGGCCGGCGTCGTCATCGCGCTCGATCGTCAAGAACGCGGTACTGGTGAGCGGTCGGCGGTGGAGCAGGTCCGACTTGAGCTCGGCTTGCCCGTGGCGCCGATTGTGACCCTCGATACGCTTATCGAATTCCTCGACCGGAGCCCGGTCTGCGAAGCGGACCTGGTTGCCGTGCGGCGGTACCGCGAGCAGTATGGCGCTCGCTCGGGAGCAGCCACGCCCGGCGCGACAGATCGCGATGGTTGATCTCGGCAGATTCCGCAATGGCCCGCCGGTTTCATGCGCCCCGCGGCGCCCTAATGCGCCGGGGATACCAGTCGGGGCTGACGTGTGGCGAGCGCGCTCGAGGGAGATCCCTCCGACGTCGCGGCGTGGCCACAGCTCGTGCGCGCTTCGCAAGGTGTCTGATCTGCTCCGGGTCCTTCTTGGCCTATTTATGGCCATAGCGATCAGCGGAATGGCCGCGGCAGAGCGCATCTATCGCTGGACCGATGAAGACGGCACTGTCCATTATTCGGACAAGATCCCGCCCGACAAGGTCGATCGCGGCCATACGAGGATCACCGATACCGGCATAGCCGTCGAGTCTGTGCCGCCGACCAAGACGCTCGAGGAGCGGCTCCGTGAGGAAGAACTGGAGCGGTTACGGATCCAGCAACAGCGCCTCATCGAGCAGCAAGCGGAGGCCGACAAGGTCCTGCTCCGCACGTACCGTTCTCCCGACGATCTCGTGATGGCGCGCGAAGGGAAGCTGGCCGGTATTGACGCGTTGATTGGCGTGGCCCGCAACCATATCCGGCGACAGCAAGAGTGGCTGATGGACCTCTACGCTGAAGCGGCGGATCTCGAGCGCGCAGGCAAGCCCGTGCCGGAGCATGTCCGCGACAGCATCCAAAAGAGCGAGGCCACGATTCGTGAGGCCTATGCCGGCATCATCGAGCAAGAGCAGCAGAAACAAGACATACGGGAGGCCTTTGACAGGGATCTCAAGCGCTACCGGCAGCTTGCGGGCTTACCGGACGATCGCATGCCGGCGCGCACGCTTGGAGCCTCGGAGACCTTTGACCGCGAGAGTATCCCCAATCTTGTCACTTGCTCCGACCGGACCCGATGCGATGCACTCTGGCGACTGGCCCGCGACTTTGTCGGCCAGCAGGCGACGACGCCGATCCGCATGACCCGAGATAACCTGATCGTCACCGCCACGCCCCGAAAGCCGGACGAGATTGGGTTGATCCTCTCGAGGATTCGCGACCGTGAAGGTGATGGCGCGGTGCTGTTCCTCGATGTTCAGTGCCAAGCACGCCGCGGCGATAGCCAGGAGTGCCTCGACCCGCGCGCGGCCGTCTTGTTACGTAGCTTCCGCGAGGCCCTGGGACGTACGCCCGCCAGTCACGCCACGCCGTCGACCCAGTCACCTCCTGCGGATCAAGGTGCCGACACCTTCATCGGTAAACAGGTCCAGCAGTAACGCATGCGCGATGCGCCCATCGAGGATGTGGGCGCTTTGCACGCCACCGAGCACCGCCTCGACCGCGCACTGCACCTTGGGCAGCATGCCACCGTAGATCACGCCCTGACGGATCATCTCGGCGACCCGTCCGGCCTCCAGCTCGGCGATGAGCCTGCCATGCTCATCGAGAATACCCGCTGTGTTGGTGAGGAGGACCAGCTTTTCGGCCGCAAGGATCTCGGCGATCTTGCCGGCGACGAGGTCGGCATTGATGTTGTAGGAGAAGCCGTCTGCGCCCACGCCGATTGGCGCGATCACGGGTATGAAGCCGCCTTGCACAAGCATATTGACGACGCTGACATCGATGCTCTCCACCTCGCCCACGTGACCGAGATCGATGATCTCAGGGGCAGTGAGCTCCGGCGCATCGCGCTGAAACGTCAATTTCCGCGCCCGGATCAGGTCACCATCCTTGCCGGTCAGCCCGACCGCCGCACCGCCCTGGCGATTGATCAGATTCACAATCTCCTTGTTGACCAGACCTCCGAGTACCATTTCGACAACGTCCATCGTCTCGCTGTCGGTGACCCGCATGCCCTGGACGAACTCGCTGGCCTTGCCGAGACGCTGCAGCAGGTGCCCGATCTGCGGTCCGCCGCCGTGCACGACGACGGGGTTAATTCCGACCAGCCTCATGAGCACGACATCGCGGGCGAATCCCTGCTGTAAGACGGTGTCGACCATGGCGTTGCCACCGTACTTGATCACCATTGTCTTGCCACGGAAGCGCTGGATATAGGGCAAGGCCTCGATCAGGACATGGGCAATGTTGCGGGCATGCTCGCTTGGCAGTGACATGAATGCTCCTGTGTGAGGCAATCACCGGAAAACAGTTCCCGGTAATGCGCAGGGCCCAATCTCAAAACGGCAGCTCGAGACCAGGGGCGACCCGTGCGACCCAACCCCGGAAGAGGTCTTGGACCATTGCCATCGCCGCTTCAGTGTCGGCCTCGAAGCGAAAGACCAGCCCGGCATGGGTCGCTGCGGGCCGCATCAGCCCCCAGCCGGATTCTAGCTCAGCACGCAGACCGTCGACCGTGCTGAGCTGTGCTTCGGTGTGCTGCCGCGCCAGGTCGGTTACCTTGTCTAGAAGACGCAAGTCCTCGCCCTCAGCCACGGACACATAGAGCTCCGGGGTCGTCAGGCCGCCTGCTAGGGGTGCTAGCGCCTCGGCGCTCGGACGCGGGTCGAGCGCGAGAAGCTCGAGCACTCGGGCACTTGCATAGATGGCGTCGTCGAGCCCGAGCCAGCGCTCGGCGACAACGAAATGCCCACTCAGCGATGCTGCAATTGCAGCGCCGGTCTCGCGGAGCTTGGCGAGGAGTGCGGCCGGCTCCGAGCGCCACAGCAGGACCCGCCCACCGTGCTGGCGTACCTCGACAGGAAGACGGCGCGTGCAGGCGGCATCGCAGATGACGTCAGCGCCAAGATGCCGCGACAAGATATCCACGGCCAGTAGCATCAGGACCCGATCGGCGGCGACGAAGCCGCCGTCCGAGCCTATGATGCCGAGCCGATCTCCGTCGCAGTCGAAGACCAGACCAAGGTCCGCTTTCTCGTGTACGACGCGTTTGGCCAGTGCTTGGAGATCGGCTGGCTGCGCCGGGTCCGCCGGGCGACTGGCAGGCGACTCGCCGGCATCGGCGCCGTCGAGCTCGATGACCTGACAGCCGAGCCGCCGGTATAGAGCTGGAACGATTCGCGCGGCGGCACCGCCCGCACAATCCAAGACGACCTTCAAGACGCGCGCGAGGGCGACATCCTGGTCGATGCGAGTGAGGTAGGTGTCAGTGACATCCCCGGCGCGGCGCGCACCGGACCCGGCGACGAAATCCTGGTGGAGGATCCGTTCACGCAGTGCGTCGAGCCGCTCGGCGGCGAGAAATTCGCCCTGCAACAGCACCCTGATCTCGCTCTGTTCGGGCTCATGGCAGTCTACTGTGATGACCACGCCAGCGTGCTCGCCTTCGTGGCAGGCCGCGAAGTAGACCAGAGGGGCGGGCGCGACTCCGAGTTCGATCACATCGCAACCGCAGGCGCATAGCCCATCCGCGAGCGCTGTGCTCAGTGTCTGCGAGGCCGAGGCGGTGTCTTGGCCGACGTAGACGGTGCGTTGGCCCTCTGCCGCCATCTCGCTGCCCAGGGCCAGACCGATCTCACGGGCGAGAGCCTCGTTGAGCTCGGTATCGTGCCGGCCGCGCATGTGGGGCCCACGGAAGACATTCGCCGGCGGGTCCGCGGCGCCGCGCGAGGTCGGCGTGCCCGCTGCATCGGTTTGGCGCGGATGCCTGGCGAGCAGGGCGTCGATCTCCGCCGCGAGGTCTTCGTTGTCCTCATCTGGCTTGCGGAGCTCAGTCCCGCGACGCGGTTCGCGTTCTTTGCCGGCCACCTCGATCTCGGCCGGCTCAGTCGCGGTTTGGGCTAGATTGGCCGGTACGCCGATCGTGCGATGCAGAAGTAGCAGCATCTGCTCGGACAGGAGTTGCATCGGGCGAAACTGCCATTGCACCTCGCGCGAGGTCCGCCGCTCGATGTGATCTTCCATCACGGCGAGGATCTCGACGATGTCCGCTGACAAGGCCCGATCCAGGCGACGGTGAGACCATGCGAGCACCAGCGCCGTAAGCGCGAGCACCGCGAGATATATGCCCAGCATCGCCCCGAGCCGCGCTGGGCCGAGCCCGGCCCCGGACTCACGCCAGGCCGCAACGGCGAGGCGCGTGCCAGCAACCGGGGTCACCTGAGCCGGGGGGCCCTGCGGGGCGGCGGGTGTGCTCGGCGGGTCAATGGCGACGAATGTCTCACCGATGCGCTGCTGATAGTGGATCTGCCCCAGGCCTCGGATCGCGCCGCCTGTCTCAGGCAACATCGTTGCTGGCAGCGCCAGGTAGACGACCCCGGAGACCTCGCCGCTGTCCTCACTGCGGACGGGGCCGGCGATCGCCAGATGGCGCTGCGCCTGCGCCACACGGTGCGCTTCGAGCATCGTCAGCTCGCCGGTCTCGACGGCCTGGCGGACGAGGTCGCGACCGGCGAAACTGAGATCCGGATCCTCGCCGGTTGGCGAGAGGGCTGCTTCTCGGGTCCGGACATGGATCGCCAAAGCCGTCGGCATGGCGCGGCGCAGCCCTTCTTCGATGCGCCGAATGGCGCGCCCGTCAGCGGCGATTAGCGCGTCCCGCAGCGTCTCGTCGTCGCCCCAGGCGCGCAAGGTCGCGTGTAGCTGCTCCAGCTCGTGCGTAAGTCGGGCATGGACGGCCTCGGCCCAGGCCGTCAGGCGCCGTGTATCCTCGGCCCGATCCTGCCAGGCGGCGTGCGCAATTGCCGCGGCCAGCCCGAGCGTCACGATCAGAGCGATCATTCCGAAAGGCGTCGTCCAGCGCGATGCCATCGTCGGCGCGCCGGCTCGTTCTGACTGAGCGGCGCGCCTCGCTCGCCTCTTGCCTTTCGCTGTGACCATCGCTGAGGCCTCCATGTCAGTCGTGTATTCGATCGCGGCAGGGCCAGACGCCACCCGAATCGGCACGGGTCAGTCACGGCCAGTGTGTCCGAAGCCGCCAGCGCCGCGCGGCGACGCAACAAGCTCCTCGACAAGCTCCAGGTGCGCTCGCAGCACCGGCACCAGGACCAGCTGGGCGATCCGCTCGCCGACCCGGATCTCGTAGGGCTCTTCGCCGCGGTTCCAGCAGGATACGCACAGCGGGCCCTGATAGTCCGAGTCGACAAGGCCAACCAAGTTACCCAAGACGATGCCGTGCCGGTGTCCGAGCCCCGAGCGTGGGAGGATGACCGCCGCCACTCCCGGGTCGTCGATATGGATGGCCATCCCTGTTGGCAGGAGCTCGGTGGCGCCCGGAGCAAGGATGCGCGGTTCGCTGAGCATGGCCCGAAGGTCCAAGCCGGCCGAGCCTTCGGTGGCATAGTGGGGTAGCGGGAAGTCCAGACCAAGGCGTCGGTCGAGTACCTTAACCCGCAAGCGATGCAAGATAGCGCTCAATGATCAAGTCCGCTAATCGGTCAGCAAGCTGCGATTTGGGCATCAGCGGCAACGCAGATCGCCCGCCTGGCCAAAGCACGACGAGCGCGTTCTCTTCGACCTCGAAGCCGCCCTCACCGCCCGCGACCTGGTTCGCGGCGATCATGTCCAGGCGCTTGCTCTGGAGCTTGGACAACGCATGCGCTTCGAGCTGATCTGTCTCAGCCGCAAAACCGACCGCGAAGGGCCGATTCGGCCGGGCTGTCACGTCGGCCAAGATGTCGGGATTTCGAACCAGACTGATCGTCAGCTCGGCGCGGTCCTTCTTGATCTTTTCTGCCGCCACCTGGGCCGGACGGTAGTCGGCCACCGCGGCGGCGGCGACGAAGATATCGCAATCGTCGATTCGGACCATGACTTCGTCAGCCATCTCGCGCGCCGATTCCACGTATACAAGCTCGGCCCCCAACGGCGGGGCGATGGCGCATGGGCCGCTGACGAGTGCGACGTCGGCGCCGCGTCGAATGAGGGACTCGGCCAGGGCATAGCCCATGCGGCCGGAACTCCGATTGCCGATGAAACGGACCGGATCGATCGCCTCGCGCGTCGGCCCTGCGGTGAGCAGCACCCGTCGCCTGCTCAGGGGTTGCGACGGGCCCGGGCCGATCGCAGCAACGATCTCAGCAGGCTCGAGCATGCGCCCCGGACCGACCTCGCCACAGGCCTGTGGCCCGGATGCCGGTCCTAGCACACGGGCACCACGGGCCATCAAGCGCTTGAGGTTTTCCTGCGTCGCCGGATGCGCCCACATCCGATGGTTCATCGCTGGAGCCAGCACGAGCGGTGCCGTGGTAGCCAAGGCCAAGGTGGTGAGCAGGTCATCGGCAAGGCCCTGTGCGAGCCGGGCGATCAGATGGGCCGTTGCCGGTGCGATCAACAGGATACTCGCCCAGTGCGCCAGCTCGATGTGGTCCATGCCGGCCTCGGCCTCGGGATCCAGGAGCTCCTGGCGGACCGGGCTCCCTGACACCGTCTGCAGCGTCAGGGGCGTGACGAAGGCCCGCGCCGACCGGGTCATGACGACGCGCACTTCGGCCCCGCTATCCCGCAGGCGGCGTACCAATTCGGGGCTCTTGTAGGCCGCGATGCCGCCACAGACGCCGAGGAGAACCTGCTTGCCCTGGCTCATGCTCGACCTCGGTGGACCCTCTGAGAATCAGTCAGATACATGGGCGCGCAGTGTAGCGCATTTGGCGCGAGCCAAGGATGCGCGGCTGGGACTACCCTCGCGCGATCGGGCCCGGATGACCTGACGACACGCGTGCTTTGGCGGCGCGAGCGGCAGGGCTAACCCATTGTGCTGGTGGTCTGAGTTCGTATGAAATTGCCGGATTATCAGTCGGACTCGAGGCAGCAGGGATGCCCATCACGGATTGGCCGGCGGACGCGCGTCCGCGCGAGCGACTGTTGGCGCGGGGGGCACAGGCCCTTACAGATGCCGAGCTGCTCGCCATCTTTCTGCGCACAGGTGTCGCTGGCAAGAGCGCTGTCGATCTCGCACGCGACCTGTTGACGGAGCTTGAGGGGCTCTCCGGTCTGTTCTCGGCCGATCAGCAGACCTTCTGCCGGGGCAAAGGCCTGGGATTGGCGAAATTCGCCCAGCTGCAGGCCGTGCTGGAGATGAGCCGGCGCTATCTGGAGGCGGAGATGCGCCGGGCCGACGTCCTGACCAGCCCGGAGGCGACCCGCGCATACCTCAAGTCACGGCTCTACGGCTATCCCCACGAGGTCTTCGCCTGTCTCTTCCTTGACAATCGCCACCGGGTGATCCGCTACGAGGAGCTGTTCCGCGGGACGATCGATGGCGCCAGCGTGCACCCGCGCGAGGTTGTGCGGCACGCGCTGCTGAGCAATGCTGCAGCCGTGATCTTTGCGCACAACCACCCGTCTGGGGTCGCCGAGCCGAGCCAGGCCGATCTGCACATCACACAGCGCCTGAAGGAGGCGCTGGCCTTGGTCGATATCCGTGTCCTCGACCATCTCATCGTCGGCGATGGCCAGGGCACGTCGCTGGCCGAGAGGGGTCTGCTGTAGAGGCCTTGTCGACCGCGGCATACCGAATCACCCAAGAGAAGGTTGCGTGATTGCGCGTTGCTTGCTATAAAGCGCGGTCTTCTAGTGCACGCAAACCCGAGCTGCGGTCGGCAGCCGGAAACCGATCAGGAGGGCGCGCCATGTCAAAGGTTTGTCAAGTGACGGGCAAGCGCCCGCTCACCGGCTGCAATGTCTCTCATGCGCACAACAAGACCAAACGCCGCTTCTTGCCTAATCTGCACAACCAACGCTTCTGGGTAGCCAGCGAGAGGCGCTGGGTGCGGTTGCGTGTCTCCGCGAAGGGTCTGCGTACGATCGATAAGAAGGGCATCGATCAGGTGCTCAGCGAGATGCGCGCCCGGGGCGTCAAGGTCTAACTCGGGGAGGTAGCATGGCTAAGGCCGCACGTGAAAAGATTCGTCTGATATCCAGCGCTGGAACGGGTCATTTTTATACGACCACGAAGAACAAGCGCAACCAGCCGGGCAAGATGGAGATCAAGAAGTTCGATCCCGTTGTCCGGCAGCACGTCATGTACAAGGAAGGCAAGATCAAGTAGGCAAAGGACGGTTCCAGAATGACATACAGGCCTGCTGCGCAGAGCGGGCCTGTATGTCTTCGGCAGTGGCTGGCTCGATGATTGCAGTTGCGATGGCGGTCGTGGCGACCGGTTAAGCGGCTGACGCCTCCTCCGAGCTGCCAATGGACGACTGCGAGCCTTGCCAGACCCTGTTGATCGACGAGAAGACGGCCTTTAGCGATGCGCTGACGGTGTCTTGGTCGATTGCGGCCCCGGCCACACGATCACCGTTCACATTCAGGAGCACATAGGCCGCGGCCTCAGCGTCGGTGCCCTCGCCGACCGCCTGCTCGCGATAGTCGACGACGCTGACCCGCTGCCCGCTGTGGCGCGTCCATGCGTCGATCAAGGCCGCAATCGCGCCATCGCCTTCGCCGCGCAATCGGCGCTCCACCCCAGCCTCCTCGATGCGCAGATCGATCACGTCGTGGCCATTGCGCACCAGGCTGTAGCCAAGGAGCCGCACCGGTCCCTGATCCACGACGAACGAGGACCGGAAGAGCGCATGGATGCTTGCAGCATCGATTTCGCCCCCGCGCCGCTCGCTCTCACGCTGGACCATCTTCGCCAGCTCTACTTGTAGCCACCGTGGCAACGACAGGCCGTAGTCGCGCTCCAAGAGGAAGGCGACGCCGCCCTTGCCAGATTGGCTGTTGACGCGAATCACGGCCTCGTATGAGCGACCCAAATCTTTCGGATCGATGGGTAGATAGGCTACCCGCCATGGCTCGCTTGCGGCTTGACGTAACAGGCACTTGCGTATCGCATCCTGGTGGCTTCCGGAGAAGGCCGTGTAAACCAGCTCGCCGACCCAGGGGTGGCGCGGATGCAGCCCGATGCCGGTGCATTCGGTGACGACCTCGATGATCTCATCGGCACGCGATAGGTCGATCCGCGGATCCACCCCTTGGCTGTAGAGGTTCATCGCCAGCGTCACGATATCCATGTTGCCGGTGCGCTCGCCATTGCCAAGCAAGGTCCCCTCGACCCGGTCGGCACCGGCCAGCAGCGCCAGCTCTGCCGCCGCGACGGCACCGCCGCGATCGTTGTGTGTGTGGACGGAGAGGACTAGGCTCTCGCGCTGGCGGACGTTGCGCACAAAATACTCGACCTGATCGGCGAAGACATTGGGGCTCGAGACCTCGACGGTCGCCGGGAGATTGATGATGCACGGTCGCTCCCGGGTCGGCTGCCAGACCTCCATGACCGCCTCGCAGATCTCCACGGCGTAGTCCGGCTCGGTGGCTGTGAAGCTCTCAGGTGAGTACTGGAAAGTCCATTCCGTCTCTGGATACCTCGCCGCCTCGCGACGCAGCAGTTCTGCTCCTCGCTGGGCCAGGGTCTTGATTCGTGCGCGATCCTGACCGAAGACCCAATCGCGCTGGATCGGGGAGGTGGAGTTATAGACGTGCACGATGGCGCGTCGCACGCCTCGCAAGGCCTCGAAGGTGCGCTCGATTAGGTCTTCCCGCGCCTGGACGAGGGCCTGAATGGAGACATCCTCCGGGATCTGGCCCTCCTCGATCAGCCAGCGAACGAAGTCATAATCCGGCTGGCTCGCCGCCGGGAAGCCGACTTCGATCTCCTTGATGCCGAGCCGCACGAGCAACGACCAAAGGCGGCGTTTCTGCAACACGCTCATCGGCTCGATGAGGGCCTGGTTACCGTCGCGCAGATCGACGCTGGCCCAGCGCGGGGCCCGCTCGATGACCCGATTGGGCCATCGTCGATCTTGCAAGCGGACCACCGGTCCGGGGGAGTACTTCCGATGGTCGAAGCTGCTCATGGGTCGCTCCTACTGTCCTGATTGGCGCCGAGCTGCGGCGATCGGCGCGAGGGTGACGGGGCGCCGACCAGCCGACGATTGCGACCGGGCGACAGGATCGACGCGCCCGGTCGGCTCGGCTGGCTCGACTTTCGTTCGGTCCGGCCCTTGTGAGGCCCTTGACTGCTCCAGATCCTTGTGGGATCGAGAGCTTTGAGCGCCCGCCTGGTCAGCGATTGCCCTGTTTGTCACGCCGGTTGGTGTGACGGTCGGTAGAATACGGCAACGCGCAGGGTGAGGGATTGCGTATTTGCCCTTTTCCGCGCCCACTTTTTCGTGCCCATTGCTCAATGGGCTACTGCAGAGCAATAATATTGCGGAATGGCAGCGCAGATCGTTAGAGATGAAGCTCGACCGCTATGATTGCCGCATCCTAGAGGAGCTGCAGCAGGACGGCCGCCTCAGTAACCAGGAGCTCGCCGAGCGGATTGGCCTGTCGCCATCGCCCTGCCTGAGACGGGTCCGCGCCCTGGAGGAAAGCGGGCTGATACGCGGCTATCGCGCCCTGCTCGACGCCCAGAAGCTTGGCCTGAGCTTGATCGCAATCTTGAGCATCTCGATGGACCGCCACACGCCCGAGCGCTTCGCCCGCTTCGATACCGCAGTGGCGGCCATGCCCGAGGTCCTCGAGTGCCTGCTGATCACAGGCCGCGACGCCGATTACCATCTCAAGGTCATCGTACAGGACATGGACGCCTACCAAGATCTGCTGCTCAACAAGTTGACCCGCATCGAGGGTGTCTCCGGAGTGCATTCGAGCTTCGTCCTTCGTCGCATCGTTGAGCGGACCAGCCTGCCGATACCTCCTCAGGACGCAGCCAAACCTCCGCGCTAACCTTCACGGCGATCAGCGCCACCCCGAACCATAAAAGGCGCCGCTCGCCTTGGAGGTTTCCCTCACCTTGGTCCGCTTCCCGACGGTTAGGGCGATAGGGGGCGCGCTGCCGGCGATTTTCGTCGTAAGGGGCCACCGAATGGTCGGCCAGCCCGTCATGTGGCCTCGTTCGCTGCAGAATCTCCGCTGACTTCGGCATAATCCATCGCCACAGTAATAGCCAGGCAGGAGGTGCAGGAGTTGTGGAAGAGAGATTCGACGTGGTCCTGTACGGCATCAAAGACGGGCGCGAGCGGAGCGAAGTGGCACAAGCCCTTGCAGGGGTCTTCTCGATCGCTCTGGACAGAGCTCAGCGGTTGGTCGGCCGTGATAAGGCAACGGTCATCAAGAAGGCCATTTCACTCGAACAGGTGAATCGCCTCACGAGCCTCTTGAGCGAGGCGGGGGCCATGGCGAACTACAAGCCGACGGCCTTCAGTGGCAAGAGATTGGAGCTCGTCCCCAAGACGGTCAAAGTCGATTGCCCCGAGTGCAGCCATCACATGGAGCTCGCCGAGGGTGAGGCGCGTCCGGCAACCTGTCCGGCCTGCGGTCTGGTGTTCAGCAAGTACGAAAAGCTCAAGGACCGGAAGCACGAGGTTGAGGCGATTAGAGCGCGATTGGAGCGCATGCAGGCGCTGCGCGAGGAGGAGCAACAGAAGCAGGCGGCGCAGCAGGAAGATGACAGGAGGAGAAAGGAGCTCGAGGAGCAGATCAGGAAGGAGCTAGGCATCCCGCCGCTCGTCGATCGAAAGTGGAAGCTATGGAGCTCAGCGGTGGCCACGCTGTTCCTGGGGGTCGGGCTCGGAGTCGCCGGAACGGCGTTACTGACTCAGGAATCGCGGTCGCTCGATGCCTCGACGCTCGAGGTTGCCGAGGAATCGGCCCTCGCTCTGGCATCGCAGATGAGTCAATCGTTCGACGCGTCTGGGACAGCGGCGCTGCTCGGGTCTGAAATGTCTCCCTCCGCACTCCAGGCCGTCGGGCAGAAATCGATGCAGGACCTGGCCGCGCTGTCGCAAGATATCCTCGAGCAGGCTTCCCTACCCGAGCGGCAAGGCGACCCTGTGGGAGCGGAGGCGGTTGAAGGGGCGCTCGCGGGCACTTCCGGAAGCCCTGGATCAACTGCGGCTCGGCACGACTTGGGGCTGATCGATACTGAGAACCGCAATCTGGAACGGCTCAAGAGCCTGGTGACTGTAGACGCTGAATGGCGCGACTTCCTGTCAACGAAGGCCCGACAGGCGTTGGACGCCGGCGACCACGCTCTGGCCGAGCGCATTACTACGCAAATCCAAGATCCGTCTGCGCGTCTCGAAGGGCTTGCCCGTATCGCAGCGCAGGACATGGCTGTCGGCGATGCAGATTCAGCTCAGACCAGGATCGGACTGGTCATCGATCAGTCGATGGGGATTTCGTTACCGCTGGCTAGGGTCGAGCGCATTACGGCTATCGTCCCCGTCCTTGCGCAATCGCAGGGACCCTGGCTCGTCGCGCCCCTGATCGAGAAGGCGCAGGAGTGGACTGCGACGCTAGCGCCGACGAGCGTCCAGGCGGAGGGTTGGGCCAGGATTGCACGGGCGCAGGCGGAGACAGGCTTGGCAGGCGACGCACGCCAGAGCATTCGTCGAGCTGTGGAGGCCTTGAACGAGGCGATGCCGTTGAGCCTCAACATCCGCATCTTCAATCAGCTTGCCACCGCTGTCGACCGTTTGGGGGCGCGGGACGTGGCGCGCCGGGTCCTGGAGGAAAATGCAGCGAAGCTTGACAAAATCTCGACCTCCGCTGAACGAGACGCTGTCGTGCTGGGCCTCGCCAACACGTGGATCGAGATCGGGCAGCTTGAGCGCGGGTTTGACCTCGCTGCGCGCGCTTTCGATCCTTATGCGCGGGATCGCTTCTTGCTCGACCTTGTCGCCGAGCGGAGCGTCGCCGGCCGGTATCTTGGGCTTTCGCAGATCGCCGAGAGGATCCAGACACCGGAGGATCGCGCTCGGGCATACGGACTACTCGGTGTTGCGAGCGACGATCCCGTTCTCGCAAGGGAGCACTTCGAAAAGGCGCTCGCGGCTGTTCGCGACGTGCAATCCGGTCCATTGCAGGCCGAGATCCAGGCGGAAATCGCTCGGATGCTGATGCGCTCGGGCTATCGACAGAGTGGCACACAGCTATTCGGAAAGATCGAGAGCTTGCTCGAGCGGCAGGCCCCTGGGACCGAACGCGATATCGGGTGGGCCATCTTGGCGGCTAACCGATCTCGAGCCCTCGAGCCCGCCATCGCCGACGACTACCTTCAGCATGTCAGCGACACCGAGGTTCTTGATCTCGCAAGGCTGGACCTGAACCGCGTTGCCCAAGCGATTCATGTACTCCAAGCGGCGCCAGCTGGGTCTCCTTGAGCTCCGGTGGTGGGGATGGTTGCACGGCCTCACCGACTCTCGGGCTCGGCGACCTCGACCTGAACCTCGTTGCGCCGCAAGAACCAGGGCTTGAACGGGGGATCGTAGCGAGCGTAGACAGGCGCGCCGATGGGCGTGAGGCCAGCCTCTCGCACTGCCTGCAAGAGAATCGTCTCATGCTCGCGGTAGTTGGCCTCGGTCCAACGCCCCGAGTAGCGCCGCACGGCCATGAGCCGCGGCGGCACCTCGCGGATCTGCACCCGGGGGTCGCCCGGCGTTGGCAGGGTCTCCAGCGTGAAGCGGGTCGGCATCACGAAGGTCACGACATAGCGATCACGGTCGGCCGTGCCCGTCGACGGCTGTTGAGCGACCGGTGCCGTCATCTCGATGCGCTCTCCGGCTTGCTGCTGATTGACAGGGGCCGTCATCTCGATCTTCGTGCGCCCCCGGTTATTGCCGAATATGTAGTCAGCCAGGATGCCGAAGGCCGTTCGGCCGGCCTGCTCCAGGTCGCCGCCGACCTCCGTTGCGGCGACCAGCGACGATTCGTAGCGCCGCAGCTCGAAATCGGCATAGCGCTCCAAGACCTCGTAGGCAGGCTTCTCGATAGCCATTGCGGCTCCTCCACCGAATACAAGCACAACCATGATCGCGCGGCGGAGTGCGCGGCCAGGGTGGAACATCGTCTTCCACCTCCAGCCGGCTCCGAACGATCGGCTACCCCCTTGAACAGGACCAAGCCCGAGCGTAGCCTTGACGGACAATCCCATCCTCGGTAAGGGAATCGAGCTATCTCCCATTTTTGTTCCTCCCCATTTTTGTTCCTCCCAGGATCAACAGCCAGCACGAAACGGTCGATTCGCAAGCGCGATCCCGCCTTGGGGCACGGTTCGTGCCGGAGGCGGGCCGGTTGCTATTCATCACCAGTCATCGATGAGGTCATCGAGCATGAACACGCGCGCGAAGGCTCGCTCCACCACGAATGCCGCCCCTTTGTCAGACGCCGTCCAAGCGCCGAGACAGGACTACGTCACGCGGGACGGAATTCGAATCAGCTACTACGCCGATGGCCCTGAAACCGGACGGCCACTACTCCTCGTCCACGCCATCAATGCGGCGCCGAGCGTTTA
Source organism: uncultured Chromatiaceae bacterium (assembly GCA_964583605.1). Lineage (GTDB taxonomy): Bacteria > Pseudomonadota > Gammaproteobacteria > Chromatiales > Chromatiaceae > CAZOWL01. Next base: position 2,587 of record CAZOWL010000038.1, on the reverse strand, counting down.
CGAGGTCAAGCCGCTCTTCGAGCGCTATCGCGCTCAGCGCCGCGTCTACGCACTGGATCTTCCTGGCTTTGGCTTCTCGGACCGCTCCGCGCGTCATTACTCACCGGAGCTTTATGTAGCGACGATCACGGACTTTGTCACCCGGGTGATTGGGCGATCCGTCGACGCCGTGGCCCTGTCGCTTGGTAGCGAATTCACCGCCGGGGCGGCGCTCCGCGCACCCGAGCACATCGCGACGCTGGCCATGATCTCGCCGACCGGCTTCAGTAAGCGGCGCCTGCCCGACGGGCAGGGGCCCGTTGCCAAGTGGTCGCACAAGGTCCTGAGCGTGCCCCTTTGGGGGCCCGGGCTCTTCAGGCTGCTGGCCACCCGGCCCAGCATCCGCTACTTCATGAATAAATCCTTCGTCGGTGAAGTGCCTGACGAGTACATCGAGTATGCCTATGCGACCGCGCATCAGCCTGGCGCCCATCACGCCCCTCTCTATTTCCTCTCCGGACAACTCTTCACGACGGCGGCCATCGATGAGCTCTACCCCAAGCTTGACCTGCCGGTCCTGGTAATCCACGACCGCGACCCGAATGTATCTTTCGAGCGCCTGCCCGCGATGTTGGCTGCGCACCCAAACTGGCGCGAAGAGCGGGTCGTCCCTTCACTCGGCCTACCACATTGGGAGCGGCTGCCCGAAACGGCTGCGGTGCTCGACGCCTTCTGGTCGGCACATGCCGCCAAGGAGGCGGGCCAATCTGATGCAGGACCGGCTTCTGGCGCTGGCGCAGAGCCGACCGCAGGTGACGCCGGGGGCTGACGCCGTCGCACACTCTGCGTTATCGGTGTTCGTTGCGCCCGTGCGATTCAGTCTGCGAGATCTAAGACAACCGAATGAGCGGGTCCCATCATGCCCCACCGCTGATCCGGAAACAGGAGATCACCGGCGTCATCCTCGCTGGCGGCCGCGGGCGGCGCATGGGCGGGCTCGACAAAGGCCTCTACCCGTTTGCGGACAAGCCGCTGATCGAGTGGGTTATCGCGGCCCTCGCGCCACAGGTGCACCGCCTCCTGATCAACGCTAACCGTAGCCTCGATCTCTATGACGCATATGGTGTTCCAGTGGTGAAGGATGCCGTTGCGGGCTACCCTGGCCCGCTTGTGGGCATCATGAGTGCGATGGAGGTAGCCGCCACGCCTTGGATCGCTGTCGTCCCCTGCGACACCCCGCTCGTTCCCCGCGACCTGGTTGCGCGGCTCGGGGATGCCTTGATCGGCCAGGGGGCCGAGGTCGCAATCGCCCACGATGGCCAGCGCGCGCAGCCACTCCATGCCCTGCTCCCGGTCGCCCTCGCCGCGGTGTTGAAGCGGTTCATCGCCTCGGGCGAGCGCAAGGTCGAGGACTGGTATGCTGGGCGGCGCTGCGCTATGGCCGACTTGCGCGACCATGCCGAGGGCTTTGCCAACATCAACTCACCGGCGGACGCGGCTCTCCTTTCGACCCGGCTGTCGTCTGGCTGAGAAGCCAGACTCGACGCCGGGACACCGGGCCAAGACGTCGAGTGCATCGAAGAATGCCGCGACCGAGCAGCGGCCTGCCGCCTTTCGCACCGGCCCGCCCCCCGCAACGCGGCCAGGCACCATGCCCGACTGCTCGTCAGGCCTATCCAGCTGTCGCCGGCTAGAAGCGCTCCATCGAGCCTACCGCGGCCCTGTCGGCTAGCACCAAGCTCCGACTCATCGTGGCCGCCCGCGCAATCGGAAGATCCTCCCGTTCACGCCAGGCTTGAAGGGCCTGGCGCTTGCCGCGACCGCTGACCAGGATAAGTATCTCGCCAGCGTCGGCGAATGCAGCCGGTGTCAAGGAGACGCGTTCTGCAGGCGGCTTCGGCGCCTCTCGCACAGGGATAACGAGTCGATCCGGGGGAATCGCCTGGCCGGGGAACAGACTCGCCGTATGCCCGTCCTCGCCGACGCCGAGCAGGACGAGATCGAAGGGGACAGCCGCACGCACGTTGGCCTCGTAGATCCGAGCTGCCGCGTCGGCACCGCGTTCCGCCGGGATCGGATGGACCTTGTCTGCCGCAAGCGGCACCTTATCGAGCCAGACATCGCCTGCCGACCGGCTGTTGCGCTCGGCGTGATCGATCGGCAGGCAGCGCTCGTCACCAAAGTAGATCTCCCACGCCGACCAATTGGTCTCGGCCGCGACCAAGCGACGGTAGGCGGCGAGCGGAGTCGTACCGCCGGCCAAGACGACGCGGAATCGGCCTCGCTCGACGATAGCCTGCTCGGCGCGGGCCAGGATGCGCCGAGCGGCCTCGCGGGCGATCTTGTCGGCATCCTCGAGGACGCGAAGCTCTGGCGTGATTGGCTTCATAGTTCTCTCTCTAGGCCTCCTCTAGAATCAGGTCGTCCGGAAACAATCGACTCAAAGCGTCCGCGACCCGGCGCTGGCTGACTCCGGATGCTTCGTGCCGCTCAGGCCGGGTCCGACTGGCCCAACGATCAAGGGGCGAGGCGAGCCACCCCAGACGATGAAAGGTCGCCTCGGCCCTGATCGTTCCCTCACCCCAACCCTCTCCCAGAGGGCGAGGGA
>CAZOWL010000037.1:0-37535 GCA_964583605.1 uncultured Chromatiaceae bacterium | reverse complement strand
GCGCCCCGGCGGCGAGGCTAGGCGCAGCCCGCCGGGAATAGCCAGCCCTATTGCCAAGGGCTGTAACGACGCCTCGCCGCCGGGGCGCGGCTCCCGCAGGGCGGGGCGCGAAGGGGCCATCTGCGGCGTTGCGCGGGCTTGAAATAGGGCCCGCTATTTCTGCGCCCGCGCGTCTTGCATCTGACCCCTTCGCGCCCCGCTGAGCACGCAAGATAAGGTGAAACAGGGTACTAGGGCTGTCCCGCGGGGGAATCAGGATTGGCGGCCGTCGGCTGCCGAACGTAGGCTGGGAAGTCTGGATTGGTCCAGCCGATCTCCGCGACCTTCCCCGACGGAGGGCGCAGGCGCGACGTGTAATCGAGCACGGCAGACTCGTCGCGTTGACTGAACCCTTTGATCTGCTTGACCATCTTTGAGTCGGCGTTCTTCCGGCGCCCGATTCGGATCAGGTCGAACTGCCGGACCAGATATTCGTAATGCTGTCCGGCGATCGCCGGGATGTGATCCTCGTCGTTGCCTTCACCCCGTTCCCCATGACATTTCGCGCAGTGGGTCGCGTAAAGATCCCGGCCATGGGCCAAATCGTCGCCCGGCCCAAGCCCGTTCTCGGGTGTCATCGGCAGCTGAGCCACATACGCTGCCACATCGGCGATCTCCTGCGCGCTGCCGAGGATGCGCGGCACGGCGAAGGGGTACATCATCGGATTATCGCGGTTGCGCGCCCGGATGTCGGCCAGCTGCTTGATGATGACGGTGCGTAGCTGCCCGGCGATCTGCGGATAGGAGCCCTCCACGGTACCCCACCCCTCCGGGCGGTGGCAGACCGCGCAGACCACGTAGACGTTGCGGCCGCGCTCGACGCTGGGGGTCAGGGACATCACCTCGTCATACTCGGCCTTCGCGATCTCGGCGGGGGTCTGACTTCCGGCGCTGAGCCAGGGAAAGAGCGACATGATGGTCGCGGCCGACGCGGCCATGAGCTTCTTCTGGTGCATCTCGGTCCTCCTCACGACGCTAGGTGGCTTGTTGCGTATCCTGCCCCAGCGCTCGCTCTTCTGATTATCTGGGAAGAGGTTATGCGCTAGAGCGGGGGCAATGCAACCGTTGCTGCGAAAGCGGGTCGCGGGGAGCGGCTCCGGGTCCAGTGGTGAACGTATCCAAGCGCCACCGGGGATGCCTTCTCTAGACGGAAAACACAATATATGGTGGTTGACCGATGCCAGAAACCCATATATGGTGAGGCTGGGTCGCCACGATGCATCCTGCGCCGATTCGTGACGGCTCGCCGTTGTCAGATGAGGGTCCCGAGAGCCCCCCGAGCCACGCAACCAGTCCGAGGAGGAGCCATGGCCACGACTGCGCCGTCAACGCCCCCGCCTATCGACCCTGTCGCCGCGCTGCCGGACAGCCCGGAGCTGACCCGTGCCGCCCCAGCGGCGCCAGGACAGGTCCAGGTGATCCGCCGCAACGGCCAGGTGACCCACTTCGATCCGACGAAGATTGCGGTGGCGATGACCAAGGCCTTCCTCGCCGTCGAAGGTGGGAAGGCGGCCGCTTCCAGCCGCATCCATGATCAGGTCGAGCGCCTCACCGAGCAGGTCGTCGCGGCCTTGACGCGGCGCTTACCGAGCGGCGGGACCGTGCATATCGAGGATATCCAAGACCAGGTTGAGCTCGCCCTGATGCGCGCGGGAGAGCACCGCGTCGCCCGGGACTATGTCCTCTACCGCGAGGCGCATGCCCGCGATCGGGCTGAGCGAGCCGCGGCGGCCGAGCTCAAGGAGAATCCTCCGATCTCGATCACCCTCGCGGATGGGAGCCGTCGGCCGCTCGACGTCGAGCGGCTGTCTCGGCTCGTCGGAGAGGCCTGCCAAGGCCTTGATGCCGTCGAGGCCCAGCGCATACTCACTGAGAGCTTGCGGAATCTGTTCGACGGTGTACGCGAGGCGGACGTAGGACAAGCGCTGGTCATGAGCGCCCGTACGCTGATCGAGCGCGACCCACAATACAGCCTGGTCGCGGCCCGCCTGCTGCTCGACATCCTGCGCCGCGAGGCGTTGGGTTACCTGGAGATGGCCGAAGGTGTCGAGACACAGACAGACCTCGGCGCCTGCTATGCTGACTATTTCAGGGCCTACATCCGGCATGGCGTCGAGGTGGAGCTCCTCGACCCGCGCATCGGTCAGTATGATCTGACGCGTCTGGGCGCCGCCCTGGAGGCGGAACGCGATCTGCAGTTCACCTACCTCGGCCTGCAGACGCTCTACGATCGCTATTTCATCCATACCGCGACCGGCACTCGCTTTGAGCTGCCGCAGGCCTTCTTCATGCGCGTCGCCATGGGGCTCGCGATCAACGAGATCGAGCGCGAGGAGCGCGCCATCGAGTTCTACGAGCTGCTCTCGAGCTTTGCCTTCATGAGCAGCACGCCGACGCTGTTCAACGCGGGGACCCTGCGGCCGCAGCTCACCTCCTGCTACCTGACCACGGTGCCCGACGACCTCGACGGCATCTACGGGGCGATCAAGGACAATGCGCTGCTGTCGAAATTCGCCGGCGGCCTCGGCAACGACTGGACCCGCGTGCGCGGCATGGGGGCCCACATCAAGGGCACGAACGGCAAGAGCCAAGGGGTGGTCCCCTTCATGAAGGTGGCCAACGATACCGCGGTCGCGGTGAATCAAGGAGGAAAGAGGAAGGGTGCGGTCTGCGGCTACCTCGAGACCTGGCACATCGATATCGAGGAGTTCCTCGAGCTGCGGAAGAACACCGGCGATGACCGCCGCCGCACGCACGACATGAACACGGCAAACTGGGTGCCCGACCTCTTCATGAAGCGCGTCGCCGAGGACGGTCACTGGACGCTGTTCTCCCCGGATGAGACCGCTGACCTGCACGACCTGACCGGTCAGGCCTTCGAGCAGGCCTATCTGGGCTACGAGGCGCGTGCCGAGCGGGGTGAGCTCCGTGTGAGCAAGCGGCTCAAGGCGGTCGATCTTTGGCGCAAGATGCTCGGCATGCTCTTCGAGACCGGTCATCCTTGGATCGCCTTCAAGGATCCCTGCAATCTGCGCTATACGAACCAGCATCTTGGCGTCGTGCACAGCTCCAACCTTTGCACGGAGATCACGCTGCACACGAACGATCAGGAGATTGCCGTCTGCAATCTGGGCTCTGTCAACCTCGCCGCCCATATCACTGAAACCGGCCTCGACGGTGAACGCCTGAAGGAGACGGTGCGCACCGCGATGCGGATGTTGGACAACGTCATCGACATCAACTTCTACAGCGTCCCCCAGGCTCGCCGTTCGAATCTGCGCCATCGCCCCGTCGGGCTTGGGATCATGGGCTTTCAGGATGTCTTGTATCGGCTGCGGATCCCCTATGCGAGCGAGGAGGCCGTCGCCTTCGCGGACACTAGCATGGAGGCCGTGAGCTATCACGCGATCGAGGCCAGCAGCGAGCTCGCCGCCGAGCGCGGCCACTACCCGAGCTTCGCTGGCAGCCTTTGGAGCCAGGGCATTCTGCCGATCGACAGCATCCGCCTCCTCCGAGAAGGCCGTGGCGGCTACCTACAGATGGACACCAGCACTCGGCTCGACTGGGATGCGCTGCTCGAGCGGGTCGTGACGGTCGGCCTGCGCAACTCCAACTGCCTTGCGATCGCCCCGACCGCGACGATCAGCAACATCGTCGGGGTGAGCCAATCGATCGAGCCGACTTACCAGAACCTGTTCGTGAAATCGAATCTCTCGGGCGAGTTTACCGTCGTGAACCCTTACCTGGTCGCCGACCTCAAGGCGCGCGGGCTCTGGGATCCGGTCATGGTCAACGACCTCAAGTACTACGACGGCTCGGTGCAGCCGATCGACCGCATCCCGGAGGACCTGAAACGCCTCTATGCCACGGCCTTCGAGATCGACCCCCGTTGGCTCGTCGAGGCCGCCGGTCGCCGCCAGAAATGGCTCGACCAATCCCAGAGTCTGAACCTCTACATGAGCGAGCCGAGCGGCAAGAAGCTCGACAACCTCTATATGCTCGCCTGGGTGCGCGGCCTCAAGACGACCTACTACCTCCGCTCGATGGGGGCGACGCATGTGGAGAAGTCGACGATGGCCGACGCGACCAAGGCCAACCGCTTGAGCGCCGTGGGCGGAAGCTACATCTCGCTCGACAAGGGCAAGGGCAACGGGAACGCCAACGGGAGCACCGTGCCGAGCAGCTGCTCTGTCTTGGACCCGGAGTGCGAGAGCTGTCAATGATCCCCGCGAGCCACGAAGACGCGAGCTCTTATGGAAAGCGGTGGGTTAGGTCGTGGGCGGCGGTAACCCACGAACCCCAAACCCGATCTTCGAGGTGACACATGTCGACGACTAAACGGACTAAGGCATATCAGTTGAAGATCAGCCTGATGGGTGCAAAGCCGCCAATCTGGCGGCGGTTACTCATTGCCGGGTCGACCCCTTTGTCCGACGTCCACCAGGTCGTTCAGATTGCGATGGGATGGACGGGCGATCATCTACATCAATTCGAAGTGGACGGTATGTTCTACGGCATGACGGATGATGACCTGGGCTTCGATGATGTGTTGGATGAGTCGCGATACAAGCTCAGCCAGCTCCTAAAGGGCGAGAAGGACTCTCTGATCTATGAATACGACTTCGGCGATAGCTGGCGGCACAAGATCACGCTCGAGAAGACCGTGCTCGTCGGACCGGAGACGAATTTGCCGCAGTGCCTGGCCGGGAAGCGCGCCTGCCCTCCGGAAGACGTCGGCGGGATCTGGGGCTATCGCGAGTTCCTGGACGCGATCGCTGACCCCAAGCACCCGGAGCACGAGAGCTTCATAGAGTGGGTAGGCGGTGAGTTCGATCCTGAGGAATTCAACACCGATGCGATCAACTTCCAACTGCTCAGGCGATAAGTCCGATCGTGCTGCAGAGATTACGCTAATTGATTGAGGAGGTGCCAATGCTCAATTGGGATGATCCGTTGGCTGGCGGCCAGCATACCGGCAAGGCCTTGACTCACGGGCTGACGGCAGGCGGCGAGGACACCGCGCGGCTGGCAAGGCAGCACCACCATCCCGCCTTGGGGGAGGCCATCTCCCAACCGGCCGCGAACGCACGATCGGCTGAGGCGCAGCCCGCCGACCGCGCCGCGTGGGGCGGTCAACCGGGCCATATAGGGTCGAACGAGCACAGACGTTCCAGCAACCAGGTTGTCGGAGGCGCCACTGGCCTGGAACAGCCAGAGCGGGGCGCGGGGCGGATATGCGTCGACGACAAGCGCCTGATCAATTGCCGCGCCGATCTCAATCAGCTCGTCCCGTTCAAGTACGATTGGGCCTGGTGGAAGTACCTGGATGCCTGCGCGAACCATTGGATGCCGCAGGAGATCAACATGAACGCCGATATCGCCCTCTGGAAGGATCCCAACGGCCTGACTGCAGACGAGCGCACCCTTATCAAGCGTAACCTCGGGTTCTTCTCGACGGCGGACTCGCTTGTCGCGAATAACCTTGTGCTGGCCGTCTACCGCCATATCACCAATCCCGAGTGCCGCCAGTATCTGCTGCGGCAGGCCTTTGAGGAGGCGCTGCACACGCATGCCTATCAGTACGTCGTCGAGAGCCTGGGGCTCGACGAGGGCGAGATCTTCAACATGTATCGCGAGATCTCGTCGGTCGCGCGCAAGGCGGAGTGGGCACTCCCGTACACGCAATACCTGGCCGATCCCCATTTCCAGACCGGCACGCCGGAGGCCGACCAGCGCCTGCTGCGCGAGCTTGTCGCCTTCTATGTCGTCTTCGAGGGGATCTTTTTCTATGTGGGCTTCGTACAGGTGCTCTCGATGGGCCGGCGTAATAAGATGACGGGCACTGCCGAGCAGTTCCAATACATCCTGCGCGACGAGTCGATGCATATGAACTTCGGGATCGATGTGATCAACCAGATCAAGATCGAGAACCCGCACCTCTGGACCCGCGCGCTGCAGCAGGAGCTGCACACGATGATCGCTGAGGCGGTCGACCTGGAGACCCAGTACGCCCGCGATACCATGCCCCGGGGCGTGCTAGGATTGAATGCCGGCATGTTCGAGGAGTACCTGAAGTTCATCGCGAATCGGCGCTGCGCTCAGATCGGCCTCAGCGAGCCCTATCCGGGTGCCACCAACCCGTTCCCCTGGATGTCCGAGATCCTGGATCTCAAGAAGGAGAAGAACTTCTTCGAGACCCGCGTCACCGAGTACCAGACCGGCGGGGCGTTGAGCTGGGACTGATCGGCATGGATTCGTTTCCGTATCCCGTCGCCCGCGTCGGCATTATCGGTGGTGGCCAGCTTGGCCGCATGCTGGTGAAGGCCGCCAAGAGGCTGGGCTGCACCTGCGCAGTGCTCGATTCGGCGCCTGGCTCGCCAGCAGGCCAGGTCTCTGGCCACCAGATCCTCGGCAGCTACCACGATCCGGCGTGCCTGCGCGAGCTGGTCAGCATCTGTGACGTGACCACCTACGATATCGAAGACGTTAATACGGAGGCGCTCATTGAGCTGGAGCGCGAGGGCTGTCGAATCTATCCTGAGCCTCACGTGCTCGCTACCGTTCAGGACAAGCTGCTGCAGAAGGAGCGATTGGCCGCGGCCGGGGTACCCATTACCGAGTTCGTGCCTATGGATCGCCCGAATGCGGAGGATTTTGCTGCGTTTGGCTATCCGCTTGTCCAGAAGGCCCGCCGGGGCGGCTATGATGGTCGCGGTGTGATTGTGCTCGAGACCGCCAATGCTTACGATCAGCACCTTCCGGTGCCCTCTCTGCTCGAACGCTTTGTCCCACGCGCAAGGGAGATCGCGACGATGGTCGCGCAAGGGCGTAACGGCGATCAGCGGATCTACCCCGTGGTCGAGATGTGCTTTCGTCCGGGCGAGAACATCCTCGACCTGCTCCTCGTCCCGGCGCGGATCGCACCGGAAATCGCCAAAGCCGCCCAGGGTTTGGCGCGAAGCGCGGTCGAGGCGGTCGGCGGAGTGGGCATCTTTGGCGTAGAGATGTTTTTGACCGACAATGAAGCGCTGCTTGTCAACGAGGTCGCGCCCAGAACCCACAACTCCGGCCATTACACGATCGAGGCGTGCCTTACCGATCAGTTTGAGCAGCACCTGCGCGCGATACTCGGTCTGCCCTTGGGTGCGACGGATCTTCTCTCGCCGGCCGCGATGATCAATCTGCTTGGTGCGCCGGGCCACACCGGCAGGCCGGTGATCCGGGGACTCGCCCAGGCGCTGTCGATTCCCGGGGTCTCGCTTCACATCTATGGGAAGGCCGCGACCCGGCCTTATCGCAAGATGGGTCATGCGACCATCCTCGATCCAGACATCGAAGAGGCTCGGCGCAAGGCCGAGCGGGTCCGTGATCTATTGGAAATCACCGGGGAGGATCATCCATGAGCGAGGCTCTCGTCGGCGTCATCATGGGAAGCGACTCGGATCTGCCCGTGATGCAGGACGCGGCGACCATCTTGAGCGAGTTGGGTGTTTCGTTCGAGATGACGATCGTCTCGGCCCATCGCACACCCAAGCGGCTCTACGATTACGCTGAGACGGCCGCCAATCGTGGGCTGCGTGTCATCATCGCCGGCGCTGGAGGTGCGGCACACCTGCCGGGCATGGTCGCGGCGCTGACACCGCTGCCGGTGGTCGGGGTGCCGGTCAAGAGCGCGCACCTCTCCGGCCTTGATTCCCTCCTCTCAATCGTACAGATGCCAGGCGGCGTGCCCGTTGCGTCGGTCGCGATCAACGGCGCCAAGAATGCTGGCATCCTGGCCGCCCAGATTTTGGGAGTGAGCGACATCGGCCTGCGCGAGCGAATCGCCAGCTACAAGCGAGGTCTCGGGGAACAGGTCTTGGAGAAGAGCGCGGGGCTTGAACGGCGCATCTGGACCTGAGTCGCAAGAGCTCGCGTTCGATTAAGGGCTGTGCTCAGAGTGTGATCGCCGACGCGCCGCCGGCGTTGCCGCTGTCGGGCAGGCTTGGTATGTTTCGAATCCGTGTGGACGTAGCGTGCGATGTGCATTGCATTGAATCGCGTTACGGTCTCCGCGTCGAGGACCGACGTACAGGCGGCGGTCCTCGCTGCGCCCCCAGATCGAGCCGGAGACGAAGGTGGACATCGCCGAGCTTCTCACATTCAGTGTAAAGAACAACGCATCCGATCTACACCTGTCGGCCGGTCTGCCGCCGATGATCCGCGTCGACGGTGACATGCGTCGGATCAATGTGCCGCCGCTTGAGCATCGGGCGGTGCACGCGCTTGTCTACGACATCATGAACGACAAGCAGCGCAAGGACTACGAGGAGTTTCTCGAGACCGATTTCTCCTTCGAGATCCCCGGGATTGCGCGCTTCCGGGTCAATGCCTTCAACCAGCATCGCGGCGCCGCGGCGGTGTTTCGGACGATCCCTTCCAAGGTTCTGACCCTCGAAGAGCTCAAGGCCCCGGCGATCTTCAAGACGATCATCGAGGTGCCGCGCGGATTGGTTCTGGTCACCGGCCCGACTGGCTCGGGTAAGTCGACGACGCTCGCGGCGATGATCGATTACCTCAACGAGAAAGACTACGCCCATATCCTCACCATCGAAGATCCGATCGAGTTCCTACACTCTAGTAAGAAGTGCCTGGTCAACCAACGCGAGGTCCATCGGGACACCCATGGATTCAGCGAGGCGCTGCGCTCGGCACTGCGTGAAGACCCGGACATCATCCTTGTCGGCGAGATGCGCGATCTCGAGACCATTCGACTTGCGCTGACCGCGGCCGAGACTGGCCACTTGGTGTTCGGCACCCTGCATACGAGCTCGGCGGCCAAGACGATCGACCGCATCATCGATGTCTTCCCGGCCGCCGAGAAGAGCATGGTGCGATCGATGTTGTCGGAATCGTTGCGCGCCGTCATCGCGCAGACGCTCATGAAGCGTATCGGTGGGGGCCGTGTTGCGGCTCACGAAATCATGATCGGGACTCCGGCCATCCGCAACCTGATCCGTGAAGACAAGGTCGCCCAGATGTACTCATCGATACAGACCGGCCAGGCCCACGGGATGCAAACCTTGGATCAGAATCTCGCGGAGCTAGTGCGCTCCGGTGTCGTGTCCCGCAACGACGCTCGCAGCAAGGCACAGAACAAGGAAAACTTCGTGTAATGGCTGTTGATGCCGGCGCGGCAGACTCGGCCGTCCTTCGGCACAGACTGAGGTAATGGGATGGAGTTCAAGCAATTGCTCTCTTTGATGGTGGAAAAGAGGGCCTCGGATATGTTCATCACGGCCGGGTGGCCGCCGAGCATCAAGGTCGATGGGGTCATCCATCCGGTCGGCTCCAGGCCCCTCACGCCGACGCAGACGAACGAGTTGGTCACCGGGGTCATGAATGACAAGCAGCGCCTCGAATTCGACAAGACCCACGAGTGCCAATTCGCGATCAGCGCGCGCGACGTCGGACGTTTTCGGGTCAGTGCGTTCATCCAGCGCGACTCGGCTGGGATGGTGCTGCGTCGCATCGAGACGCGCATCCCTACGATCGAAGAGCTTCGCCTGCCCGCGGTGCTGCGGGATCTGGCGATGACTAAGCGGGGCCTAGTCATCTTCGTTGGGGGGACTGGAACCGGTAAGTCGACGTCGCTTGCGGCGTTGGTCGGCTATCGCAACCGACATAGCACGGGACACATCATTACGATCGAGGACCCGATCGAGTTCATGCACGAGCACGACGGCTGCATCATCACACAGCGCGAAGTCGGTGTGGATACGGACTCGTTCGAGGTCGCCCTCAAGAACACGCTGCGACAGGCGCCTGACGTCATTCTGATCGGCGAGATCCGCACGCGACAGACGATGGAGTATGCGATCGCCTTCTCAGAGACCGGCCATCTGGTGCTGGCCACGATGCACGCAAACAACGCGAATCAGGCCCTCGATCGCATCATCAACTTCTTTCCGGAAGATGCGCGCCGTCAGCTCTTCATGGATCTGTCACTCAATCTCAAGTCCGTTGTCGCCCAGCAGCTGATCCCGCGCAAGAACGGGAACGGGCGGTGCGCCGTCATTGAGGTCATGATCAATACGCCGCTCGCGGCTGACATGATCCGAAAAGGCGAAGTCCACAAGCTCAAGGAGCTGATGAAACGCTCGAGGGAGCAGGGCATGATGACATTCGACCAGGCCCTGTTCGAGCTGCACCAACAGGGCGAGATCAGCTACGAGGATGCGCTCAAGCACGCTGATTCGGCGAACGAGGTGCGGCTCATGATCAAGCTGCAGGGCGACAACCCGCGAGAAGAGTTGGAGAAGGGCATCGATACGATGTCGATTGCCGAAGAGGCGGAGGACGGGTTGTCGATGCGCCTCTAGTCACGCGGGACATCGCGACGGGCGGGACTCGATCGTTCGGTGGCGCCGCAGCGCCTAATACCGTCGGCGTCTTACCGGTCAATGCCAATCGGATATGTTTCCTGGCGTCAGGTGTGAGGGGGGCTGCATGCAGAGACGTGATTTCCTGAGGACGGCCGGGATCGGCGCCATGTCGGCTGGCTTGGGTCTTCCGGCGCTGGCGGATGTCCCCCCGGTGAAGTGGCGCTTGGCCTCCAGTTTCCCAAAGAGCCTCGATACGATCTACGGTGGGGCGGAGACCTTGGCGCAGCGGGTCGCGGAGCTGACAGATGGCCGTTTCGAGATTCGCGTGTTCGCTGGAGGCGAGATCGTTCCGCCCTTTGGGGTGCTCGACGCCGTGCAACAGAACACGGTCGAATGTGGCCACACGGCCTCCTATTACTACTATGGCAAGGATAAGGCGCTCGCCCTCGAGACGACCTTCCCCTTTGGCCTCAACACGCGTCAGCTGACCGCGTGGGTGTTCGAAGGTGGCGGGTTGGAGCGGCTGCGGGCGATGTTCGCGAGCTATAACATCGTCCATTTCCCTGGTGGTAGCACGGGGGCGCAGATGGGCGGCTGGTTCCGAAAAGAGATCGGGTCCCTCAAGGATCTGAAGGGGCTCAAGATCCGCATCCCTGGCTTCGGTGCCGAGATCTTCGCCGAGATGGGTGCCGTGCCTCAGTCGCTACCGGGCGGCGAGATCTATCCGGCGCTGGAGCGCGGCGCGATCGACGCCGCCGAGTGGACCGTACCCTATGACGACGAGAAGCTCGGTTTCTACAAGGTTGCGAAGTACTACTACTATCCTGGCTGGTGGGAGCCGGGGACCCATCTCGCGTTCTATGTGAACAAGGACCAGTGGGAGGCCTTATCACCTCTATATCGCAGAGCGTTCGAGATCGCCGCCGAGGATGTCCATCTGAGGATGCTGGCGGCCTACGATGCCAAGAACCCTACCGCGATGCAGCGCTTGCTTCAGAGCGGCGCCGAGCTGCGGCGCTTTCCTGATGACGTGCTGCTTAAGGCCTACGAGATCGCTAAACGGATTTACGAGACGGAGTCGGCTAATAACTCCTTTTTCAAGACAATTTACCAGTCGATGGTCGGGTTTCAACGGTCATCAGATGCCTGGTGGGGCGTTGCCGAGGCCTCGATGGGCAATCTCATGCAGGCCGTCCGGCGGATGGAGTGAGTAGATGCGGGATCCGCTCATGTCTGATCAGGTGTGGCGACGGTGATCCACTCGTGGAGTGTGCCGGCGAGGCGTTAGCGGTGGCGCAGTCGATGCCCTGTCCGGCCGGGCGGCGGGTCCTTTGCGGGTGTGCTCCCCTCCCCAGTAAGCGGGCGCTCAGCGGCTTCCGCAGCCACCCGAACCCCATATACGGTCTCTCGAGAGTAGCAAGCATTTGATGGGGCACGCGGCCGCCTTTTCGTGTGGGGGCGACATTCGCTAGTATTCGGCCACGCCGTCGGCTCATCTCTTGGGTGGTGGTGTCGTGATGCATGCGGTATGTGCGAAGGGATTGGGCTACCCTATCCCGGTGCGTTTGAATCTGGCGCTGGCAGGCGGTTTTTTGTCCGGGACCGTCGCAGTGATCTTGTTGGTGCCGCTTGTTGTGCCGCAGCAGCCGGCCTGGGGTTTGTCGCTCCTGCTTTTCCCGGCTGTGACGCCGACGCTCTGGGCATTGGTCCACGAGGCGATCCACTGCTCATTGCATCCAAAACGCCGTTGGAACGATCTCGTTGGGCGGGCGCTCGCTATCTCGTTCGGGGCGCCGCTGCACCCGCTGCGCTTTGGTCATCTGACTCACCATCGCCTCTATGGAGTGCCGGAGGATCGGTTGGCGCAGCGGCGCCCGTTGCCGCGGGTGTTGGCCGTACCTTTCCATTACTTCAGGGTGCTGGGCGGTGTGTACCTGGCCGAGGTGGCGAGCGTGTTGATCGCCTTCCTGCCTCGGAGGCTCCTCGCCCGGATTGCGCAGATGACCTTGCGAAGGCATCCGGCCGGGGCACTGGACAATCGTCAGAGAGTCGAGCGGCACCTTCTGTCGAGGGATGGCCTTGCTCGGATGCGTGTGGACAGCCTGCTGATCATCGCGCTCTACGGCACGGGCTTTCTCCTGTATGGCCGGCATGCGTGGATGTTGGCGGCGGCCCTTGGCGCCCGGGCGATCATTGTCTCGTTCATGGACAACATCTACCACTACAAGCTGCCCGGGACCCCGCGGCGCACCTTGAATCTGACGTTGCCCAGGTGGTTGTCGGGCGTCCTGCTACACGCGAATCTGCACGCCGTCCATCACCGGCAACCGGGGGTCCCTTGGTCTGGGCTGCCAGCGGCGGAACGACTGTACCCGGGCATGGCGGAGATGGGGTTCGGCAAGATGGCCGCGGAACAGCTGTTCAGGGCCGTGGCGTGATATGCCGGCACTCGGCTTGGGTGGGCTGCTCCGGCATCCCGCATGGCATGGTGGGAGTGCGTATCTTGTGGAGCGGTGGCATCGATGAGGGTTCCCGTGGGCGTGAGCCCTATGGGGTATTAGTGGGGGCGATGGCCAGCGACGGGATTTTGCAGAGGCCGGCTTGGATCGGGAACGTCAGCGCGTTGCTTGTTCTGGGGGCGCGCTGGAGCCAGCGGAGCCGCCCGGGTGGAGCCTTTGGATGACAAAGGCGTAGTGATCTCATGGAGAAGCGTCGCGTCGACATTGTTCCACGTGGAACATCTCGATCGCTCAGGCAATGATTTGGCGGCCTGTAGAAGCCTCTCCAGATCGCGGGTGCCAGCGGATTGCAGCGGCTATCGACGGCATCAGACAAAGATCTGATAGGCGTCAAAGACAGGCCCATCGACACACACGCGCTTCATCGCGCGGCCATCGGCTGTTTGCACTGGGACAACGCAGCCAGCGCAGCCGCCGATTCCACAGGCCATATACTCCTCGAGCGAAATCTGACAGGGACGCTGCCAATCCCGCGCGAGTTGCGCGACTGAGGCGAGCATTGCCTCGGGCCCGCAAGCAAAGATCGCAACCTCCTCGCGGACAGCATCGTCGAGCTCAGCGAGCCAAAGCTGGGCCAGATCCGTTACACGGCCGACAAAGCAGCCTCCATAGCCCTGCCCGCTCGCAAGCCGGCTCGGCACATCCCAGTCTTCGAGCAACGGCATAACGGCGTTGACAGTGCTCGGTACCCCCGCGACCGGTTCTTGTGTCAGCCGTGGCTGGAACGGGAACGGTACCTCTGAGCCGAGGATGACGAAGGGCTGCCAATCATCAGTGTGGCGCAAGCGGTCGGCTAGGAAGATCATTGGTGGCATGCCGACGCCGCCGCCGATCAACAGCGGTCTTGGATACTCGCGACGTAAGGCGAATGGACGCCCGATGGGGCCGAGCACGCTCACCTTGTCGCCAACCTGCCTTCGAGACAAGAGGTCTGTCCCCTCGCCGACCACCTTGTAAAGCAGCTCGATCCACCCGGCGCGGGGGTCCGCCCGCATGATGGAAAACGGCCGACGCATCGCCAGCCGCGGGTCGCAGCGAAGGTGTACAAAGCTCCCAGGCTGGGCGTGACGCGCACACTCGGGAGCGTCGAGCCGCAGGATCCATTGTCCGCCTTGATGCGCCTGACGAGATAGGATGGCGGCGTCCTCGAGGAACACCGTTTCGCGGTGGCTCCGATCGATCACTCGCTCTTTCACGCCGATCGACCGTAAACGATGCGGCCGGCGAGCAGCGTCCAGCTCACCCGACCTTTTAACGTCTGCCCGGCAAACGGGGTATTGTGTCCGATGCTGATCATCTGCTCCGGCCTTAGGACCCAGTGCTCCTCGGGGTCAAATACGCAGACATCCGCGCTGTGTCCCTCGTCGAGCCTGCCGAGAAATGGCCGGCCCAGGATTTGGGCGGGACCGACCGTCAGGCGCGTGATCAGCGTTGGCAAATCGATCACGCCGTCGTCCACTAGTCTGAGTGCCAAGGGCAGGAGGGTCTCCAATGCCGAGATGCCTGGCGCCGTCGCAGGAAACGGGGCCAGCTTCGCATCTGGCTCATGGGGCTGATGGTCTGAGCAGATGGCCGCGATGACGCCATCGGCGACGGCTGTACGTAGCGCTTCTCGGTCCCGGGCGGTACGCAATGGCGGGATGATATGGCAATTGCTGTCGAAGCAGCCGATATCCTCTTCGGTCAAGATGAGGTGTGCCACGCCAACATCAGCTGTTGCCGCCACCCCGCGTCTCTGCGCCTCGCCCACCATCTCGGTCGCGCGGGCCGTGGAGAGGCCCCGAAAATGAACCTGTGCGTTCGCCTGCTCGGCGAGCGCGAGATCCCGCGCGACGGCGACTGTCTCCGCAGCTTCCGGAATTCCTGGCAATCCCAGACGTGTGCTGACCCGACCTTCGTGCATGCAACCGCCGCCACGCAGCTCAGGGTCCTCCGGGTGCAGAAAGACCGTCAAACCGAACGTCGCCGCGTACTCCATAGCACGACGCAGGACCAGCGTGCTTGCGATGCGGTGCTGCGCGTGGCTCATGACCGGGCACCCAGCCTGCTTCAGGGCGGCCATTTCACTGATCTGCGTGCCATCGAGGCCCTGCGTCAAGGCGCCGGACGGGAGGACTCGTGCCACCCCATGGCGCTGCCCGGTTTGCCTGATAAGCTGCGCGACCGCGGGGGTATCGATGCAAGGGCGCGTATCGGGTGGACAGCACACGGCCGTGAATCCCCCCGCGGCCGCTGCGCGTGTCTCGCGCGCAATACTGGCCTTCTGCTCGCCGACACGCGCGCAGAGATCGACAAACCCGGGACAAACGATCTGGCCGCGGGCATCGATGATCCGTTTCGGCTCAAAATCCGCCGGGGGCTGGCCGATCGCCAGAACGCGCTCGCCCGCGATATGCAGATCGATCCGATCGTCGATGCCATTCGCAGGATCGATAAGGCGGCCGTTGAGGATGCTCAACGCCCTCGGCTCATCCATGTGGCTCTCCGATGCTGGTGCGCCGGCTCTGAGTACCGAGGCACATCGACATGATGGCCATCCGCACCGCGATCCCGTTGCTGACCTGCTCCAGGATCACGGATCGCGGCCCATCGGCGACCTGAGAATCCATCTCCACGCCACGATTGATCGGGCCGGGGTGCATCACGATGGCATCAGGCTTGGCCGTCTGAAGGTGCCGCTCCGTCAGCCCAAACAATTGAAAGTATTCGCGCTCGCTCGGTAAGAGGGCGCCCGCCATGCGCTCACGCTGAAGGCGCAACATGACGATGACGTCGGCATCGCGTACTCCCTCGCGCAGGCTGTGGAAGACGTGCACCCCAAGGTCCTCGACCCGCGCCGGGATTAGCGTGCGAGGTCCAATGACGCGCACCTCCGCTGTGCCCAGGGTGGTCAGGGCGACGATCTGCGAGCGCGCCACGCGCGAGTGGAGGACGTCGCCGACGATTGCGACCGTCAGTGCGCCGAAATCCCCCTTATGCTGTCGGATCGTGAGCATGTCCAACATGCCCTGAGTCGGGTGCGAATGCCGCCCGTCACCGGCATTCACGACGCTCACGTGGGGTGCGGCATGCTGCGCAAAGAAATGGGCAGCACCACTGTCCGCATGCCGGACGACGAACATATCCACGTGCATCGCCTCAAGATTGCGCAGCGTATCGAGCAGGGTCTCGCCCTTCGCGGTTGCTGAGGTGTCGATATTCAGATTGAGCACGTCGGCCGACAGCCTTTTCGCTGCCAGCTCAAAAGTCGTGCGTGTGCGTGTGGAGTTCTCGAAGAAGAGGTTCGCGATGATCTTGCCCCGACAGAGCGGCACCTTCTTCACCGTCTGCCGGGCGACACCAACAAACCCGTCGGCGCGATCGAGGATCTCAGTCAACAACTCGCGGCTCAAGCCGTCAATCGTCAGGAAATGCTTGAGGTCGCCGGCGGAATCCCGTTGGAGATCGGTTGCGCTCATGAGGAAGTGGGGCCGCCATCCCGCCTCTTGCCGGGCCGCCCCGGTGTCTTGCCGAGCACCAGCGCGAGAGGCTGCGGGCCAGTCAACTTGATTTGCTCTCCCGCTTGAAGGCGTGCCCGTAGCCCGACGACGTCCGGAGCGATGGGCAATTCGCGTCCGTCGCGCTCCACCAGGGTCGCGAGCAACACCGAAGCCGGGCGGCCGTAGTCGAATAGGACATTGAGTGCGGCGCGGATGGTCCGGCCCGTATGCAGCACATCGTCGACGAGTACGAGGTGGCGGTCGTCGACGGCTACCGGTAGGTGCGATGGCCGCACCTGTGGGTGGAGTCCAATATGCGTGAAGTCGTCCCGGTAGAAAGAGATGTCGAGGCGCCCGAGGGGCTCGTTCAGTGCGGCCAGGCTATGGAGGCGCTCGGCGACCCACACGCCACCGGTGTGAATGCCGATCATCAGGGGCACGGAAATACCCCGCTTCGTTCCCAGAATGGCCAGATCAGTGGCCATCTGCTCGATTGCCTCGTCGATCTCGCGGCTTCCGCGCCAGAGGTCAGGTCTGCTCACCAAGCCAAGTCTCCAGTATCAGCTTGGCCGCCATCGCATCGATCACCGCGAGCGATGTGGCCTCTCGGCCAAGCATCCGCTTGGCCTCGATGGATGTCAGACGCTCGTCGACGAGATGGACAGCGAGACCGAACCGAGACTCTAGGCCGCGGGCGAAACGACGCGCCGAGGGTGCCCATTGCGCTTCGCTGTCGTCCATGTTGAACGGGAGTCCGACAACCAGGGCAATGGGCTGCCAGTCGCGGATGAGTCGACCGATCCCGACCCAGTCCGGGCGCTGATTACGAGATCGCAATGTGGTGAGCGGCGAGGCGGAACGCGTAACCGTTTGACCCACTGCCACGCCGATCTTGCGTGGGCCAAAATCGAACCCGAGCAGGGTGGCCATTCACGCATGCCCGGCGTCGCCGCTCAGCAGATTGAGGTCCACACCAAGCAGCCCGGCAGCAGCTTGCCAGCGGGCATCGACCGGTGTGGTGAAGATGATCGAGCGATCCGCGGGACCACTCAGCCAGGCGTTAGCGCTCATCTCTTCTTCAAGCTGTCCCCCACCCCAGCCGGCGTAGCCGAGCGCTACAAGGTGCTGAACCGGACCACGTCCGTCGGCGATCGCCTCCAGGATGTCGCGCGACGTAGTGATGCTGATTTCGGGGGCGACATTCAGTGTGGAGTCAAACCGCTCTCCGGCGGAATGCAGCACAAAACCGCGATCGGGCTGCACTGGACCGCCCAGATAGACGAGCGCGTCAGTTGCTGACTGATCGCCCGCGACGATGTCCAGCTGTGAGAGAACCATCCCGAGCCGAATGTCCATCGGGCGATTGATGACGATCCCCATCGCACCCTGCTCGGTATGCTCGCAGATATAGGTGACGGTACGCGAGAAATTCGGGTCCTTGAGACCCGGCATCGCGATGAGGAAGTGGTTTCGGAGTGAAGTCGCAAAGCCCATGGCGATAGTATCCGATCCGGCTGGACCCTAAGCAAGTGGTGTGAGGCCGAGTTGCTAGAGCACGGCCCACTCGCTATCCCGGTCGGCCAGACGGGTTGGGACGGACGGCGCTGTCCGCAAAGGCTCAATCCTTCCAGCCGAGTCGGTTGCCATGGAGAAACTGCCAGGTTCGATTGATATCCAGCACGTCGACCTCCGCACGGATGTCTGGCGGGAACGGGGCGTACGGCGCCGCCAGTTCGACGATCCGCACGGCCGCCTCGTCGAGTTCTTTGTAACCCGAGGAGCGCAGCACGCGAATCCCCTCGACCTGGCCGTCGGCTCGGACGCCGACATGCAGGATCAGGCTCCCATATAGGCGCCGCTGCTTCGCGGCTTCCGGATAGTTGAGGTTGCCGATGTGCTCAACTTTGCGTCGCCAGGCCTCCAGATAGCTCGCGTACTTGTACTCGCGTGTGCTGGCGCTGATTGCCTTGCGTCTTGGCCGGCGCGCGTAGGCTGCCGAGCGTTCGCGGACCTGCGCGTGGAGCCGCGCGATCTCCGCATTGCGGCTAAGGAGGATCTGACCAGCGTCGACACCGGGCGCGACAGTGGCGGTGTGCTCCGAGGCGTCGAACGCCGTCATCGGCGCGAGCTCTTGTGGCACGGACTGCTGGTCTGGTAAAGGTGGATGTGTTGTCTCAGGAAGGGCGGACGTCTCGCGGAAAGCTGTCGGTCCTGATGCTGACGACGGTACCGGTTCGTCCGCGTCCCGCTGTTCGGGTTCGGCTTCCACCAGCTCGCTGACGGCGGATAACGCCGGCTCTTCGGGAGTGGTACCCCGACGATCCCTCTGCGCGAGTGCCAATGGCTCGGCTGGCGGCGCGGTCGGCGCCGCATGGCGCAAGAGGAGCACCTCTAGTGCCTCCTCTACCCTTTCCTTGGGCTCTCCCGACTGGCTGGCCAGAACAAGAACGCCAACCAGATGCAAAGTGGCTGCGAGAGTCAGCGCGACCCCAAAAGAGGCATGCGCTTGGTGCCCTGAATTGCGTGGCTGCGTCGCGGGGAGGGCTATCGATTCCATGATCCGCGCTAGTTTGAGAGAGAATTGCGTCGCGGAGAGACTGACTCAAGCCGGCTGATGCGCACCGGCGTATTCTCATCGAGCCGTTGAATGCGGGCGGCCATTGCCGATGACATGCGCACTGTCCCTGACCGGTCGAACAGCAGGACCTGCTCGATCCCCATACTAGCCGCTGCCTGCTCCCACCGGTCCGGGCCGGCGATCAACAAGGCGCGTGCCGCCGCATCGGCCCTAGCCGCCTCACGATGGATCACCGTAACGGCGCGTGTTCCCGTCGCCGGATAACCGGTCCGAGGATCGAGCACATGGTGGTATATCTTCCCCTCGTAAACAAAGTTCCTCTCATAATCACCGGTGGTGAAGAGGCTCTCATCGTCGTGGATCTCGATGATGCCGTACACCGCGGAGCCAGTCGGGCGACGGATGGCGACGCGCCATGGCTTACCGGCACGGTCACCGATAGCCCTCAGGTCATCGCCTATCCGTACCATCGCGCTGCGAATGCCCTGCTCGCGCACGGTGGCGATCGCGAGATCGATCCCGTAGCCCGTGGCTATCATCTCGAGGTCCAGTCTCACAGCCGGATTCGTGCCGGCCATCTCCAGGCCGTCGACGCGGATATCCGACATTTGCGGCGAGGCGGCAACGAGCTTGCGGATTCGAGATGGATCGGGCGGCGGCCCACATGTGCTCGAATTCCCTCGAAATCCCCATAAGTCTATCAGCTTGCCGGTGGCGGGATTGAACAACCCCCCGCTCTGCTCGGCCAGGCGCTGGCTCAACAGCACGACCGGCACGATCGATGGTGGCGCGATGAAAGTCTCCCCTGTCGGCAGGATTCCATTGACGCGCTCCAGCGAGCTCGTCCCCCAGGCCCGCCAGTGCCGGTCGATGAACGCGAGATCCTGCTCGATCTGTCTGCGAATTTCATCGGCGGTATCGACATCGATATCGACCAGGCTCAGGTCCCCCGAGGTACCGAAGGCGGCAAGGGGCGCCGTATAGACCGGCCGTTCACCGTGGCACCCGACTAAGGCTCCAGCGAGCAGCGTCGCGAGAATCCAGGTCAGAATCCAGGGTGCCCTCACGTTCTCAGGCCGACGCGGCGCCTCGCGTATGCCCCCCTGCCAGTGGCCCAGGCAGCGGAACGATCGGCGGAGACCGCTACGAGCTGTGCTCACCGAGACGTCTTGCTATTGCTGACATGAGATCTCCCGCGATATCCAAGCCGAGAGCGGCATCAAGCTCGCGGATGCATGTCGGACTCGTCACATTGATCTCGGTCAGATAATCGCCGATCACATCGAGCCCCGCGAATAAGATTCCGCGGCGACGGAGCTCGGGCCCAACCTGGTTTGCGATCCAACGATCGCGGTCTGTAAGCGGGCGCGCCTCGGCGTGAGCGCCGGCTGCCAGATTGCCACGTGTCTCGCCCTCGCGCGGGATCCGGGCGAGGGCGTACGGGACCGGCTCGCCATCGACCACCAGCACGCGTTTGTCCCCATCGCGGATCTCCGGCAGGAAGCGTTGTGCCATACAGAAGCGCGTGCCGCGGGCCGTTAGGACCTCGCCGATCACGTTCCGGTTCGGATCATCCGGTCGCACACGAAACACGGATGTTCCGCCCATGCCGCCCAGGGGTTTGAGGATGACATCGCCGTGTGTCGCCAGGAACAGGTCGAGATCGGCCATCCGTCGCGTGATCAAGGTGGGCGGCGCACAGTGCGCGAAATGGGTTATGAACACCTTCTCATTGGCGTCGCGCAGCGCACCAGGGTCGTTCACAATCAAGGTACCCTGCCGGTGAGCGAGCTCGAGGAGGTACGTCGCGTAGATATACTCCATGTCGAACGGAGGGTCCTTGCGCATCAACACAGCGGCTAAGGAGTTGAGGGGACGCTCCTCCTGTTCGAGAAACCGATACCAGTCATGCGCATCATCTCGGACCTCTATGCGGCGCATCCGTGCCATCGGGGACTGCTCCGCATAGAAGAGATCGTCAAGCTCCATGTACCAGACGGGCCAGCCGCGGCGTTGCGCGGCGAGCATCATGGCGAGGCTACTGTCCTTCCGGACGCTGACGGATCCGATCGGATCCATGACGACACCAATGGCTTTGCTCATGGCGGCATCTTAACTCGGCCCCAGACACGGTGTCAGGTTGCTGTCGCCGCTCACCGGTCTTGTGACTTGTGGCACCGTCTTTGGACGCTCGCTATGGTGCAATACCGTCGCGATGAGGGGGCCATCCCGCAGCCAACGCAGCAGTCGCTGACACAACAGGCTTGGCTCATTCCCGCCTCGCGCTCGCCTTTGCCGGCGCCGCACGGGCTCTGCGAATCGGGCTCGACCGCTCATCGTGAGATGCAGATTCAGCTCGCCGAACCGACTCGCCCACGCGCCGGAGCTCCAATGAATCATGACACTACCCAAGCCAATCTCGCCGGGGTTAAGGTGCTGGTTGTCGATGATAGCCAGGTCATCCGGCGAACGGCTGAGCACCTCTTATCCAAGGCCGGATGTGAGGTGCTCACGGCCAATGACGGCTTCGAGGCTCTCGGCAAGATACTCGAGTTCCGCCCGAACGTGATCTTCGTCGACGTCATGATGCCCCGCCTGGATGGGTATCGCACCTGCGCCCTCATCAAGGGTAACCAGCAGTTGCGGGATACACCCGTGGTTATGCTCTCCAATCAGGACGGTCTTTTCGATCGCGCGAAGGGACGTCTCGTGGGTGCCGAACAGTATCTATCCAAGCCGTTCACCCGCGACGAGCTTGTCGGCGCGGTTCGCCGCCATGTGCCGCGCTCGGCTTGAGCAGCTGACAGCGATGGCGGGCATGGCTGCAGCGCTATCATCTCCGCTACCCCTGATTTCGGGTCGGTCCGGACTCGCCCCATCCCGCCGACAAGACCGTTACTGTGAAGGTCGCGAAGCAGATTCGCTCCCTCGCCCTCTGGGAGAGGGTTGGGGCGAGGGAACGATCAGGGGCGAGGCGACATGTCATCATCCGGGGTGGCTCGCCTCGCCCCATGATCGTTAGCCTGTTTTCACAACAAGGCTTGTAATGAGAAACGCGCCATGACGAGCAATTTCGCAGCGGGGCCTACCGCGCCGGGACCGCTTGCAGCCGCCCCTTCCGGCATCGCGAATGACTCGCGGTTACGGGGCTCGCCGCAACGCGACGACTCTCCCGACAGCGACGCGCAGAGCACCGATTGTGAGGCATATCTGCTTGAGATCGGACGGTGGCCATCGCTCCTTCTCGCGAGCTCGGTCGTTGAGATCATCGCCCGGCCGCGTGAGCTCACACCCGTACCGACACCGGCCTCTTGGCTGCTCGGCGTCACGCACCATCGAGGCAATCTGTTGCCCCTGTTCGATCTATCCGTCTTTCTCGCCGGCCACCAATCTGGCGGGCCTGATGCTTGCCGCTCAGAGCCGAAGGTCATTGTCGTGAGCGACGACAATGCGCTCTTTGGCTTGTTGATCTCGCGGCTGCTCGGAAACCGAGGTTTGCGAGACTGTGCTCCAGCTCGAACGGAGGCAGAAAGCGGGCCTCTCGATCGGTGGACTCAGGGAATACATCAGGTGGACGGGCAAAGGGTGCCAATTCTCGACCCCGCCCGTATTGCAAGTGATCTGCAGAGCGCCCTAATCGCGGCTGACTCGACTCAGTCGTTGAGGTAGCGTTCAGCCTCGGGGCCAGCGCCAAGGAGCATGTACCTTGATTCGTAAACGCACCATCTATGGAGTGCTGACGGGACTCGACTTGGTCCTCATGCTCTCCGGCGTCGTGCTGCTGATGCTGACGATGGGCTTGGTCGCGCTCGATCTGCAGGATACCTCCCGCCAGAAGCAGCAGGGCGCTGAGCTGATGCTCCGCTTCGCCGAGCAACAGACCCTCCTGCGTGAGCTGACCGCACGCACGGCACCAGAGGCCGCGGCGAGCGCCCAGGGCCTGGAGTCGCTGCACCGGTGGCGCGCGGCCGCGCAGCAGTCCATCGAGCGTCTGAGCGGACAAGCTCAGCAGATGGAGTCGTCGGCGCTAGCTGGTCCGGTCAGCGACGTGCAGAGGCACTGGCAGACCGCAATTGCACGGCTTGATCGCGTCCTCGTATCCGAAACTGAGCTTGTCGAGCTGCAACACCATAGCGAACAGATGACGGCCAGTCTGACCGAGCTAGCCGCTCACTTGGAAGAGCTCATCGGCCGCCAGGTCGCCGGCGGCGAGGTACCTGAGGGGGTCGCCCCAATGCTGGGCTTGCTGGGCGATGCCCAGGATCTGGCTCGGGCCCTCGATCGGCTGCGCACCGGCGGTTTGACGGCCGTTTCCAGTCCCGCGCCAATCGCGGCCGCCCTGGATCGATTCGCCGTCGATCTTGGTCGGCTGCCCGCCGATGAGCCTGAAATGGGATCTCCGGCGATGCTCGGCAGCGCAGGGCAGGACCGCCTCCAGCCGCTCGCATCGCGGGTGGCCTTGCTTCGCCGCGCGAGCGAAACCATGATCCAGCTGCTCCAACGCACCGCGCCAGCCGCTAGCTCGCTCACCGCGCTCATCGCTGAACGTTCCCGACTCACCGAGAGTCTCGATGCCTTGATGCAGGCCTTTGCTGCAAGCCAGACACCGCGAACCGGGATGCTCGGCGCGGCTTCTCTGACGACAGTGTCCACCGCTGTCTTAACGATCGCCCTGCTGGGGCTGCTGGCCTGGCGTGGGCTGACGCAGGTCCGCCGTCCCGCGCCGGTCGAGGCTGGAGAGTACGGCTCCGATCAGCGTGCGATCCTCCGCTTGCTCGACGAAGTTGGCGGCATCGCGGAGGGAGATCTCAGCGTCGCGGCCACTCCAGGAGACGACCTCACGGGCGCGATTGCCGATGCCTTCAACCAGGCCATCGCCGGGTTGCGCAAGATGGTGACCTGGGGGTCCGCCGCGGTGCACGCCTTGGCCCAATCCACCGCGCAGATCCGCAGCCTCGCCGGTCGCCTAGAGGCGGCTAGCGCAAGTCAGGGGCAATCCCTGATGGCGATGAATGCGGCGCTTGATGAGCTCGACGCGCAGATTGCCGCCTTGACGCAGCGTAGCGCCGAGTCGGCCGCGACCGCTCGCCGTCTCGTCGAGCGCAGTGAAGGCGGTGCGGACTCGTTACGCGACGCGCTGCAGGGGATGGATGTCATTCGGGAGCAGGCTCGGCAGGCCAGCGCCCGTCTCGAACGGCTTACCGAGGGCGCCCATGAGATCGGCGCGGTAAGCGCGACCATCGACGACCTGGCTGACCAAACTGATATCTTGGCCGTGAATGGCGCCATGCAGGCGGCCAATGCGGGCGAGTCCGGACGCCAGTTCGTTGGATTGATCGATGAGGTGCGCGAGCTCGCAAGACAGACCCGCGAGGCGAGCCACCGTATTCAGGCGGTACTAAGGAATGTCACGGCAGACGCCGTCGAGCTGGCGAGTCTGATCGAGACGACCGGAGATGACCTGCAGAGGGGGGGCGCGTTGGTTGCCGGTACTGGCGAGGTGATCGCTGAGATCGAGAGCCTCGGACGCGATATCGATCGGTTGCTCCTCGATGGCGAAGGGTCGTTGGGCACTGGCGCAGTCGATCGTCAGGCCGAGCGCTTCAAGGGGCCGCTGGACCAGATTCAGGAATCCACACGGCAGCTTGCTGCTGACGCCAAGCTCGCCGGGCAGGTGGTGACAGCGCTTTCTCAGCCGGTACAGGAGTTGCGCCGGGCCGTGGCCGGATTCCGTCTCGCGGAATAGCCCCGGCTGCGGGCCAAGCGGAACGATTTGCCGGTTGCCTGGGCCGCCCTGGTTTGGTCCGGGACTAGCAGCGGCGAAACATTCGCGGCCGGACGATGCTACAAGCGTGAATCCGGCGGAGACTGAACCCATGGCGGAACGAGCAACGCGATGCTAGATCAACAGGCCGATTCCCAGTTGCAAGGTGGCCTAAGATGGGTCAAGGACGAGGTGATAGGAGGGCTGCGGCAGGTACGCGAGCACGTCGAGCGGTTCGGGCTTGGCGTGGATCTCGAGGTAGATCTGTCCGAGACTGTCGCGATTCTCGCCGAGATCCAGGGTGTGTTCGTCGCGCTGCAGCTACATGGCGCCGCGTCGCTTGTTCAGGAGCTAACCGATTCGTGTCGCGCGCTGACCGCCGGGACGGCAGCGAGCGCCCCCGAGACGGTCGAAGCGCTCTTGCTAGCCCTGATCCAACTGCCAGACCACCTCGATCGTCTCGATCTAAACGGCAGCGAGATACCGCTGTCGCTCCTGCCGACGATCAACGATCTGCGGGGCAGTCGCGGCGACGCGCCGCTCTCGCCCGCCGAGCTCCTCGTCCCGCCGTCGGTGCTTGCTGTCTCGGAGATCCCAGAAGGCGCCGCACTCGAGGATCTCGCACAGCTAGCTCGCAAGGTGCGTCCGAGGTTCTATCAGCACCTGCTACGGTGGTTCCGCGACGCCGACCCGAGCGTTGGTCTCACCGAGCTGTCACGGCTCTTCAACCAACTGTACCGTTATCTCGGCGAGGGAATCCTTGGTGACCTGTTCCGCGGCACCGAGCGGCTGACGGCAGGCCTGATCGCCGGTGAGGTCGCTGCGGCATCGAGCCATCGAAGCCTGATCGCCGGCCTCGATGAGATCTTCAAGCCCCTTGCCTTGTCGCCGCCGCAATGGCCGGCGAGCCAGGTCGAGGAATCACTACAGCTGTTGATCCGCTGCCTTGATCAAGCCGGGATTGAGGCACCTTTAGTCCGCGAGCTGCGCGCAGCATACGAGTACCGGGACGTGGCGGCGGGGACCCTTGCCACGCGCGGCGGCCCGTCTTCGCGGACGGCGGCAGGTGAGGTGCTCGCCGAGCTGGCCTCGGAGTCGCAGCTTGCTCTTGGTCCGATCAAGGAGCGATTGGATCAATTCGTCCGTGTCGGGCGCTACCAGAACCCAGCTTGGCTGACCGAGCTGGAGCTGCCCTTGGCCCAGCTCGCTGACCGCCTCGCCGCAGCGAAATGCGGGGAGTTAGCTGAGCGCTTGCGCAAGCTGGCCGGGACGCTCGGCGCAATAGGCCGAGGGATTTTAGAGCCAGATGAGCTGCGGCTCCTAGACTTGGCCGAAGAGCTGCTGGCGCTTGAGGCGGCGACCGCCACGCTCAAGGCGACACGCAGCCCAGCGCGGGCACAGCAGGCACTATCCGGTATCGACCCGGTCGAGCTGGCCAGCGCGGCTCTGCGTGAGGCGCTCACGGAGCTTAACAGGGCGAAGCAAGCGATCAGCGATGCGATGGCGGTTGTGCCGTTCGATCTCAGGCGTCTCGGTACGGTGCCGGAACTATTGCGCGCCTGTGCTCGTCCGCTGGAGCTGCTAGACCAATCCGCGGCGGCGGAGCTCCTCGACGGCCTGGCCGAACAGTGCCGCAAGCGGTATCTGAACAGCCGTAAAAGCCCCTCTGAGGCGGCCCTAGAGCTGATCGCCGATACCTTGGCCGGTATTGAGCTCTACCTCGAGGGCCTGACCGAAGGCATCTATTATCGCTATGACCTGCTTGAGCAGGGCCGCCGGGCGTTGGCGCGCCTCGAAACCTTGCCGGACGAAGAGCCCTCGCGCTCTACGAGCGCTGACTTGCTTGCAGCTGCTCCTCTTCAGTCGAGCCCGGGGGGCGCCCAGGGGCCAGTCGACAGTGAGCTGCGCGAGATCTTTTTGGAGGAGGCGCGCGACGAATGGCAGTTACTTGCCACGCAGCTCGAGCACGTGCGTGAAGAGCGCGCAGATTCGGCCGCGCTTCGCGCACTGAGGCGCTCGTTCCATACTCTCAAAGGCAGTGGCCGCTTGGTCGGCGCCATCCAGGTCGCCGAGCTTGCCCGCCGCTGTGAGGCCAAGCTCAACCGCGTTCTCGATCAAGGCCTCGCGTTTGACGATGCGCTGCTCGCGTTGATCACGGCAGGCGTGGAGTGCTTGCCCCAGCTGATCACGGCGGAAGAACGAGGTGAGTGGCTCGATATCGCCTCCTTGCTCGAGCAGCTTGAGCCAGCACTCGCCGAGGGTGATCATCCGGCGCCCGATGCCCTGGCCCGCGCGCCCGAGTCCGAGCCAGAGCCAGAGCCAGAGCCAGAGCCAGAGCCCTCGTTCGGACAGCCCTGTAAGGTGGCGTTGCCGGCCGGGCAGGCCGCCCATACGCCGGCATCACGGGCCGGCGACGCTGACGGCGATGAGTCGATCGGTGCCGCTATTGCCACCGTGATCGATCCGGAGCTCGCCGCCCTCTTTCTCGAGGATGCCCGTGAGCTGATCGAACGACTCGACGAAGGCTTCCGGATTTGGCGACGCGATCCTCAGGACCGCGGGCCGCTCGGTGAGATCCAGCGGCAGCTCCACACACTAAAGGGCGCCGCCCGACTAGCTGAGTTGGGACCCATCGCCGAGCTAAGTCACAGCCTTGAGACGTTCCTCATTGCGCTCGATAAGCGCGAGCAGATCGATGCCGAGAATCTCGACGTCGCGCAGCAGGCCCTGGATGCCCTCTCCGTCCAGGTGGACGATGTCGCGCAGGGGCGTCCGATATCCGCCGCGAGGCCGTTGGTGACGGCGCTAGGCGGACTGCTGGAGACCGGGGCTCGATCGGCTGGGACGGAGCCGGCAGCCATGTCGGTGCCGATAACTGGGGCGGCCCCCGCTGCGTACGAGTCAGGCCCCTCAGATGAGCAGCCCGTACCGAGCAAGGAGAAGTCGCCCGGGTCATTACGTATCCGTGTCGGGCTGCTCAACGAGCTGGTCGATCAGGCCGCGGAGATGCGTATCGACCGCGAGCGTATGGTCCGTCACAACGCGCTCCAGCGCGCGCACCTGGATGAGCTCACTCGGACCCTAGAACGCCTGCGCTCTCAGTTGCGTCATGTGGGCGCAGCGGTAGGCGGCGGCCGATCGGAAGGCCGCGATGCCGATGCTCGCTCGTGGTCGAGCGACGCGGCGGGCACAAGCGTTGCCGACTTGCCGATCCTTGTCCAGAACCTCGCCGAGACGGTGGCGGATCTAGCCTGCCTCGATCAGCTGTTGGCCGAGCATCATCGGGAGTCGAACGAGCTACTGGAACAGCAGGCTGGCAAGGTCGGCGCGATCTTAGAAGGCCTGCTCGGTGCGCGCATGGTCCCTTTCCGTCAGGTCGTCCCTCGTCTGGAGCGGCTGGTGCGGCAGACCGCCACGGCGACGGGCAAGAGCGCGCAGCTCATCGTTCGCGGCGGCGATGTCGAGCTTGATCGCTCGATCCTTGAGCGGATGCTCGGCCCCTTCGAGCACCTTCTGCGTAACGCCCTCGTGCACGGAATCGAGACGGTCGCCGTGCGCGAGGCGGCTGGGAAGGTCGGGATCGGCACGATTCGTATGGAGATCGATCGCGACGGGAACGATGTGGTCATCACCATGGCAGATGACGGCGCTGGGATGAATACGGAGGCCATTCGGCGGAAGGCCTGCGCGCGCGGCCTTATCGCTGAAGGGGCTACCATCAGCGATGATGAGCTCGTGCAGTTGACGCTAGAGCCCGGTTTCTCGACGGCGCGAGAGGTCACCCAGCTTGCCGGGCGAGGGGTCGGCCTCGATGCCGTGATGGGTGAGGTGCGCAAGGTGAACGGCGCCCTCACGTTGAGCTCCGAGCCCGGGAGAGGAATGCGCTGCCGAATTCGTCTCCCGCTGACACTGGCGATGATCGATGTGCTGCTCGTGGAGATCGGCGAGCAGGTGCATGCGGTGCCCTATACGACCATCGAAGGAGTTGCCCGCATTGGGCGGGACGCATTAGTCAAGGCGTACACCAATGGTGATGAAACCTATCGCCACCAGGGGGCAAGTTATCGACTGCTCCATCTTGGTAACCTCCTGCACGCGGACAACCCGCCTGAGATCGGCAAGCGTCGCGGGTTCCCCGTCTTGCTCGTTCACTCCGGCGAGCAAGGCTTCGCCCTTCAGGTGGACGGGCTGCGTGAAGGTCAGCGGATCGTAGTCAAGCCATTGGGTCCGATAGTGAGTGCCCTAAGAACGACGAGCGGCGGTACAATCCTGCCGGACGGGCAGGTGGCTCTCGTTTTGGACCTTCCTGCCCTGCTGCGCTCGCCAGCGATGGGCCGCTACCGTCCGCCGGATGTTGCGCTGGATAGCACGGCCCGTCGCGCCTGCGTCATGGTCGTTGACGACTCCCTCACGACTCGCAGGGCTAACAGCTCGTTGCTGCAGGGTCATGGTCTGGATGTCGTCACGGCGAAAGATGGTGTAGAGGCCCTCACGCTCCTTGAGGAGCGCGTGCCGGACCTCTTCCTGCTCGACATCGATATGCCGCGAATGGACGGCTACGAGCTCACCCGACACATCCGACGCACCCCCCATTGGTCAGGGATTCCCGTCATTGTCAGCTCATCCAGGGCTGGCCCAGAGCACAGGGAGCGCTGCACCCAGCTTGGGGTTGCTCATTGCTTCGGCAAGCCGTTGGACCCTGCGGAACTGACCACGGTGATCGACAGTCTGCTGATCGCGGACGAGCGCTAACGATCATGGGGCGAGACGAGCCACCCCAGATGATGGCATATCGCCTCGCCCCTGATCGTTCCCTCACCCCAGCCCTCTCCCGGAGGGCGAGGGAGCGAACGTGCTTCGCGAATCTCATAGCAGCTCGTCCGCGGACGTGACGACGCGGCAACGATGTCGAAGTCCAAGACCAGTCGTCGCTGGCTCGATCGCCACTTCCGCGACCCGTACGTGCAGCGGGCCCAGCAACTGGGATACCGTTCTCGGGCGGCCTTCAAGTTGTTGGAGCTCCAAGAGAAGGACCAGCTCCTGACGCCAGGCGCAAGGGTCATCGATCTCGGTGCGGCCCCCGGGGGATGGAGTCAGGTCGCCAGCGACTTCGTTGGCTCCAAAGGCCTGGTGATAGCTGTGGATCTCATCGAGATGGCCGATATTCCGGGCGTCATCATCCGGCGGGGGGATTTCCTCGAGGATGCCATGCTCGACGAGCTCGTTTCCGTGGTCGGTGATCTCCCGATGGACATTGTGCTTTCCGACATGGCCCCTAATATCAGCGGTATCGCCGCGGTCGATCAACCGCGTTCCATACTGCTCGGGGAGCTGGTGTTGGACTTCGCGACAAAGGTGCTGAAACATGGCGGCGCGGCTGTCGTCAAAACGTTCCAGGGTGAGGGCTTCGACGGGCTCCGCGCGGAGCTTCGTCGGGCATTCTCCTCGGTCGTTGTCCGTAAGCCGCTGGCCAGCCGAGCCGATAGCAGAGAGTGTTACATGGTTGCAAAGGGCTTCCGTTAAATGGTCAAAGTTGTTAGCGTTGGTGGGATCGGCGGGCGTTGCGGGTAAAGCGATGTCGGCTTCTGTGGCTGTGATGCGCGAGGCCGCCGTGTGTCGTAGAAACTGGCGTGCCGTCTTGCTCAGCGAACGCCCTGAAAAGTCGACTGTCGGGCCGAGCTCGGATTGGACTCTGGCAAGTCTCCCCAGCCGGTTTAACCTCGTGAGGGACGCACTTTCGTGAGTGACATGGCAAAAAATCTGATGCTTTGGGTGGTCATCGCTGTAGTGCTGATGTCCGTCTTCAATAGCTTTACGACGACGCGAGTCGACTCTCGTGAACTGGCCTACTCCGACTTCATCGCTGAGGTTCAGCAGAGGCGGGTCAAGGAGGTAACCATCCAAGGTCGGCAAGTCAAGGGTGTTGATGAGAGCGGCGAGCCTTTCGTCACGGTCAATCCTGGCGACGACGGGCTTGTGGGTGACCTGTTGGCAAATGACGTGGTCATTCGAGCAGCTAAGCCAGACAAGCCCGGACTCCTGTCTTCGGTGATTATCAATTGGTTTCCCCTGCTGATTCTGATCGGGATCTGGATCTTCTTCCTACGCCAGATGCAGGGTGGACCAGGGGGCCGAGGGGCGATGTCCTTCGGCAAAAGTCGGGCTCGGATGCTGTCGGAGGATCAAGTCAAGGTCACGTTCAGCGACGTGGCAGGGGCCGAAGAGGCCAAAGAAGAAGTCGTCGAAATGGTCGATTTTCTTCGTGACCCATCCAGATTTCAGAAGCTCGGCGGCAAGATTCCTAAAGGCGTCCTGATGGTGGGACCACCTGGCACCGGTAAGACGCTACTTGCGCGAGCGATTGCCGGCGAGGCCAAGGTCCCGTTCTTCACCATCTCTGGCTCGGACTTCGTAGAGATGTTCGTCGGCGTCGGGGCTTCGCGCGTGCGAGACATGTTCGAGCAGGCCAAGAAGCACGCCCCCTGCATTATCTTTATCGACGAGATCGATGCAGTCGGCCGTCATCGCGGCGCCGGTCTTGGTGGTGGCCATGACGAGCGCGAGCAGACATTGAATCAGCTGCTTGTCGAGATGGACGGCTTCGAAGGCACTGAGGGGGTAATTGTCATCGCGGCGACCAATCGTCCAGACGTGCTAGATCCTGCGCTTTTGCGACCGGGGCGCTTCGACCGACAGGTGGTCGTGCCTTTGCCGGATGTACGCGGCCGCGAGCAGATTCTCAAGGTCCACATGCGTAAGATCCCCGCGGCTGAGGACGTCAAGGCATCGATCATTGCTCGCGGCACGCCAGGATTCTCGGGCGCTGATCTCGCAAACCTTGTCAACGAGGCGGCCCTGAATGCTGCCCGTGCGAGCAAGCGTCTCGTCGACATGGACGACATGGAGAAGGCGAAGGACAAGATCATGATGGGTGCGGAGCGCCGATCGATGGTCATGACCGAAGACGAGAAGCGCCTAACTGCCTATCACGAGTCCGGTCATGCGATCGTTGGGCGGCTTGTGCCGCAGCACGATCCGGTTCACAAGGTCAGCATCATCCCGCGGGGGCGGGCGCTTGGCGTGACCTTGTTCCTTCCCGAGGAAGATCGGTTCAGCTACACCAAGCTACGGCTTGAGAGCGCGATTGCCAGCCTGTTTGGAGGGCGCATTGCCGAGGAGATCATTTTCGGCACAGAGAGCGTGACGACTGGGGCACAGAACGATATCCATCGCGCCACTGATATCGCACGCAACATGGTGACCAAGTGGGGACTGTCTGACCGTTTGGGTCCATTGACCTACAGCGAGGACGAGCAAGAGGTGTTCCTCGGCCACTCTGTCACCCAGCACAAGAATGTCTCAGACGAGACGACTCACCTGATCGATGAGGAGGTGCGCAACATCATCGAGGCCCAGTACGGTCTTGCGCGGCAGATCCTGACTGACAATCTGGAGACGCTGCACGCTATGGCCGAGGCCCTGATGAAGTACGAGACGATCGATTCCGATCAGATTGACGACATCATGGCGGGACGTACACCGCGTCCGCCGCGGGATTGGCAGGAGGACAAGCCGACCAAGCCGAGCGGATTGGCGCCGGCATCGAATCAACCTGCGAAGCCCATCGCCGATGGGCCGATCGGTGGTCCGGCCGGCGAACATTAGGGGCTAGTTCTGTCGCGCAGCGGGATTGGCCAATCAGGATGGCGAGCGACCGTATCGGCTGCCGAACTGGTAAGTTACAGATTTCCCGGCCCGTCGTGATGGGCATCTTGAACGTCACCCCTGATTCGTTCTCCGACGGGGGTGCCTTCCTCAATCTGGACGCAGCGCGCCGCCGTGCGATCCAGATGGTTGGCGAGGGCGCGTCGCTGATCGATGTGGGTGGCGAATCGACGCGCCCGGGTGCCCGGCCGATCACCGTGGATGAGGAATTGCGGCGGGTCCTCCCGGTGGTCGCAACCCTTGCCCGCGAGCTCCGCGTGCCGATCTCGATCGATACCTCTCGCCCGGAGGTGATGCGCGCTGCGGCTGACGCGGGCGCCGGGATGATCAATGACGTTCGCGCCTTGAGATACCCAGGCGCGTTGGAGGCGGCGGCGGCAACAGGACTGCCAATATGCCTGATGCACATGCTGGGCGACCCGAGCACAATGCAGGAAGCGCCTGCCTACGAGGACGTGGTGGCCGCGGTGCTGGGGTTCCTCGCGGATCGAATTGCTTGCTGTGAGGCCGCTGGGATCGCGCGGAGTCGTCTGTTCGTCGATCCCGGGTTCGGCTTTGGCAAGAATCTGTCTCATAATCTCGCCCTGCTCGCTCGCCTGTCTGCGCTCGCCACCCTCGGTCGGCCGATCGTAGTCGGCCTCTCACGCAAGTCGATGATCGGCACCTTGACCGGCCGCTCGGTAGAGGCGCGGGTGTTCGGCAGCGTGGCGGCAGCCGTATTGGCTGTCGAGCGAGGCGCTCTAGTAGTGCGGGCGCACGACGTTGCCGCGATTGTGGATGGGCTGCGTATCGTCGACGGCGTACGGGAAGCGGAATCGTCCCAGATCTGAGGAGGGAGAATCGTGTCACGCAGATATTTCGGCACCGACGGCATTCGAGGGCGCGTTGGCGAGGCGGTGATCAGCCCGGATTTCGTCCTCAAGCTTGGTTGGGCGACCGGTCGCGTGCTCGGGCGCGGCAATGGTGGGAAGGTGCTCATTGGCAAGGATACCCGTATCTCGGGTTACATGTTCGAGGCTGCACTAGAGGCGGGGTTAGTCGCCGCTGGCACGGATATCTGCCTCCTAGGCCCGATGCCAACTCCCGGGGTTGCGTATCTCGCGCGGACCTTCCGGGCGATCTGCGGCATCGTGATCACCGCTTCGCATAACCCCTACGAGGACAACGGGATCAAATTCTTCTCCGCCGATGGCTACAAGCTAGACGATGATTTAGAGCGGGCCATTGAGGCGGAGCTTGAGCAGCCTTTGCGGACTGTCGAGGCTGGGGCGCTTGGCAAAGTAAAGCGGGTCGAGGATGCGCGCGGGCGCTACATCGAGTTCTGCAAGGGGACATTTCCGCCGACGCTCAACCTGCGCGGTCTCAAGCTCGTCATCGATTGTGCCAACGGAGCGACCTACAACATCGCCCCTTACGTCTTCGAGGAGCTGGGAGCGCATGTCATCCGATTGGGGGTCGAGCCGGATGGGCTCAACATCAACCGCAGTGTCGGCTCGACCAAACCTGAAAAGATGGCCGCTCGCGTCGTTGAGGCAGGGGCTGACCTTGGTATCGCCTTCGACGGTGACGGTGACCGCGTGGTGATGACTGATGGCAAGGGTGTACTGGTCGACGGCGACCGTTTGCTCTATATCATTGCCAAGTCACGCCTCGCCGAGGGTCGTTTGCAGGGGCCTGTCGTTGGAACCCTGATGAGCAATCTCGGCTTGGAGCATGCGCTGAGCGGGCTCGGGATCGACTTCGTCCGTACTCAGGTCGGCGATCGCTTCATCATGGAGCGCCTTAAGCGAGATGGCGGCATTTTGGGCGGTGAGCCCTCCGGACACATCATTTGCCGCGACCGCACAACGACCGGGGATGGGATCGTCGCAGCGCTGCAGGTGCTGGCGGCGCTTGTTGCCGCCGAAAGGTCTCTCGCTGAGCTGACGACAGAGGTCGAGTGCTATCCCCAAGTGCTGATCAACGTGCCGCTTTCTGATCGGCGCGATCCGCTGGGTATCGCGGGAATTCGTGATGCCGTCACCCTTGCCGAGAGGGATCTTGGCGGTGACGGGCGTATCCTTTTGCGCCCCTCGGGTACCGAGCCGTTGTTGCGGATTATGGTCGAGGGGATGGATTCTCGGCGGGTAAGTAGTATCGCAGAGGGCTTGGCGCGTCAAGTGCGCGAGCAAGTCTCAGGCAAGCAGCCTGCCAGTAGTTGAGCCATCACGGCATGGGGCTGAAACAGCGGCCCCGGTCGCGAGGTCAGGCAGATAAATTCCAACAGGTCATGAGCCGTGGGGCAAGAGTCCCTGGTCTGAGGGGATAGACGATGACGGCGACAACCTCGATTCACGGGATGTGGTCGAGCCGGCTGGCATTTATCTTGGCGGCCAC
Organism: uncultured Chromatiaceae bacterium; assembly: GCA_964583605.1. Lineage (GTDB taxonomy): Bacteria > Pseudomonadota > Gammaproteobacteria > Chromatiales > Chromatiaceae > CAZOWL01. The sequence goes on along the minus strand of CAZOWL010000037.1, from coordinate 2,691 downwards.
CGGCTCGGCGGTCGGGTTGGGCAATATCTGGCGTTTTCCGTACACGGCAGGGGAGTATGGTGGGGGCGCGTTCGTGCTCGTCTACCTGTTGTGCGTCGCCGCGATCGGCATCCCGATCATGATGGCCGAGATCATGCTCGGTCGCCGCGGTCGACAAAGCCCGATCAATACGATGCTGACGCTCGCCCGCCAGGAGGGCAAGGCAACGGCTTGGCAGCTGCTCGGGTGGATGGGTATCGTCGCCGGCTTTTTGATCCTTTCCTTCTATAGTGTGATCGCCGGCTGGACAATGGCCTATATGGTGCGCGCAGCGGCCGGTACCTTTAACGGTGCCGACGCCGAGACCGTCAGCACGGCCTTCGGTGCGTTCGTCGGCGATCCCGAGCGGCTGCTCGCTTGGCATACCATTTTCATGGGGCTGGTGATCCTTGTGGTCGCCCGTGGGGTTGCGAGTGGCCTCGAGCAGGCGGTGCGCGTCATGATGCCGGCATTGTTTCTGCTGCTCGTAATGCTCGTTGGCTACGCGACGACCACTGGGCATTTTGATGCCGGCGTCGCGTTTCTGTTTCGACCGGATTTCAGCCGGCTCTCGGGCGAGGCTGTGCTCAGCGCCATGGGGCAGGCATTCTTCAGCCTCAGTCTCGGTATGGGAGCCATCATGATCTACGGCTCCTATCTCAACAGCCAGGCCTCAATCGCTGGCAACACATTGATCATCGCCAGTCTCGATACGCTGGTCGCCTTGCTTGCCGGTTTAGCCATCTTCCCGATCCTTTTTGCCCAAGGCTTGGAGCCTCAGCAGGGCACAGGGTTGATCTTTAAGATCTTGCCGATTGCCTTCGGCCAGATGCCCGGCGGTCAGCTGTTTGGTACGCTGTTCTTTTTGCTCCTGATGTTCGCAGCCTGGACCTCGGCTATCTCGCTGTTGGAGCCTATGGTTGCCTGGCTTGTCGAGAATCTGAGCTTCGGTCGAGTGCGGGCCTCTGTGCTTGCCGGTGTCACCGTCTGGCTTCTCGGCATTGTCTGCCTGCTGTCCTTGAATGCCTGGTCCGAGATCAAGGTCTTCGGGCTCGGTTTTCTGGATCTTTTCGACTTCGTGACGGCCAATGTCCTGTTACCCCTCGGCGGTTTGCTGATCGCGGTGTTCGCCGGCTGGGTATTGTCCCGCGGCTCATCGATGGATGAGCTCGCTATGGGGGAGAGGCTCGGCTATCGGCTGTGGCGCTTCCTGATTCGGTACGTGGCGCCCGTGGCGGTGGCCGTCGTCTTCTTACACGCGATTCGGGTCATTTGACCGTGCCCATTGTCAAAAAGAGTGCCCTCGTCCCCTACTCGGCTTCCAAGATGTTCGACCTCGTCGCCGACGTCGAGTCCTACCCCAAGTTCCTGCCCTGGTGCCACTCCGCTCGGGTCCTCTCGGAGACTGAGCACGAAATCTGCGGGCAGATCGAGGTGGCGCGCTTGGGGATCAGGCAGACATTCAGCACCTGTAACCGCTTCGTGCGCAACGAGCGGATGGATATCGCGCTACTGGATGGCCCGTTTCGCCGGCTCCATGGCTGCTGGACCTTTCTCGCACTGCGGCCGGACGCCTGCAAAGTCGAATTGGAGCTGGAGTTCGAGTTCTCGGGAAAGCTGATCGATAAGGCGTTCGGCGCCGTGTTTCATCAGATCGCGAACAGCCTCGTCGACGCCTTTTCCAGACGCATTGAAGAGGTTTATGGTGACTGAGCCGCGCATCAAGATCGAAATCGTCTACGCTAAGCCGCGGGAGCAAGCCTTGTTGGAGATCGAGGCCGAGGCCGGAATTACGGCGCGGCACGCGATAGAGCGATCCGGCATTCTAGAGCGCTTTCCAGAGATCGATCTGGCCGTAAACGAGATCGGGATTTACGGCAAGCTGACAAAGCTCGATCAGAAGCTGGTCAGTGGTGACCGCGTTGAGATTTACCGATCGCTGATCGCCGACCCGAAAGAGGCGCGCAAGCGACGGGCGGCCGAGTCGAAGCCTCCGCACCGACCCGCAACGCCGTAGCGGCGCAGCCGGATTCTTCACGAGCGGGCCGCTGGCCCTGGAGCACCTGGTCTTTTTGTCGCGGAGAAGCGGCCTACGGCTCCTCCGGCTCGCCCCCAACCCGGTCCAGCGCCCGCCGAAATAGACCGCGGCGATCCTGCCAGTCAGGCACCGAGACGATCAACGTCTCGGGCTCGTTGGCTGCAGCACGCTCTGGACTTGGTTTGAGATCGCCCTCAATCCGGACCAGGCTGTCCTCTTCGAAGAAGAGGGTCAATCTGGTCATTTCCATCGGGTCGTGACCCCGTCGGATCGTGTAGGTATAGTCCCAGCGGTCAGCATGAAAGAAGTCCGTCAAGAGCGGCGACCCCAACAGGAATCGGACCTGGCGCTTGCTCATCCCGAGCTGCAGATTATCGACCATCTCGTCAGTGACGATATTGCCTTGTTGCACTGTCATCTTGTAGACGAAAGGGAGGCGCCCGGCTGCCGGTGAGCGGGAGTCGGAATCGCTACGACCCTTGCCGGCGCAACCGAGGAGCCCCATACAAAGGCACAGGACGGACAAAGTAAGAGCGTTTCGCATTCTGTTATCATAGTCCGGTCGAGAGCGGGCATGATATCGCAGAGCGGACGGGGCGTTCACGCCAAGCCCCTTACTAGGAAACTCGCGAAGC
>CAZOWL010000036.1:0-37567 GCA_964583605.1 uncultured Chromatiaceae bacterium | reverse complement strand
GCGCATCGGCGCGCACCGCCTGGTGCTGGTAGCGCAGGATACCACCACGCTCAATTACAGCAGCCATCCGCACACCGAGGGGCTGGGCCCGATCGGCACTGACAGCGAGAAAGTCCGTGGCTTGATGGTGCACGATACCCTGGCCATGACCCCACAGGGCACGCCCTTGGGCCTGCTCGACGTGCAATGCTGGGCGCGCGAGGGCATTGGCAGCCGCCAGCACCGCCATGAGAAACCGATCGAGGACAAGGAGAGTTGGAAGTGGATCGAGAGCTACCGCACCGTCTCGGCGGTGCAGCGGCGCTGCCGCAATACCTCTCTGGTGGTGGTGGCCGACCGCGAGGCCGACATCCACGAGGTCTTCGTCGAGCACGCCCAAACGCCCCACGCGGCCCAGCTGTTGATCCGCGCCGAGCGCTCGCGCAATCGCAAGGTCATCGATGATGAGCAGAGCACTGAGTACTTGTGGAGCAGGCTCGAACGCCAAGCGGTGATCGGGCGGCGCGTGCTGTGGGTGCCGCCAAGCGAGCAACGGGCCGCACGTCAGGCGACGCTGGCAGTGCGCAGCGCCCCGGTGACCCTGCGCCCGCCCATGCGCAAACGCCACCTGGGGCGGGTGCGCGTGTGGGCCGTCTTGGCACGCGAGATCGACCCGCCCGCACAGGTCGATGCCCTGGAATGGATGCTGTTGACCACCTGCCCCGTGCACCAGGAGCACGACGCCTGCGAGCGCCTCGAATGGTACGCCCGGCGCTGGGGCATCGAGGTCTATCATCGCATCCTCAAAAGTGGCTGTCGCGTGGAGGCGCGCCAACTCGAGCAGGCGCGCCGCCTGCAAAACGCTCTGGCGATCGACATGATCGTCGCTTGGCGTATTCACTACCTCACGACGCTCGGCCGCGAGACTCCCGATGTCCCGTGCACCGTCTACTTCACCGACTCGGAGTGGCGGGCGCTGACCACCTTCATCAGTCAGACCAAAACGCCTCCGGCTACCCCGCCGAGCCTCAACGAGGCGGTGCGCCTGCTCGGCCAGCTCGGCGGCCACTTGGGCCGCGCCCACGATGGCGAGCCCGGCAGCGAAGTCCTGTGGCGCGGCATGACACGTTTAGCAGACATCGAAATGGCCTACGACCTCTACCACTGAGCATAATTCCTCATCATGTGTTCGCCTCGAATCTCCCGTGTGCCCTTGTGCTCCTCAGACTTGTGGGTAAAGATCAGCCCAGAGGGCGAGGGAGCGAACGTGCTTCGCGGATTTCTTAGTAAGGAGGCCGAGCCATGGCATTGATCACCCGCTTGACGCGCTTGGTGCGGGCCGACCTGCACGCGGTCCTGGATCGCCTGGAGGAGCCCGAGATCCTGCTCGCACAGGCGTTGCGCGAGATGGAGGAGGCGATCGCCGCCGACGAGCGATCCGCCCGCGCGCTGGCAGTAGAGCAGCACCAGCTCGGCCTGCGCCGCGCCGAGATCGCGCGGCGGCAAAGAGAGATCCGCGACGAGCTCGATACCTGCCTCGCGGCCGGCGAAGACGGGCTCGCTCGCGCCCTGCTGCGCCGTCGGCTCGAGAGCGAGCGTATCGATCTGCTCTTAGAGGGTCGCGAGCGCGAGCTCAAGGGTCGGGGCGAGGAGCTCGCCGGGCAGCTCGATGCGCGCCGTCGGCGCCTCGAGGAGCTCCGGGCCGAGGCAGAGGAGGTCGGCTATCACGAGCCCAAGCCTCGCGCGGCCGGCGCCGACGCCCGCCATACGGACTGCGAGCCGATCCGCGATGTCGATGTTGAGATCGCGCTGCTGGCCGAGAAGCGCCGGCGGGCATCATGAGCCGGTCGCGTCCCGGATTTCCGGAAGGCGTCGTCGTCGCGATCGCGGCCAGCCTCGCCGGGGGCGCCATCTTTCGCCTGGCGGCCCTGCTCCTGGGTATGTCGGCCGCATTGCCGGCTACCCTCGCGATCCTCGGACCGGCCTACGTCCTCTATCTCCTCTACCGCGCCGACGAGCCCGCGGGCCGCGTCACGCTCGCATTGGCCACGCTGCTAGCAACGGTCTGCAGCCTGGTCCTGGCGCCAGGGCTGATGCTGCCGCTCCAGCTCGGCGTGATCTGGCTCGCGCGGTCGATCTATCTGCAGCCCGGACCGCTCGGCGCGGCGGCCGATGTCGGCCTGTTGGGGCTCGGGCTCGGCGGCGGTCTCTGGGCCTTGTCGAGCACCGGGAGCCTGGCCCTGGCGCTCTGGACCTTCTTTCTCGTCCAGGCGCTCTTCCCCGCTATCGCTACCGCCCTCGGCCCGCGCGTCGGCCGGGACTTGGATGCCGAGGACCGCTTCGCCAGCGCCGAGCGCCGCGCCGCGACGCTGCTGCGTCGCCTGCGTCTGCACCACTGAGTCATCGTTTACCTCTAGGAGAGACCGTCATGAGGATACAGCACCCCAGAACGCTGCTATTGGGCACCGCCCTGTTCGCTGCCACGGCGGCCGCCGTGAGCTACTTCCCGACGCTGTCCGAGCCGGCCCGCCCGCTGCCGGATTTGCCGCCGACGATCGACGCCGCCATCCAGGGCCAGGCCGCCGTCGTCGAGGCCGTGTTCGTCCTCGACACGACCGGCAGCATGGGCGGGCTGCTCCAGGCGGCCAAGGACAAGATCTGGTCCATCGCCACGAGCATGGGGAGCGCTGATCCTGCGCCCGAGATCCGCATGGGGCTCGTCGCCTACCGCGATCGGGGCGACGATTATGTGACCCGGCTCGTCGACCTGACGCCCGATCTCGATCGGCTGCACACCGAGCTCTTCCAGCTGCAGGCCAATGGCGGTGGCGACACGCCGGAGAGCGTCAATCAGGCCCTGCACGAGGCGATCACCGAGATCTCCTGGGGGCAGGACTCGGGGGCCTATCGGGTCGTCTTCCTCGTTGGCGATGCCCCGCCACACATGGACTACCAGGATGACGTCAAGTACCCGCAGACGCTCGCGCTCGCCGCGGCCCGCGGCATCCGGGTGAATGCCATCCAATGCGGCGGCGCGAGCGATACCCGGGCCCTGTGGCAGCAGATCGCCCAGCTCGGTGACGGGGCCTTCTTCGAGGTGGCCTCCGACGGGGCCGCGGTGGCGATCGCGACACCCTACGACGAGCGACTCGCGCGTCTGTCCGCAGAGCTCGATGCGACCCGCCTCTACTACGGCAGCCGGGCTGAACGGGCCGCGCGGGCGAAGCGCGAGGCCGAGGCCGAAGCGGTGCGCGAGGTCGCGCCGGCGCCGGTGCTGGCGCGGCGTGCCACCTTTGCCGCGTCGGCGAGCGGCGAGGCCGCGCGTATTGCTGAGAAGGAGCTCGTCGACGTCGTCGGCAGCGGCCGCGTCGAGCTTGATGCGCTGGCCGCTGAGGAGCTGCCCGAGGCGCTCCAAGACCTTTCGAAGACCGAGCAAAGGGAGGCGATCGGCGCGCTCGCCGAGCGCCGCACCCGGCTGAGGCAAGAGATCGAAGAGGCCGCTACTGCCCGCTCCGACTACATCCGACGCAGGGTCAGCGCGGCCGGCGGTGTCGAGGAGTCGTTGGATCATCAACTCTTCGAGACGGTGCGCGAGCAGGCCGCGGGCATGGGTCTGGACTACAGCGACAGCGCCCCCGCCTATTGATCGCTGCCGGATCTCTGCAACGGCCCTCGCTGGGACGCCGCATCGTGCTGCGCTGACGCGCCGCGATGCGGCAGCTCAATCGAGGGACTGAGCTCGCAGCGGTGTGGCGCGGGCCGGTCCGCTCACTCGCCTCCATTGCGTCAGGATGCCCCGAATCACCAGGCGACGGGCAGGGGGCAGGGGTTGCGGGAGTCCCGCCCCGCTACCATCTTCTGCCGACAACCATCCCTGGCCTTCGCAAGCGAGCTTCACGATATGTCTGACGCAACGGCCCACCGCGGCTTACCGGTGCCGAGTCGGCGCCTCAATCGGCTCTGGCATTTGGGTCGTGCGGCGACGGACCTGGCCGCGGGCGTCGGCCTGCGCGGGATGCTCGAGCTGGCGCGGGCGCGTGGCGACGAGCCGAGCCGCATCCGCCTCAGCCCCGAAGCCACCCAGCGCTTCACCAACCGCATGGCGCGCATGCGTGGAGCGGTCATGAAGATGGGCCAGCTGATGTCGATGGACGGCAGCGACGTCTTCACGCCGGAGGCCGCCGAGATCATGGCCAGCCTGCGTGACCGCGCCGAGCCGATGCCGCTGGGCCAGCTTGCGGAGGTGCTGGATGCCGAGCTCGGGTCGGGCTGGAACCGACACTTTAAGCGCTTCGACTTCACGCCGATCGCTGCGGCCTCAATCGGCCAGGTCCATCGCGCCGAGACCCGTGATGGTCGCCGGCTGGCCATCAAGATCCAGTTCCCAGGCGTCCGCGAGAGCATCGATAGTGACATCGACAATCTCGCTTTCCTCGGGCGCGCGATGGGCATGATCCCGAAGGGCATGGACATCGGGCCGATGCTCGATGAGGTCCGTCGTCAGTTGCATCGCGAGGCGGACTATGCGGCCGAGGCCGACGCCCTGGAGCGATACGGTCAGCTGATCGGCGACGATCCCGATTTCATCGTGCCTCGGGTGCAGTGGGACCTCACGCGCTCGCGCGTGCTGGCGATGAGCTTCGCCGACGGTGTATCGATCGACCGGCTTAGCGGCAGCGACTACACCCGTGGCGAGCGCGATCGCGTCGCCACGCTCCTGAGCAGGCTGCTGCTGCGCGAGCTCTTCGAGCTCAGGCTGGTACAGACCGACCCGAACTTCGGCAACTATCTTTACGACTCCGAGACGGGTCGCATCGCGCTACTGGATTTCGGTGCCGTGCAGGGCGTCACCCCGACGTTGGTCGAGCACTATCGCCGGCTCGGCCGGGCCGGCTTGGCCGACGACGTCGACGGCTTGCGGGACGGGGCCATCGCGCTTGGCTACATCGACCCCGATGGCGAGCCCGAGAAGATTGCCGAGCTGGTCGGGCTGATCCGCCTCTCCGGTGAGGTGCTGCGCTACGACGGGCCCTACGATTTCGGCCGCTCGAGCCTCTTCGAGCGGGTCTTCACCCGTGGGCGCGAGCTCTACCACGAGAGCTCCTTCACCCGCATGCCCGACCCTGCGACGCTCTTCCTGCACCGGAAGTTCGTCGGCGTCTTCATGCTCTGCCGACGGTTGCGGGCGCGCGTGGATTTCGCCCGGATCATGCGACAGTATCTCGGCTGATGCGGCGGGTGCGCGCAGCCGGATCGACCTAGGGCCCGCCTGGTCGAAGGACGGAGCTGCCGGGCCTAGGATTCTTCGGTCGGCCATCGCTGGCGATGGCCACTCAGCGTGAGAGGAGCGTGCCGATATGCCCGAGATGACCGACTACCAGCCGGGGACCTTCTGCTGGGTCGACCTTGCGACGACCGACACCCATGCTGCCCGTGACTTCTATACGGGGCTGTTCGGCTGGTCCGCGGTCGATGTCCCGACCGATCAGGGCCCACCCTACACGATGCTGCGCAAAGGGGACCGAGAGGTCTGCGCCCTCTACCCGCTGCCGCCGGAGATGGGCGAGCGTCCTGGCTGGAACGTCTATGTGTCCGTTGCCGACGTCGCAGCCGTCACCGACGCCGCGGCATCCTTGGGTGCCCAGGTCCTGATGGCGCCGATGGACGTGATGACCTCCGGCCGCATGGCGGTGATCCAGGATCCCACCGGCGCCGCGTTAAGCCTCTGGCAGGCGGGCGAGCACGCTGGCGCGGCGCTACAGAATGAGCCCGGGGCCTTCTGCTGGGCGGAGCTGCAGACGAACGCGACCGATGCGGCCGGGGGCTTCTATCGTGAGCTCTTCGGCTGGACGAGCCGCACCAGCCAAAGCCTACCAGACATCCCGTACGAGCTCTTCCTGCAGGGCGATCGCGAGGTCGCTGGCATGCTGAAGATCCAGGAAGACTGGGGACCCGTGCCGCCGAATTGGGCGGCCTACTTTTGCGTTGCCGACTGCGACGCCGCGATGGCCGAGGCAGTCCGGCTCGGCGGCGTGGCCCTGTTCCCGGCGATGGAGGCCGAGAATGTCGGTCGCTTCGCGTTCCTCCAGGATCCCCAGGGCGCGGCGTTCGCCATCATCGAGCTCGCGCATCCGGTTTGAAGCTCTCGACGCCTGCGTAGCCCGCAGCCGGCGGCGGCTGCGCCCGATCCTGCCAGCACTGCGCCAATCCTCTGAGGCCCGGGGTCTTGCCGGGCCACCGGCAGCGCCCGGATGGCTGGTCTATGATCAACCCATGGCCAAAGCCGGCCGCCACCACTGGAGAAGGCAAAATGTCCGGACTTTTCCCCGCATGCCATCGGGCGCAGCGCTATGCTGCGCTGCGGTTCCAGACTCGCCGCAGCCGCTTCGGCCTGGCCCTGGCCCTGCTCGGAGCGGCTTCATGCGCCCTCGGTGACCCAGCGTCTCGCCCGGATCCCTGGCAGCATCTCCACCGGCACGACTTCAGGCACCAAGTCCCCTTCCCAAACTGCGGTGGGTCCACGAGCGAGGAGACACCTGTGGATCTGGTTTGGAGCTTCGAAAAGGAGCAGCTCTTTGAATCTGGCGCCCCCCTCGTCATCTCGAATCCCACGCGGGAGGCCCGGGAGGTCAGGATCACCGTCAGGTTCAAGGGGCCGACGGGCGTCGTCGCGAGGCGGCTCGACCCACTCGAGGTGGCGGCGGGCCAGCACACCGTGGTGAGTGTCGAGACCGCCGGCATCCAGGGCCTCGTCGCTGACACTGCGACCCCGATCGGCGTGGTCGTCTCAGCCGAGGTCGACGGAACCATCGTCTGGGCCCCGAGACGCGGGATTCATTGGCTGCCAGGGCGAGGCGCCTATCTGTGGTACCCAGAGGAGAACGCGCCGCGACATTACCGCAAGGCTGTCGACAAGCTGCTATCGAAGCACGGACTCCGGCTCACCTCGGCGGAACGGGGACTGGCCGGCACGATGCAGGTCCTCATGCCCGCTCATCCGCTCCCGGCGCCCAATGACATCCTCCGGGATGCGAGCAGGATCGATCGACGGGCCTTCCGGGCAGTCGCTGCCCGCGGCACCGGGGGGCCGCCGGGCCCGGGCGGGCCTCCCGGAGAGGGGAGCCCGCCACCGGCCGCCCAAACGCTTTGCTTCCGCCTGGGCACCGACTACTCCACCGGGGGCGTCGACTTTGCCGACGCTCCATTTCACCAGGCCAAGGGGGCCAAGGTCTGGCTGAGCATCCCCTTCGTCGGCACATTCTTCGGCGCCACCAGCCGGTCCAATGGTTGTGTCAACATCCCCGCGCTCCCCGAGGGCTTCATCTTCTTCACCGGGATGTACTTCGAAAGCCACGTCGGCGCGAGCGAAGACCGCGACATCATGGTGCGGGCCTTCGACCAACCGGGGTCACCCTGGAGCCGGGATAGCTGGAATGGGAGTCCGTGGGACGTGCCGCGCAATGCCTACATGGTGTTCTCGACCGGAGCCGGAACTGTCACGCCGCTCATCACTCACCCAGGCAACTGGCGCATGGCGAATCTGCTGGCGGTCGGGGCGGAGGTGTTGTCCTTCTACGATGCGCTGCTCAGCGATGGTGCGCCCTTCTCTCACTCCGTCGCATTCGAAGCGGACGGATGTCCCGCTTGGGGTGAAAATGTCTCCTGCGCCTGGGACGACGAGGGCTGGATCACCAACCACGATGGTGGGCCGCACAAGGCCGAGCTGATCGCCCATGAATTCGGCCACATCGTCGATTCGGTCTACACCTCTCAACACCTGACTGCGGACTATAGCATCACCGACGGTACGCCGGGCTGCGACAGCTACGGGGAGGCCCACGCGCTGAATAGCAGGGAGCACCAATCGGCCGCCGCGCTCGAGGGCTTTGCGAGCGCTCTCGGCGCCGTCGCCCTGTCATCATCGAGCACTTGGCGCTACTACAAATCGATCCCGGAGTCGGATGGGCTCTACACTAATCAGGTGGTCGACTTGGAGAATGCCGCCGACTTCGACTACCTTGAAACCGCCTGTGCCTGCCCGCCCAGCGATTGCACGAGCATCTTTGGTGTCGAGTCCGATTGGATCCGGTTCTACTGGGATTACTGGCCGTCCTCGGGTGTCGCTATGGACACCTTCCTGCAGCGCCACAGTGACGCCGCGGCACTCGCTGGAAACGGCGACGCATACGACCAACTGCGTTTGCAGACGCCCTCCGGCCTGGCAAGGGCATTCCTCGACGCGCGGGCCGCGCTTCACGGTGTCGACGGGTCCCCGTAGCGATCGCTTGCTTGCCGGTTGCGTCTCGCGCGCAGGCGGCCAGGGAGGGCGCCCGGCGATCCGAGCCAGCACCATCGAGCGGGTCGCCCTCTAGTTGAATGCCAGAGCCGCTACTTCGGCCTGGGCCTGGTCCGCACAGCGGCGCGAAAGACGGCGGATCGGCGCCGACTCGCCAGGCTGTCGCCGCCGAGCTCAGATCGGATCCTGCCCCCGAGCCGCGATGGCCCGTCTCTCTTCGGGCTCCACGGTCGGGAACTCCCAGGTCCCCGGGCCGGTTCGGGTCAGCTCGCGACCGGGCTCGCCGAGGCGTTTGCCGTAGCGGAGCAGCTGGATCACATCCGAGCTGACCTCCGGGTTGCTCGTGAAGTAGGAGTGCCCGAAGAAGTCGGTCCGCTTGCCTTGGTAGGTGATCAGATTGACCTTGCCGATCTTGGCGAGGAACTCCTGACCCTCTGGCTTCAAGTCACCGGCGGTCACCTGGCCGAGGCGATCGCGGCTGCGGAACAGGATCCGTGCGTCTTCCGGCCACAGAACCGGCGTAATACGCCATAACCATATGAAATAAAATCTAAAACGTGAGAAGCGCCAGGAGCGGCGTACTGCCTACAAAGCCTTGGCAGTTTGCCGGGGGAAGCGAATCCCGAGCGCCTCGAGAAGGGCGCGTTGTTCATCGTCGGGCTGAATGAGCCGCGCATAGCGGGTGCCCTTGACGTCATAGATCAAATACGTCAACCGGGCGGCTCGCCGTCGGCCCCGGTCAGCAAGCCGATGACAATCTGCTTCTTACCCTTCTTGCCATCGCGGTTATAGCCGTAGTCGGCCAGCTCGTTGTGCTCGCCCTCGAAATAACTGGAGGTGACATCGTAGAGCACGATCGCCGGCGGCTCGCCGTGATCTTTCACGTACGCCTCATAGAGGCGCTTCTCAATGCGCGTCTGCTCCGTCTCGAGCCAATCGAGGGCCTCATAGAGGTCATTCTCATCGAATTCCTCAAGCCCCAGGATGTCACTCACCGCGTGCTGCTCTGCCCAGCGCACCGCCGAGAGCCGCGAGCCACCGTGGGCAATGCGCGCCAGCACCAGAAACAGCGCCAAGCGCCCCTCCTCGGACGGCCCGAGCACACGGGTCATGCCCACCTGATCGGCCAGCTGCTTCAAGGCGAGTAACACGCCGAAGATCTCGCCACTGACCTCCTCGCCATCCAAGCCATCGAAGTCACCCTTCAGCGCCTTGCGCAGCGCCTCAATGCGCTCCGGGGCCCAATGGGTGAGATTGGCAATGGTGCGGGTCTTGACCTTGCCGTTGTCGCGATAGGACTCGCGCAACAAAATCGCCGGTGGCGATTTGCGGTTAGGGACGGCGGCGATGTACATGCGCTATGTATAGCGCATAACCTCATTAATAGAAATACATAAATAGCATATTACATGCCTACAAAATTGACCGAAATCAAGTGTTTTTCAAATTGTTTCAGGCTGTTAGTACCATCAGTGGCTGGAAAATCCGTCCGATGCCTCGACTCCGATCTCGATCAAGGCGTCGCGGAAGGCGTAGATGCTGGGTCGTTTGAGCTCCCGCTGGAAACCCTGGCCATCGGCTCCTCCATATCCAGACGCCAAATCGCCATACCATTACCCATAAGTCGATCCGTTGCACGAGATCAGCGGGTTACGAGAGCGATCTTCAGGCCCCCGGACCAAGGTGCGCCACCCTGGATCAGGCACTTGCGCCGGGTCGCATCCATGGCCGCCAGACTTATGGGTAATGGCATGGCCAAATCGCCTGCCGCGGCCGGAACGACCGTGAGAACATCGGTCGCCGGTCCAGCCGCGATTTCGGGGCGGACGGCAATCACGAGTCGAAGTCGTGGATTGACCTCAACGAAACGCCAACCACGGGCATCGGTGAGTACGACTGCGACATCCGCGATATCCTCTGTTTCCAGCACGGCGGCGCAGACGAAGGCGGCTGCCTCTGCGGCGCTGTCAGCGCGGATCGCATAAGTTCCGCTCTCTTCTTGGCTGATGTGTTCCCGGAAATCGGCCAGGAGCTTGCTCCTGGCGTCCTGCCGACCGGCGAGGAAGGCTTGCGGCGAGATGAATGGTTGGCATTGGGAGGACCACTGCTGCCAATGATGAATGACGGTTTCGACTCCGTCGCCTGCGATGCCGATGTCCTCGGCGAATGACAGCGCGATTGCCGGATTGGCTTCTAGCCAGGCTTCCAAGTCATCCGCGTCGTAGCCAATCGCCTTTGGCTTGTCTTTCCTTCGCCCATTTCTTCTTGTTTTTCCAGCGTCTCCCGGTCACCGCAATGTAGGTCGATTCGCGTCGAACATCGGATGGCGGGTCAAATGCCGCGAGACCAGATGTCCCGCGTTTCTTGAAATCGCGGTTGGCCTTCGTCGTCGGACTACCCTCGACGCTGACTTCCCAAAATGATCTACCTGCGGGAATCCAGGTCGATTCCGTCAAACTGACCATTTCGCCGTCCCAGCCGGGACGGCTCACGGAGTCTCCCGCCGGAAAATCGATCTCCGTGATCGACTCCGCCTGCATCGCCAAGCGTCGGATCAGACGCGGCAGCTCGCCTTGCACGTCGCGACGCTCAGCCCATCCTTCTATGTCTTTGGCAGTGACTCTCATTCGTAGACTTCATCGTGGGTTCCGATATCGAGAAGAACGATCTCCTCTTCCGTGACCTTGAGCAACAGCGTCAATCGATAGCTGTAGGTCAAACTGACCGCCTGCATTCCTTCCAGCTTGTCGGCGAGGGGATGCAGCTTCAGTCTGGGTTGGAAGGGATCTCGACTGAGGTCGTCCAAGGTGTCCCTGAGCGTGGGGCGGAGGTCGGGGTGCTTGCGAAGAAACTTGCGAGCCCGTCGCTCGAATGCTGCGTCGTAACGAGGGTGAAGCTCATGCTTCGTCAGCGTCGAGTGCGCGCATCAGCGAATCCGCATCCGCGTAGCGATTCGTTCGGCCGGCCTCGAGGTCAGCCAGCGACGCGCGCAGACGTTCCCTCGCTGCGTCCTGCTGGGCCTCTTGCAGCTCGGCATAGGCGGCTTCGGTCAGCACGACATAGCTCGGGCGGTTGTTCTTGATGATATGAACAGGACCGTTGTGAAGGGCCTCGTCCACGGCTGCGATTCCACGGCGCTTGATCTCTTGAGCGGGAATGCTGTTCATGCCTGTTTCTGGTGCTTAAATCAGTACTTAGTCCAGCACGACCAGAGGTGTACGTCAAGGTCAGTCCCGAAATGTCGGCACCGAATTGAGGGCAATCTGGCGTCTGTGAATACCACATGACCTAACCCCTCAGTTGTCGGCAAGTAGCCAGAGATGCGGCAAGCAGCTTGAGGCGCGCCCAATCGCAAGGGCTAGTCGCGCGTTCTACCAAGGTGCTCTCACTGGAAGCCGTTTCCTGGGCGTCAGCAAACGGATGACATCCAGTCGCTGGAGTTTCTCGCGTGGGCGGCAGCAATCCGCGTTGAGGAGACGCCCGGCGCGCTTTGGGGGATTCCATCTCCCGAGCATTCGTCCACGCTTTGGCGGTCTAACGATCATGGGACGAGGCGAGCCACCCCGGACGATGAAATGCCGCCTCGTCCCTGATCGTTCCCTCACCCCAACCCTCTCCCAGAGGGCGAGGGAGCGAACGTGCTTCGCGAATTTCATGGTAATGATGTGGTAGGAAACGAACATTCGGAGCCGCTGGGGCGATGCTCCCAATGTCTCGTGTTGGCCGTCTGCTGACGCTCCCAGTAGGGGCAATCAAGAGGGAAGGTCGACGGGACTTTTGCGAAGTCTGAGCCCGTTACCGACCCACCGACCCGTTGTCATGGTGGGATTTCTCTGCGTGGACGATGGGCAGGCCCGGAGCGAGCTCGCGGGAGATGCCGATGGAGGGGAGGGTTGGTGTATCTGTAACGTCGCGTCGCGCGACATTACGCCCGTTGCTCCCTGGCTCATTGCCCCGCGTCGCCCGCTCCCCGCGCTCGCCCTGCTCGGCGCGTGGTCGCGGTGAGGTGCGCGCCTTGGCCATCGGGAGGGGGAGGAGAGGGAGGCCGGCGAGTACCGCGGGTACCACTACGGGGACCACCGGCTGCACATTTCTGACGCTTATTCGCACACCTTATGCCAACAGGCGCCGAGCTAAATTGTTGATCTGGCGGAGAGGGTGGGATTCGAACCCACGGTACGCTCGCGCGTACACCTGATTTCGAGTCAGGCCCGTTCGGCCACTCCGGCACCTCTCCGAAAAATCACTGGCTAGGCCAACGATGTTACGCGTTGATCATTATACGTTCGTGCTGGGGTTCGTGCACTGGGTGCCTCAGCGCCGGAGGCGGAAGAAGTCGCGGAGCATGGCGCCGCAAGCCTCGGCCAGCACACCGCCGGTGCAGGTGGTGCGGTGGTTGAAGCGAGCATCGCTCGGGAGTAGATCGAAAACACTGCCGCAGGCTCCGCCTTTGGGGTCGGGGGCACCATAGACGACGTGGTCAACCCGCGCATGGATGATGGCGCCCGCACACATCGGGCAGGGCTCGAGGGTAACGTAGAGGGTCGTCCCAGGCAGACGATAGTTGGCGAGATGGCGCGCGGCGTCTCGTAACGCGATGATCTCGGCATGCGCTGTTGGATCCTTGTTGCCGATGGGCCGGTTCCAGCCCGTGCCAATGATCTGTCGATCTTGCACGAGCACGGCGCCGACTGGTACCTCGCCGGCCAGGCCGCCCTGGGCAGCCAGCTCCAGGGCCATCTTCATGAAGGCGTGTTCAACGTCCACTTGTTCATATCGCCGTCATCAGCAGGACACATCTCGCTGCTAGCCTCATCGTCGGCCGCGTTGGCCGATCGCGACGAATGCGGCCTCGTCTCGTCCATCCCACAGTGCCATGAGGAGCCCCCTATGCCCGGTACCCGTCGGCTCGTTGTCCATATCCTGATTGGCCTTCTCGCGATAGTCACCCAGGCGGTGGAGGCGGATTCGTCTCTCAGTCAAGACATCCGTAACTCGGTGACCTCCAGAATTTCGCTCTCTTTTGCCCAGCTCGGTGTGCGCCCATTCTTTCTCGTCGATGATATGGCCGAGAGCGACCTGAAGGACAAGCTCGCCTCTTGCGCCGCGCGTCCTCTGTTCAAGAAGACCGACTTCTCGATCGGACACCGCGGGGCCTGTATGCAGTTTCCGGAGCATACTCGCGAATCCTACATCGCCGCCGCCCGCCAGGGCGCTGGCATCGTCGAGTGCGACGTGACTTTCACGAAGGATGCCGAGCTGGTCTGTCGCCATTCACAGTGCGACCTGCACACCACCACGGACATCGTCACTATTCCGGAATTGAACGCGAAGTGCAGCCAGCCGTTCCAGCCGGCCGGCTATGACGACGACGGCAACCCGACGCCGGCTTCGGCCAGGTGCTGCACAAGCGACATCACGCTGGAAGAGTTCCGGATGCTAAAGGGCAAGATGGACGGCGCCAATCCCGCGGCCACGACGCCAGAGGAGTATTTGAACGGCACCGCGAGCACGCGCACCGACCTATATTCAGGCCCGACGAGCGGCACTCTGATGACACACGCTGAGAGTGTCAAGCTTTTCAAGACCCTAGGGGTGAAGGTCACACCGGAGCTGAAGGACCCGAGCGTGGCTATGCCGTTCGACACGAACGATGATGGCAGCCCGGATTACACCTACGATGACTACCGCCAACACCTAATCGACGAGCTCAAGGCCGGGGGCATCCGCCCGCGCGACGCCTGGGTCCAGTCGTTCGTGCGCGAAGACATCGACTATTGGATCGCCAGTGAGCCGGCCTTCGGTAAGCAGGCCGTCTATCTGATCCCCGCCGACACCCCAGAGCAGCTCGCTCCCTTCACCGCCGAGCTGCCGAGCTACAAGGCCGCCGGCATCAACTACGTCGCCCCGGCCATGTGGGCGCTCGTGAAGGCGGAGAACGGCGAGATCGTGCCCTCTGAGTACGCTCGCATCGCGAAGGACGAGGGGCTGAAGATCATCACCTGGACGTTGGAACGGAGCGGGATCCTGGCGGACGGTGATGGCGGCTATTACTACCAAGAGATCAGCGACGTACTGGGGGATCGACGCAACGAGGGCGTGACCATGGAGGTGCTCGACGTGCTGGCCAAAGACGTCGGCATCGAAGGGATCTTCTCGGATTGGCCGGCGACAGTGACCTATTACGCCAATTGCATGGGTATCCGCTGATCCGATCGCGCGCTGAGCCGTGGCCTT
Organism: uncultured Chromatiaceae bacterium; assembly: GCA_964583605.1. Taxonomy (GTDB): domain Bacteria; phylum Pseudomonadota; class Gammaproteobacteria; order Chromatiales; family Chromatiaceae; genus CAZOWL01. Next base: position 23,055 of record CAZOWL010000036.1, on the reverse strand, counting down.
TGCCGGCCCGGCCCGGAGGACAGCGCGGCGGGCGAGAAGGGCTTCTCGCCCGCCGCCATCCTCGCGGGATTGCGCCCGTGAGGATGGCGGCGCCGTGCGTGGGGCCAAGGAAGCCTCCACCAGTCGTGACGTCTCGCTCTCAGACCTAACCATCATGGGGCGAGGCGAGCCACCCCAGATGATGAAACGTCGCCTCGCCCCTGATCGTTCCCTCACCCCAACCCTCTCCCAGAGGGCGAGGGAGCGAACGTGCTTCGCGAATTTCGCAGTAACAGACCATGCCTGCTGCGGCGATCAGCCGCGCCGATAGCTCCCCGTGTGCATCCCTGTGCCCGAGGGGTCGACGCGTTCCGTTGCGGTCGGTTTGATCTGCGTCAATAAAACAATATCTAGCGTTCCATAGAATGCGTAACACAATATCTTGTGCAGCGGAGGAGGGGAGACGGATCATGAGCGCGACATCAGCAGCGGTTGCTACGATACCGACGCGCGTCCGCAAGCGCGATGGGCAGATCGTCGCCTTCGACGCGGTCAAGATCGAATCCGCCATCCTGCGGGCCGGGCAGGCGAGCGGTGAATTCGGGGCGCTGGAGGCGACGTTGCTGACCGCTCAGGTCGTGAAGGTCCTCGCGCACCGCTATGACCAGCATCGCCTGCCGGATATCGAGGGCATCCAGGACGTCGTCGAGCAGACGTTGATCGCTGCGAACCATTTCGGCACGGCGCGCGGCTACATCGTCTACCGCGAGCAGCACCACAAGCTGCGGAGCGATCGGCACACCTTGGTCGACGTGGGCGCCTCGGTCAATGAGTACCTGGACCGCTCCGACTGGCGCGTTGCCGCCAACGCCAACCAGGGTTATTCGTTGGGCGGGCTCATACTGAACACCTCCGGCAAGATGATCGCCAATTATTGGCTGTCGCACGTGTATCCGCCGGAGATCGGTGAGGCGCACCGCGAGGGCGACATCCATATCCATGATCTCGACATGCTGTCCGGCTATTGTGCCGGCTGGTCGCTGCGCACCCTGCTGAACGAGGGCCTCAACGGCGTGCCGGGGAAGGTCGAGGCCAGCGCGCCCAAGCACATGTCCTCGGCGATTGGCCAGATCGTCAACTTCCTCGGCACCTTGCAGAACGAGTGGGCCGGCGCCCAGGCCTTCTCGAGCTTCGATACCTACATGGCACCCTTCGTGCGGATCGATCGGCTCGATTACCCCCAGGTCAAGCAGGCCATCCAGGAGCTGATCTACAACCTCAACGTACCCTCGCGATGGGGGTGCCAAACACCCTTCACCAATCTCACCTTCGACTGGGTCTGCCCGGATGACCTGCGCGAGCAGGTGCCGGTGATCGCCGGTGAGGAGCAACCCTTCACCTACGGCGAGCTCCAGGCCGAGATGGATCTGATCAACCGCGCCTACATAGAGGTGATGACCGAGGGGGATGCCAAAGGGCGCATCTTCACCTTCCCGATCCCGACCTACAACATCACGCCGGACTTCCCCTGGGAGAGTGCGAACGCCGACCGGCTGTTCGAGATGACGGCCAAGTACGGCCTGCCGTATTTCCAGAACTTCATCAACTCGGAGCTGACGCCGAACATGGTGCGCTCTATGTGCTGCCGGCTGCAGCTCGATCTGCGGGAGCTGTTAAAGCGGGGCAATGGCCTGTTTGGCTCTGCCGAGCAGACCGGCTCGCTCGGAGTGGTGACAATCAACTGTGCGCGCCTTGGCCACCTGTTTGCGGGCGACGAGAAGGCCTTGCTCGCACGGCTGGATGTGCTGCTCGATCTGGCCCGCAACAGCCTCGAGATCAAGCGCAAGATCATCCAGCGCCACATGGACGCCGGACTCTTCCCTTACACCAAGCGCTATCTGGGCACGCTGCGTAACCACTTCTCGACGATCGGTGTGAATGGCATCAACGAGATGATCCGCAACTTCACCGATGACCGCGAGGACATCGCCACGGCGTGGGGTCACGCCTTCGCCTGCCGCCTGCTCGAGCATGTGCGCTCGCGCATGGTCGCCTATCAGGAGCATACGGGTCACATGTACAACCTCGAGGCCACGCCGGCCGAGGGGACGACCTATCGCTTCGCCCGCGAGGACAAGAAGCGCTTTCCCGGGATTCTCCAAGCCGGCACGCCGGAGGCGCCCTACTACACGAACAGCTCTCAGCTGCCCGTCGGCTTCACGGACGATCCCTTCGAGGCACTAGAGCGACAGGAGGCCCTCCAATCCAAGTACACCGGCGGCACCGTGCTCCATCTTTACATGAGCGAGCAGATTTCGAGCATCGAGGCCTGCAAGCGGCTGGTGCGCCGGGCGCTGACCAACTTCCGACTGCCCTACATCACGGTGACACCTGTCTTCTCGATCTGCCCGCGTCACGGCTATATCCGCGGCGAGCACCAGTTTTGTCCCCAGTGCGATCAGGAGCTGATCGCCCGGAAGCGTTCCGAGCTGACGACCGCCGCGGCCGTTGGGCATTGAGCCCCGCGCCGGCCCGCGGGCGGGGCTTCGAGCCCGACAGCCTCAGAGGGGATGGGCAATAGCAACCTGATCACCGCAGGTCAGCCGGATCGGCCTCGAGGCCGATCCACCGGTCGCTCGCGATGAGCGACTTTTGGCATTTGTTCGTAGGGCGCCCTCGGCGACCCGTCACCACCACCCGATAGGAGACCATCAGATGACTGACCAGCAAATCATCGTGTTGAACGACGACGAGCGCACGCGTTGTGAGATCTGGACCCGCGTGATGGGCTATCACCGCCCGGTCTCGGCCTTCAACCAGGGCAAGCGCTCTGAGCACGCCGAGCGGTGCTACTTCGTCGAGCACGCGACGGGCCATGGCCAGCAGCGCAAGGGCCGCGAGGCAGCGTGAGGGGTCCAGGCGATTCCTTCGACACATGGCTGCTAGCCCCCAGCGATCAGCCTCCAGTCCTGGTCCCGTCGAGATTCCTGTTCGAATTGGGGGCTCGGCCGCCGAGTGAGCCCGACCAGGCTCCGCTGCGAGGCTAACTGGCCGATCGTCTACCGCTGGAGGCCTTTCTGAGCTGGATGCCCATGGTTGACCACCGCTGTTGCCGCAGGCAGAGAATCGGGGGCGATCCGTCGTGATCGCGGTTGCCGGGAGGCAGTTGAGCCCGCGTGGCCGTGAGGGCGCGTCAGCGATGCTGCGTGTCGCCGGGCTGACGCCCTTGACGACGATCGATTATCCGGGCGAGCTGGCCGCGGTGGTCTTCTGCCAGGGTTGTCCCTGGCGCTGCCGCTACTGTCACAACGCTGACCTCCAGTCGGTTGACGGACTGGCCCGCTTCACCTGGGAGGAGATACGGGATTTCTTGGCCAAGCGCCGCGGGCTGCTCGATGCCGTAGTCTTCAGCGGCGGCGAGCCGATCGCGCAAGGCGGTCTGGCGGCTGCGCTAGCCGAGGTCCAGTCGCTGGGTCTGAAGGTAGGCCTGCATACCAGCGGTTGCTATCCCGAGCGGCTGGCGGCGGTCGTGCCCTGGCTCGATTGGGTGGGTCTCGACATCAAGGCCTTGCCCGATCGCTATCCGGCCGTAACCGGTGTGCCAGGCTCGGGCGAGCGGGCCTGGGAGAGCTTACGGCGGCTGCTGATGTCCGACGTGGCGCTCGAAGTGCGCACGACGCTGATGCCGGACTGGCGCTTCGCCGAGGACATCCGACCCCTGATGGAGCGGCTCGCCGCCGCTGGCGTCACACGTTATGTCCTGCAAGCCATGCAGGGGAGATTGGCGGCCGAGCCGGCGCTCATGGCCGCCGGGCCGGTCGGCCCACCGCCGCAGGCTCTGGCATTCGGCAACGCGCATTTCGACTCGTTTCAGGTACGCCCCGATTGGGCGGCCGCAACATTGAAGGACCGGGCGACAAAGGCCTGAGGCGATTCGTGTCGCTTCTCGGGCCACCCCCGGATGGTCTCGATGCCCCTCCCCGCCGCTTCCCCGCAAGGTAGGAGGGAGAGGCGGAGCGCGATCTGCGCAATCTTCTTCCTAAACGACGGCCGCCGACCGCTTGGAGCCGGGCCTCAGTCCGGGGGCCATCCGGTAGAGAGTTTCCAGCGATCACCTAAAATAAAGACAGGAAACGTCGACGAGAGGAGGTGCCGTATGAACATCTTGAGACGAATCCTGATCGCGAGCGGGGTTGCGTTGGCTCTAGTCGCGATACCGACCCTGCCAGCGCAGGCCTATTGGCCTGGCGGCTATGGCCCCGGTGTTGGCGGTTGGCGTCGCGCTTATGTCTACGACCCGGCCTATCGTTGGGGCGGGGCCGCCACGCGCAGCTACATCCGCGATCTCTACCTCTACGGACCGGCGTATGCCAACTGGCACCAGAACCGCCGCTATCGGCATTGGTGGTGGTAGTCCGGGGCACCGAGAAGGAGAGTCGTCGGTCACAGCGCCGCCTCCGGGCGGCGCATAGCGATCAGCTCACGGAGTGCGGATTGAGCGGGGGGAGATCGGCCCGGTGGACGACCAGCCCGCCGCGCCAGGGGTGTATGCCGGCGAGGCCGACCTCGCGCCCGATGCGTCGCTTCCAGCGCGGGAAGTCGATATCCTGACCGCCGTAGAGGGCGGCCTCGAGCTCGCGCATCAGGGTCTCGAGGCGCCCCCGATTGGCGGCGGGGCGCAGCCGGACAAGCTGCTCGCTCATCCTGAAAGGCGGTAGCTGGGTGCCCAGGGTGCCGAGCGTGCCCGGTGATTGGCGATTCCAGCTCAAGTCCGCCGAGACCTGAGTCTGAAGGCGCTCGAACCAGGCTGTCGGTGTCTTCTCACGATTCGCCTTGTGAACGGCGAGCCCGAGCCGCAATCCTGGAGGCAGGGTCCGTTTGAGCCGCGGCCTGAGACGAGCGAGCCAAGGTCGCGGGTCGAGGTACTGACCGAGCTGGCCAAGCCAAGTCGATGTCCTCGTTGCGATGCGGGAGCCAATGCCGCCGAGTCGCGCGAGCAGTCCGGGACCGCGCCTCACGGGGCCGCGGCGCCCTGGCTGCAGCCAAACGCCGGCCCAGTAGCCGAGCAGCAACAGGATTAGCCCGGCGACGGGCAGCCAGAGCCAGGCGCCACCCCCAATGCCGGCCGGTAGCTCGATCCCGCCGGTCTCGTTTGTCACGCCGAGCGTGCGGATCGGCATCCGCGCGATCTCGCGTTGTCCGGTCTCGATATTCCACCACGCGAGCTGCAGCTCGGGCAGCTCGACACGCCCGCCCTTCTGGGGGATCAGCGTGTAGTACTCGATACGCTGCCCCTCCAACCGCTCGCCATCCTTGGAGAGGGTGGCTCTGGTCAACGTCTGCTCGCGGTAGATCGGCAGATCCGCGGTGCGCAGCTGCGGCTCGAGGCTCGGTAGTTGATCGCCGGTCGCACCGGTCGCATCGATCTGTAACACCAGTGTCACGGGCTGCCCTGGCTCGACCCGCTCGGCCACATCGAGGCTGCCCTGAAGGCTGAGGTCGCTGAGCGGGAGCCACGGGCTCACCGAGCTCATCGCCGGGCGCACCTGCAACGGGATCGGCTTGCTCTCGAGCGCGAAGCGGGCTCCGGCCTTGCCATGGCGATCCGCCTGGTGGCCGGCGATCGCCACGGGCGGGACCTCGATGTCGCCGACCCTTAGAGGCCTCAGTATGAGCACGAACTCGGTGAGCACCTCTTGGCGTCCGCTGACGTTGCGGAGGCGCGTGATGGGCCCCTCCAGGCGCTGCCACAGCGCGAGATCCGTGCTCGGCGGCTCGGGAGTGGCCGTCGCCAGATCGTCATCACTGATGAGGCGGGCGCGGATCAGCACGTTCTCCATCAGATACGGCTGCGTCTGGGCGACCTCGAGCTCGAGGCGCGGCGGGCGGTCGATGCGCGGCGGCGCGCTGGGCTGGGGGCGACCCGAGCTGTAAGGTGCCGACCAGGGGCCGCTGGGTTGCGCCGGGGGCCAGGGGCGAGTCGTGGGATAGCCACCGGGGTAGGGGCTAGGATAGCGAGGCGGCGGCTGCATCTGCACCGACGGCCCGGGGGGTGGCCCCGGTTGGTAAACGGGTGGCTGCCCGCGCGCGTTGTCCTGAGTCGGCGGCCGGAAGGGCCAGCCCGGCGGCGGCTCGTCGCGCGGTTCCGACGTACCGGGGAAGTAGAAGGTGAAGGCGTGCGCGGAAAGCGCCAATGCTACGCAGACGACCCCCAGGATGCCCGCGAGGCCGTAACGGCGGGCCGCGTTGCCATTGCGAACACATCGCGTAGGGTACGCACCGCGTACCTTCCACACGCCGGTGCTCATCTGCCGGAGTGTCCCAACCACTGCATGATGGTTGGTGTCTTTCACCAGGGGCGGCTCTCTAATAGCGGACCGCCGGTCGCTTGTCGCTGGCGTAGCTCCTCGAGGCGGAACTGATTGCGTAGCAGGATGGACGGCGAGCCGTCGACCTGTTGTAGCCTTTGCTCGAGGATGGCCATGTCGGGAACGAAGAAACCTGGCCCCATTTCCCCCAGGCCACCTAGCGCGGCGACACCCGCCTCGCTCGCCTCCATCCCAGCCATCGGTTGCTGGCCGAGCTGATCGAAGCGGTCGACGGCATCGGCCTGACCGGCCTCGGCGGCGGCCTCCGGCAGTTCCGTCGTCGGCGGGCCGCCGCGTCGGCCACGACCCGCTGTGCGATCCCGACCGGCGGCATCCGTCTCCGTCTCAGATTCGGACTCGCCCTCCCCGGATTCCTCGGCATCGCCCCGCTCGGCCTGGAGATCGGCGCTCCCGGCCTGCTCGGCGGTCTCGTCAGGTCGTTTTCCGGGCTCGGGCCCGCGTTCGTCGCCGCCCGTGCCGCGCTCGGGCTCGAGATCCTCGGGAGGCGGGGTGCCCCCGAGCTGATCAGGCTCCTCCGGCGACTCGTCGCCGCCCGCGCCCTCCGACGCCGATGGCTCGGTTCCATCGGCGGGCGGCTGGTCGCGCTCAGCGGCATCTGCACCTTGTTCGCCGTCACCGGTGTCCTCGCCGAGCCCCGCGGATTCACCGGTTTCGGCGCGGTCTCCGCCCTCGGCCTCGGCGGATGGGTCGGTCTCTGAGCCTGCAGCCGACGTGGCCGATTCCCGTTCCTCGGACCCTGTCGAGGGCCCCTCGTCGGGCTGGCCCTTATCGCGATCCCCGGCGTCCTCGGCGGTGCGCTCGCGGCGATCCTCATGGCCCTGACCGGCATCCTCGGACAGCGTGTCTGGCTCGCCCTCGTCGCCGGTCGTCGCCTGGTCTTCCCCGGCGCGCCCCGAGGCGTCCGTCTGGTCGCCCGTCTCGTCATCTGTAACCCCGGCCGTCCCCCCATCGGAGCGCTGGGACTCGGTCTCCTGTGCGCCGCTGGCGTCCTCGGCCTGTCGATCCCCGGAGCCCGCCTGCCCTGAGGCTTGGTCTCCGCCCGCGTCCTCCTGTGCCGATGGCTGTCCCTCGTCTCCGGCCTCTTGTGGCTGCCCTTCCCCTTGGCCGCCTGACTGGTGCTGCTCAGATTGCTGCTGTGAGCCGCTCTGTTGCTGTTCGGACTGCTGCTCGCCGGACTCCTGCTGCTCGGATTCCTGCTGCTCGGATTCCTGCTGCTCGGATTCCTGCTGCTCGGATTCCTGCTGTTGCGTACCGGACTCCTGCTGCTCCGAGCCTTGCTCTTGCTGGGCGCGCTGGTCCTGCTGTTCCTGCTGCTGTTCCTGCTCCGTCTCGGCACTGGCCTGCTGCTCCTCGCCGGCCTGTTGACTCGCCGAGTCCTGCTCCGGACGGCGGCGCTCCTGTTCCGGCTCGGCGGGTCGTTCGGCGGCTTGCTCCTGGTCCTGCGGCTCCCGCTGAGAGGCGGGGTCCTCGTCGGCCGTCATATCTTCGGGGTCGGCCTCTTGCCCTGACGGCCCGGAGTCCGCGGCAACCTCTGGGGCCCCTTCCTCTTGGAACATCTCCTGCTCCTGGCGGGCCAGCAGCGAGCGGGCGAGCATCAGGTTGTACCGTGCATCCTCGTGGCTGGGGCGCTTCTCGAGGACCGCCTCGTAGGCGCTCACGGCACCGACGAGGTCGCCGAGCTGGAAGCGCGCGTTGCCGAGATTGTAGTGCGCCTCCTCACGGACGGCGGGCCGCTCGACGCGCTCGAAGGCCCGTGCGGCCTCTGCATAGCGGCCGGTGCGGTAGAGCGCGACGCCGCGGCGATAGTCGTCGGTGAAGGTCGCGGCGGCCAGCTCGTAATTGCCGGCCTCGAAGGCCGCATAGGCCTCCTGCTCGGTGTTGGCGAGCCAGCCCGCCTGCAGGGCAGCGGGCATCAGGGCGAGCACGGCCAAGGCGCCGAAGAAAGGCTTCATGGGCTGATGGCGGCCCGGCGAGTGCTCCGGGCGCGAAATCGATTCAACAACAGGATCGCAGCCAATAAGACCGGCAGATAGAAACGATCGTTCCAGATGCGGGCCCGCTCGTCCGTGACTGCCGGAGGCAGGTCGCTCGCCGCGGCTGCCTGGAGTATGGCGCGCGTGTCAGTATCGCGGTAGGTCGCCTCCCAGTAGCGTCCCTGTCCGGCTGCGGCCAGCGCCTCCAGCAGGGGGGCATCGAGGCGCGAGCGCACGGGCTCGCCGGTCCGGTCGAGCAGGCGCGTTCCAGCCGGGCCCGGCACGGGGCCGCCGTCCGGTGTACCGATCCCGAGTGTGTAGAGGTGGATCCCTTGCGCGGCGAGCGCGGCGACACGACCCGTGAGGCCGGCCTCGTCGAAGTCGCCGTCGGAGATCAGCAGGATGGATCGGGCACCCTCGTGGGGCAGATTGGCAAGGAGCATCTCGGCGCGGTCCAGGGCGGCCAGGATGCGGCTGCCTGGCAGCTGCGTGAGGTCCGTCGAGAGCGCCGGGAGGCTGTTGCGGATCGCTGCGGAGTCCTCGCTGACCGGCTGGATGACATGCGGCACCGAGGCAAAGGCGATCAGGCCAAGGCGGACCTCGCGGTTCAGACGCAGCAGGTCGGCGAGCTCCTGCCGCGCCCGGGCGAGTCGGCTCGGGGCCACATCCTTGACCTCCATCGACCGCGAGATATCGAGCAGGAGCAGCAGATTATCGCCCGTTTGAAACAGACGGCGCTCGTCGTAGTCCCAGCGCGGGCCGGCCATCGCGATGATCAAGAGCGCCCACAGCAGTGACCAGGATAGGAATTGTCCCCAGCGCTCGCGGGTCTTGAGCTCGCGGGTACCCGTGAGATAGGGCAGCAGGTGCGCATCGGCATAGCGATGGACCGGGCCGCGCGCGGCCTTTGCCGCGCTGCGCCAGAGCCAGATTGCCACCGGGACGACGGCCAGTAGGAGCCAGAGCCAGCCCGGCTGCTCGAAATGGAAGCCGAGCTCAGGCACCGGCGGGCCCCCGTGCGAAGCGTCGGCGACCTTCCGGGAAGAGGCCGAGGGCTAGCAGTGCGAGCAGACCGACCCCAAGGGGCCAGCGATACAGCGGGCGAGGCAGGAAGGCCGTCCGCGACTCGGCCTCGGTCTTCTCGAGGCGATCGATGCGCTCGGAGATCTCCTCCAGGGCATCGGTGTCGGTGGCGCGGAAGTAGGCCCCGCCGGTGACCTCGGCGATGCGCTGCAGGGCGTCCTCGTCCATCGTCAGGTCGTCGCGGTAGCGGATCTCGCCGTCCTCGGTGATCGGGATGCGCTCCTGCCGGCTGCCGACACCGATGACATAGATGCGCACGCCGGCGAGACGGGCGAGCATGGCGGCCTCGCCGGGCGCGAAGTGGCCGGCGTTGTTGTCCCCATCGGCGATCACGATCATCACGCGTGACCCCTCGGGGCGCTCGCGAAGCTTGCGGACGCCGAGCGCGATACCGTCACCCAAGGCCGTCGCCGGACCGGCGATGCTCGGCACAACGCCATCGAGGAGCTGGCTCACGGCGTGCCGATCGAGGCTGAGGGGCGCCAGCAGGAAGGCCTCGGTCCCGAACAGGATGAGGCCGACGCGATCGCCTTCGCGATTGTCGATGAAGCGGCCCATCACACCCTTGACGACGGCCATGCGCGTCACCTGTCGGCCGCCGACGGTGAAGTCGAGCGCGTCCATCGAGTGTGAGGCGTCGACGGCCACCATCAGGTCATAGCCCGGCCGGCTCACCTCGGTGTATGGCTCGAGCCACTGGGGCCGCATCAGGGTCACGACCAGGGCCGTCCAGAGGAGGGCAAGCAGCGCCTGGTAAAGCCAACCGGTGATCGGCCGCCGCGGGCGGCGCGCCTGAAAGGCCAGCGTGAGATCCTGCACGTGGGGGTGCAGCAGCGTGACGCGTTGACCCTCTGAAGGCGCGGCCGGTGCCTCGGAGGCAGACGCCGCATTGCCCCTCAGCCGCGGCCACAGGAGGCGCAGCAGCCAGGGTAGGGGCAAGAGGAGACCAGCCCAGGGCCAGTGGAGCTCAAACAACCCGTGCCGCCTCCTGCCCGCTCTCGGCGTGGTCGGCTTGGTGAGTCGTTGAGGTTGGTGTCGCCGAGATCCAGGCCTCGGCGGCGGCGATCAGCGTCGGCAGTGATGCGCGCGACTCCGGGGCGTTGGGCGGCGCGTAAGGCGCGGCCAGAAGTAGCTGTGCATGCTCCTCCCAGTCGAAGCCGTTTGGATCCTGGGCGCGCAGCCAGCGCAGCCATTCCGGGCCCGTGAGTCCGGCGCAGGCGGCGCGGCCGAGACGGGCCATCGCAATGCGCCGCAGCAGCTCCGAGAACTCGCCGGCGCTCTGTTTGGCAGGCTGCTCGGAGACCCGCCGGCGCAGGGCGCGTAGCTCCCGAGCGGCCGCCCCGCGCCAGCTGCCGAGCAGCAGGGGCGGGAGGCGCAGCGTGGCGGGGCGCCGCGGGCGCCAGCGATAGAGGATGAGCAGCAGCACCAGGAGCCCGCCGGCGAGCCACCACCAGCCCGGTGCGAGCGGCCACCAGGGGACGCCTTGGATACCGTAGATGTCGCGCAGCGCCTCGGCGCCGGGGACCATCGGGGGGAGGCTGGGGGGGGCGGTTGGGGTCGGCATCAAACGGCTCGCGAGCGGGCGCGCTGCTCGAGGCTGCGGATCAGCGAGAGATGGATCTCCCGATCGGTTCGCACCGGCAGCAGGAAGATGCGCAGTCGGTGGGCCATCTTCTGCAACAGCGCCCGCCGAGCCTCCCAGCGCTCGCGGAACGCGCGCCGGGCCGCCAGATCGTCGGTGTCGATCTCGATCAGGGTGCCGTCGGTGCCCGTGAAGGTTGTCATCCCCATCGCCGGGATATCCCAGTCGGCCGGGTCGTCGATGGGGAGCAGCACGACGGCATGACGTTGGATCAGGCCCCCCAGGATCTGCTCCAGGCCGAGGGCGTCACGGTTGAGATCGGCGATCACGAACACGAGCGAGCCGGTGGGCAGACCGCGGGTGGCGCGCTTCAAGGCCCCGGCCAGGCAGTCGATCGAGGTGTCCTGCGTGGTGCCAGCTTCGGTCAGGGTGCGCAGCAGCTGCCACAGGGCGCGCCGTCCGCGAGCCGGGCGGAAGTGCTGCAGGCCGCTGCGGGGATCGCCGAACACCAGGCCGCCGACGCGGTCATTGAGCCGGCTTGCCGCCCAACCGATTAAGGCCGCAGCGCGGGCCGCCTGGACCGACTTGAAGGTGCCGCGGGTGCCGAACGCCATATGCGGCCCCTTGTCGACGCAGAGCACGACACTGCGCTCGCGCTCTTCGCGGAAGATCTTCATGTGCGGCTCGTCGGTGCGAGCCGTGACCTTCCAGTCCATGTAACGAATGTCATCCCCTTCGCGGTACTCGCGTACCTCCTCGAAGTTGATCCCGGCACCGCGGAAGACCGAGGCGTAGAGGCCGGCAAAGGTCGAGTTGACCAGGTGATGAGACGCCACACCCAGCGTGTGGGCCTGATGGCGCAGCTCGAGCAGGTCGTCGAGACGCGGGTAGAGGCTCATCGTCACCTCCGCCGGTCTTGTCCGGCTGCCGCGCTGGCTCGCGGCCTGACTAGGAAATTCGCGTAGCAGGTTCGCTCCCTCGCCCTCTGGGAGAGGGTTGGGGTGAGGGAACGATCAGGGGCGAGGTGACCTTTCATCATCTGGGGTGGCTCGCCTCGCCCCATGATCGTTAGCCGGCAGCCACCGGCCGGCATGGGGTTCCGCGGTGGCGGCTCCCGGCCCGCGACGGAAGGTGCATGGCGGCTCTGAGAGCGCGTCATCTAGGGGATGGCGACGAGATTGAGCAGTCGGTTGACGAAGGTATCCGTCGTGACCCCCTCGGCCTCGGCCTCGAAGGTCAACAGCAGGCGATGCCGGAGGATCTCCGGGGCCACGGCCTGGATGTGGTGCGGGGCGACGAACTGGTCGCCGTCGATCCAGGCGCGGGCGCGGGCGCAGCGGGCCAGCGCGATGCTCGCCCGGGGCGAGGCCCCGAAGCGGCACCAGCGGTCGAGATCGGCGTCATAGACCTTCGGCGTGCGCGTGGCCTGGACGAGATCGACGATATAGCTGTGCAATCTCGGGTCCAGGTACAGGTTGGCCACGTCGCGACGCATACCGAACAGCTCGGCCTGCGACAGGGGATTGGCCGGCGGCGCGTAGCTCGCTTTCTGCTGCTGGCTGTCGAGCTCGAGGATGCGCAGCTCCTCGTCACGGGTCGGGTAGGTCACGACCGCCTGCATCAGAAAGCGGTCGAGCTGGGCCTCGGGGAGGTGATAGGTGCCTTCCTGCTCGACCGGATTCTGCGTCGCCAAGACCATGAAGAGCCGCGGGAGCGGATAGGTCCGCTGGCCGACCGTGATCTGGCGCTCCGCCATCGCCTCGAGGAGGGCGGATTGGACCTTGGCCGGTGCACGGTTGACCTCGTCGGCGAGGAGGACGTTGTGAAACAGGGGGCCGGGGCGGAATTCGAAATCGCCCTTCTCGTGCCGATAGATGTCGGTGCCGATCAGGTCCGATGGCAACAGATCGGGTGTGAACTGGATGCGGTGGAAGTCACCCTCGATCGCGTCGGCGAGGGCCTTCACGGCGGTGGTCTTCGCCAGGCCGGGCATACCTTCGATGAGCAGATGGCCGTCGCTCAGCAGGCAGACGAGCATGCTGTCGATGAACTTCTGTTGGCCGATGATGCGTGAGGCGAGATGATCGCGGACGGGCTTGAGATCGGCAGGGGTCATGGTCGGCTACAGCTACGGCTTCCGTGTAGAGCGTTTCTTACTCGGGGTGCGATTTTTGGGGGCAATGCGGCAGGCATGGCCGGCTTCTGCGTCCGGCTGATAAGGGATCTATGCTGACCGCTTTCGCCCTTGAGCGCAACCGGTTTTGTCGGTGTAGTCAGCAACAGGCCCCGTCCTCAGTCGTGCGCCCGTCCGATGACGCATGCGGGCTACCGCGCGCCGGCGAACGAGCACGGCCGCGCTCTTCAGTCTTGGTCGACGAACGCGCGCTCCGCTTCAGAGATGTCGCTCCGAGTCAAGGTAGGTTGTGCACATGGCGGTTTCTTGACGGCTCTCGCGGCGTGGCGCCGGAGCTTACCGGCTTCGTCGGTATGACGGGATTTTAAGTAACGGATTTATAAATATTTTGCGAGTTGGCCAAAATCTCGACAATCTGTTCTAGCCTTAAGCCTGACTTAGGCTTAGAGGCGCTGCTCAGGGCTTATGCACACACTTATCCACAGGATCTGTTGGTATCTGGAATTTCGGGTTGATGGAGGAAATATTGCGGTTAGATTTCAGCAATCGACATGAACAGCAACCGTTAACAGATTGAGTGACACTGCACGGCCCTCGAGTGTGCGGCGGGACGACACTGGAAGTGCGTCCCGCGCGGTGTTCAGCAAGGATCATGCGCCCGCGGGTCCGGGCCCGCAGGGGTGAGCGCGCCGCCGCGCCGAGCGGTGGGAATCGGCTATACTCGCGCGCCTGCTCGCGGTGACGAGCCGGTCGCTTCAGACGTGATCGGCGCGGAGATCGCGCCTTTCCCCATCGACTAGCGCCCTTGGAGCGCCCAGAGCGTGATCGACAAGCTCCGCAACATCGCCATCATCGCCCACGTGGACCATGGCAAGACGACGCTCGTGGACAAGCTGCTGCAACAGTCCGGGACCTTGGGCGAGCGGTTTGGCCCGGTCGAGCGGGTCATGGACTCCAATGACCTCGAGCGCGAGCGAGGCATCACGATCCTATCGAAGAATACGGCGCTGACCTGGCAGGGCTACCGCATCAATATCGTCGACACCCCGGGGCATGCGGATTTCGGCGGCGAGGTCGAGCGCGTGCTCTCGATGGTCGACTCGGTGCTGCTACTCGTCGATGCACAGGAGGGGCCAATGCCGCAGACGCGGTTCGTGACGAGCAAGGCCTTTGCTCATGGTCTGCGGCCGATCGTCGTGGTCAACAAGATCGATCGGCCGGGTGCTCGCCCCGGCTGGGTGGTCGACCAGGTGTTCGACCTCTTCGATCGACTCGGCGCGAGCGATGCCCAGCTCGATTTCCCGATCGTCTACACCTCGGCGTTGAACGGCTATGCCGGTCTCAGCGAGGATGTCGCGGCCGGCGACATGACGCCACTCTTCGAGGCGATCGTCGCGCACTGTCCGCCGCCGGAGGTCGACCCCGAAGGCCCGTTTCAGATGCAGGTTTCGACGCTCGATTACAGCTCGTTCGTCGGCGCGATCGCGATCGGTCGCATCCGCCGTGGCCGAGTGCGCTCGAATCAGCAGATCGTCGTCGTCAAGCGCGAAGGGGATCGACAGCGGGCCAAGGTCGGGCTCGTCTACGGCTATCTTGGCCTCGACCGCTTCGAGGTGCCGGAGGCCGAGGCCGGTGACATCGTCGCGCTCACAGGGATCGAGGCGCCGAACGTCTCCGACACCCTCTGCGATCCGGAGCGTGTCGAGGCGCTGCCGTCGCTGGCTATCGACGAGCCGACCGTCAGCATGACGTTCCAGGTCAACACCTCGCCGTTTGCCGGTCGGCAAGGCAAGTACCTGACCTCGCGGCAGCTCAAGGAGCGGCTCGAGCGTGAGCTGATCCACAACGTGGCATTGCGCGTCGAGGAGGGTCCGGACCCGGAGAAGTTCCGGGTCTCCGGGCGCGGCGAGCTCCATCTGTCGATCCTGCTCGAGAACATGCGCCGCGAAGGCTACGAGCTGGCCGTCTCGCGCCCCGAGGTGATCTTCCGCGAGGTCGACGGCGAGCTCTGCGAGCCGTACGAGCAGCTGACCGTCGACGTCGACGAGGGCTCGCAAGGCGCGATCATGCAGGCCCTCGGCGAGCGCCGCGGGGAGCTCAAGGACATGGTCCCGGACGGCCGCGGCCGGGTGCGGCTCGACTACGAGATCCCGTCGCGCGGACTGATCGGCTTCCAGACCGAGTTTATGACCCTCACCTCGGGTACCGGGCTCAAGTACCACGTCTTCGACCACTACGGGCCGGCCAATCGCGGCGGCATCGCCCCGCGCCGCAACGGCGTCATGATCTCCAATGCCACCGGCAAGGCGCTCGGCTACGCCCTGTTCAACCTCCAAGAGCGCGGCCGGATGCTGATCGCGCCCGGTGAGGAGGTCTATGAGGGCCAGATCGTGGGCATCCACTCGCGCGACAACGACCTCACCGTCAACCCTCTCAAGGCCAAACAGCTCACCAACATCCGTGCCGCCGGCTCCGACGAGAACATCCTCTTGACCCCGCCGGTCCGCTTCACGCTCGAGCAGGCGCTCGAATTCATCGAGGACGACGAGCTGGTCGAGATCACGCCCCAGGCCATCCGCATTCGCAAGCGCTGGCTCAAAGAGCACGAGCGCAAGCGCGCCGCCCGCACGTAGGGTCCGCTTCGCGGACCCGGCCGCGACCCGCCTGTTCAGCAACGCCGCCGCGTAGGTTGCCAACCTCCGAGAAGGACAGGCCCTGCGCCGGCGGCCGGGACCGATTGGCGCGCGCCCACTCACCCAGTTGCGGTCAATCGGTTTGCATCAACAGGCTCGCGATGAGGTGTGCGACGGTTTGGGGCTTGTCGCCTTCCTTTGGCCTGTGTCCTCGCCGAGTCGCCGGCACAATGCCGCAAGCTCATCCTGAGCCGCGCTAGCCTGGACCGTGCCAGAAATGGGAAGGGGCCGGAGCCAGGCAGACCAATCGAGGTTGGAACTGATTGTGCTCGGCCCGGCTTTCGCTCCGCTTTGCTCTTCAAGGTCGGCGGCAAGGATAGGCGTCGGTCCTCGATCGGCGGCATCTTGTCCTGCGCGGCGGCGCGTGTTACAGCTTCGGGCGCTTTCTGCGCTCGGCGTATCGCGACCGCCTCTCGCCGGACTCCCGCCTCGATTACTACGGCCTGCGTCTTGCCGGAGGTTGACCCCAAGGCAGGCGGGCAGGGACCGGCGGCGGGCCCCCGACGGCCCGGAGCAGAGCGACGGGCGAGGAGGGGGCGAGCCGACGGTCCGCGGCAGGGCCCGCGAGGTCCGGCGTGATCTCCACGACACAATCCTGCTTCACTTCAGCCGATCCTGGCGTTATCCATCGAAGCGCGAGGGTCGTTTAGAAGACTCGGCTCGCGACCGGGTCGCTCGGCCACCAGCCTGTCGGTGCGGGCGGAGTCGGTCAGGAGCAATTGCTTGAGGGAGGGGCGGGCCGCGGCTTGAAGCCGCCGCCACTCATCAATGGGTACCAGCACCGCAGTTTCGGTGCCGCGTCGGGTCACCACCTGCGGGCCTGCGCTCACGCAAGCGTCCAAGAGCTCGCTCAGGTCGGACGCGCGGCCGCCGCCAACCTCAAGAGCCGCTCGATCTGCGAGGGCGGCAGCTCGACGCAATAGTCCTCGCGCAGACGTCGATCTGCCTCCGAGACGTCGGTTGGCGGCGGGCGCATCTCACGCAAGAAGCCGCCAACGTCCTCGACAACGGCCCAGGGGTAAATCAGCCAGCGCCATTCGTCGATGCTGCCGGCAGCATAGTCGGCCCGGACCGGCGATCCGGTCTTCTCGTGCAGCACCGCGGTTCTTACCTCGGCGGGCCCCAGAGACTCCAAATGGGCCCGGGCCGCACGCAGCGTGTCACCGGTGTCGTTCACGTCGTCCACGACCAGCACCCGCTCAGCCTTGATCGAGATGCAAAGCGGATACCGGACGGTCGCGCTAGGCTCCTTCGTCGCCGTCCGGCTGTAATGGACGATGCGGATGCTGGTCAGATTGAAGATCCCGAGCCAATCGCACAGCACCCTTGCCGGCGTGAACCCGCCGCGCGAGATGGCAACGACCAGGTCGGGCCGAAAGCCGGATGCGCGCACCCGCTCGGCAAGGACGTAAGCCAACTCGTAGACGGTGTCCGACGAGATCAGCTCGCATCGCAGCTTTTCACTCATCGTCGCTCCCAATAAGCATCCGGTCGGTGGTCGGGACTGCCGCTCGTCACCTGCGGCCTTGGCCCGACAGTCGTGCGCGCACGACGCGCACAAACGCGCGGCGCGGCTCGTCCCTTCGATAGACTAGAGCGGTCCAAGCGTCGTTGCGCGCCGGACTCAGCTCGCCACTTCGATCTTCGCGCCCCGTGCGCGGCTCATCAACTATCGCGTGTAGATCCATGGCTCTCAGATTCATTGCGTTGCTCTTGTTGTGCCAGCTCGCCGGTGAGACCTTCGTCGTCTGGACCGGGTTGCCGGTACCTGGGCCCGTCATCGGCATGGCCCTGCTGTTTGCCGGCCTCGCACTGCGCGGCGGCATACCGGATGGACTCAACGGCGTTGTCGATGGCCTCCTCGGTCACCTCTCCCTGCTGTTCGTGCCGGCCGGCGTTGGTGTCATGCTGCATATCAGGATGCTGCAGCAGGAATGGCTCGCCGTTTCGCTGGCCCTGATCATCAGCACGGCCCTGACCATCACGATCACGGGGCTACTGACGACCGGACTGATCCGGTGGCTGGAGCGCCCGCGGACCGGAGGCTGAAGCTATGGAGCTCGACCTCGCCCTGGACGACATCTGGGTCTACCTGTCGACCACCCCGCTGCTGCATCTGACGCTGACGGTGTTGGCCTA
This sequence comes from uncultured Chromatiaceae bacterium, assembly GCA_964583605.1. GTDB lineage: Bacteria > Pseudomonadota > Gammaproteobacteria > Chromatiales > Chromatiaceae > CAZOWL01. The sequence continues at coordinate 5,083 of CAZOWL010000036.1, read as the reverse complement.
CCTGATCGGGGACTGGCTGTTCCGGCGCAGCGGCCGCAGGGCCCTGTTCAATCCGGTGTTGCTGTCGATCCTGATGCTGGTCGCCATCCTGGCCATGACTGGCACCAGTTACCAGACCTATTTCGAGGGCGCCCAGTTCGTGCACTTCATGCTCGGGCCTGCCACCGTGGCCCTCGCAGTCCCGCTTTACCGACACTTGAATCTGATCCGACGTCTGTGGCTGCCGATCCTGCTGGCGATCGCCACCGGCGCTGTGATCTCGGCCACCAGCGCTGTCGTCATCGCCGAATGGCTCGGCGCGTCGCAGCAGACGCTGATCTCGTTGGCCCCGAAGTCGGTGACCGCGCCAGTCGCGATGGGCATCACGGAGAAGGTCGGCGGGCTGCCGTCGTTGACGGCCGCGCTGGTCGTGCTGACTGGTGTGCTGGGTGCCGTGATTGGCCCCGCGGTGCTTGCAGCGGCGCGCGTCCGGGACCACCGCGCCTTGGGCTTGGCCCTGGGCGTCGCTTCTCACGGCATCGGTACGGCCAGGGCCTTTCAGATCAGCGGCCTCGCCGGCGCATTCTCGGCACTGGCGATGGGCCTGATGGCCCTGGCGTCGGCCTTCGTCCTGCCACTGGTGCTCGAGGCAGCATTCGGACGCTGAAATCTGTGCCAGGGGCTCGTGCAGGGCGTGAGTGCGATAGGCAGGTCTGCCGGTAGAGAGCGATCGCCAATTCGAACGGCTAATCGAAACCTTCCGAAACGTACCCCTGTGACCCTTGCCGTGCCAGTTGCGTCGCGGGATGATAGTTGTGCACGATGACACTCATACCATAGATCGTCATAGACGATCATATTGATAGAATGGAACGATTTGTGCATCGCGCCGGTGTTCTATAGTTTCTAGTGGTCGAGACGGGCGTCCAAGACGAACGAACTTCACTCACTGAGCTCAAGAATGGAGATGGTTATGGAAACGAATCCGACCACTGCTGGCCAATGCCCTGTGATGCATGGCGGCAATACTGCCGCTGGAACGACCGTCATGGAGTGGTGGCCGAATGCGCTGAACCTGGACATCCTGCATCAGCACGACACCAAGACAAACCCGATGGGAGCAGGCTTCAACTATCGTGAAGAAGTCAAGAAGCTCGACTTCGACGCGCTGAGGAAGGACCTGCAGGCCCTGATGACCGACAGTCAGGACTGGTGGCCCGCGGACTGGGGACATTACGGCGGTTTGATGATCCGCATGGCGTGGCACGCGGCCGGCAGCTATCGCATCGCCGATGGCCGCGGGGGCGGCGGTGCGGGCAACCAACGGTTTGCCCCCCTGAACAGCTGGCCCGATAACGTGAACCTCGACAAGGCGCGGCGCCTGCTCTGGCCGATCAAGAAGAAATACGGCAACAAGCTCAGCTGGGCCGATCTGATCATCCTCGCGGGTAATGCGGCTTATGAGTCGATGGGCCTCAAGACCTTTGGGTTCGGCTTCGGCCGCGAAGACATCTGGCATCCAGAGAAGGACACCTACTGGGGCTCGGAGAAAGAGTGGCTGGCCCCTACCGACAACCCAAATAGCCGTTACTCCGGCGAACGGGACCTGGAGAACCCGCTGGCCGCTGTGATGATGGGCCTGATCTACGTCAACCCGGAGGGTGTCGACGGCAACCCCGATCCGCTGCGGACCGCGAAGGATGTGCGCGAGACATTCGCCCGCATGGCGATGAACGACGAGGAGACCGTTGCCCTCACGGCCGGTGGACACACGGTGGGTAAGACCCACGGCAACGGCGATGCAAGCCTGCTCGGCCCGGAGCCCGAGGCGGCCCCTGTCGAAGACCAGGGCTTGGGCTGGAACAACAAGACGAAGCGCGGCATCGGTCGCGATACCGTAACGAGCGGGCTTGAAGGCGCCTGGACGACCTACCCGACCAAATGGGATAACGGCTACTTCCGCATGCTGCTCGAGCACGAGTGGGAGCTTAAGAAGAGCCCGGCGGGCGCCTGGCAATGGGAGCCGGTCGACATCAAGGAAGAGGACATGCCGGTCGATGTCGAGGACCCCTCGATCCGCCGCAAGCCGATGATGACCGACGCCGACATGGCCCTGAAGATGGACCCGGAGTATCGCAAGATCTGCGAGCGCTTCTATAAGGATCCCGACGCCCTGTCGGAGGCCTTCGCGCGGGCCTGGTTCAAGCTGACCCACCGCGACATGGGTCCGAAGGCGCGCTACGTTGGTCCCTGGGTCCCTCAGGAAGACCTGATCTGGCAGGACCCGATCCCCGCCGGCCGCTCCGACTATGACGTCGCGGCCGTGAAGGCCAAGATCGCGGCCAGCGGCCTGAGCGTGAGCGAGATGGTCGCAACGGCCTGGGACAGCGCCCGGACCTTCCGTGGCTCGGACATGCGAGGTGGCGCCAATGGCGCGCGCATCCGTCTCGCGCCGCACAAGGACTGGGAAGGCAACGAGCCGGCACGGCTCGCCAAGGTCCTGGACACGCTCGCAGGCGTCGCGTCCCAGACGGGAGCTAGTCTGGCCGACGTCATCGTCCTCGCTGGCAATGTCGGCATCGAGCAGGCGGCGAAGGCGGCTGGCTTTGACATCCAAGTGCCCTTCGCGCCAGGTCGTGGCGATGCCACCGCCGAGATGACCGATGGCGACTCCTTTGCTCCGCTAGAGCCTATCCATGACGGCTATCGCAATTGGCTCAAGAAGAACTACGCCGTCAAGCCCGAGGAGCTGCTCCTTGACCGTACGCAGCTGATGGGCCTGATCGCCCCGGAGATGACGGTCCTCGTCGGCGGTATGCGTGTACTAGGCACCAACCACGGCGGCACCAAGCACGGTGTATTCACCGATCGTGAGGGGGTGTTGACGAACGATTTCTTCGTCAACCTGACGGATATGGCGAATACCTGGGAGCCAACAGGCAATAACCTGTACGAGATCCGTGATCGCAAGACCGGTGACGTCAAATGGACGGCGACCCGCGTTGATCTCGTCTTCGGGTCGAGCTCGATCCTCCGCGCCTATGCCGAGGTCTATGCGCAGGATGACAACGAGGAAAAGTTCGTTCACGACTTCGTCGCTGCGTGGACTAAGGTCATGAACGCTGATCGCTTCGATCTGGCTTGAGCTATTGTGTCCTTGGCGCCTCTGCGGTTCCAGTCACGGGATCTAGGGTAACGCCACCAGAGGCCCCGGGGCTGCCCGGGGCTTCCCTCGCTCGAATCAATATCGCGTGCGCTCCACTGATCAGGGACTTGGCTCGGCTCAGGCCGGGGTTGCGTCGGCAAGGATGTGGCGCAAGGCCTCCTCGACCAGGTCGGAGAACAGGATGTGGAGGAAGTGCCCAGCCTGCTCGACGAAGACGACCCGCCTGCGCACACTGCCCACCAGCCTTGCCGCGAGATAGGCTGCACTCTCGGGCGGTACGAGGGTGTCATCGAGGCCCTGCAAAATGGTCACGGGGGCCCTGATCCGCCCAATGCCCTCGCCCAGCTCCTCCAGCTCGCTGCGTAGCGCGAGGAGCTCGGTGTTCGAGTGGGCAAGCGACCGGGGGAGCAGACCACGCATGGCCCGAGTCGCCGCGAGCCGTTGCAGGGGGTGCGTCTCCTCACGCTCGGGGTCACCGGCGGCCCCTACGAGGACGACGCCCGATACCAGCTGGGGATGATCGGCGGCGAGGGTCAGGGCCACCGGCCCGCCATAGGAGGAGCCGACCACGACGACCGACCCGCGACCGGCCTGCACCAGGGGCGCGATCGCCCGCGCTTGGTCGCGCAGGGCGACGACCGGCGCGCCCGGCCCGCTCTCGCCAAAGCCAGGCCGGTCGACGGCGAGCCGGCGCTGGCCTTCGGGCACCTTGCACAGGAACGGCGCCCAGTCCGTCGCAGCGCCCGGCGTACCGTGAATGAAGAGCACCGTCCGGCCCTCGGGATCGCCGACCGTCAGGTAGCTCAGATCGGGCAGCCCGCCGCGACCCACGAGTCTGCGCCGCGCCGGAAGAGCTCCCGCCCTATCCGTACGGAGGCCAAGCCCCGTCACGGCCTGAAAGCGCTCGCGCACCGACCGATATAGGCGGCCAAAGCGGCGGCTGGGGCTGGGGCTGGGGCGTCCCGCGAGCATGATGTCCCGCTCCGGGAGCCCTCTGGCGAGGGAGCGGATCGCTGCGGAAGGCGGTACCGCGTCAATCGAGCGGATCGAGCCAAATTCGCTCATGGGTGGGGAGGTGCCTCAGCTGTAGTTCTGACCAACCCTGTGGCTGGCCCGTTTCGCGACCCTTTCTGACTGCGATAGAAGGTTCGTGTATCCCGCAGCATCGCGGATCTGGTCGTGATCCGCAGAGAAGTATACCCGTCCCGCATGGGTCTTGCGGTAAGGGGTGCGCCAATTGGGCCTGAGCGCCAGGCGCGCTGACGAGGCATAGCGGGCGCTATCGCGAGAAGGTGCGACGCAGCGATCGGGCGCGACGGGCGGGCATCGCGGCGGACGATCCAGGTGCGACGGGTAGAGAATCGCCGGCCCTCAGCACGACGGCGGGTACCGTCTGATCAGACGTGTCTGCCGCCAAGCGGCCCGCAGCAAGGCCAGCGGGCCGGCCGGCTTCCAGCCACGGGCGCGGTTGCGCGCGCCGAGCTCGAACAACAGCCGTTGGTGCATTAGGAGCCGCGCGTAGACCTGCCCGAGGGTCGTCTTCGGGTCCCATGCGCTAATGGATTCGCTGCCCGCCCCGTTGATCTCGATGATCCGAAACCCCTCACCTTGCTGCAGCTGCTCGATCGACGCGAAGCGTATATCATACCGGCCATAGTGGAACTCCGGGATCGAGCGCGAGATGACGTCGAACCGTTCGGTCAGCTCGGGTGTGATGTACTCATCGGCGTTGCGGTAGAGACCGCCGACGCGGATCGAGCCGATGAAGGAGAGCCGCACGCTCTCTCCCGCCTGCGGCACCCGGTCGAGCCTCTCGGTCGGCACTCCGCCGTGCTCCTTCCGCAACCCGAGATGCAGGCCCCTCTTCCAGGAGGCGCGCTGGTCGGCGAGGATCAGCTCGCGGACCGTGCGGGTGCCGTCGCCGATGACATGCGGAAA
>CAZOWL010000035.1:0-39568 GCA_964583605.1 uncultured Chromatiaceae bacterium | reverse complement strand
CTCGGCGGTCGGGATGTTGGTGCGCGTCGCCTCCTCGTGCTTGAAGGCCTCGACGGTCAGCTTGCTTGGCTTGGAGGATTTCGACTTGGCCATGGGGATGCGGTGTCTAGTGCGTGTTCCAGAGGTTGCTCTCATTCCCTGAAGGATACTGAGCTCGGCGGCCAGAGCCCCGAAGTTACGAGACGAACGGATTCTCGATGACGAGGGTCTCGATCCGCTGCCCGTCTTGAAGATCCTCAGTCAGCAGGCGATTGCAGCCAGCTTCGAGCGCGGAGGCGATGATCAGGCAATCGTAGAAGCCGTAGCGCCAGCGTGCCTGAATAGCGATGGCATGCTCGTAGCCATGCTGGCTCGGCATGATTCGCCACAACGGCACCAACACGGTGTTCAAATAGGCCGTCGCCAAATCGGCGTCAAGCGGAATGTGTGCCTTGCGCAGTCCAGCGTTCAAACATTCCTGAACGACCTGATAGCTGGTGCAAGCGTTTCCGGTGTCAAGCGCGTCTCGGATCAGGCGCGCCGCGATGGCATGCTTGTGAGGGTCGGAGTCATCGAGGTGATACAGGAAGACGTTCGTATCGATGAACACTTCAGCGCTCATTCAGCTCATCCCGCGATAGCTTGCGGCCAATCCGCACCTTTCCATGCAGCTCTGTCATGAGCCGATCGTAGCGATCCATCTGCTGGCGATGCTGAACATAGTCTTCAAGCCATAACCGGAACTGCTCGTCGAGCGATGAATGCTCGGCCTGTGCTCGCGCTTGGGCGGCATCCAACAGGCGGTCATCAACCTTGAGTGTGATGGTCTTCATCGATGCGGTTCTCCAGTGTCACTAACGATCATGGGGCGAGCCGAGCCACCTCGGACAATGAAATGTCGTCTCGCCCCTGATCGTTCCCTCACCCCAACCCTCTCCCAGAGGGCGAGGGAGCGAATGTGCTGCGCGAACTTCATAGTAAAGCGATTCGGGCGCTCCGGTCGTCATCAGTCCGCTTCGGAACGGTGGCGCGGGATCGGCTCCGACTGCGGCTCTGTGCCGCCCAAGCGCGCCAGCCTGCGAGCGCTCTCACGTTCGATCAACGCCTTCAAGCCTTCGCGAATCAGGGCGTTCCGCTCGGTCAGACCGCTCAGGAGCTGCGCTTGACGCAAAAAGGCCTCATCGAGATTGACTGTTGTGCGCATCGACTGTCTCGTCCTGCGTGGCGACCATATCGAGCATCTGATGGTGCCATAGTTGATGCTTGACATGGGGGCTTGCCGGTGCCCTGGCGGGCTGATCGCGGTGCGTCAGGGGTGTTCCGCCTCACTCAGCTCATGCCGCATGAGGTTCCTTGCGCGCAGTCATGCCGTCATGCGCCCGCCGCGGCCCTCTCCAGCGGTACTTCAACGAAGCTCACGATCATCGCCTCGAAGGCCTCTGCGACCTTCTCCGCAAAGTCGGCCTGCATCTGGAACACATCGGTGAACTCGGCGAAGGCCCAGCGTCCGTGGCTGCCGAGGTTGTTGACGCCCGGCACCCAGTAGGTGTCCATCGTCGACTTCTTCTCCTTGGCGTCCTCGCCGCGGTAGCCCTTGATCTCGACGACGAGATGGAGCGGGTCCTCGGGGCCATGCCCGTCGTCGACGAGGACGATGAAGTCCGGGAGATAGGTCCGGGTCTCGGAGCCGTAGCGGTAGGGCACGGTCAGTCCGAGGTTGTGATTCTTCACGTAGGCGATGACCCGCGCGTGCTGCTCGGCGACGCGGCAGAATTCGCCCTCCCAGTCGCTGTCGAGGATGACCCAGTTGAGGTGGCAGCGCTCGGCGGCGGTCTCCCAGCGCTCCGTCTTGGAGGTCGTGAAGTTGACGTGGATGGTCGAGCCGGTCGGGTTGTAGGGATCGAGCACGGCCTTGATCGGACGCTTGCCGACCAGTGAGCGGGTGATGGCGGCGGTGATGCGCTCGCTGGCCATGTCCGCCAGGGTCTTGTACTTGAGCTGGGCGGGGTAGGTGCCGCCCTTGCAGACCAAGCACGTCTTCAGCCACTGCTGGGTGAGGCGCTTGAGCTGGCCGAAGAGGTGCATCTGGGGCTGGTCGTCGCCGTCGCGCCAGCGCGTCATCAGCAGGTGGGAGGTCAGCTCGTAGAGGACCTGGGACGGGCGAACGTCGCCGGTGTGGACCAGGTTGAGGTCGATCGGGGCGCCGATGATGCCGGCGTTGCGCGTCTCGGTCGCCCCGACCCGCTCCGGGGTCAGCTCCATGACGGAGTCGTCATTGAAGTCCGCCGTCAGCCGGTCCTCGGGCAGCTCGGCGCGGTAGCCCTGGACGCGCGGGAAACGAATCTCCAGATGATCGCGCTCCGGGCGCATGGCCCTGACTTGAATGGTCTCGCGCGGCGGCTGGGGCTTGGCGATGACGGGGGCGGCCGTGAAATCGAAGGGGATGCCGAGCACGTCGGCATACTCGACGTTGAAGAGCCCGTCCTCGTTCAGATCGTAGGACTGGCGCCGCAGGGCGCGGCCGATGACCTGCTCGCAGAGGAGCTGGGTGCCGAAGGCGCGCACGCCGAGCACATGGGTCACGGTGTTGGCGTCCCAGCCCTCGGTGAGCATGGAGACGGAGACCACGCAGCGGATGGAATCGCCGAGCCGACCAGACTTGCCGACGGTGTTCATGACCTCGCGCAGCAGGGCCGCGTCGTCCAAGGTCTTCCCAGCACGCAGCTCGTCGGCCAGGCGCCCGCCGCGCTCGAAGATCTCGCGGCGGAACTGCTCGATCTCGGGGCCTGCGATGTCGCGGAACTTGGTGTCGAGCCCCTCTCCGGACTCGAGCTGCTCGCTGTCGATCAGCAGGGTGCGTGGGCGTGGGAGCGGGTTGCCATGTTCGTCGTGATTGCGGAACAGCTCCAAGCGGCCGGCAACGAAATCCTCGCTGCCATCGTTATTCTGCTTCGTGAACCCCGAGATGAAGTCGTAGACGAGCTTGGAGGTCGACGTGTTGTTGCAGACGACGATGAAGCAGGGTGGGACGGAGATGCCGGCCTTGGACCAGAGATCAAACGTTTGCTGGTAGTGGCCATACAGGGCATCGAGCGCGGTCTGAAGCTGCGGGGGCAGATCGAGCGGGTTCAGGCTGGCCGCCTTGCCGCGGCCCTTCTTGGGCATCTTGGCGCGGATGTGCTCCCAGAGGTTGCGGAACATGGGCATCTCGCCGCCGGGGATGTTGTCCGAGATGGGCACGCGCGGGAGCTTGACGATGCCGCACTCGATGGCGTCCATCAGCGAGAAGTCGCTCAGGGTCCAGGGGAAGAGGGTCCCCTCGACATAGCCCGAGCCGCGCAGGAAGAAGGGCGTGGCCGAGAGGTCGATCACGCGGGTGAGCCCCAGATGGCGGTTGACGGCCTCAAGTCCCGAGATCCAGAGGCGCGCGGCCTCATTGTTCTGCTCGGCCTCCTTGCGATCGTCGCCCTTGAGGTTGACCTCCTCGGGATCGGCCGGCTTCTCGCGGTAGCAATGGTGCGCCTCGTCGTTGATGGCGAGGATGCCCTTCATCCCCATCAGCTCCGGCATGACCCGCTGGAGCATCTGACCCTCGGTCTCGACGGTGTCCAGCGCGGTGCCGGTGCGACCCTGGAGCAGGCGGCGATTGCCTTTGGACAGCTCCAGGCGCTCACGGCGCTTGAAGGCGTGGTAGTTGGTGATGACGATCTTGGCGCGCTCGAGATCCGCGAGCATGTCGCCGGGAACCAGCTCACGGCTCGCGTAGTAGCTGTCGGGGTCGTTGGGCTGCAGGACCCGCAGCCGGTCCTTGATGGTCAGGCCGGGCGCGACGATGAGGAAGCCGCGCGTGAACTTCTGACTGGCCGGCCGTCGCACGGCGTTGAGGGTCTGCCAGGCGATCAGCATGGCCATGACGGTCGTCTTGCCGGCGCCGGTCGCGAGCTTCAGGGCGAGGCGAAACAGCTCGGGGTTGGCGTCGCGGTTGGCGCGCTCCAGGTGGTCGAGGAAGCGCCGACCGGACTTGCCGATCTGCGGGGCGACCTCGGTCAGCCAGATCGCGGTCTCGACGGCCTCGATCTGACAGAAGAATGGGCGAATGCCGGCGAAGCGATGATGACGCCAGTGCGCAAGGAGACGGGCGGTCTCAGGTGTGACGCGCGCGAGATGCGCGGGGATCTGTCGCCACTTGTCGACCTCCGTCCGCACAGCGTTGACGATGGCCGTGTGGTCATACCGCTGGCCGTCGGTGCTGAGGTCGAGACCCTCGTTGAACAACAGGTCGCATTGCTGTTTAGCGCCCTTCCGCTTCTTGGGCTCGGGGATGGGGGTGATGAAATCGGCGCGACGTCGCGCCTCGATGATCTCTTGGGTTGGCTGTCCCTGCTCGTCCAGCTCCCAGTGCCGAGCCGGGTACGCGTAGGGAGAATTCAGGATCGGCCGATCGAAAAAGGGGTTGTCCATGATCTCTCGATTCCATCAAGGGGCCTGGTCGCCGAACGCTGTCGTGTGCTCCGCCCCCGCCGATCCACCTTGGCCTCCGGCAGAAACACAGACGCCTCCTGCGAACCCTAGCGCAGTTTCGATCGTCGCGGCCAGTCCTGCAACCTGAGACAAGGAAACTGCTGAAGCTTCAATGGAGGACCGGCTGTCCCACCAAGCCTCAATCCCCGCGAGTCACGGTCCGTACGCGCGTCGGACAGAGGGCGGAGGGTTATCGCTAAGTTGGATCGACGGCCGGCAAGGGGATTGCCGTGACGCAACAGCAATGGGCGACGAGACCATAAGACGTTCGAGTAGTGTGTCCCTGATTTCGACAACCTGGGCGACGCCGAACTTGCGCCCCTCGGCTACTGTGAGCCCGCCCAGCGCCACCACGAAAGCCACCGATCACGCTGCGAGTACGTTAGGCGAATGACATTGCACGCAAGCCATGCCCGATAGTCCGCGACGATGAAGCGACCGAGGCCCGCCGCGCTGAACGCAGAACTGCGTTCTGGATTCAAAACAGGCACTTACACCGTGCGCCCGCCTATTGGCAACTGCCCCGCGCGGGCGCAGCACTGGCAAGCCGAGCAGCAACGCATCCGTGACGAGGCGAACCGGGCGAGAAGCGAGGCGATAGCAGGTGTTCCGTATGCGCCGAAAGGCGAGACGCGAATGCCTGTCGAGAAGGTCGACCCTCAACTTGAGGGACAACCTTCTCAGGAGCAGCCGATCGCGCCCGAACCCGCGCCCGCGCCCAAGCGCAACAACCCCAAGGCGCAGGCTAAGAAGGCATCAACAGCCAAAGCCGCCAAGATGGGCGGCACCAAAGCCTAGCACCCGCTCGCGACCCTCGATGCCTGGCATGTAGGCGGGGCTGTCACCCGGCGCCCGTTCGTCATCTCGCGCGCCTGACCCTGCACTGTGGCAAGCGCTCGCGTGCCACAACTTTGACGCCCAACTGTGGCAAAACTGTGGCACAACGAAAAACGGCCTAGGGACGAATCGCCTAAGCCATTGTTTTATTGGCGCGCCCGGAGAGATTCGAACTCCCGACCACCTGGTTCGTAGCCAGGTACTCTATCCAGCTGAGCTACGGGCGCTTGTGGTGTGTGATGTTGCTCCATCCCTGGAGGCTCTATCCAGTCGCGCATGCCTGCGGACTGATTGAACGTCTGGGGCGTGCCCAGTAGGGGCAGGGATTATCCTCGCGGGAGTGACCAACGTCAACCGGTTGAAACAGCTCTCGGCCGCTCACTGTCGCGCTCCGGGGAGCGGCCCATCGCGCAGCGATCAGATCGCGTTTACAGTAGCCCTTTCGAAGGTGCGCGCAGCGCGCAATTCGGCGCAGCCGACCCACGACGAGCCGTTTCGCCTGCGACGCCAGTCCTGCGGATACCAACGTCCGAATCAACGCCATGACGACTGAAGTACCGGCCATGCCGCGGAAGGCCAATCAGGCTATCGAGGACCTGTACGATCGCATCACCGGCGACGAGGACGCCCGGGTCTGCCGGGACATCCCAGAGGCGGCCTGCAACGACCAGCCTCGCAACTTCTTCGCCTATCTCGCCGCCAATCTGCTCGGCAAGGTCGCCGACGAGATCGCGAGTGCCAAGCTCGTGCTACCCTGGCTCTTCGGCGCACTCGGTGTGCCAGCAGGTTTCACCGGGCTCCTGGTGCCGATCCGGGAGGCGTGCGTGCTGGTGCCCCAGCTCGCCGTCGCGGCGGCGGTGCGAGGGCGGGCGATGCGCAAGGGTGTCTGGCTGCTCGGCGCGCTGTTGTCGGCAGTGAGCCTGCTGGCGATGGCGGCTGTCGCGTTGCTGCTCGACGGCACCGCGGCCGGGTGGGGAATCCTGGCCGCGCTGGTGGTCTTCAGCTTGGCCAGAGGCCTGTGCTCCGTCTCGGCAAAAGATGTGCTTGGCAAGACAGTCTCGAAGAGCCGACGCGGAATACTCATGGGCTGGAGCGCCAGCCTTGCAGGCGTCGCCACTCTGGGTCTGGGACTCTGGCTCGGCATGCTCGGGACCGAGCATGCCGGGCCCTGGGTCTTGGCAGCCCTGCTCGCGGTGGCCGGAGCGCTTTGGATCCTGGCGGCCTTGTTCTTCGCGGCTATCCGTGAACAGCCTGGAGCAACCGAAGGCGGCGGCAATGCGCTCGAGGTCGCCATTGCGCAGATCCGTCTCTTGCTGGACGATCTTCCGTTCAGGGCCTACATCATCGCCCGCGCCTTGCTCCTTGCCGTCGCCCTAGCGCCGCCGTTCTACGTGCTGATCGCGCAAGGCCAAGCCCAGGATCAACTCGCGGCCCTCGGGGCATTGATCATCGCCAACGGACTCGCAGCGAGTCTATCTGCACCTTTCTGGGGCTATTGGGGCGACCGGTCGAGCCGGAAGGTCATGGCCGCCGCGGCGGCCGGCGCTGGTGTTCTCGGCCTCTTCACCTTCCTTGCCGTCGAGCTAAACTGGAGCTGGGTGATCAGCGAGCTCGGGCTGGCGACGATATTTTTGGTATTGAATGTGATGCACGGGGGAGTACGGCTCGGTCGCAAGGTCTATCTCGTGGATTTGGCAAGCATCGATAACCGGGCTGCCTATACGGCCGTCTCGAATACTGTCATCGGCGTCTTGATGCTCGCCGGCGGCGCGATCGGGCTGATCGGAGCCTGGCTCGGCGCGCCGGCGACAGTGCTTCTCCTCGGGATGGCATCGCTGATGGCAGCTGCCTATGCCTGGCGTCTCACCGACGTCAGCAAAGCGCCGACCGACGCGACACCCGTCTCTGCGTAAGGCGCGGCGTCGATGGACCTTTATCCGATCGTCAAGTATTGGATCTTGCCGCCGGGCGGTATCCTCGTCATCCTTGGGCTCGCCTTCCTGCTGGTGCGCGGCACGCTCGGCCGGCTGCTCCTGTTCACGGGCTGGAGCCTGTTATTGATCATGAGCCTGCCGGCCCTATCGACGCCGCTCATCGCCCTGTTGGAGCAGGCACCGGCCGTCACACCGGGTCGCGTGGACGATACCGGCGCGCAGGCCATCGTGGTGCTCGGCGCCGGCGCCTACAGCGATGCGCCGGAGTACGGCGTCGATACCGTGGACGGCCTGAGCCTGCAGAGGATCCGTTACGCCGCCTGGCTTCACAGACGCACGGGGTTGCCGATCTATGTCACTGGGGGCGGGGAGACCGATCCCCCCGCCCCCCTGATGGCCGCGGTGCTTGAGACGGAGCTTGGTGTGCCCGTCGCGCGGGTCGAGGACCAGAGTCGCACGACCTGGGAGAATGCCTCGCTAACGGCTCCGTTGCTGCGCGCCGATGGCATCGACCATGTCCTGCTCGTGACCCATGCCTGGCACATACCGCGAGCGACGCAAGCCTTCCAGCGAGAGGGAATCCAATCCACACCCGCGCCGACCTATTTTGTGCACCGCGAGCCGGATGGCAATGGCGGGCCGGGAGGCCGGGGTTTTCCGAGAGGCTGGCTGCCTCAAGCCTCGGCGTTCCACTACAGCGCCTTTGCGGTCCACGAGCTCTTGGGGCAGCTCTACTATCGGCTGCGCGCATTGCAGAGCGAATCCACAACGCCGCGCGCGGCCCCGCAGTCAGGGTAAGCGCCTGGGCTCGAACCGCGACATTGACCCAGTTCCCGCAAACGATCACGGCGGTAGGCAACGCTCCCACAGTCATAAGAATGCGTGCCACGGTAAACATTCCGCCTCCCCAGCCCTCCCCCACGAACGCAGAGGAGGAGGCGGAGCGCGCTGGGCGCGACCTTCTTCGTACCGACGCGTTGCCGAGCATCGGCTAGCCGCATGCCCGGCGGATCCTCAAGGCCGATGACTGATGGACCCTCTGTGAGCCACCCAGGGTCAACCCGCGGTTCAGAGCGGACGCACGGCCGCCTTCTGATGATCCAGGGTACGAGCTCTGACGTCGGCAAGAGCCTGCTGGTAACCGGGCTTTGCCGCGCTTACACGCGTCGCGGCCTGCGGGTACGCCCCTTCAAGGCGCAGAATATGAGCAACAATGCGGCCGTCACGATCGACTCGGACGATACGCCAGGCCAGGACAATCCTGCCCAGCGTGGCGAGATCGGCCGGGCCCAGGCGCTGCAAGCGCGGGCCTGCCGGGCGCCCTGCTCCGTACATATGAATCCCGTCCTCCTCAAGCCCCAGAGCGATTTGGATTGCCAGGTCGTGCTGCGCGGGCGGCCGCTCGGCACCTGGTCAGCGAGCGCCTATCAGCAACTGAAGCCGCGACTCCTGGCCCCGGTATTGGAGAGCCTGCAACGTCTCGCAGCGGAGGCCGAGCTCGTCCTCGTCGAGGGGGCCGGCAGCGGCGCAGAGCAGTACCTGCGCGCCCAAGACATCACCAATATGGGACTGGCCGAGGCGGCCGATCTGCCTGTGGTCCTGGTCGGGGATGAGTCGCGCGGTGGCGTCATGGCCGCGGTCCTCGGCTGCCATGCGCTTTGGACCCCGAGTGAGAGGGACCGCGTCGTCGGTTTTCTCATCAACAAGTTTCGTGGCGATCCCGCAGTGCTCGCGCCGGCCTGCGCCGAGATCACCCGCCGGACGGGTTGGCCGAGCCTGGGCCTCGTGCGTTGGCTCGCCGGCGCCCGTAACCTGCCTGCAGAGGACTCGCTGGCGCTCGAGGTACCATCCCCGGCCCAGGATGCGCGGGCACTGACGATTGCCGTGCCGAAACTGTCTCGGGTTGCGAATTTCGACGACCTCGCCCCGCTGGCGGCCGAGCCGGGAGTCAGCATACGTTGGGTCGCGCCGGGACAGGCGATTCCAAGAGAAGCCGATCTGATCCTGCTGCCGGGGTCCAAGGCGACGCGGGCCGATCTCGATCAGCTCCGGCAGGAGGGCTGGGATCGCGACATCCTCTGCCACCTCCGCCACAGCGGCCGCGTCGTCGGACTCTGTGCCGGATTCCAGATGCTGGGCCGGGTCGTCCGGGACCCGCACGGCATCGAGGGACCGGCGGGCGAGACCGCGGGACTCGGTGTGCTCGACATCGAGACTTGGATCGGCGGCGAGAAGCGCCTAGCCGCTGTGGACACGGTCGACCAGCGCAGTGGCCAACTGGTCCGGGGCTACGAGATGCACATGGGGCGAACGATCGGGCCGGCGCTAGACCGGCCCTGGCTGGTGCTCGATGCGGGCGGGCGGCCCCGTCCCGAGGGTGCCGAATCGGCCGACGGCCGAGTGATGGGAACCTATATCCACGGCCTGTTCGCGTCGGACGGCTTCCGCCATCACTGGCTCACGCGGCTCGGCCGCGCCGGACTCGTCGGCGACTACGAAGCAAGCCTCGAGGCCACACTCGATGCCCTCGCCGCGCAGCTTGAGACGGATTTGGACCTGGACCGGCTCCTTGAGCTCGCTCGCTGACCGGTGGTGGGCACGGACCATCGCCCGCCACGGGGGCATGCGTCTTTTCGCGTCACCTCATGGCCACGGAGTGCCACACGCCGACCTGAGTCCATAGAGGCGATGCGGGCGAACGATTGCGGCAAGACTATGCCTTTTCCGTCGACGGTTGACGTCCTCGTCGTGGGCGGCGGGATCGCCGGCTATTGTGCGGCGATCGCGGCGCGGCTGGCCGGCGCCGAGGTCCGGCTGATCGACCGCGCGCCGCGCAGCCTGCGCGGCGGTAACGCGCGCCATTCACGCAACCTGCGCCTCGCCCATGCAGGCCCGTCACGGCTGTTCCCGAGCCGCTACCCGAGCGCTGAGATGCTGCGCGACCTGCAGCACGCCAGCGGCGGCCTCGGCGATGAAAGACTCGCGCGCATCCTGGCCGAGAAATCTCTGGGGCTGCCCGCCTGGCTGCAGACCCAAGGGGTGCGTTTCGAGGAGCCGGCCGATGGCAATCTCCCCTGGTCACGCAAGACGGCCTTTCTTCTCGGCGGGGGCAAGGCCATGATCAACGCCTTGGCCCGGCGCGCCGAGCGGCTTCGGGTATCGCTGCATCAGCAGACCAGTGCGCTTGGCCTATCCCAGCAAACGCCCCTGTCGCATCGCGTGCCCCTGCGGATCGGGGACGCGCACACCGAGCTGTTCGCGCGGGCCCTCATCCTCTGCTGCGGCGGCTATCAGGCCAATGTCGACTGGCTGAGCGAGGAGTGGGGCGAAGCGGCACGCGGCTTCATCGTGCGGGGCATGCCATTCGCCGACGGTGCCGTGCTGAAGACGCTCTTGGCCCAGGGCGCGGCCCCGGCAGGCCGCCCCGGCAGTGCCCACCTAGTCGCGGTCGATGCGCGCTCGCCGCGTGTCGATGGCGGGATCGTGACGCGCGTCGACGGGATGCCTTGGGGTATCGTCGTAGACATCAGCGGACAACGCTTCCATGATGAAGGCGCCGAGCTCAGCCCCCGACGCTACTCTACCTGGGGACGGCTCATTGCCGGCTGCGACAGACAACGAGCCTACCTGATCCTGGACGCCGATGGGCGGCGCCGCATGACCCCATCCATCTACCCGGCCATCGAAGCAGACGACTGCGGCGGGCTAGCGAGACGCCTCGACCTGGATCCCGAGGCCTTGCGGAAGACACTAGATGACTACAACCGGGCCGTGCATCGGCACGGCCCAGACATGGGTCATACCGAGGGGCTCGTCCCCCCTAAGTCCCAGCGCGCCCTGCCGATCAGACGTCCTCCCCTCGCGGGCTACCCGATGGCACCCGGCATCACCTTCACGAGCTACGGCATCCAGGTCAACGAGGACGCGCAGGTGATGCGCAGCGACGGCTCTCGCTGGCCCGGAGTCTACGCGGCCGGGACGATCATGGCCCCGGCGATCCTCGGTACCGGCTACCTGGCCGGGATCGGTCTGACCATCAGCGCCGTCTTCGGCCGAATCGCCGGGGAGAAGGCCGCCCAATATGTCCTGGCCAGTCGCTGACCAAGCGGCCGAGGCGCGCCGGGTCATGGCCCTGTGTCGGGTCTGCGGCTATTGCACCGGCCTTTGCCCTGTCTTCCCTGCGCTCGAGCGACGCTCGGACCTGCTCTCCGGTGATCTCGACTATCTGGCGAATCTCTGCCACAACTGCCGCGCGTGCTGGTACGCCTGCCAGTACGCCCCGCCACACCCCTTTGGCGTCAACGTGCCGACCGCCCTCGCGCGGCAGCGGGCGGCATCCTACCGGCGCTACCTGTGGCCCCGGAATCTCAGCGGGCCAATGGCCGCGAACGCCCGCGTCAGCCTCGCAGTGAGCCTCGCCGCAAGCCTGCTCGTGCCGCTGCTGACGGTGCTGTTCGTCCCCGCCGAGCAGCTATTCGGGCAGCAACGGGGGCCCGGAGCCTTCTACGCGATCGTGCCGTGGGAGATCATGACGGCCACGGCAGCGCTCACGCTGGGTTGGTCCCTGCTTGCCTTGATGGTCGCCACGATCCGGTTCTGGCGGGGTACGGCACCCGAGCGCCCGCCCGCCCCGCTGCGCGCCGCCCTGCTGCCGGCCGTCAGGGACATCCTTACGCTGCGCCACCTTACCGGCGGCGGAGCCGGCTGCAACGACCGCGATGAGTCGCTCGTGCAGCGCCGCCGCCTCTTTCATCTAGCCCTCTCCTACGGCTTCTTATCGTGCCTCGCGGCAACCGCGCTAGCCGCGGCTTACCACCACCTCCTAGCTTGGCCGGCACCCTACCCCATCCTCAGCGCTCCCGTATTGCTCGGCACGATTGGCGGCCTTGCCATGCTCGTGGGGACTGCCGGCCTCTGGCGGATCAAGCTCGGCGCCGACCCCGAGCCGACTGCGGTGGAGACGCTCGCGGGTGATTATGTCCTCCTCGGCCAGCTCTTCGCGATCGCCGCGAGTGGCCTCGTCTTGCTGGTGCTGCGCGATACCGCGGCGATGGGCCTGTTGCTGGCGGTGCACCTGGGAACGGTCCTCGCACTCTTCGTGACCCTCACCCACGGCAAGCTGGTGCATGGCGCTTACCGCGCCGCAGCGCTACTGCGCTGGGCAGGCGAAAGGGATTGACCCGGCGCCGTCTTCGTTCGCGCGGGCAGGCTGCCGCCTACGAGGTCAGACGCCATCGGGCGTACAGCGATTGGTCAGTTCATCTTATAATCGCGGCGCGCACGGCGAGCTCGCGGCACACCGAGGAGTCATCGCTCACCGCACGCAGGCAGGCGACCCATCTCCGGCTCGGAGATGACCGTGCATGAGTCGATGCGCCACGCGCGTCGGCAACACGCGAGCATCTCGGCCGGACTGGCCAAGGATCCGCGTCCTTTGAGCAGATTGGACCAACTAGGCGCGGTCCTGCCGACCGCCCACCCATGATGAAACAGAGGCAAGACAGCGCAGAATGAGCCAGACCGCCCCCGATACAAGCTACACACCCCGCGCCTGGGCACAGAGTGTCGCCCGACCCGCCCAGGAGTTCGCGACCACCACATTGCGCGCCATTTCCGGCACGATACCGAGCGGTCTGAGCGGCACCCTCTATCGCAACGGGGCGGCCAGGCTCGAGCGCGGCGGGATGCCAGTTGGCCACTGGTTCGACGGCGACGGCGCTGTGCTGGCCGTGGACTTCCGCGACGGAGCCGCGACGGCCACCTATCGTTACGTGCAGACCGACGGTCTCCGCGAGGAGGAAGAGGCCAGCC
Source organism: uncultured Chromatiaceae bacterium (assembly GCA_964583605.1). Classification (GTDB taxonomy): domain Bacteria; phylum Pseudomonadota; class Gammaproteobacteria; order Chromatiales; family Chromatiaceae; genus CAZOWL01. The sequence goes on along the minus strand of CAZOWL010000035.1, from coordinate 26,486 downwards.
GCTTGCTCTACGGCAACTACGGCATGACGGCGCCGGGCCCGATCTGGAACCAATGGCGGCGCCCGCTGAAGAACACGGCCAACACCTCGGTATTGGCCCTGCCCGATCGGGTATTGGCCCTATGGGAGGGAGGTTGGCCGCACGCCCTCGAGTCGGATACCCTGGCGACGATCGGGATGACCGACCTCGCGGGTCCTGGCGGCAAACTGCGCGGCGGCGACGCCTATTCCGCGCATCCAAAGCAAGACCCCAAGACGGGGGACATCTTCAATTTCGGTCTCATTCTGCGCGGGCGCGGCGCCTCGCTGATGCTCTACCGCAGCGATCGCAGCGGCGCCTTGGTCTCCAGAGGTCAGTATGACCTCGACGGTGTACCCTTCATTCACGACTTCGTCCTGGCGGGTCGCTACCTCGTCTTCATCGCCCCGCCCGTGACGATCGACATGTTCTCAGTGCTGCTCGGACGCAAGAGCTACAGCGACGCGATGCACTGGCGACCGGACCGCGGCACAAGCATCTTGGTCTTCGACCGGGATACGCTCGAGATCGTGTCCCGCGGGGCCGATGACCCCTGGTTCCAGTGGCACTTCGGCAACGGCGCGGTTGAGGAAGATGGCCAAGGCTGGCTGGCGCTTGATTTCGTTAGGTACGAGGACTTCGCGACCAACGAGCGGCTAGCTGAGGTCGCAACGGGCGTGACTGAGACACCGGCCGAAGGGACACTTTGGCGGCTGCGTATGAACCCGGCGAGCGCGCGCGTCCACGAGCTCGAGCAGATGAGCGAGCGCTCCGTCGAGCTCCCGACAGTGCCGGTCGGTCAGGCGGGGAGGCCTTGGAACGAGACCTTCCTCATCGCGCACCGCGCCAATACCGACACTACCGCCGAGCTCTATGACACGCTGGCCTGCTTCGACTACGCGAAAGGGCAGCTGATCGAGGCCGATCTCGGCGATGGGCGCTATCCTTCGGAGCCGATCGTGGTCCCCGACAAGGACGGCGTGCACCGTTGGCTCCTCAGTGTCGTCTATGACGGCAACGCCGATGCCAGCGAGGTCTGGATCTTCGATGCGGCCGCCCTCCCGGACGGACCGGTATGCGTTCTAGGACTGCCGGGTGTCGTCCCGCCCGGCTTCCATGGCGGCTGGCGGCCGCGCCCCGAGTGATCCAGATCTGCCTGGACCCTCGCGTCGGGAGGCCCGGCGGCGGGCTTAGTCACTGACAGCCCCGCCGCCACAGCCAGCTGGCAACTCGAGCTGCCGAAGCTCCCTGCCCCGGTGGCGAGCGGCTCGGACCGCTGACGCGTCCTCTTCATCCCTCCTCTCACGGCGGACCCTGAACAACAGGCGAGCGGGTCCGCCTCCATAGGGCATTGCCGGCGCGCTTCGGCTTAGAGGCGGGGTCGCGGTCTGACGACCGCCCCTGACGACCGCCCGGGCGGCCCAAGCGGCCCAGGCGGTCGCGGCCGATCAAGGCAGGCTGATGCGCCGCATGATGCCGTCCTTGAGTCGCCAGTGCTTGATCGCCGCCGCGCTATGGACCAGAAACAAGACCAGCACGATCAGCCCGCCGAGCCCATGAAATTGGAACAGGGCCGTGCTGAGCGCCTCGTCCTTGCCGATGAAACCTGGCAGCTCCCAGTCGAAGAACTGCACCGGATAGCCGCCAGCGGCCGTCGCCATCCAGCCCAGCAGCGGCATCGCGATCAGCAAGGCGTAAAACAGAAGATGGATGCCGCCTCCGACGAAGCGCTCGAGCCCACCCATCGGGGCATCATAGGCCGGCGGCGGGGAGGCGAAGCGCAGCCCGACGCGCAGCAGCATCAGCAGAAGCACCGTGACCCCGAGGCTTTTGTGGTATTTATAGAGCTCGTTGGCCAGCTCTTCCCCAAACAGGTTCACAACCCCTTCATAGCCGAGTGTCCCTAAGGTGAAGCCTGCCGCCAGCAGGCCCAGGACCAGCAGGACGATCACCCAGTGCAAGACACGTTGCGCAAGGGTGTAGCGGTTCGTCGTCGCCATCATCATCTCCTTACATAAGGGTACAGATTTGCTGCCGGCGAGGGACCGTGTGCCGGCAGGTAGGTAACGGGCCCGGCCCTCGCAGCCGCGCATTAATGACTATTATCGTGGGTTGTGCAAGTGGATCGAGATGCCGACGGCGGAGCACCGGCGCACTGCGCCGTGAGAGGCCGCTGCCATCGCTGCCGCACATGGAAACCCTGGCTCGGCGGCGGATCAGCCTTGTCGCGAAGCCGCAGCCAGCGCCAGCTTACGGAAACGCTGGCAGGTCGCGACCAGGTCTGGCCCGTGGGCATGCAGATCGCCGCCAACCAACAGCGCACATTCATTCCCGTAGAATTCGCACAGCTCCGTGATCCGCTCCAGCCGCATCCCGCCGGCCGGCACCGGCAGTATCGGCCTAATGGCCCCCATCTCTTCCGTCGCTCCAGCGAGGAGATCGCGGCACTCATCCGGCGTGAAGGCAAAACGACCGCCCCAATGCGGGAAGATCGTCGCATCCGCCCCGGCCAATCGGTTCAATTGACCGAGCAGGACGCCGTGTGAGAGGCCGGAGTCAGGATTGACACAGTAGCTACCTTGGAACGCCGGATGGCTCATGATGGGCAGGGCCAGCTCATCGTCATCGGCCAGATCGCGCATCGCGTCGAGACCGGCGAGCCCTGGACAGAACAGCAGCCCGCCGGCACCGGCCGCTTTGGCTCGCCGCGCGCGCCCCCGGATCTCCTGCGCCGGCGCCGTGACATTGGCGAGGTAGAGGCTGCGCCCGCCGGTCTCGCGGTTGGCGCGATGAACCGCCGCGGCACACTGTGCGACACGCTCGTTGAAGCGGCAGAAGACCTGATCGCTGAGTCCGTGATCGTCCTTGATCAGATCCACCCCCCCCAAGGCCAACTGGTACGCCAGATCCGCCAGCGCTTCGGGCGAGCGTCCCATCGGCTTCAACGCGGTGCAGAGCAGTGCCCGATCCATCACAGCGGCCGCCGCGCGCAGCCCGGCCGCACCGTAGCGCGGACCGCGGAACCGCTCGAGCAGGGCTTTCGGCAGCTTGAAGTCAACCAAGCGGATGCCTGGCTGCATGCTCACGTTGCCGAACAGCGCATTGACGAGCTGGGTCAGCTCACGCCCAGCCACCTCGAGCGGGAGCTCGATCACCGCCTCGAAACGGTCGCACCCTAGCGACTCGAGCGAGACGACTCGACCGATGATCTGCTCGCGGATCGCTGCCTCTGTAATGAGCGCTGGCGGAAACTCGACCGTCTGCTCGATGCACAGATCACGGGCCCGCGACTCGACCTGATCAGGTCTGCAAACAAGGCGATAGGTCGCAGTAAACCGCTCACCGCTCAAGACGAGATTGCGGCCCGCGGGGCTGCGATCTAGAGCTCGATGCGGGGAAATGTGCTTCGCGAATGGCATAGCAAGGGCAGACTAACATGCCATTCGACAGGTGCGCGTTGGCTGGCGAGCCAGGCTATTCGCGGCCACGCGAGCCCGTCCTGCTGACGGCCAGATCGTGGATGAAAAACGGTAGGTAGTAGACGAAGCAAGACAACAGGCCGACGACAACTAAGCTCAAGATGTACCAAGGCCAGGGGCCGAGATAATCCATCATCGAGGCCCCCGCCGGCTTGGCCGAGAGGAACATGTAGTTCGTGCCGAGCCACAGGTTGATTGGGCCGACGATGAGCGCCAGTCCGATAAGCGTCGCGACCGACTTGAGAATCGATTCGAGTCTCGGGCGATAGCGATAGACGACCGTCGCGTAAAGGACGCCCACCACGACCAAGCCGTGCGCGATAAAGAAGACCAGGTACGCGGGCGACGGGAAGCCCACAGCCAGATCGGGGGTCAGCAGGGCCTGTACTGTGCCCCCGCACGCCCAGAAGTAGACGATTTCATAGGCGAGACGAGAGCGGGTGAGCATGACCCAGGCGGTGAGGAAGACCGCGAAGCCACAAAGGTGCAGCGGCAACAGCTCGATCCACGCCCGCCCGTAGTAGCTTGCATGAAGCCAGGCGCCGAAGCCCTCCTGCACCATGAGTAGGACCCCGATGCTGGCGCCGACCCGATACTGCCAGGCCGAAGACAGCGCGTAGCGCGCGGTCAATGACAGTGCGATCGCAACGGCAAGGATGACCAGCAAGGTGGTCAGATGGGCCGAGCCGAAGAGCTGAAAGGGCGCAGCAGGCGGCATCCTGCCTCTAACTCAAGGGCTCAGCCGGCCCGCACCAAGGCAGCACGACGACCGCTTTGGCCGGGCGTCGCAGCGCCCAATGGGCCTTGAAGGGCGATTGCGAAGACTCGATACATATGCCGCACACCGACAAATTCTCGCTAACGATCATGGGGCGAGGCGAGTCACCCCGGACGATGAAACGTCGCCGCCCCTGATCGTTCCCTCACCCCAACCCTCTCCCAGAGGGCGAGGGAGCAAAGGTGCTTCGCGAATTTTCATAGTAATGGAGGAGCTCACCATGGCCAGCCAGCCGCTCTCGCACCCGTCCGCAGCTCCACCGGAGCAATTCGATGTCCGTCTCATCTCTCACGGCGCGCCCTTCGGTTGGCTGAAGGCCGGCGTGCACACCTTGCGAGCGGCGCCGATCCATAGTCTGCTCTATGGCGCCCTGTTCGCGCTCGCCTGCGTCGGCGTCGTCATGTTAACGCGCGAATTTCCCTGGTTCACGGCCGCCTTCCTCACTGGTCTGCTCCTCGTCGCGCAATTCCTCGCCGCCGGTCTGTATGCTGCGGCCCGGCGGCACGAGCGGGACGAGCGGATGAGCATCCGCTCTGCGCTCAGTCTGTTACGTAGCCGAGCCACCAATCTCGCCCTCTATGCCCTGTTTCTGAGTCTGGTGATGGCCGCTTGGGTGCGGCTCTCGGCGCTGCTGTTCGCGATCAAGTTTACGCTGCTGTCGCCTTCAATCGACGACTTCATCGGCATCCTAACGGGTCAAGGAGATCCGATCGTCATCGCCTTCTTCGTTCTCATCGGCTTTGCACTCGCGGCGACCGTCTTCGTCACCAGCGCGGTCGCAGTGCCGCTCATCGTCGACCGCGATGCCGGCCCGATCACGGCCATCGTGGTGAGCGCTCGAACTTTCAGCCGGAACTGGGCGGCAATGTTGGTGTGGGCCATCCTCATCACGACACTCAGCCTAATCGGCATTATGACCGGCTTCGCGGCAATGGTCGTCATCTACCCGATCCTCGGCTACGCCACCTGGCAAAGCTATCGCGCCTTGGTGGCCTAACCGCGCCGGGCGCAACCAGTTCCCAATGAGGGCCGTTCCATCGCCGCCCAAGCCTATTCAGTGAGGCTCCGTTCGTGAGGCTCCGTTCGGGAAACCTGGGTTTTTACGCGGCGTTCGGTTTTGGTTAGACTTGCGTGCGGCTGAGTTCCATTGCAACGGAAGCCAGCATGCCTGAGCGACCTGCAGGTCGATAGCGGCCGCCGTGCCTGTTCGTGGCGGACTCGTTCCGAGTCGGGCCTCGATCGGCGGTCACCCGAATTACTCTGGAGCTGCAAGCGATGAAGACCAGGACACTGATGGCTGCTGCGCTAGTCGGACTGATATCCTGCGGCGGCCCCGCCGCCTCGGAGGGCGGCGCCGACCCGAACATTGTCGAGGCGAAAGCCATCGTCAAGGAATTCATGGAGTCTCTTGTTGGCGAGCTGATGGCGGCCCTCGAGACCGGAGGACCAGTCGAGGCGATCGAGGTCTGCAAGGTACGCGCCCCGGGGATCGCAGAGGAGCTGTCGGAGCGGACCGGCTGGGAGGTCGGGCGCACCAGCCTCAAGACCCGTAATCTGGCGACCAACGTCCCGGATGCCTGGGAAGCGGCCGTTTTGAAGGATTTCGATGCGCGTCACGCCGCTGGAGAGGACGTGCAAGGGATGGCCTACGCAGAGGTCGTCGAGGATGAACAAGGCAAGCGCGTGCGCTTCATGAAGGCAATTCCAACGACCGAGCTCTGCCTGACCTGTCACGGCCGCGACATCAGCCCGGATGTCGCCGAGGCCTTGGATGCCGCCTACCCCGGCGACCAGGCTCGCGGCTATCAAGCCGGGGAGGTACGCGGCGCCTTCAGTCTCGCCAAGCCCCTCTAGCATCATCAGGTGCGTGCCCGCGCCACACCCGGCATGCCAAGACGATGAGCTTTCAGCGTTTCGACATCCGGTTCGCTGGCGAGCTGGTCCCGGGCGCCGACGCGCGCCAGGCGCGGCAGCAATTACAGGAGCTCTTCAAGCTCTCTGACGCCGCGGGCGAGCACCTCTTTAGCGGCAAGACGATCACGATCAAACGGAACGTCGATAGCGACACGGTCGCCCGCTATCGGGAGCGGTTTCGTCGCGCGGGGGCACTGATCGAGGCCGCTCCATTGTCGGCGCTGGACGAAGTGGCCGGAGATGGCAGTATCTCGGCCGGGGCCAGCATGTCATCGGCCAGCGAGGAGCCTCGCCCCGGCCCCGCCGAACACCCCATGCCGTCGGCGCCTGCTGGAACCGCCCTGACCCTCGCCCCACCTGGGGAGTGGCTCGAGCCGGTCCGCGAGATCCAGCCGCCGCAGATTGACACCAGCCATCTGAGCCTCGTCCCCGGCACCGACTGGACCTTCGAGGACTGCATCCCGCCACCACCGCGGGTAGCACCCGCCGACATCAGTCATCTGCGTCTCGAGCCCGTCGATACCGACACGGAGCTCGGTTAGCGATACGCTGGCTCATTGCCGTTTCGCATCGCCTCACGACAGCTTTTCGTTCAGCCGTCGCGGCGAGGTGCTCGAGAACGGCTGATGCGGCCGGCTCGCCGGGGCGTGCAGCGACATCAACTGCGGGCGGGCCAATGATCAAAGCCATCGCGCCAGCTACGGCGTTGGCACACGCAGCGAGTACGAGTTATGGACGTCGACCACATTGTTGTTGGTGCCGGAATCAGCGGCCTGGGTGCGGCGCACTTCGCCGCCCGGGCCGGTCATGGCACATTGGTGCTCGAGCGCGGTCATCGCATAGGCGGCTGCATCAACAGCCATCGCTTCACCGCCTGCGGCGACTTCTGGACCGAGGCCGGCAGCCATACCTGCTTCAATAGCTACGGCACGCTGATAGCCATCCTCGAAGAGCTCAACCAGCTATCGCGCCTGGCGGCAAAGGGCGAGGCACCTTACAGGCTCTGGCACAACGGACGGCGACGCCCAATCATGTCAGCGCTGCATCCACTTGAGGCGCTGGTCGCGCTGCCGCGCCTCTTCGGGACGCAAAAAGCCGGCGCCAGCGCGCGCGAATACTACGGGCGGGGACTCGGCCGGCGCAATTACCGCGACCTGATCGGACCGGCCCTGCAGGCCCTCATCTGCCAACCGCCCGACGATTTCCCAGCCGAGCTGCTATTCCGCAAGAAACCCAGACGCAAGGACGTGCTGCGCAAGTTCACCATGCCGAGCGGACTCTCTGAGATACCGGCCGCGGTGGCTCAGCAGCCCAACATCGAGGTCCGTACCGGTCAGGACATCATCGGCATCGAGCGTTCCGAGGTCGGGTTCCGCGTTCAGCTGCAGGAGGGCAAGGAGCTGTCCTGCGGCTATTTGACGCTGGCAGTACCTCCGGACTCCGCCGCCGCTTTGCTCCTGCCTGATCTCTCCTCGGCGAAGGCCGGACTCCGCACGCTCGCCATGGCCGAGATTGAAACCTTGCTATTGGCCTTTCGCAAAGCGGAGGTCGACCTGCCGCCGCTCGCCGGCCTGATCTCCGTCGACGACGAGTTCTATTCCGCGGTCTCACGCGATTTCCTGCCCGATGATCAATACCGCGGCTTCGCCTTCCACTTCCGTCCCGGCACCCTCGACGCCGAGGCGCAAATCAATGTGGCCTGTGGTGCGCTAGGCGTCAAACCGGTCGCCGTCATCGAAAGCGCACACGTCAAGAACCGCTTGCCGGCCCTACGCAAGGGTCACCAGCCTGTGATCGATCAGCTCGACAAGGACTTGGCCGGCGGACGGCTCGCGGTGACCGGGAACTGGTTCTTCGGCATCTCGATGGAGGACGCCCTCACTCGCAGCCGACTGGAATCGAAGCGCCTCTTTGGAGGCTAACGATCATGGGACGAGGCGAGCCACCCCAGATGATGAAAGGTCGCCTCGCCCCTGATCGTTCCCTCACCCCAACCCTCTCCCAGAGGGCGAGGGAGCGAAGGTGCTACGCGATTTTCATGGTAACGATCATGGGGCGAGCCACCCCAGACCATGAAATGTCGCCTCGCCCCTGATCGTTCCCTCACCCCAACCCTCTCCCAGAGGGCGAGGGGGCGAACGTGCTCCGCGAAATTCATTGTAAGGGTTATCGGGTCGCGCAAGGACCACCTGGAGCAAAGCGCACATCACTGTTGTTCAAGACCATGCAGGTCGTGCGCTTCTACGATGCCCCCGCAACGTCCTGGTCTACTTGACCTACAGCGACCGCATCATCGAGGGCTCGCCCAAGAACAGCATCTCTGTCGTGCCGATACAACCCTGGTCGATAGAGGACTAGCACGCCTGATGAGGCCGCGGCGTTGACTTGGTGTGAGCTTGCGTGGTCCGACCTGTAACCGACTGGACGATGCATGGCCGGTACAGCCGGTACGCCTCAGTGACCCAACCGAGGGGGATTCGAGCTCAGCGAGTCGGGCTCTCGCAAGATCATCCGCTCCACATCGGCCAGTGTTACCCGTTGGCCGTCAAGCGTGACGAAGCCCCGCCCCTTCACGGCGCCACGGCGCGCCTCGTAAAGGGTGATGTGACCAGTATTGGCGTTTATGACCTGCACCGTGACCAGCTCGCGCGCCTCGACCCAGCGCTGAGCCAGGTAGTAACCGCTGCCTATGACCATGACGGCAACGAGACCATAAGCCAATCCCTGCGCCAAGCCCGCTGAGATACGCGGCAGTCGGCGCTCGCGCTCGAGGAGCACGGCCTCGCGCGAGCCTGCGCGCCGCGACCGCAGGACAAGATAGGCGATCGTGATGACTGCAAGTGTCAGCAGTATCTGGCCAAACATGAGGCGCTACGTTAACACGGGGCGAGACCCGCTTCCATCCAACCGGGCGGCCTTCCCCGGTTGCGGGCGCATTGGGCAGCCCTTACCATCCCTCTAGGAGGGCGACGCGGCTTCGGTCATTCCAGCGGCGTCCCTGGCTCGGAGCAACGAGCCGACTCTGGATCCCGGGGGCAGCGAACTCCACTTACCGGCCGTAATCAAGATGTATCACCCCGGCGTCATCACACTTCTGTTACTCAGCCTCCTCGGCCTGACAGGCTGCAGCGAGCCCGAGAAGCCCACCGTGAATCTCTACCGAGCGGTCGAGATCGGGGACCTCGATCAGGTCAAGCGACACCTGCATTGGGACACCGAGATCAATCAACCGGATCCGGACGGCAATCGACCGCTGCACATCGCCGCGCGTGCCGGCCGCATCGCCATCGCGCGGCAGCTCGTGGAGCACGGGGCCGAGATCGAAGCCATAGAGGCCTCCGGTCGCACGGCCTTGGAGACCGCCCTCGTACACGGTCGCACGCAGCTCGCCGAGATGCTCATCGAGCGAGGGGCTAGCTTCGATGCTCAGCGTATGTTGAATGCGTTGGTCCAGCAAGGCGTTTCCGACCGGGACTCGCTCGAGTTTCTCATCGAGCGAGGGGCCGACCTGGAGGCACGCGACCAGAGTGGTCTCGCGCCGATCCATCGCGCCGTGGAGCAAGGCGAACTCGAGCTGACGACCCGACTCATTCGGGCCGGGGTCGATATCAACGCGCTAGACGCCAAGTCTCGCGCGCCGCTCGACATTGCCCGGGCCAACCAGGACGGCGACATCGCCAAGATCCTGCAACAGTTCGGCGGCCGAACGGCGAGCGAGCTCAAGCCGACGAGGCCAACTACCACCGCACCGGCGCCCAACGAGGACCAACAATGACGGACAAGGCGGAAGATCTGACCGTGACTTACGTCGACGGGGGGATCGAGACCGTTAAGGAGATCGATAAGGTCATCCTCTCCAAAGGCAGCTGGACGACAATCCTGTTCCGCTACAAGGACTGGGACCGGGCCAAGGGTGCATACGGTCCAGACAAGTTCACGATCCGGCGCTATCAGAAGCGCGGCGGTGAGCTCCGCCAGCAGTCGAAGTTCAACATCTCAAGCCGGGCCCAAGCGGAGGCGCTGATCCAGGCGCTGAGACGCTGGCTGGATCAGTCAGAAGGAGAGACCTAACCGAGCTTCGCCTGAGACCAATACAGAGCACATCATCGGAAGGCCGCACCCACGCCGGGGCATCCTGACCAAGGTGACGACACGGATGGTGCTCGCTCGGGCAGGAAGTAAGTCATCACCCCTCGCCGTCAATGGCGTGTCAGCGGCCGCGCGTGGCCCTAGTCGAGGAACTGGGTGAGCTTGTCTAAGCCGACCCCTTTGAGCAGGTGGCCGTCGAACAGACCGCTCTCCGCCCCGGCAACCCGATCGCCGTAGCCAGAAAAGGCAATGACCTTCATCGCTGGACGCTCCGGCAGCTCCGCGAGACGGCGGGCAACCTCGATGCCGTCGATGTCTTGCAGGCCAATGTCCAAGACCACGACATGCGGGCGGACCTCTTTGACTTTGTCGACCACTTGCCGCCCCGACGATACGCCCCAGACCTCATGGCCCAGCACCTCGAGGATCAGCTTCGAGGACTCGAGCACGTCCTCGTTGTCGTCGACGACCAGGATCCTCTTGGGGTTGTCCGCGGCGGGCCACAGAGGAGTCGTGCTCGCGGTCGGCACGGCCTCGGCGCCGGCGGCGGGGTTGGCGATCGGGAGGGTGACGGTGAAACGACTACCCTGTCCAACGCCGGCGCTCTCGGCTCGCACGGTACCGCCGTGCATCTCGACCAGCCGTTTGACGAGCGCCAAGCCGAGCCCGAGTCCGCCGTCGGTGCGCGTGAGCGAGGACTTGCCCTGGGTGAAGACGTCGAAGATGTAGGGCATCTGCTCTGGCGTGATGCCCTGGCCGTTGTCCTCGACCGTGACGCTGACCACTTCGTCCCGCTGCGCGACGGCGAGGCGTAGCTGACCGTCCGGGGGCGTATACTTAGCGGCGTTGTTGATCAGGTTGGTCAGGACTTGGACGAGCCGGGTGGGATCGCCGCTCACGATGAGCGGCCGCTCCGGCAGGTCAACCGTCAGGTGGTGTGTGCGCTCGCGTACGATGGGCTCCGTCGCCGTGACGGCCTCGCGGACGATGGCGCAAAGATCAAGGCGATCGAGCTTGAGATCGATCGCCCCCCGCGTGATCCTGGCCACGTCAAGCAGGTCGTCAACCAGCCGCTCCAGGTGCTGCGTCTGACGATCGATCACCTGCCGCGCCCACTCGACACCCTCGGGGTCGTCGCCCTTCAGGGCTAGAAAGGCCACCGCATTACGCAGCGGCGCCAACGGATTGCGGAGCTCGTGGCCGAGCATCGAGAGAAACTCGTCTTTGCGCCGGTCGGCATCGGCGAGCTGCTCCGCTTGACGACGCAAGCCCTCCTCGAGGTTCTGGCGATCGGTAACATCCATGGCCAGCGACAATACTGAGACGAGGTCTCCGCGCTCGTCGCGCAACACCGAGTTATACCAGCTGCACCAGATCACCTCGCCGTCCTTGCGGCAATTGCGGTTGAGGTTGCGGTTCCGCTCGACGGTCCCCGCGACCAGCGCCCTCATCAGCCCCCGGACGTGCTCGCGATCGCCCTCGTAGATCAGGCCGAGCCCCTCGACGGAGCTCCCGAGCGCCTCGTCCGCCGTCCATCCGAACATCCGCTCGGCCGCCGGAGACCACCGCAGGATCCGGAAATCAGCGGCCCATTCGCAGGCCGCAACCGGCGTGTTGTCGAGATGCAGCTTGAGCCGCTCCAACGTCTCGCGGTAGTGCCGCTCGGCCTCTCTGGTGGCCGTCACGTCGGCGAAGGTGCCGACGCAGCCGCGCACCGTGCCATCTGCGTCACGCAGCGGCGCGGCATAGGTCATCAAGGTCTTGACCTCGCCATCCTCGAAGTGGATCTCTTCCTCGAACTCCTCGATCGTCTCGCCGTGGCGCACCGCTCGCTGCATCGGTAGCTCGTCCGCGTCCAACTCTCGTCCGTCGCGGAAGACACGGAACGGCAGCGCCGGCGCGTCGGGCCCGCTCAGCGAAGGATTGGCCTCCGAAGACAGACGCAGCATCTGGGCCCCGGCGCGATTCATCACCATGCTGTGGCAGTCGACATCGCGGCCGACAAAGATCCCAATCGGGGCCGCCTCGAAGAGTGTTTGCATCTCGGCGAGCTGGGCACGCCGCTCGGCGTGCAGCTGCTCAATGGTCTCTTCGTTACGCCGTCGCTCGGTGATATCGGCCACCAGGACGCAGATGCCGGCCACCTCGCCGTTCGAACGCCGGTCGGGAATGTACTCAGCATGCACATAGCGCGTACCGGCGGCCTGGTAGCTGACCCACGCCTCGTACTCCACCGGCTCGCCACCAAGGGCCTGCTTGATGCGCGGGCCGACCACCTCATAGGCCTCGGCACCGATGACGTCGGCCACCGCCTGACCCGCAATCGCGTCGGCCCCGACGCCGAACCAGCGCTGATAGGCCGCATTGATGAAGCGGTAGCGCTCATCGGTATCGATGTAGGAGATCAAGGCCGGCATCGCATCGGTGATACGGCGCAGAGCGCGCTCGCTCTCGGCGAGGGCGCACTCGGCTTCCTTGCGGCGCGTGATCTCGGTGAAGGTGATCACGACCCCGGCGAGCGGCTCCTCGTCAGTTTGGTACGGGAGCAGGCGCCGCAGGTACCACTGGCCATCCTCGCCGCGGATCTCCTGCTGCTCGACCGGGAGGCCCGCCAGCACTTTGCGCACGTCGTCGAGCAGCGCCGCGTCCTCGAAACGGCGGGTAATGCCCGTCATCGCCCGACCAACATCGCAGGGCCTGAGACCCATCAGTCGCGTCACCGCGGGCGTGTAGCGGCGGATGTGTAGTCGCCGATCGAGGAACAAGGTCGCGATGTCGGTGCTGACGAGCAGATTGCTCAGGTCGTTGTTCGCCTCCTCCAGCTCGCGCACCTTGCCCTCGAGCTGGCTGTTCAGCGTCGTGAGCCCCTCATTGAGCGACCGCAGCTCCTCCTTGGAGGCCTCGAGCCCCTCGTTGGTCGACTGAAGCTCCGCGTTCATCCGCGTGATCTCCTCGTTGGGGGCCCTGCCAGTGGACTAGGACACCGCGCAGACCAAGCCCAGTACCATTCTGCGTGCGGTGCGCCAACGCGGCCTGAGCGCCGAGATGATCGGTCGCTAGGGCGGCAGTGACGGAGCCCCAAGACGATCCGAGCTCCCGTGTCCTACGAATGCCCGCAGCGACTGATGCCGAAGGGTGGAATTGAGCCCAGAGAGGATAGTCCCGAGACGGCTGCGGACCGTCGTCGACAAGCCATCGAGCTTACGCTGGTGGGGCGCACCGCCCATAGATTGGGCAGTATGCGGTGGCATTTGGCCATTGGACAAGGAATAGAACGATCAGCGAGGCTCAGCGTCTCACTTCAACGGCTACTCGATCCGCATCGCGAAGCTCGGCGGGTTGAGGATCGTCTTCTTCACGGCGCAAAGGTCCATCGCGCTGAGGATCCCTTCTCGATACTGCTCCGGAAAGCCATCGGGGAGCCGCAAGCTGAGCGTGGCCGCCGCCTTCGCCGGCTCCTTTGCGTCCCGTGACCAGTCCATACTCAAGCCGAGTCCGTCCGTGGCGAGGTTGCGGCTCTGACAGAATCCCAAGGCATAGATGCCGGCACAGGCAGCGATCGAAGCCAGAAAGAGGGCGCACGGCTCCGGTGCGGACGCCTGGCCACCGGCCTTGACGCCCTGGTCGGTCTCGATGACGAAATCACCGATTCGAACATCGACACGTTTGCCGCCTGGAAACACTACTTCGAGTCGCTCGGACACAGCTACATCTCCATCGGTTACAGCTAAGACCCTCGCAAACCCTGTCATTGTGCCGACAAGTCTCGCGAAGACAAGCCATGCTGGCCTGCACCCTCAGCCGACCAAGCGTCCATTCGCGATCGCCCGCTCGTTGCGCGGCTCGCGACGCCGCGTCAAGCGGGAATAGGTCTTGTCCAGATCCTTGCGCAGCTGCACCGCTTCGCGGTCGAGGAACTCCATGAAGGCGACCGCGACGACGGACAGCTCTTTGCCCTTCGGGTAGGCCACATACCATTGCCGCGGTACCGGAAAGCCGTCGACATCCAGGATCGCGAGCTGCGTGTGCGGCGACTCCTGCGTCAGCGTGTGCAGGGACAGCACCGAGATCCCAAGCTGGCCATAGATCGCATGCTTGATCGCCTCATTGCTGCCGAGCTCCATACGCACATGGGGCTTGAGCCCTGCCCTCTCGAAGGTCCGTAGCACGACATCGCGAATCCCAGAGCCCGGCTCGCGCATGATGAAAGGCTCGCTGACGAGCCGCGCGAGCGGGATCTTCTGCTGTCCGACCAACGGATGGTCGCGGTGGGCCATCACATAGAGGGGATTGGGGGCGAAGGGCTTGGCGACCAGCTCGACCGGTCCCTCGTGGCTCTGGCCGATGATGTAGAGGTCATCCTTGTTGCCGGCGAGACGTTCGATGACCCGGTCGCGGTTGGTAACCTTGAGCGAGACATCGACCCCGCTGTGGCGCTGGCAGAAGCGGCCAAGGACCTCCGGAGCGAAGTATTTGGCGGTCGTGATCACACACAGGCGCAGATACCCTTGCTTGAGCCCTTTGATGTCAGCGACCTTCATCTCGAAGCGATCGAGTACCCCGAAGATCTGCTTCACGCACTCCTCGAGCTCGCGGCCCGCCTCGGTGAGGTAGACCTGCCGGCCGACCTGCTCGAAGAGCGGCAGCCCGATCGAATCGCTCAAGCGCTTGATCTGCGTCGAGGCGGTCGGCTGCGTCAGATAGAGCTCATCGGCCGCCTTCGTGAAGCTCTTCAGACGCGCGATCGCCTCGAAGACCTGAAGCTGCCGGAGGCTGACGTGGCGAGCGAGGTTCAGCATCGGATCGCGCATGGCCTTGTATCGATTTTCACGATCATCATCGGCTCGCCGAGCGTCTCCGTCGGGACCGCTCGGCAGAGCTTCAATCGGGCCACACCCGCTTGGGAGGCATGTAGCCCACCTCGTCGGCCGAGCGCGGCGGCACCTGGCCTGCCTGGCCCCGGCGCGGCCGCACCGAGCCGGTCTCTTTTGCCGGCTCGGGCGTCGACGTCGAGGAACCCCGTGATGGGGATGGCTCCTCGGTCTTTCCCGCCCGCGGGCGGCTCGCCCTACTCGGCGCAGGCGAGCGCCTCTTCGGGCCCGGTTTGCTCGGCGTGTCCTGATGCTCTTCGCTCATGTCACAGCCCCGCTCAGCCGGAGGCCGAGTCCGTCTTGGAGTCAATCAACGTACTGATGCCGCGGGCCACCTCGGCCCGCTCGGGGCCGACCTCGGAGGCCCCGTCCTCGGCGTGAATCGTGATGTTCGCGTAGGTTCGCCCGAAGCTGATGTCCGGATAGAAGCCAACCGCCTCGCAGAGCTCAGCGACGGCGTCCAGGAAGTCGCGCGTCGCATCATAGTCGGAGAACTCCAGACGCCGCTCCAGGCGCGACGGCCGCTTACGCGACTGCCAGCCAGGAGGCACGCTCTCGTCGCTCATGCCGCCCCCCTGGCCGCCACAGGGCCGGACTGCCTCAGCCGCGCGATCCAAGATTCGAGCTCACGGGTATGCTCCAGCTCCTCCTCCATCAGCTTGATGAAGAGCTCGCGGTCGGGCATATCGCCGATCAAGGCGCAGTAGTGCGCGGCCTCGCGGTAGATCTCTGCGGCCCGCACCTCCATCGCGCGGTCCGTCTCGAGCAGATCGAGCAGCGTGGGGCCGGCCCGGACCGCGGTCAACTGCGAGGAGCTTGGCATCGCACCGAGCTCCAGCATGCGGTTGGTCAGACGCGCCGCGTGCTCCTGCTCACCGCGCGCCTCCTCCGCGAAATACTTCGCCGCCTCCGCCATCCCCCAGAGCTCAGCCAGGCCGGCGTGGGTGAGATATTGCTGCACGGCGCTGAATTCGTGGCTCAAGGCCCGGCCAAGATAGCCGAGGACCCTCGGGTTAGCCATCATCGTCTCGCATCCTCTCCTGACCAATCCGGAGTTGGCGCCTGCGCCGGCCCCGGCCGGCGCGGCACCCACCTAGGCTGCTCGGTCGACTCATGAGCACCCGCGGCGCCCATCACCGCCGGATGAGCTCGGCGACTCGGGCAGAATCGGCTCCACCTCGCGGTGCGGGCGCGCGATGATGTGCGCCGCCACCAAGCCGTCGCCGACGCGCTCACAGGCATCTGCGCCGGCGCGCACGGCGGCGTTGACCGCGCCGGTCTCACCGCGCACCAGCACGGTCACATAGCCGCCACCGACATATTCACGCCCGATCAGGCGTACCTCGGCGGCCTTGGTCATCGCGTCCGCCGCCTCGATGGCGGGCACCAGACCCCGTGTCTCGATCATTCCAAGGGCGATTCCTATGGTTTCGCTGGCCATCGAAGCAGTCTCCGTATACTCACAATCCTGCGCCCGGTTGGCACGGCGGCCAGCATGACCCCGCGTCGTAGGGTCCGCTGCGCGGACCATTGCCGAGACGACATCCGTCGCAAGGGGTCCGCACAGCGGACCCTACACCTCTTGCGGCCCGATTTGGGGAACGCGAGCCTATCGCGCCTCCGACGCCGGGCAGGACGCATCTGCGCCATCTCTCGGGCCCTCTTCTCACCGCCGCACTAGGCCGCGTGCGCCTCGCGCGGACGCCCGGGCGGCAGCACGGGCTCCACCTCACGGTGGGGGCGGGCGATGATGTGCGCCGCGACCAGGCCGTCGCCGACGCGCTCGCAGGCGTCCGCGCCAGCCCGCACTGCGGCGTTCACGGCACCGGTCTCGCCACGCACGAGCACGGTGACATAACCGCCGCCGACGAACTCGCGCCCGATCAGACGCACCTCCGCGGCCTTGGTCATCGCGTCCGCCGCCTCGATGGCGGGGACCAGTCCGCGGGTCTCGATCATGCCCAGTGCGATACCGTAGTGCTCTTCAGCCATTGCCGTTCTCCTCGTATGAACTACACAAGAAACCGAATACTCGCCGCTCCACGCGAAGCGGTGTCGCACGGATCCGTGCGTGCGATCCGGCGGTTTGGAACCGGAGACCTCGCGATCTCCCGGCTCCGACACCCATCAAAGGCCTCGGGCCGTTGAAGGCTCGCGGCGCCTCCCTGAGCCGCCAAGGCGGTCGTGAGTGACGACCGCGTCTTCAATGCGCGGGCGGCTCCCAGCGGTCCATGATCCCGCCGACGCTAAGGTCGGTCAGGACCTGGGTGCCGACCGCGTAGCGGGCCGCCGAGCCGCTGATGGTGAACACCCAATTCCCGGGCCGGCAGCCGACCGTATCGACGGCCACCGCCCGATTGCCCTTCAGGTCGCGCAGCACCCGTAGCGAGACCGCCTGCAGGCCGGGAATGCGCCGCGTGCAGACGAGCGAGCCCTCAACCTGCATGATGTCCACGCCTACTCCTCCGACCAGTGGTCGATGATCCCGACGATCGTCAGGTCACTCGGGTACTCTTTGTGTCCCGCCGCCTCCCGAGCCGCCGAGCTCCCAACGCAGATGACCCAATCCCCGGGGATGCAGCCGACCGCATCGACGGCGACGAGACGGCTCTTGCCGTCGCGCACGACCTGCAGGTGACGATGCTCCAGGCCGGGAATGCGGTTGGTCGCCACCAGAGGCTTCTCCACTTGGCAGATCTTCATGCTGCGCGCGCCCCCCAGCCACGGATCGAGCTGCCGACGCACTCGACCGGTTTCGTACCCTGGCTGTCGCGCACCGTCAGAAAGGTGTGCAGCAGACCCTTCTCGGACAGATCCGGGTAGCGGGCCGCGATCGCCGCGGCAACACGCTCGCAGCGCTGGATGGCGCGCTCACGGGCACCGGGGACCTGACCGGGATATTCGAAGCGCACGACGATCGGGATCGGCAAGCAGTGCGCGACGTTCAGTCGCCGAAAGATCTGGATGCCGACATCCAGGTCCGCCCCACCCTCCTCCACCGTGCGCATGAAGGCGAAGTAGGTGAGGTTGCGCAGCTGCACGTCGGCGAAGTCCATGCCGACGCCGATGAAGCGCTCCTCGTGACCTTGATCTGGGTAGTGATCGCCGTGGTAGCTCAGCACATAGTCGATCTGCGAGAAGTTGTTCTCGATGAGCTTTGCGGCGAGCCGCTGAAGCCCTTCGTGCGGCGCGCCCGCACCTCGGCTCGCCGCCGACGCGCCGACTTGCTCGCCGATGACGCCACGCGCCGTCCCGGCTTCGAGATGCGCGGTCTCGGCATAGAGCGCCGCCGCATCGACATAGCGATCGATCTCGATTCGACCCCTGGCATCCGGCAGATGCACGCGCAGGCTGTCGGTATCGGTGTCGATGCCGAGCAGCAGGATGTCGATCGAGGCGCCGCAGCAGAAGCTGTTCTCGATCGCCTCGCGAAAGGCCTGAAGCCGATCCAGCGCCGCCGTGGCGGCCCGGCGGGTATCACTGCCGTGCGCCGCGCAGCCCTGCGTGTCGGGATCCAGGCTGCTGTAGTGATAGATGGCCACCTTCAGGTAGCGGGTCGGCATATCGGCCAGATCTGGCTCGCCGGCACGCAGGCGTGCCACCTCGACCGATGACCAGCGCTGTACGGCCTCTTCGACGTCGAACAGGGCCCCGGCGTACGATTTGCGTCGCACCGCTGCCGCCGGGAGTCTGAGCACATAGCTGATCGCGTGGGCCAGTCGGCCGTCCGCGCAGGGCGTGACATTCATCTCGTGAAAGCCGCACTCGAGCAGGAACGCTCGGAACGCCTCGCCCTCTCCGAGCACGCCGAGCGGGGCCGCGGTGAAATGCTCGCGGCTCGCCTGGCGAAAGGTCTCGAAGGTCGCCTGGGCGAACAACGAGCGCAGATCGAGGTGGTCGATCCAGGCATCCGCCAGGATCGGCTCCGGCAGCCCAAACCCGAGCTGTCGTTGGGCCTCGGCCTGCGCCCAGGGCACAAAGTCTGTCGCATACTGGCGCGCCGAGACGGCCTTCAAGGTCGGGACGACTTGGGCAAACGCCTGCTTGATCCGGTTCTCATAGGCGTAGAGGCGTTCATTCTCGTGCGCTCGGGTCAGCGGGTGCGCAGGCCCCGCGCGCCCCAGGCGAGCCTCCCCGCGGCGCACAGTAACCTTTGCCTGCCGCCCATTGGCGGTGACGCGCCCAGTGGGCGGCCCTTGCCGAGGGCTGGTCGCCCGCTCGTGGCCAGTGTCTGTGATGCCAGAGATCCTTGCGGCACGCGGAGCCTCGGCGGGAGTCGTGGCCACCGCTTCCATCGCCTGCGGCCTTGCGGCGGGGTGCTGGCCGGGCGCGGCCGACATCGCGGTCTGCACCAGTGTCGGGCGCGGCCGTCGCGACAGCCCCGCCATCGCGGGCCGCGCGCGCGGCCCAGGACGGCCTGAGCGACCGAGCGGCATCGCCGTCTTCTTCGACGCGAGCGGTGTCATGGCTTAGCCCCGCGCCCCGCCGGATACGGTGACAACGGCCCCTCGCTCGGTGCTCCCGCTGCTGCCGGTGACGCGCTGCGGTGGGACCTGTCGCGCTTGAGATTCCTGGAACGTCCGGGCACCCGCGAACGGCCCCACCATGCCACCACGCCGGGTCGGATTGCGGCCGGATGACGAATAGCCCTCGGTGCCAGTGACGCGCTCATTGCGCCCCCAGTCATCGCCGGTGATCCGCAGTCCACCGTCCATCCCCTCGCCCGTGACGCGCGGACGCGGCCCTTCCTGGTTTGGCTCGGGGCTCGGCTCGGGGCTTGGCTCCGGGCTCAATTCCGATCGCGGCGCGGCGGCGGTCATCGCGGGAGCTGCGTGCATGGCCCCCAGCGTGGCAGCCATACGGCCATGCTCGTGCTCGCGCCGGCGGAAGTCCTCGGTTCCCGTCACGACACCGCGGCCGAGATTGAACGGCCCTGTGATGCGGCCCTCATCCTGCGTGTAGCTGGTGCCCGTGATCACTCCCGAGACTCGGCTCGCCTGGGCCGCGCGCGCCGGTGACTGGACGCTGAAAGCGCCCCAGTTGCCGCCGGCCAAGGGCTGCGGGAAATCGGCGCTGCCGGGCGCGCTGTCGGCGCCCTGGCCACATTCGGCGAAGAACTGATCGGCTCCCACGTAGGGCGTGCCCGTCACGGAATGACAGGCGCCGCGCGCATCGCCGGTGACCTCCCCGCCAAGCCCCGGTGACTGTCCGGTCAGGCTTGCGCCGGGGGTGTCCCGCCAGGTGCGCGTGCGCTGGCGCGCCGACTCCGTGACCGGCGGCGGGCAGTAGGCCTGGTATTGCCCAGGTCCGACATAGGGCGTGCCCGTGACGACCTCGCAGGTCCCGGGCTCGTCGCCCGTGACGCGCTGAGCGCGCCCGACCCGTGTCCCGGTGACCGCTTGCGCGTGCCAGGTCCTATCGCGACCGACCTTCTTGTCGCCGCTCGGCTCGGGCTTCATCTCGCAGAAGTCCGCATACTGCTCCGAGCCGACATATTCATTGCCCGTGACGCGCCGGCAGCTGCCGGGCTCATCGCCGGTCACTCGCGCACTGCGTCCGACGAGCGTGCCGCTCACGGGACCGCCACTGAACGTCCGCGTGACGCCGACCTTCTTCGGACCGCCCCCAGCACCAGCAGCAACACCCGTGTAGGGGGTCCCGGTCAGGACCCGATCGGCGCCGGGCTCATCCCCCGTCACCTTGGTGCTGCGTCCGACGCGGCTGCCGGTGACAAGCTGACCCTTCGCCGTGCCGACAGGCTCGTGCGACGGCTTCGGCTCGGGCTGGATCCCGCAAAACTCCTGGAACAGCTCGGCGCCCAGATATTCGGTGCCGGTGACGCGCCTGCAGGCGCCCGGCTCGTCGCCCGTCGTCCTGCTGCTGCGCCCGACGCGCGTGCCGGTCACCTGCTGGCCGCTGGCCGTCTCGCTGACCGCCGCTCCCGGGGTGGCCCCGCGGGGGGTCCGGCCTAGCGGCCGGGCACGGCCGCTCGGGCGCGGCACCGTCGCACACGCCTTGCCGTGCTCGCAACGCTCCTGACGGACCTTGCGGGCGATCTCGCGGGAGCTCGCGCCGGCCTCACGCCAGATCGCTGCGGTGGCCGATCCATTCGACTGGCTGCCCAACGACTTCAGGCCATTGCGGCCCGCAGCAGCCGTGGCCGCCCGGCGGGCCATCGATAGACGCCGACCGCGGCTCATGAGCGGGGTCTTGGTCGCGACTCGGGCCCGGGTGACGGCCGTTCTCCGACCTGTCTGAGCCGACGCGGCCATGCCGGTCCGCTTCGGGCTCCCGATGGCCGCCCTGGTCGTCTTCCCGTCCGATCCAGCACCCGGCCGCGACACTTCACGCGACGCGAGGCCTCGATCTTCGGAACCGGATGACTGACCTGATACCTGGCCGGAGATTTGGCGGCGTCGCGCGATTGCGGCGTCGCGACCCGTCAGGCCACGGACGCGCTCGGCCCCGGAAGCGCTCGACATCGACTTGGTCGCAGCGCCGCCCTGGGTCTGCCGGGCGCGCTGCGCGATCGCCCGCTGGCGCCCAGCGGACAGCGGACCGCGGGCCCTGGCCTGCTGCTTCGCCACGGCCGGGCGCTCATGTGTCGGCGATGTCGCCCTGGCCGCGACCTCGGGGCGAGGCGCCGCATCACGCTTCGGACTGCGCCCCGGGGTGGACGGTGCGGCCGTGCGGCTCGGCGCCGCCGTGGTGACCGCTCCGGCCTTGCCGCCGTCGGCGATATGGCGCCGTCTGGCGATGGCCACTGCCCGGCCGGTCAACCGTTGCTCTCTCGCACCCTGAACCATGCCTCGCTCCATTCGTCTCGCTTGGTTTTGTCGAGGTCGTATCACTCGGACTGGCCTCTCCGATCCGCCTAACGGAACGGACAATCAGTCGGCGTCTGTTCAGACCGCCCGATGCACCAGGAAGGAGTGCCCCTTGCTTTGCGCGTAGTTGTCGTAGCCGACGAGCCGCACATGGTGATCGGGATAGGCGCGATGGCAGGCCTCGATCTCCGTCAGGATCACACCTGGGTCCGTCTCGCCAAAGAACGGCAACTTCCACATCGGCCAGTAATATTCGAAGGCGCGGCTCGGATGCTCGTGCTCGATCGAGGCATTCCAGCCGGCGCCCAGGATGAAGGCGACCTGTTCCAGGATCTCGTCGCGATTGAGCGGCGGTAGATATGAGAAGGTCTCGTGCCGCCCGATCGTCTCGTGATCGCCCATGCTATGTACAATACTCATGACGCAAGCCTCTCTAATCTTGAGTGTCTAGGGATCTCTTTGGTCCGATCAGGCGACATCGAGCTTGTCGACGGTCTCGAACTCGAACTTGATCTCCTTCCAGGTCTCCATCGCCGCGGCCAGCTCCGGGCTGTGACGGGCTGCCTCGGCGAGGATGTCGCGCGCCTCCTTCTCGACCTCTACACCCTCGTTGCGCGCCTTGACGCACGCCTCGGTCGCGACGCGGTTGGCCGCCGCGCCGGCCGCGTTGCCCCAGGGGTGGCCTTGGGTGCCGCCACCAAACTGCAACACGGAATCGTCGCCGAAGATGGTCACCAGCGCCGGGATGTGCCAGACATGGATGCCGCCCGAGGCCACCGCCATCACACCCGGCATACCGCCCCAATCCTGATCGAAGAAGAGTCCGCGGGCGCGGTCCTCGGGGACGAAGGATTCGCGCAGCTGATCGACGAAGCCGAGCGTCGAGGCACGGTCACCCTCGAGCTTGCCGACGACGGTGCCGGTGTGCAGGTGGTCGCCGCCTGAGAGGCGCAGGCACTTGGCCAGGACGCGGAAGTGGATACCGTGCTTGGGGTGGCGGTCGATGACGGCATGCATCGCACGGTGGATGTGCAGCAGCATACCGTTGTCGCGGCACCAGTTCGCCAGGCTCGTGTTGGCCGAGAAGCCGGCGGTCAAGAAGTCATGCATGATGATCGGCGAGCCGAGCTCCTTGGCGAACTCGGCTCGCTTGAACATCTCCTCGCAGGTCGGGGCCGTGACGTTCAGGTAGTGGCCCTTGCGCTCGCCAGTCTCTTCCTGGGCCTTGCGCACCGCCTCCATGACGAACTCGAAGCGGTTCTGCCAGCGCATGAACGGCTGGGAGTTGACGTTCTCGTCGTCCTTCGTGAAATCGAGTCCGCCGCGCAGCATCTCGTAGACGGCGCGGCCATAGTTCTTCGCCGAGAGTCCGAGCTTGGGCTTGACCGTGGCACCGAGAAACGGCCGGCCATATTTGTCCATGCGGTCGCGCTCGACCTGGATGCCATTTGGCGGGCCACCGCAGGTCTTGACGTAGTGCAGCGGGAACCGCAGGTCTTCGAGCCGCAGGTGCCGCACCGCCTTGAAGCCGAACACATTGCCGACCAACGAGGTCAGCACGTTGACGACCGAGCCCTCCTCGAAGAGGTCCAGCGGATAGGCGACGAAGGCGTAGAAGCTCTCCTTGTCGCCTGGCACGTCCTCGATGCGATAGGCGCGGCCCTTGTAGTAGTCGAGGTCGGTCAGGAGATCCGACCAGACCGTGGTCCAGGTGCCGGTAGAGGACTCCGCCGCCACGGCCGCCGCAGCCTCTTCGCGCGGCACCCCGGGCTGCTGGGTGACCTTGAAGCAGGCCAGCAGATCGGAGTCGAGCGGCACGTAGTCGGGCGTCCAATAGGTCAGCGCATAGTCCTTGACGCCAGCGTCATACGTCTTTGTAGCCATGATTTACTCCAGTCGATGGAATCCGCGTGGACGTGTGAGGAAGATAAATATTTTCCCTATGCATTTCTAATCAATTAATGGAATGTATGCGATTGCATAATATCAATGCATGCGTGATACCGCCTGCCGGTGTGAGGATTGCCCAGTACACGACCGGCGAGACAGGCCGGCAAAATCAGGAGTCACGCCAGAGGCGGAATCCGCGAGCGGGACCGTGCGAAAGCCTGACGATTCACGCGGAAATAAGGGCTGCGCCGAGCGCGCGCCGGCGCAACTGGCTATGCGAAGATGTCGTCAGACGCGAGAGCTGACCGACGAGTATTCAGGGACAATCTCTTCACCAAGTGTGGCTTTCGAACCTTTTAATTCCGTGTTCTGCTTGACACACAAGTTTTGAGGTAAACAACAATGGCCGAGCTCAGCAGAAATCCCGTCTATAGAGGGCCGAAAGGCCCGGTCGTCCTAGTGATCATGGACGGTGTCGGCATCGGCAGGCATCCGGAAGGCGACTTCGTGCGCAAGGCCGAGACCCCGAACCTAGACTGGCTGCGCGAGCATGCGCTCTACAGGGAGCTCAAGGCGCACGGCACCGCCGTCGGTCTCCCGGACGACAGCGACATGGGCAACTCCGAGGTCGGCCACAACGCGATCGGCTGCGGGCGCGTGTTCTCGCAGGGCGCGGCACTGGTCGATCGGGCGATCGCGTCCGGGGCGCTCTTCGACGGCCCGGTTTGGCAGGAGTTCATCGCCAACGTCAAGGCCAAGGGCTCGACGCTGCACTTCATCGGCCTATTTTCGGACGGCAACGTGCACTCGAATCTGCGCCATCTTGAGGCGATGCTGATCCGGGCCAAGGAAGAAGGGATAGCAAAGGCTAGGATCCATCCGCTGATCGACGGCCGCGATGTGCCTCCGACCTCGGTCCTCGACTACGTCGAGCGTTTCGAGAGCTTCCTGCGCGATCTGAATGCCGACGGCAGTATCGACTACTGCATCGCCTCCGCCGGCGGACGAATGCACATCACCATGGATCGCTACAACGCCAATTGGGCGATGGTCGAGCGCGGATGGAAGACCCATGTGCGCGCCGAGGGTCGGCGCTTCGCGTCAATGCGCGAGGCCGTCGAGGCCTATCGTCAAGAGCGCCCCGGCATCCTGGACCAGGACCTGCCCGCTTTCGTCATCGAGCGCGACGGCGCCCCGGTCGGGCCGATCGAGCCAGGCGACAGCGTGATCTTCTTCAATTTCCGCGGGGATCGCGCGCTTGAGATCACGAAGGCCTTCGAGGCCGAGGAGCTGACCGAGTTCGACCGCGGTCCCAAGCTCGATGTGCTCTATGCCGGGATGATGCAGTACGACGGCGACCTGATGGCCCCGGAGAAGTACCTGGTCTCGCCGCCGGCGATCGACCGGACCATGAGCGAGCTCCTATCGGACAGCGGGGTGACACAGCTCGCGATCTCGGAGACGCAGAAATTCGGCCATGTCACCTATTTCTTCAACGGCAACAACTCCGGGCGCTTCCCGACCGAGACCTGGCGAGAGATACCCTCCGACGTGATCCCGTTCGAGCAGGCGCCCCGGATGAAGGCCGACGAGATCACCGACGCCGTGGTCGCCGCGATCGCGAGCGGCGAATACCGCTTCATCCGACTCAACTATCCGAACGGCGACATGGTCGGGCACACCGGTGACACCCAGGCCGTCAAAGTTGCCGTCGCCGCGGTCGACCAGGGTCTGGGCCGCATCATGGGGGCGGTGAAGCAGGCTGAGGGGATCCTGGTCGTCTCGGCCGACCACGGCAATTCCGACGACATGTACGAGGCAGACAAGAAGACCGGCCAGCTCAAGCGCGATGCCGCCGGCAACTACCTGCCCAAGACCTCGCACTCCCTAAACCCGGTACCGGCGATCATCTATGATCCAGCCGGCCAGGCTCGTTTGCGCCTGGCCGAGGTCTCGGACCCGGGCATCGCCAACCTGGCCGCGACCTGCATCACCCTGCTTGGCTTCGAGCCGCCCGCCGACTACACGCCGAGCCTGGTGGCGGTCGGTTGAGTCCGAGGGTGTACGCAGAAGAAACGTGCGCTCTGGTCGGTGCGCACAGGAAGAGGTGACCACAGGAAAGGGTGAGGAAATGCCTACGGCAGGTGACAGATCTATCTGTTGCATGTCCGGTAGTGTGGGAGGGGTGACGGGCGCAATCCCGTCACCCCGACCCGATCGTTGGCCTATCCCCCCTCCCAATTGTTACACGTGAGCCCGGAGAGTAAGCCGGGGCCTTGCCGCCGCTTACCATGAAATTCGCGAAGCACGTTCGCTCCCTCGCCCTCTGGGAGAGGGTTGGGGTGAGGGAACGATCAGGGGCGAGGCGACGTTTCATCGTCCGGGGTGGGTCGGCTCGCCCCATGATCGTTAGGCAGATGTTTGTTTTCTCTGTTTGCCGCCTGGTTTCCCGGCGGTGCCACGATATCTCTGCCATGCGACGGTTCGGCCGCCGGCTCCTCGCAGAACCGGACTTGGAGTGTTACACCATCCGGCTCCCAGCCCGAGTCTTCCGCAGAGGAACAAGGTGTTGTTCTTCACCCTGATTCGCTAATCACCGGCCCTTTGGGCGAGGACATTC
>CAZOWL010000034.1:0-40130 GCA_964583605.1 uncultured Chromatiaceae bacterium | reverse complement strand
GGTTCATCCGCCGCTGCGCGAGAGATTGGGATCTTCTTGCCCCGCCAGGCGGGCCAAGAATCGATCTCTACTAAGGAGAGGACGCCAAAGACCCGACCTTGGTGACACAGAATGCCGTACTACGTCTATAGGATCGAGCCCCCATTGATCTTGAGTCATCTCGAGACCCAGGAGCGTTACCAGGATGCCCGCAAGCTCGTCCGTCGCTTGCGCGCGGAGCAAGCCCCAGAGGATCCCGTACAGTACCGGATGGTCTTCGCGCAACACGAGGCCGAAGCCGAGCGGCTGCTGGCGACACCGAGAGACGATCGCGTCATCGGAGAAGATTAGTGGCGCAGCGTAAGCACTCCATGACCACAAGCCGCCGCCCTAGGGTCCGCTTTCCGGACCATTGGCCCGGGCGACTTGCTGTGTAAGAACCTATGCGTCAACCCCGCGATGCCAAATTCGCCGCCCGCTCTCGCTTCGAGCCCGTCATCGAGAATTGCCGGGACGTCGCCCTAGTCTTTACCGACGCACAATTTGCTGAGCTCTTCGAGCAGGCAGCGCCGGTGCTGCTCGATTTCGCCGAGCGCGCCGAAAACAACGCCCTCCAAGGCCGCTTCTTCGAGGCGATGGGCCTGCTGCGTCAACGCCGGCCAGACATTGAGCATGTATTCAGGCTGGAAATCAATCGCGGTTTCGATTGTTTCAACCGCATCGGGCGCGTCGATGATGAAGACGAGGGCCCGGCTACTGAGGGGGTCGAGCTGTCTCTGGTCGAGCAGGACGAGATGGAGGAGTCTGTTGCCTGCGAGAACCTGATCGTGCGGGCCAACGCCACCTTCTTCCCGGATCTCTACGCGCTCGGCCAGCGGCTCTCGGTGGTCAACGGCGGACTCAAGCTCAAGGACTTTGAGATTCCCGCCAGCCCCCACCATCTCGTTTGGTCGTTCCGTCGTTCTCTCGACGGTCTCGACGTCGAGGTCAAGGTTAAGGTCATCCTGTACGCGCTCTTTGACCGATTCGTCATTCGCAAGCTCGCGCACGTCTACGATGAGCTCAACAGACACCTAAAAGAGGCCGGCGTGCTGCCAAGCCTCAAGCCTGTTCCAATCCGGCCAGGCAGCGGACAAGCCTCGAAAACGGCATCCGCCAAAGGTGCCGTGGAGCCGCCGTCAAGGGACCAAGCGCTCCCGAAAGGGGTCGATCGTTACGGCCAGACCGATTCCGGGGAGTCCCCTTCGCTGGCGACGGAGCTGTTCGATTCGATCCTGACGCTCATGGCCAAGCGCCGACCAGGAGGGGCCGGGGTCGGCCAATCGCCGGGGCAAGGTTTGAGTATCCCGCCCAGCCCGGAGCTGCTAAGCGCGATCAGCAAGGTACAGGCCCAAACCCGACCGGCCGTCGCGGCCCAAACCGGCGCAGGTATCCCCAACGTCGAGCTCGACGTCGCCTTCATCGATCGCGTCAAGGACGCCCTAGGTCAAGAACGACAGCAGATCCTCGCCCAGATCCCCGAAGACAAGCTGTCGCCGGTCGATGCCGACCTGATCGACCTCATCGGGATGCTGTTCGAGTACATGCTCAATGACCCAGTCCTGCCCAACCTGGCAAAGGCCTTGCTGAGCCACCTCCACACACCCTATTTGAAGGTCGCGCTGATCGATCGCAGACTGCTTGTGGACAGTAACCATCCTGCCCGGCGCCTGCTCGATCAGATGGTCGAGGCGGGGAGTCTGTGGGTCGAGGAGGGAAACCCAAATCGTGGCATTTTCCCCGCAATGCAGAAAACTGTCGACCGGGTATTGCTGGAATTCAGCGATAACGTTGGCCTTTTTGACGAGCTCTTGGAGGCCTTTGAGCAGGCCATGCAAGAACAAAGGCGTCGTATCGAGTCGATGGAGCACCGAACACAGGAGACGGCTCGCGGCCGAGAGCGACTCCAGATCTCTCGGCAACAAGCGATCAAGCAGATCCGAGAGCTGACCAGCTCTTACCCACTGCCCAAGCCGGTCGTCGCGTTCCTAACCGAGACTTGGACCGACCACCTCGTCTTCACGCGTCTGCGCGATCCGCAGCGGGAGGGCGAGGCCTGGCGGCGGGCCGTTGATACGGCGAAGGCGTTGGTCGCACTCTTCGCCCCAACCCCGATGGGTCCTGGCGCGAAACGGGCTGCGGAAGTCCAAGCCGTGCGCGATGCCCTCAGTGATCAGACGCAGACGCTTGAGAGCAGCAACCGCAGCGTGGTCGACGCGCTCTTCGCATTGCTTGATGCTCCAGAGACCTGGACGCAGCCCGACATCCTAGCCCCGCCGGACGCGGAGGAGCCAGACGACCCAGCGACCGAAACCGGTCTCCCGCCGAGCCTCGCATTGGCAGACCAGGATGACGGCGAAGGGCTTTCGGCCGCAGAGCGAGAGCTGATCGAGCGGCTTCGCAAGATGCGCTTCGGCACCTGGTTTGAGCTGACATCCGAGACCGACGGCAAGCCACGGCGAATCAAGTTGTCCTGGATGAGCCCGCTAACATCGACGTGCATGTTTGTCGATCGCTCCGGGATGCAGGCGGAGATCAAGACGCTGCGCGAGCTCGCCCGGGAGGTCCTTTCCGGCAAGGCGAAGGTCATTCCCACGCCGAAACACCCGTTCATCGATCGCGCTTTGGTCTCGATCCGCAAGATCCTGCAAGGCAACGACAAACAGGCCCCGAACACAGTCCAATCCCGCTAGATCGAAGGCCCGGGGCGAGCGCAGACTCCTCCAGTTCGACCAGAAGCTTCTGATGGCTGCGATCAGCCCCCCCTGCCCGGAGCAGCCGTCATCAATCCAGCCTCATCTTGCGGGCTCACGGCACAGGGGATGAAACCTGAAACAGCGCACTAGCGCATGCTCAGCTGACCCAGCGAAGCCTGTTCCGCCCAGAGAAACTGAAGCACCTTGCGGACATAGGTCTGAGTTTCTGGGTACGGCGGGATGTTACGCCCATGGCGGATAACGGCGTTCTCCCCAGCGTTGTACCCGGCCAGCGCCAAGCGCAGATCCTTGTCGAAGAGATCCAATAGATCACGCAGGTAGGCCGCCCCACCGTCAAGGTTGGCCGCCGGATCCCAGATATCGGGGACGTGATACCGCTCGGCCGTTCCGGGCATCAACTGCATCAGGCCGATCGCACCGGCCGACGAGACGGCCGAGGGATTATAGGCGGACTCGGCGCGGATCACGGCGTGAAGCAGCTCCGGTGGCAAGCGATGACGCAACGCCGTCTGGTGAATCAAGCCTTCCAGCTGCGCCCGTCGCTCCTTGGCCGATTTGCCGAGAGATGGAGGGGCATTCTTTGGCACCTTGCGATAGGCAAACAGGTGCCGTTTGTTCTCTTCGACCAGTCGCGCCGTCGTCCGCTTCCACTCGAGCTTCAGGCCCCTCCCTTCAACGGGCTTGTCCGTGAACACGACGTTGCCGCTCGCGTCCGTGTACTTGTAGACATCGGCCGGCACTGATGCGCAGACAAAGAGCAGCAGCCCCAGCCCCAGTCGCATTATCGCCATCACTTTCCCTCCGCTGATCTCTCGCATGCAGAGCGCCATAAACCTCAGCTGTCCCGTAACAAAACGAGAAGCCTCATCCGCAACCAAGGTCACTGCTCGCCACCTGAAATCTAGAAGATCATCCACTCGAACGAGAGAGACGACCGTGACCCTGTTCACGGCGAGCGACTGACCGGCCCCGAACACATCGAGCATGGTCAAGACTCTTTCTTGCTGTCCGGCCCCCAGACGACAGCACCCCAATGCAATCCGCCGCCCAGCCGGCGAGCCAGACTTCTCTCGGCTATCTATGCCGTCCCGCAGGCAGGTTGCGGCTGAACACGCAAAGCCGATTCATGGTTGCCAAGCCGACATTGCGGATTAATGACTGGTCATTAGGCTCGGCTATAGCCAATCCGACCGGATCCCCTTCAACATCGAATATTATTGATTTCACCCATGCCTTGACAAGGCACGTGCGCAACAATTAGTTGCAATGACACGACAGCTCAATCGTGTCAATTCCAACACCTAATGTCAGAACAACAAAAGTTTGCGTAATATCTCACAATCCTTATAATTCTGTCGCGTTAGTATAACCAAAATTGCGGAGGGGAAAACCCATGCACCGACGTCTCTTTCTCGGTCTCGCGCTCGCCGGCGTGGCGGCACCCGTGCTCGCCCGTACCTCCGATGCCCAACAGCGTGTACTGTCATTCCATCATCAACATACAGATGAGCGTCTGACCATCTGCTATCGCGTGGGTGACAATTATCAACGCAGTGCATTGCACAAAATCGATCAATTCATGCGCGATTTCCGTACCGGCGACACCATTCCAATAGACCCTAGGCTGCTCGATCTCCTCTACGACGTGCGGCGATTGGTCGGGAATCGGGACGCCGTCTACGAGGTACTAAGCGCCTATCGCTCTCCGAGAACGAATGCAATGCTTCGCAGCCGCTCCCGTGGCGTAGCGAAACACAGCCTCCACCTAACCGGGCAGGCCATCGATATACGCCTGTCGAATACGCGCACGCGTCGCGTCCGTGACACGGCCATTGCGCTCGGGCGCGGAGGTGTCGGTTACTACCCTGGGTCGGATTTCGTCCATCTAGACACCGGAGCGGTGCGGCGCTGGAGCGCCTGAGTCAATCAATCGCCTGCGCGGATTTACTGCACGGGGCGAGGCAGCTGACTCCCTCGCCCCGTGCAACAGGGTCACGGTGACGACGCACGCGCAAGACGGCGTGGAACAGGCACACGGCGGGCCGGCGACACCAGTTTCGCTCTGGCGTCGTGCAACCGCGAACGACGCTCCGAGCACCGGTTCGGCAGCGGCACTATTTCACGCCGAAGAACGCCGTTAGGTCCGGCAGATCGACGTCGCGGACGACGAGCCGGACGCGATCATTGAGTCGTACGTCGCCACGCAGCCTCAGCCGCGCCTCCATCGCCAAGTCCGGTATGAGGACGGTAGACTTGTGGTCCTCTGCCTCGACGACGACGGCTTCACCGCGCCATGCGGGATTGTCGCGGAGATAGACGAGCTTCCAATGCTGGTTAGACAGGCGCTCGGCCCGGCGCACCAGGGCACTGGCGGCCTCCGCCTCGCCAACACGTAAGGTTACCTCCTCAGCGCCAAGCAGCGTCTCCCCGCGAAGCCAACAACGCAGCTGCTGATGGACGAGGAGGTCAGAGTAGCGTCGCAGCGGGCTCGTGGTGCGCGTGTACATCGGCAGACCGAGGCCCGCATGGGCCTGTGGCTCAAGCGTCAGCCGTGTCGGCTTGAACCGCCGGCGATAGGCGTACATCTCGGCCAAGCCGGCTGGCCGCTCGGCCTTGTCCGGGGGCGGCTGCATGGCGAATGGGATCGGTATCCCTTGTTCTAGGCAGAAACGTGCCACCGCTTCGCCGGCCATCAGCATCGCATCCGCGACCAACCCCCGGCTCCTCAGTCGACCGATGGGGCGGATCGCAACTGTCCCGGCGCTTACGCGGATGTTGACCTCCGGTAGCTCGATCTGTGCGGCTTGCTGCGCCTCCCGTCGTGCACGGAACCCACTCAAAAACGCCTGCATCGCCGCAAACGGCGGCTCATCGAGGCGTTCCTCGACCCATTCGTAGCTCAGGCGCTCCACCCTGATCCAAGTGGGCTCGACCAGCAGGTCGCAGGGCTCTCCGTCGCTGGAGCAGCGGAAGCCGAACGACAAGGCCGGCGACACATCCTGGAGACCGAGCCCGAGTCGTCGCGTGATCTCGGCCGGGAGCATGCTCACAATGCCCTCGGGCAGGTAGAGATTGGCGCCACGGCTGCGGGCCTCGCGCTCGAGCGGCCCCTCAGGCGATACGAGGGCCGCGACGTCCGCGACATGCACCCATAGGCGATCGCCGTCGAGACTCAGCGCATCATCCGGGTCTTGATTATCCTCGTCATCGATCGCAAAGGCCGGGAGATGGGTCAGATCGCGCCGCGCTTCCTCCGGCAGATCCTGTACGGGCAGGTCTGGCCCTGTCAGGACGACCCCGGCACGAGCCGGATAAGGATTGTGGTCCGCGGACCAGTGGCCAACCTGGATCAAGGCGCGATGGGCATGCTGTGGCGTTTCTTGATGACCCAACGCCTGCAGGATGCGGCTCCGCTCAGACTGTCCGAGCGCCAATCGTTCGACCTCGGCGAGACGCTCGCGGTCCTCCGGGATCGGCTGCCCGCGCTGCATTCGCTCGAGAAAGGCGCGCCAATCGGCTTCGGCCGCCTCCCGCGCGGCCCGTGCCGCGCGATTTCGCTCGACCTCCTCGCGCGAGCGGACCTGTATCTCCGCGGGGGTGCCGGTGAAATAATCCCCAGACGCCACTTGCTGCCACACGGCCCAGCAGCCGGCGGGCGTGAAACGATCGAAAACGAGCTCGGTCAGCTCCTTCAGGTCCGTATCACCGCCCTCGAGCAAGGCCCAAGCCTCTTCGATCTCGCCCTCGCAGGGCTCGAGCTCGGTCAGACTCCTGAGCGGCCCAGGGTGGAGCAGCGCGATGTCTTTCGGCCGGACCCGTTTGGTCTGTCGATCGGAGAGCTCGATCTCGATCTTCTCGCCGAGCGCGACGACCCGCGCCGGGTGTGACTTGTAAAGTACCAGGCTGTCGACCTGAGGGCTCGATTGATGAATCGACAAAGGACCTCTCTCTCGATTGGCGGCAGTACGAAACAGCTCGGGGGACACAGGCGCGCCCGCCGCGAGCAAGGTTGTGCTTGCTGTATGATATCGGCCCTCACCTCTTGAAGCCGGTCGGGTCGCCAGAATCCGCCAACTGGGACAACAATGCGAGAGACCACCCGTATGAACAGCGAATGGAGAGCCTTCTTGGAATCTCAATCGGCGCGGATCGACGATGCGCATCGCGCCCATTTCCCCGAGACCGAGTCGCGCACGGGCTGCCGGCTAGTGGACCTCTCCTACCTCGGCCTGATCGCCGTTGAGGGCCCCGACGCGCGCGACTTCTTGCAAGGGCAACTGACCAATGACGTCCGTGAGCTCTCCGATCGTCACTCCCAGCTGTGTGGCTACTGTAGCGCCAAAGGACGGATGCTGGCCAACTTCCGGCTCCTGCGCTGGGGGGAGCGGTATCTGCTGCAGGTACCCCGCTCGAAGCTCGATATGGTGTTGCAGCGAATGCGCATGTTCGTCCTCCGATCGCGGACCACCCTCACAGATATCAGCGATCACATGGTCGCCATCGGTGTCGTCGGCGATTCAGCCGCCGAGCACCTGACCGCCTTCTTCGCCGACGTCCCGGAGCTTGACAACGGCCTGAGCCTGGCCGGGGACCTGGCGTTGATCCGTGTCGCTGGGACCCCAGCTCGTTTCCAGGTCATCGGTCCCGTCGCGGCGGTCCGGTCCCTGTGGCAGGGCCTGACCAATGAGGCAAGCCCCGCCGACACCGACTATTGGCGACTTCTCGATATCCGCGCCGGGCTCCCGACCATCCACCCGGAGACAACCGAGACCTTCGTCCCGCAAATGGCCAATATGCATCTGATCGACGGGGTCAGCTTCACGAAAGGCTGTTACACGGGACAAGAAGTTGTGGCCCGCATGCAGTACCTCGGGCGCCTCAAACGGCGCATGTATTGGGCTGAGGTCGAAACGGCGACCCCGCCGCGCCCCGGCGATGAGGTCTTCTCCCCCGACAGCCACTCGCAGCAGAGCACGGGCTGGGTCGTCGACGTGCAGGCAACCGCTGAGAACCGCTACGAGCTACTGGCCGTCGTCGAGATCGAGGCCGCCGAGCAGGACCATGTGCACCTCGGCAGCATCGAGGGCCCGAGCCTGAGCCTCAAGGCCCCGCCTTACGGCTTTGCCGCACCCGGTTGAACCGACCCAGCACGACCGGCTACTCCGTAGGGCGCATGTGCGGGAAGAGGAGGACGTCGCGGATTGACGGCGAATCGGTGAACAGCATCACCAGCCGATCGATGCCGATGCCCTCGCCCGCCGTAGGCGGCATGCCTTGCTCCAGGGCGCGGATGTAGTCCGCGTCGAAATGCATGGCCTCTAGATCGCCGGCGTCTTTGTCAGCGGCCTGTTGACGAAAACGCTCGGCCTGATCTTCGGGATCGTTCAGCTCCGAGAAGCCGTTGGCGATCTCGCGACCGCCGATGAATAGCTCGAAGCGGTCGGTGATCGAAGGATCGCGGTCGTTGCGGCGGGCCAGCGGCGATACCTCGGTCGGATAACCCGTCACGAAGGTCGGCTCCGAGAGCCTCGGCTCAACCGTCTTCTCGAAGACCTCGAGCTGCACCTTACCGAGTCCCCAACCCTCCTCGAGCGGGATGCCCAGGCCCTCGGCCACCGCACGCATGCGTTCCAGGTCCTCGAGGTCACGCGCCTGGAGATCCGAGTTGAAACGGAGAATCGCCTCTCCGACGCTCATCCGCGCAAAGGGATTGCCCAGGTCGAAGACAACCCCCTGATAGTCGACGCGCGCCTGGCCGTGCAACGCCTGCGCGAGCCCGCGCAACATATCCTCCGTTACATCCATAAGATCCCGGTAGTCGGCATAGGCCGCGTAGAGCTCCAGCATCGTGAACTCCGGGTTGTGACGGGTCGAGAGGCCCTCGTTGCGGAAGCTGCGGTTGATCTCATAGACCTTCTCGAAACCGCCCACCACCAGGCGCTTGAGATAGAGCTCCGGGGCCACACGCAGATAGAGCGGCATATCCAGCGCGTTATGATGGGTTACGAAGGGTCGGGCAACGGCCCCGCCGGGGATCACCTGCATCATCGGCGTCTCGACCTCCAAGTACCCGCGCTGGTCAAGATAATCGCGCAGGTACTGGATGATGCGGCTACGCGTAACGAAGGTCTCGCGCGTCTCCGGACTCACGATCAGGTCGACGTACCGCTGACGGTAGCGGCTCTCTTGGTCAGTCAGGCCGTGAAACTTCTCCGGCAGCGGCCGCAGGGCCTTGGTCAGTAGGCGCAG
This sequence comes from uncultured Chromatiaceae bacterium, assembly GCA_964583605.1. GTDB lineage: Bacteria > Pseudomonadota > Gammaproteobacteria > Chromatiales > Chromatiaceae > CAZOWL01. Next base: position 31,146 of record CAZOWL010000034.1, on the reverse strand, counting down.
CGACTCGCAGCGCACCGAAAGCTCCCCTGTCTTGGTACGGAACAGGGTCCCCTCGACACCGACGATGTCTCCCAGGTCCAGATCCCGCTTATAGGCCTCGTAGGCCTCGTTGCCGACCTGATCCCGCTGCAGGAAGAGCTGAATCCGCCCGGACATGTCCTGCAGATGCGAGAAGCTCGCCTTGCCCATGATGCGGCGGCTCATCAGCCTCCCGGCCACCTTGACACGGTGCCCACCGGCCTCCAACGAGCCGGGGTCCATATTGCCATACTGCGCCAGTAGCTCCGCAGCGAGCGCGTCGCGACGGAAATCATTCGGGAAGGCGTTGCCGCGCGCGCGCAGCCGAGCGAGCTTCTCTCGCCGTTGGGCGATGAGCTTATTCTCGTCTAGTTGCTCGTGTTCGTTCATGCTCCGCGGAGTCCCACCAAGGCCACACCCTGATTCATAGGCCGCTCTTGAGGCTGGCCTCGATGAAGGGATCCAGGTGCCCGTCCAGCACCGCTTGGGTATTGCCGATCTCGACGCCGGTGCGTAGATCCTTGATGCGCGACTGATCCAGCACGTAAGAACGGATCTGACTGCCCCAGCCGATGTCCGACTTGGTATCCTCGACGGCCTGCTGGGAATCGCGACGCTTTTGCATCTCGAGCTCATAGAGCTTGGCCTTGAGCTGCCGCATCGCCTGGTCCTTGTTCTGATGCTGAGAGCGACCGCTCTGACATTGCACGACAATGCCAGTCGGATTGTGGGTGATGCGCACCGCTGATTCGGTTCGGTTGACATGCTGCCCGCCGGCACCGCTGGCGCGGTAGACATCGATCCGCAGGTCAGCGGGATTGATCTCGACCTCGACGCTGTCGTCGATCTCGGGTGAGACGAAGACGGCCGCGAACGAGGTATGGCGCCGGTTGCCCGAGTCGAATGGAGACTTGCGCACGAGCCGGTGGACACCCGTCTCGGTACGCAGCCAGCCAAAGGCATAGTCACCTTCGAACTTGACCGTCGCGCTCTTGATCCCGGCCACCTCCCCGGGAGATGCCTCCATCAGCTCCGTTTTGAAACCTCGCCGCTCGCCCCAGCGTAAGTACATCCGCAAGAGCATCTCGGCCCAATCCTGCGCCTCGGTGCCACCGGAGCCGGCCTGGATGTCGAGAAAGGCGTTGCTCGCATCCATCTCTCCCGAAAACATCCGCCGAAACTCGAGTGCCTCGACTCGCCGTTCGAAGGCATCCAGATCGGTGGTAATGGTCGCGACGGTGGCTTCGTCGCCCTCGTCGGCGGCCAGCGCGAGCAGGTCGGCCGCATCATTCACGCCTGTGCCCAGCTCATCAAGGCCGACGACGACAAGCTCGAGAGCGGCCCGCTCGCGTCCGAGCGACTGGGCCCGCTCAGGGTCGCCCCAGACATGGGGGTCCTCGAGCTCGCGAAGCACCTCGGTCAGACGCTCCTGCTTTCCAGCGTAGTCAAAGATACCCCCTCAGGGACGTCAAGCGTCCCCGGAGGTCGTTGATCTGGTTGTTGATTGGATTGAGATCTTGCACGAGGGCTCCAAACGGGAAGAGTGGCACAGCCGCGGCCGCAGCACCGCATCGCAAAACTCGGGAACGGTTAACCGATTGCCGGCCGCCGGCCGCCGCCAACGGACGGAGGGCTCAGCCGTCTCGGTCCATTGACTATACTTTTTCTTCCGTCCGATCGAAAGATCCAAGCCATGCGAGCCTGCCATGAGCCCATCAGCCCCGTACGCCCGTCAACCGGATCCTGATGAAGCGTATGACACCGAGGAAGGATGTGCGATCTTGGAGACCTGGAACCGCCCGAACGATCCCGCTGTATCCATTGCCCGTGCCAGGGTACCGCCCGGCACGACTACCCGTTGGCACCGTCTGATCGGCATCGACGAGCGCTATCTGATCGTCTCCGGACGCGGCGAGGTCGAGCTCGGCGAGCTCGCCCCGAGATTGTTACAGGCGGGTGACCTGGTCTATATTCCCGCGGGCTGCCCCCAACGGGTGACGAACCCAGACACTGCCGACTTGATCTTCTATGCGATCTGCACCCCCCGCTTCGTGCCGGAGGCCTACCAAGACGTCGACGAGCCATAATCGCTGATGTCCCGGATCCATCTGACTCAAGATCACGGGCTCGGAGTCGATCAAGCCCGCTCACGCATCGATCGGATCGCCGCACGCCTCGAGCACGAGCTGCAGGTCGCTTGCCAATGGCACGGCAATCAGCTGCACTTTCAACGGCCTGGGGCCCGGGGGACCATCGATGTCGCCGAGGAGGTCGTCACGCTTGACGTGCAGCTCGGGCTGCTGCTGACCCCGATGCGCCAGATGATCGCTGCACGGCTCGCCGACAAGCTCTCAACGGTCCTGGCCTGAAAACCACCGCGGAGCCATTCCGTCATCTGCCGGGCTTGAACAGCGCGCGGAAGGTCCGCCGTGTCGATTTCGTATCGAATTCGGCGAAGGTATCAGCAAATCGCTCGCGGGCACGCTGCTGGCGGTGCAGCAAGTCCCCTATGAGGGACCCCATGGCCAAGAGCGCGTCGGTACTGGCTCGCTGTTCACTGTTCATCTCACCTGCCGCACTACGCAGGAACGCGGCCTGGACTGCGAGATCCTGGAACAGACCCAGATTGTCGAGCAGCACCTTGGTCAGCTTGATCAAGGGACCGATGTCGTCGCTCGGATAAAGGCGGCGGAAGAACTCCATCAGATAGCGTAGCTTCTTCGTACTCTTGCGCAGCTCGTGCAGCTCGGGGGCCGGCGACTCGGTTCCAATGGCCCGCCCCTCGCGGCGGACACGTCGATACAGCCGCCAGATATTGGCGTCTGCGACCTCCTTCAGTGGGCGCTCAGCATGAGCCGCCGGCGCAGAATCCGGCACCGGAGCCTCGAGAAATGCCCGCCAATCGGCAAGCAGGCTCTTGATCTCAGGTGAGCCAAGGACTTCGGTCAGTTGGCGCTGCGCCGCGGCATGGCGATCGGCGAGAAACCTCTCGAGCAGCGCCAGATCGCCGCGTAGCGCCGAAGGAAGGCTGGCCACATAGTCCTCGAGATTAAGTCGGTAGACATCCAGATCCCGGGCTGGGCTTGTGACCTGCTGCAGCCAGGCGAAACGGGACTTGTAGTGCCCCACGACCTCCGGCGCGAAGACGCCGCGGATCTGCGTTAGCGCTGAGCGCGTGCGCCGCGTCGCCACGCGCAGATCGTGCAGGAACTCGGGGTCCAGGTGGGCGCTGGCGCCGGAGATGTTGGCCTCGAGCGTCTCCAACAAGCCGAGCAGAATGGTCTTGACATTGGCATCGGCACGGGCCCGACCCTCGAGCCGGAAATCGATCTTCGAGGAGTAATCGCGCGGCTCGCGGCCTACTGCCGATAATGCCTCAAGCATGAGAGGCTGCGGCACCGAGACGCGCTGCAGGCTAGGGTCGCGCTCGAGCAGATCGATCAGGACCTCGCGCTCCCCCGCTTGGCCAGACACCGCCTCCAGCGTCAGCCGGGCCTTAAGCGACCCACCCCTAGCCTGGCCGGGGTCAAAGGCCTCACCGATGAGGATCGTCAGCCGCGCGATCGGCTCGTCTTGCTCCCCGACGATGAAGAGAGTCTGCTCGCGACTCTGGATGGCCACCACCGGCAGCAGCCTGCGAACGCCAAGCACAACCGATAGCCGCCGTCTTACCGGGCCATCAGGTAGATCTACGAGCAGACCTGGCGTTTGACCACAAACCTGCGCAACAGGCTCTTCGTCATTACCGAGCGCGTGCCATACGAGGCGCGCACCTTCCGCATCGACGCGCTGTTCGAGCACGGCACCGGCGGCGTGCAGTCGCCAGTCGAAGCTATCGAAGAAGCGCTGCTCGATCGTCCGCCACGGCCCCTCGCTGACGCGACAGCGCTGGTGGAGACCGGCCAGGATCCCTTGGAGATCGAAGCCGTCACGGGCAAGGTAGGTGCGCGTCGAATCCGGCATGTTCTCGGGCCAAGGCGCGGGCCACGTCTGCTGTTTCCGCTATTGTACGCTACTGGCCCCGCCGCGACCGAGGCTCAGATGAGGGCCAGGCCCGCCGGAAACGTCGATCAGGCGCTCAATCCGCCAACACCCAAGTGTCCTTGCTGCCGCCCCCATGAAAGGGGCTCACGACCAACGGATCCGATCTCATTGCGACCCTGGCCAAGGCCCCAGGGACGACCTCGATCTCCTTGCCATAGATGACGAACGGCCGGAGTCCCAGATGGCGCGATTCCAGCGCTCCGTTGTGAAGACAGGTATGTCGCGAGATCTGGATGACCGGCTGGGCGACGTAGTTGCGCGGCTCCTCGAGAATCGCCTGAGCGATCTCAGCCCGCTCGGCGAGCGTCGCATTCGGCCCCATCAGCATCCCGTGCCCGCCTGAGCCGGACACCGTCTTGATCACCATCTTGTCGAGGTTGTCGAGGACATAGGTCCGGTCTTGGGGATCCGTCATCTGATAGGTCGGCACCGACTGGAGCAAGGCCGACTCCCCAAGGTAGTAACGGATGATCTCCGGCACATAGGCATACACAGCCCTATCATCGGCGATGCCGCTGCCGGGTGCATTGGCCAGCGCGACCTGCCCGGCGCGCCAGGCGGAGATGATGCCGGGCACGCCAAGCAGCGAGTCCGGACGAAACACCGCGGGATCGAGGTAGTCGTCGTCGATACGCCGATAGATCACATCCACCTGGCGCAGGCCGTGGGTCGTCTTCAGGTAGACCTTGTCATTCCTGCAGATGAGATCGTGCCCCTCGGCGAGCTCGACGCCCATCTCGCGGGCCAGGAAGCTGTGCTCGACGAACGCCGAGTTGTGAATACCCGGCGTCAAGACGACGATCGTGGCCGCGTCCTCCCCTCGGGGCGAAAGCTGGCGCAGCGCCCGCAGCAGCCGTTCAGGGTAGTGCTCGATGCGCCGCACGCGGTACCGGGCGAATAGCTCGGGCAAGGCCCGGCGCTGGACGGCACGGTTCTCGATCATGTAGTGGACGCCGGACGGCGTGCGCAGATTGTCCTCCAGGACCAGGTAACGCCCCGCCTCGTCGCGGATCAGCTCGACGCCGCAAATGTGCGTGTAGATGTCGAGCGGCGGCACGACATCCATGACCTCCTTCCGGAAATCCTTACCCCGGTAGATCAGCTCCGACGGCACCACCCCGTCCTTGAGGATGCACTGGTGATGATAGATGTCTTTCAGAAACAGGTTCAGCGCCCGGACCCGCTGCTTGATTCCGGCCTCCAGCGGCCGCCACTCGGCAGCAGGGATGATGCGCGGCAGAATATCAAACGGCCCAACATCCTCGACCCCGGCCTCCTGCCCGGAATCAGCGGTGAAGGTGGCGCCATCGGTCCGCAGGGCCCGCTGCGCCGCACGCGCCTTCGTCTCCAGATGGATCTGACCTAGCCGCTGGAGGTGCTCCCACAGCTGGCGGTAATGCGACCGCGGCCTGAAGTCCGCATCAAAGAGCTCGTGGTAAGGGACGATCGACTTCGGCGGAGCTCCAGGTTGGAGCTGGCCGCCCCCGGGGCGGAACTGTCTGTACATGGCTGCACCCAATGAGGCCATCGGCTGGGCACCATTTGCAGCGAACAGGCAAATTTAGAGCCGAATTCTTATCTGCTGATTTATCGAATGCTCCCGGCGATCCATCCCCCTAACGGCCTCAACGCTGAGCATTCAGTCACAATTTCGAACCGTTTTGGTGCACAACCCGAGCACCACGATCGGCGCCAACGGAGACCGCGATCCGCCCTTGAGCCGACTCGACCCGAGCGAGCGTCACGCCAAATCCCGCCACGGGCCATTCCTTTTTCGGTGTCCGCGGCCGACAATGGCGGGGATCCACGAACGGTGCGGGATTCGCCGCAGGCCCATCGGAGAAGGCCGACCATGTCGATACACGTAGCCATCAATCACAAGACCGAATACCGCTTCGACCGACCGGTCGCTCTCTCGCCACATACCGTGCGCCTGCGCCCCGCGCCCCATTGCCGCGCGCCGATCCACTCCTATTCGCTGCGCGTCTCGCCCAGCGAGCACTTCCTCAACTGGCAGCAGGACCCTTTTGGGAACTACCTGGCGCGGCTGGTCTTTCCCAATCGCGCCAAGGCGCTGAGCATCGAGGTCGATGTCATCGCTGAGATGATCACGATCAACCCATTCGACTTCTTCCTCGATGAATCGGCGCAACACTTTCCTTTCGGCTATGCGCCTCAGCTCGCGAAGGAGCTGATCCCGTACCTGGAGATCAAGGAGCGCGGCCCCCGCTTGATGGGCTGGCTGGAGGGCCTCGACCGCTCCGAGCAAGGGACGGTCGACTTCCTCGTCGGCCTCAACCGGAGGCTGCAGCAGGACATCACCTATGTCATCCGCATGGAGGCAGGGGTGCAGAGCTGTGAGGAGACGCTCAACTCCGGCCGCGGCTCGTGTCGCGACTCGGGCTGGCTCCTGGTCCAGATCCTTCGCCACCTGGGGCTTGCCGCACGCTTCGTCTCGGGCTATCTGGTCCAGCTCACGCCGGACATGAAGTCGCTCGATGGGCCAAGCGGCCCGGAGCGGGACTTCACCGACCTGCACGCCTGGGCCGAGGTCTATGTCCCCGGCGCCGGCTGGATCGGGCTCGACCCCACCTCCGGCCTCTTCGCCGGCGAAGGCCATATCCCGCTGGCCGGGACGCCTGACCCGGTCAGTGCCGCGCCGATCACGGGCGCCACCGAGCCCTGCGAGGCCGATCTCTATTTCCACAACCGGGTGTCACGAGTCCGCGAGGACCCGCGGGTCACCAAGCCTTACACGGCCGAGCAGTGGCGGGCGATCGTCGACCTCGGTCACCGGGTCGACAGCGAGCTCGCAACCCATGACGTGCGCCTGACGATGGGCGGTGAGCCAACCTTCGTGTCCATCGACGACGTGGACGGCGCCGAGTGGAATACGGCCGCGCTGGGGCCGACGAAGAAACACCGCGCCGAGGACCTGATCGAGCGGCTCAAGACTCGCTTCGCCACGGGCGGGGTGCTGCATCGCGGCCAGGGCAAGTGGTATCCGGGCGAGCCGCTGCCGCGCTGGGCGCTGTCCTGCTATTGGCGCAAGGACGGCGAGCCGATCTGGCACAATAGCACACGTCTCGGCGACGAACAGAACGATGATGGACTGGGCCCGGACGAGGCGGGCGAGCTCATTCGCCAACTGGCCGCGCGACTCGGTCTCAACCCCGCGCTCACGGTCCCCGCCTACGAGGACGTCTTCTATTACCTGTGGCGCGAGGCACGCCTACCGGCCAACGTCAACCCGCTCGACAGCAAGCTCAACGACCCTCTGGAGCGCGCCCGCCTCGCCCGTCTCTTCGAGCAGGGGCTCGACCGTATCGCCGGCTATGTGCTGCCGTTGCGCTGGCAGGGCGACCATCCGGGGGGCGGCTGGGAGAGCGGCCGATGGAGCCCGCGCAGCGGCAACCTGTTCCTGGTTCCGGGCGACTCGCCTATGGGCCTGCGGCTACCGCTCGATGCGCTGCCCTACGTCCCGGAAACGGAGCGCGACGAGGCACCCGAGCGCAGTCCCTTCGAGCCCCGTGCCGAGCTTGCCCCCTTCGATGAGATCGCCCGTCGCTACGGGCACCTGCCGACCCCCCGGGCGACACCGCAGCCGCTGCGCGAGCAGGGCCAGCACCCCGGCGAGCTGGCGCGACGCTACGATCGCATCGCCCCGCTGGAGGAGCCGCCACAGCCGATCAGCCACCAAGCCGCAGCAACCGACGCCGACGCGGCCTTGGTGCGCACCGCGCTCTGCGTCGAGCCGCGCGACGGCCGCCTCTACCTCTTCCTCCCGCCGCTGACCCACCTCGAGCACTGGCTCGAGCTGATCGCGGCGATTGAGGCGACCGCCGAGGCCTTGAACGTCCGCGTGCTCATCGAGGGCTACGAGCCACCGCGCGATCACCGCCTGCTCAAGCTCGCCGTCACCCCGGACCCGGGGGTCATCGAGGTCAATATGCATCCGGCGCACAGCTGGGACGAGCTGACCCGCGATACCGAGATCCTCTACGAGGAGGCCCGCCTCGCGCGCCTGGGTACCGAGAAGTTCCTGCTCGACGGCCGCCACACCGGCACCGGCGGCGGCAACCACATGACCCTCGGCGGGCCAACGCCGGCCGACAGCCCGCTCCTCCGCCGGCCCGACCTGCTCCAGAGCCTGCTGACCTATTGGCAGCACCACCCCAGCCTGTCCTACCTCTTCTCAGGCCTGTTCGTCGGCCCGACCAGCCAGGCACCGCGCGTCGACGAGGCCCGCGACGCGAGCCTCTACGAGCTGGAGATCGCCTTCCAGCAGATGCCGGGTGGCGAGGTGGCCCAGCCCTGGCTCGTCGATCGGCTGCTGCGCAACCTGCTCGTCGACGTCTCAGGCAATACCCACCGCACCGAGCTCTGCATCGACAAGCTCTATGCACCCCACACAGCCGCCGGCCGCCAGGGGCTCATCGAGCTCCGCGCCTTTGAGATGCCGCCGCATCCACGCATGAGCCTGGCGCAGATGCTCCTTCTGCGCACCCTCGTCGCCCGCTTCTGGCAGGAGCCGTACCGACGCCGGCCCGTGCGCTGGGGCACAGAGCTGCATGATCGGTTCCTGCTGCCGCATTTCGTGCGCGAAGACTTCGAGGACGTCATCTGCGACCTCAACCGCGCCGGCTACCCGTTCGAGGTCGCGTGGTACGAGCCCTTCTTCGAGTTCCGCTTCCCGCATTATGGCGACCTGGTCACGGAGAACGGCGTCGCGATCGAGATCCGCGCCGCGATCGAGCCTTGGCCTGTGCTCGGCGAAGAGGTCACGGCCCAGGGCACCGCGCGCTTCGTCGACTCCTCCGTCGAGCGGCTACAGGTCCGGGCCAGCGGCCTGGTCGGCGACCGCCACGTCATCACCTGCAACGGCCGCCGTGTGCCCCTCCGCCCGACGGGACGCCGCGGCGAATTCGTCGCTGGCGTCCGCTTCAAGGCGTGGAGCCCACCATCGGGGCTGCACCCGACGATCCCGGCACACAACCCGCTCGTCTTCGACGTCGTCGATACCTGGAACCGCTGCAGCCTCGGTGGCTGCACTTACTATGTCGCGCATCCCGGCGGGCGCAGCTACGAGACATTCCCCGTCAATGCCTACGAGGCAGAAAGCCGACGCATCGCCCGATTCCGGCAAATGGGGCACACCCCCGGCATCATCGACCCGCCGCCAGACGAGCCGGCCGGCGAACATCCCTACACACTGGATCTGCGGTATTCGGCCAAGTGCTGATCACCGCGCAGGAAGGGCCTGGAGAATTCCGCACCAGTGCTCAGGTAGCGGTCGCCCCTTGGTCTGCTGTCGTGCCTGACCGCGACGTCACCGCGCTGCGGAGAGCCACGTGGATAGGCGTACACCGCGTACACAGAATACGCAGAGCGGCTGCACCTTTGAGGGGTCGGCTTCGTCATGGGGAAACGGGTTCGGCGAGTGCCAGCGGGCGCCTAAGTCACCCGATCTGCACCAGCTCGAGCTCGAAGGTCAGATCATGCCCAGCTAGCGGGTGATTGCCGTCCACGACGACGCTTTCCTCTTCGAGGCCTATGACGGTGAAGCTCGCCGTCTCGCCATTGGGTCCCCGAGCATGGAGGACGCTGCCGACGACGAGATCGGCGTCTGTCCCGATACTCTCACGTGGGACGTTGAGGTTCAGCTCGGCATCATGCTCACCGAAGGCGTTTTCGCAGGGAATCCTGACGGTTTTGTGCTCGCCCTCGGTCATGCCGAGTAACGCCTCCTCGAAATCAGGCAGCACCACGCCTTCGCCGAGCTTGACCTCCAGAGGCTCCCGGTCTCGGGAAGAGTCGAACCTGGTTCCGTCAGCTAAGGTCCCGGTATAGTGAACCTTGACGGTATCGCCGAGCTTGGCCTGAGTCATAACGATCTCCTCGGATGGTGGTTGGGCTCTGGTCAATGGCTGCTGGTCGATCGAGCGGCCGCATTGCAGCGATCGATCGGTTACGAGGCGGTTCGGGTCAGCCAGCGCTTGTCGGAAAATGCCTTCTCCCTGAAGCGATCACAACCAGGCCAGCTCTGATCGTGGTGGAGCACGGGCGCAGACAAGCGCCTGGGGACAGGCCGGCTACCAACTCTGACTCGTGCCGGCTGGCTCGCTGATCGCCGCGGCGACGGGAGTTGGCCCGGGCGGCTTCTCCAAGAGCGTCAGCGCAGGCAGAGCCAGTGACGTCAGCAGCGCCGGCGGCCTCGTCTCCTCGGGGATCCGCCACAGGCCAAGCCGAGTGAGCAGGCGGCCAGGGACTGGATCAGCCGTTGCGAGGGCAAGGGGAACGGCCAGCAGCGCGCCGAGATAGAAAGGCCCGAGCCAGAAGACCGGGGTGCCGGAGGCGATCATCCACGCGAAACCGGCAAGACCGACCAGCGTCTGCGGCCAGAGTCGAATCATGGCCTCGCCGACCTCCAGGCCATGGGTCGCTCGCTGCTGGGGCTCCCAGGTGAGGCCGCGTCCGAACGCCAGTCCGATCATAAAGCGCGTATGGGCGATCGCCATGATAGGGGCCAACAGCATGGAGAAGATCAGCTCGGTCACGGCGCTCAACACTGCACGGGGCGCGCCGCCCAGGGCCTGCCGGCGCGGCGGGTCGAGTAAGACCGCGGCAACAGTGGCGAGCTTGGGCGCGAGCACCATACCCATCACTGCGGCGAACAGCACCAGCCCGAGCTCAGCGTCGACCAGCGCGCTCGGGTCGGGTGCCAGCCCCACGCGAAGCACGCCGAGCAGCATCAGCATCACCCAGGCCGGCGAGCCGAGGAACATCAGGATGGCCAACGCCAGCTGGACTCGGCTCACCAATCGCAGCCCGGGTAGGCCCAGCAACCGAAAGTACTGCAGATTGCCCTGGCACCAACGGAGATCACGACGGATGAAATCGATCAGGGTCGCCGGATTCTGCTCCCAGCTGTCGGTCTCTATGGGCAGCACCCGCACCTCGAAGCCGGCACGGCGCATCAGCGCGGCCTCCACCTGATCGTGGCTCAAGACCCAGCCACCCAGGGGCGGGCGCCCGGGCAACCTCGGCAGCTCGCAATGCTCGCGCAGCGGCGCGACCCGGATCAAGGCGTTGTGTCCCCAGTAAGGGCCGCAGTCGCCCTGCCACCAGGCACTGCCGAGCGTGTAGCTGCGCATGCCGAGGCGCATGCCGAATTGAAAGACGCGTGCAAAGGTACTGTCGCTCGGTAGGCCAACCGGCAGCGTCTGGAGGATTCCCAGCTGCGGATTGCGCTCCATCGCACGCGCGAGGGACAGGATCGTCTCCGGTCCCATCAGGCTATCGGCGTCGAGCACCAGCGCCAGATCGAGCCCGGCGCCCTCGCCGAGCAGGAAATCACGGATATTCCCTGCCTTGTACTCGGTGTTCTCGGGCCGCCGCCGATACCCGAGGGTGACACGGCCGGCCCAGCACCGCCTGAGGCGCTCAACGCACTGCTCCTCCCGCTCAATGCATGCCGGCCGGTCGGAGTCACTCAGGAGCCAGATCTCGAACCGCTCCGCCTGGCCTAGCGCCGCCAGGGCGGCGATCATCTGGTCGAGATTGCGGGCGACCGCCGCGGCATCCTCGTTGCGGATGCAGCTCAGTATCCCCGTGCGCAGACTGATGGGACCCTGGCCCTCCCCTGCCGCACCGAGCCGCTCGATCGCTCGATCGCCCCTCATCCGCATCAGCGCGAGCCCGATGACGGCGTTCCAGAAGCCGATCGCCGTCCAGGGCAGCGTAACGGCAAGGCACAGAAGAAAGCCGGCGTCCCAGGCGTCGAGCCCGTCGCCACTCAACACCGCTGCCGCCAATGCCAGGCACCCAACCACCGTTGCCGTCACCAAGATGGTCAAGACGAAACGGCGTCGTCCGTAGTCAATAAGTGTAAATGGGGGCGGCGTGCCGGTCATGGTTACTGCTCCATCAGGGAGGATGTACGCTGTGTTCGCCGGGCAGATATCTGGACCGTTCCGTCTCGCTGCAAGCGGGGTCGTTGGCCAGCGCTTTGATCAACAGCCCGTGGTGGGCCCATGACGACCTCATCGCCGGGGCACCAGGACCCGGCTCGGGTCGACATCGGAGGGCAAAGGCGAGATAGTGCCCGGGTGAGCGAAGCGCCCGGAGCGCGGCGCAAGCCAGCTGCGCCCCGCGCAGGCCAACAACCGGAGTCGAGCATGGAGCCATCCATCCCGTCAGCGTCGAGGCCCTACCCGGATCCTGACCAGACGTGGCAGATCATTCGGCAGCTCGCGGACATCACTCGGGGACCAGAATTCGAGCCGGAACAGCCACTGGCTTTGCACCAGGATCCGGCGGGCCGCCTGCGACCGATCAGCCGCAGCGAGACCCGCTCCTGCGATTGGCGCTGGAGCCCGGGGCACGGCTGGCAAAGGCATGGTTGGCGGGGGGCTCCCGAGGTCGAGGTCCTGCTCGACCTCTACCTCCCATTCTCGGGGCCGCCTGCCGCGGGCGGCGAATCGTCGAGGCCCTACGTGGTTGCACACCTCGGGCAGAGCCTCGATGGCTTCATCGCAACCCAGAGCGGCGATTCCTGCTATGTAACCGGCCGCGAGAACATTCGCCACCTGCACCGGATGCGCGCCCTGAGCGACGCCGTCCTGGTGGGCACCGACACGGCCGCCAACGACAACCCACGGCTCACCACTCGGCTGGTCACCGGCGCCAATCCGACGCGGGTCATCCTCGATCGCCGGCGGCGGCTCCCGGCCGGGCTCAGGGTCTTCACGGACGCCGCCGCGGAGACGCTACTGTGCTGCGACGAGGCATTGGTGCAGGCAGGGCGCGAGCGACAGGGATGCGCGCAGGTCCTCGCCGTGCCGAACTCGTCAGGCCGGCTCGATCTGGCGGCATTGCTGCGGGCCCTCGTTCTACGCGGCATCCGACGGCTGTTCATCGAGGGCGGCGGCGCGACGATCTCGGCCTTCTTCGAGGCCGGCCTGCTGAACCGACTCCAGATCACGATCGCCCCCTTCCTGCTCGGCACCGGCCGGCCGGGGCTGCGTCTGCCGGCCCCAGACCGGCTCGCCGACGTCCGGCGCCCGGCAGCGAGCGTGTTCCGCATGGGCGAGGACCTGCTCTACGACCTCGACCTGACCGGACCAAGCCCTGAGCCTGCGGGAGAAGACGACGGCGTTCCCCTCGAACGTGTGCTATGACCACGGCGTCGCGCAGCCCGTCCTACTGCCGGTCACCCACCCAGGATGTAAGCGAGGTCCAGCTCGACCTCGTCGAACGGGGGGATGCGCGCCTTCTTCTCCTCGAGCAGCATACGCGCGACACGATAGGCGCCGTCTTCGAGCGCATAGGCGATCAGCGCACGATCCTCCGGCCAGATCAACCAGTAGTAGGGAACACCGTGGCGCTGCAGAAGCGCGAATAGCCTCAACGTGTCCTTGCGCTCGTGACCGGGCGAGAGGATCTCGCAGACCCAGTCCGGCGACAGGTCGATGATCCCGCTCGGGCGTTCCGGCATCCGTTCCTTTCGCCAGCCGGCGATGTCGTGGCTCGGGCACTGGTGTGGTTCATAGCTGACGCTGACCCCGCTGATGATCCACCAGCCGCCTGGCCCGGTACTTCGCGTGAACGGGCTCAGCTCGGCGATCGTGTTGGTCTGGGCCAGCCCATGATCCGAGCGCGCCATCGGCCGCTTGATGATCTCGCCGTCGATCAGCTCGACACGCTCCTCCGGCTCCAGCAACAGGTCATCGAGGGTCTTGAGCTTCAGGGCTTCCATCGGGGCCTCGCCAGGATCGATCTTCCGCCATCAAGACTAGCTCACTCACCCCGACCAGAGAAGCGGTGCGCCGCAGCAAGCCTTGCGCGATTACGGCCATCGGCGCGGAGAGGAACCGGCTGGAATCTGTCGCGATCCTCGATTGCCTCGAGCTGGAGGGCCTCACCATCGACTACCGGGAATACGGCCGTAGCGAGGGCCGGCCGAGCGCCGTTCTTGATCTGTACGCAGCGTTCGCCGGTCGACCCGAACCTTCGACGCGAGGGCTCTCGCAGGCACCATGGAGCAACTCTTTCTGATCCTGCCTATACGGTTTCCGGGGAGATGCCAATAGAACGCCCCATCCGGGCTTGGCGATCACAGCCCACCCAGCTTGGATCCAGTGGGGCGGGCAACGGCCCCGCCCCCGACACCCCTCGACCGCATCAGCTTCTCCAGCCCCAGCACGGTGTAGATGGCGAGCCCGACCGCGAGGATCGCAAGCCAGTAGCCAGCCGAGATAGGCTCGCTGTGGAACAGGCGGTTCATGACGGGCAGGTAGGTAAAGGCGAGCTGAACCAGGGCCATAGCACTGATGCCGGCCCATAGCCAGGGGTTGCTGAAGACCCCGATGCGGAACATGGACCAGCGCAGGGAGCGGCAGTTGAGCAGGTAAAAGACCTGCCCCACGGCGAAGACGTTCACCGCGAAGGTCCGCGCCTGCTCGACGCTGGCCCCGTGGTGCAGGGCCCATTCGAAGAGGCCGAAGGCCCCGGCGAGCAGCGTCAGCCCCACCAGCAGGATACGCTGGAGGAGCACCCCGTTGAGGATGGGTGTCCCCGGGCGCCGCCGTGGGCGGTCCATGAGGCCAGGCTCCTTGGGCTCGAAGGCCAGGGTGAGCCCCAGCAGTACGTAGACCAGGGCCTGATTGAACTGGTCCAGGAAGCGCAGCAGGGGCCCGCGGCCCTTGCGCGGGGTGAGCGCGTTGGGGCCGAAGCGCCGCTGCCGCTCCTCGGCCTCTAGCCGGTCGAGACCGTGCGCGGGGTCCGCATCGAGGAAATCGACAATCTCCGCGTCCGGGAGGTGGTGCCAGTGCCGTCCCATCAGGTCCTGCATCGGGTTGCCTCGGGGTTTGCGAGCGGAAGCGGATCCTCAGCCCCCCGCTGCAAGGAGTGCGTTGGATAGGCGACCGGATTAGTCAATCCGCGGGCAAGTTACAGGTTGTCGCCAGACACGGTCGCCACGTAGAGATTGAGGCGCGACGGGTCGACCAGGTCCTTGACCGAGAAGTCGCCGCCTTTGAGCCGGCAGGTCCGCAGCCCCGTCTGACGCGCACACTTGATCCCATAGTGACTCTTCTCCACGAGGCGTAGGACACTAGAACGCCTGGCCCGTGATGCCGCGACTATCTGGACCGAGCAGATAGAGGAAGCGATTGGCAACAGTCTCGGCCGCCGGCAGCTCGTGAGGGTTCTCACCCGGATAAAGCCGCACGCGCAGCCCGGTGAGCACGATCCCTGGGTCGAGGCTGTTGGCGCGAAGGCGACCAGAGCCCTGCGTCTCGTCGGCCAGGACCTGTGCCAGCCCCTCAAGGCCGAACTTGGCAGCACAATAGGCCCCCCAATAGGCCCTCCCGCGCCGTCCCACGCGGTCAGAGGTGAAGACCACGGAGGCGTCCTCAGCCGCGCGCAACAGCGGCAGACAGGCCTGCGTCAGCAAGAAAGGAGCGGTCAGGTTGACACGCAGGACGAGCTCCCAATCTTCTGCGCCATAGTCATCGATGCGGCTCAAGTACGGGGCGAAGGCCGCACAATGGGCGAGGCCATCGAGCCGGCCAAATTCTTGGCCCAGCGTACCGGCCACTCCGCGTAGATCCGCGGCGGTCGCCTTTTCCAGGTCGAGCGGCAGGATGACGGGCTGCGGATAGCCTTCGGTCTCAATCTGGTCGTAGAGAGGATCGAGCACCGGCTGGTCCCGGTCGGACAGCACAACGGTCGCTCCGTGAGCCGCGCTGGCCAAGGCAACAGCCCGCCCAAGGGTATCGCCCACCCCGGTGACGAGGATCGTGCGTTCTTTGAGCAGCTCCGGTGCTGGACGATATTTCGCGATCGAGTCCATCAGGGAAGTAACGCTCGCAACGGCGATGTAACGAAAGGGTGAAACAGGCTGCGCGGCGCCACGACCCCGCCCGCTGTGGCGCCAACAGGGTCCTCAGCGATCCTGCCCTCGATCCGGGCATGCCTCCTGGCACGACGGGCGGGTCAGAATCATAGCGGATGCGTGGTCGCCTGTGCCCGTCGACTCTCGCGCCACGCGAGCCACAGCTTGCGCAGTGGCGTCAGGCCTATCCGTTGTTCCACCACCGCATAGCCAGCCGCGCTCAACTCCGCATGAAGCGCCTCGAGGATCCGGACCTGAATGCGCAGACACAGCGGGAGGTGCGCCTCGTCCGTCGCAGCGCGGTACTCACGCACCGCCGCGCCAATGTCGGCGAGCAGCACGCGTAGCTCCTGTACGCGGCCCGATGAGCCAAGCGGTCCCGGACCGAGGCCGGCAGCCGTCAGATCCGAGGTCGGTATGACGGCCCGACCGGCGCGGAGCAACGGCCCGGCGTCGCGGATGCGATAGACCTGGCCGCAAAAGCTCCCGGTGCGCCTCGCTCGGTGGAGCGAACTCGCATCCGTCAAGCCGTGACACCGAGCCAGCAGCTCAAAAAGCGCCCCACGATCTTGCTCCTCGGCCTCCTGCCACGCATGCCGATCGGCGGGGACCTGTCGCCGCAGCTCAGCCTCGACGCCGTTGGCGATGGCCAGGAACGGCTCCGGCGGCAGCGAATGACGCACAAGCACCGGTTGCAGTGCCCGGCTGAGAGGATGCCTAGGAGCACCCGCGACGATACGGGCGAACTCCTCGCGCCACCAATCGAGCTTGAGCCGCGCCACCCCTGGGTCCGAAACGGTCCGCAAGATGTCCCGTACCTCGTGACGCCAGGCCGTCACGATCGCGAGTCCATCGCGCAGCGGCCGAGGGGCGAAGCGAATGCTGTAATAATGCGTCGATCCGGGCGCCGTCGCCCGGTTCGGAAAGCGCCATTCGCCGGCCATGCGTATCCTGCCTGCCCAACCTCGGCTGTGGGCTCAGGGCCGCGTCCCGCCGCGCACGTTTGAGGCGGGGCCTAGCTAACCCTGATCCAGCCTGCAGGTTGCGAGGTAGTTCACATCCAGATCTTGCTGAACGAGCCTGTATTCACTTGTGAACGGGTTATAGGTCAAGCCGGTCAGATCGCAGAGATGCATGCCAGCCGCCCGGATCCAGGCAGCCAGCTCGGAAGGGCGGATAAAGCGGGCATAGTCATGCGTGCCCTTGGGCAGCATGCCCAAGACGTATTCTGCTCCGACGATCGCCATCACGTAGGCCTTGGGATTGCGGTTCAATGTCGAGAAGAGTACATGGCCGCCCGGCCGCACGAGCCGCGCACAGGCCGCCACAACTCCCGGGGGGCTCGGCACATGCTCGAGCATCTCCATGCAGGTGATGACATCGAAGCTTGCTGGGCGCTCGTCGGCCAGGACCTCGACCGGCACTTGGCGATAGTCGACGGCAATCCCAGACTCGAGCGTGTGCAGCTCGGCGACCCGCAGGGGCTTCTCACCCATGTCGATCCCGGTCACCTTGGCGCCCCGCGCCGCCATGCCCTCGGCCAAGATGCCGCCGCCACACCCGACATCGAGCACCTCCTTGCCTTCGAGCCTGACCGCCCGCTCGATGTAGCTCAATCGCAGCGGATTGATATCGTGCAGAGTCTTGAGCTCGCCCTGCGGGTCCCACCAGCGTGATGCCAGGTGCTCAAATTTGCGTATCTCGCCCTGATCGACGTTATGCCGCGCTGCACTCATACTCTACCGCCTTGCGCCTACTCTACCGCCTTGCGCCTAACGAACTCGGCTCGACGCAGTGACATATCGCCGCCCGCATAAGCGACCCGCATAAGCGACCCGCATAAGCTCAGGGGCCCGGGGATTCGGGCCGATACTGGCGCCCGACCGACACGGCCGAGGTCGAAGGCCACACAATCATCGTACGCGCCGTGCGCATTGCGGATGGGCATTCTCGATCCCCGCCAGAGTGCGCTCGGACCCTCGAATGGCAGCGCATCAAGCGCGGCATGCAAACAGCGGGTCGCTTCCGGATCGGCTCGTCGCCCTCAACAGAAAGGCCGATACAGACGCGCAAAACGCACGAGAAACCGTGCGTCGCCCCTTACTCCGGCGTGACGTTCTCGGCCTGCGGACCTTTCGGCCCCTGCGTCACGATCATGGTGACCTTCTGGCCTTCGAGCAAGGTCTTGCGCCCCTTGCCAATGATGGCACTGTGGTGCACGAAGACGTCCTTTCCGCCTTCCCGCTCGATGAACCCATAGCCCTTTTCGTCATTGAACCATTTGACGGTGCCGGTAACCAACTGCTCAGACATATCGACCTCTAGCCTAGACAAGCCAATTTGGATTGGCGAGACACATATCTACCCACACACTGACCAGCCTGATGACCAGACTCTTCAGAAATCGCCTCAGTCAAGCATGACCGTACCCCGCCGAATCCCAGATACACTCCCGGCAAGGCGAGGCCAACTGGCCATGATCGACAGAACCTGGTCGTGCAGAGGAAGGGGAAGGGGTCGGGCGGTGCGGTACTTTAGACGCTTCTAAGCGAGGACAGGCTAGCTGGGCCGCGATCTTCGCACGAGTGGCGCGCCGATGCAAAGGATCGTCGACGCCTGGATCAGGGCAAGAGCCGTCACACGACCCGCCAACGTCCGGCGGCAGTCTGAATACCCCTCACGTGGTAGGCCTCGCCGGCTCGGTCCCGATGCTGCATCTAGCCGTCACCCATGGATTTTCCGCCACGATAGATCCCCTTCCCGCGCGATCGCTGCGTTGCGCCTCCTGGTCGTAGGGCCGGCTGAGTCTCGTCGGCGCGCCTGGCCGCGGCGCCCGAGGCTCCTACGAAGCAACCGCCCGAGGATGCCGGAAACGGGCGCTACGCGGAATCCTCGCGCGGCGGCTCGCGATGGGAGCGCCCGAGCAGCGGCTCGATGAGATCCAGCGGCAACGGAAACACAATCGTTTGCGTCTTATCGGCGGCAATCGCGGTCAGCGTCTCGAGGAAGCGCAGCTGCATCGCCTGGGGCTGCTGCGCCAGGATACGGGCCGCCTGCATCAGCTTCTCCGCCGCTTGCTGCTCGCCTTCGGCATGGATGACCTTGGCGCGCCGCGAGCGCTCCGCCTCCGCCTGCCGGGCGATCGCCCGGATCATGCTCTCGTCGAGATCGACATGCTTGATCTCGACATTAGCGACCTTGATGCCCCACGCATCCGTCTGGCTGTCGAGGATCTTACGCACGTCGTCATTGAGCTTATCGCGCTCGGCGAGCATCTCGTCGAGCTCATGCTGGCCGAGGACGGAACGCAGCGTCGTCTGGGCCAGCTGGCTCGTCGCGTTGAGGAAGTCCTCGACCTGGATGATGGCCCGTTCCGGGTCGATGACGCGGAAATAGACCACCGCGTTGACCTTGACCGAGACGTTGTCGCGCGAGATCACATCCTGGCTCGGCACGTCCATGACGATCACCCGCAGATCGACCTTGACCATCTGCTGTATGCCCGGGATGACGATGATCAGACCGGGCCCTTTCACACTCGTGAATCGCCCGAGCGTGAAGATGACCCCGCGATCGTATTCGCGCAGAATCTTGATCGTCGAGACGAGGATGACGATGGCAAGCGTGACGATGAACGCAAGGACTTCGAACGGCATGGCTATGACTCCTTGGAGAGGTTCCCGGACGACGAATCCTGGGGCTCGACGATCAAGGTCAGCCCGTCGCGGCCGACGACCCTGACGGCTTGATTGGCCTCGATGGGCCGAGCGCTTCGGGCGGTCCAGTCTTCGCCGCGGACGTGCACTCGACCCTCACCTGAAAACGCGGGACCGGCGTGGCCGCAAGCACCGATCAGCTCCTCGGACCCGCTGACGATTGGATGGCGGAAGGACCGGATGGCCATCGTGACGACGACGAGCACGAGCAGGGCCGACGTCATCGTCAGGGCCAGCACCAGCGGAACGGACAGGCCAAAACCCGGCACATCGGTATCGATCAAGATCAGTGAACCGATGACGAAGGCCGCGATGCCGCCCACGCCGAACGCGCCGAAGCTCGGCACGAAGGCCTCGGCCATCATCAGCCCGAGCCCCAGCAGGATCAGCGCGATCCCGGCGTAGTTGACCGGTAGGAGCTGCAGCGCGTAGAGGGCGAGCAGCAGGCTGACGGCACCCACCGTGCCAGGGAAGACCGCACCTGGGTTCGAGAACTCGTAGATCAGACCGTAGATTCCGATCAGCAGCAACACATAGGCCACGTTCGGGTTGCTCAGAATGGCCAATAGCTCGAGCTTCCAATTCGGCTCGATCTCAGTAAGCGTCAGGCCAATGGTCTCGAGTGTGACCTCAGCGTCCCCGACCTGGACGGTTCGACCGTCGAGTCCGGCGAGCAGGGCGTCGAGATCGCGCGCCAACAGATCGACGACGTTCTTCTCGACGGCCTCCTCGGCCGGGAGGCTTGCGCCCTCCCGGACGGCCTGCTCGCCCCAGTCAGCGTTGCGACCGCGCAGATTGGCGAGGCTGCGGATGTAGGCCGCGGCGTCGTTGACGAGCTTCTTGCTCATCGCGCTGCCGCTCGTCGACTCCTCGCCGTCCTCCGCATCGTCATCCGAATCGGGCGACTCCGGCGCCTCGCCGCCGCCCAGGCCACCGATCTGCACCGGCGTGGCTGCGCCCAGGTTGGTGCCCGGCGCCATCGCGGCGACGTGGCTCGCGTAGAGGATATAGGTGCCGGCGCTGGCGGCACGCGCGCCGGTCGGGGCGACGTAGCTCACGACCGGGATCGGTGAGGCCTGGATGGCCTTGATGATCGAGCGCATCGCGGCGTCCAGGCCGCCGGGTGTATCCATCTGCAGTATCAGGATTCCGGCGTTGCGCGCTTGGGCCTCGGCCAAGGCCTCGTCAACGAAGGCCGCCGTAGCCGGTCCGATCGGACCATCGATCTTGGCGACGACGCCAACTCCTGATGGCGCGGCGCTCAGCGAGTCAAGGCCCGCCGCCAGCAGGATGGCGAGCAGCAGCCCGGCGATCGGGTGGTACCTCATCGGTGCGAGCCTCATATTGCACGAAAGCTTACAATGAAATCCGCGTAGCGCGTTCGCTCCCTCGCCCTCTGGGAGAGGGTTGGGGTGAGGGAACGATCAGGGGCGAGGCGACATTTCATGGTCTGGGGTGGCTCGCCCCATGATTGATTCGACACAACTCGGCGCAAAAATCACCGCAGCGCGTGAAGAGCCAGCATTTCGCGCGGGCCGCGATCTCGTTGGCATGGGATCACGAATCGGCTGCGCCATTTCCCGCCTCGCCTTGTGGTCGCCTTCCTATATGGGTACGCGCTTGACCTTGCAAACATCGGAGCACCGACATGCATCGTATTCGCGTGCAGACTGAGCCATTCGACATCGCGGCCGAGCAGGAGGCGCTCTGGCGGGGGCAGCCACGGGTCGGCGCCCTGGTCACCTTCGTCGGGCTCACCCGCGATGTCAACGAGGGCCAGCAGATCGAGCGCCTGACGCTCGAGCACTACCCGGGCATGACCGAGAAGGCGCTGACCGCCATCGCCGACGAGGCGGCAAGGCGCTGGACACTCGATGGGCTGAGCATCGTCCACCGCATCGGGACCCTGCTCCCTCAAGACCCCATTGTCTTCGTGGGTGTCACCAGCCCGCACCGTGGGGAAGCCTTCCGCGCCTGCGAATTCCTCATCGACTACCTGAAGACGCGGGCCCCGTTTTGGAAGAAGGAGCGGCGCACGGATGGCGAGCACTGGGTCGACGCGCGCGCGACGGATGGGGCCGCTGCCGAGCGCTGGGGGGAAAACGCCGGCTAATCGTACTGCGAGTCCTTCCAGCGCCGCAGCGCCGCGAACACCTCGGCATCGCTCCTGAGCGGCTGACCGGCAAAACGCTCGGCGGCCGCGACGACTGTCGGCTCACGGGTCCGCAGGAAGGGATTCGTTGCCAGCTCCAGCTCCAATGTGGACGGCACCGTCGGCCGGCCGGCGGCCCGTTCGCGCTCAGCAGCCGCTTGTCGGGCTCGGCGGGCCTCGTTGTCGGGCTCGACCCAAGCCGCGAAGCCCAAATTCGCCAGCGTGTACTCGTGGGCGCAGTAGCACCGCGTTTGGGGCGGCAGATCCGCGATGCGCGCCAGCGAATGGGCGAGCTGGTCGAAGGTGCCATCGAAGACGCGGCCGCAGCCGGCCGTGAACAGGGTGTCCCCGCAGAACAGCGCGCCATGGCCAAGATAGGCGATATGCGTGGCGGTGTGCCCCGGCACCCCGAGCACGTCGAATGCGAGCGGCACACCCGGAATCGTGACGCGATCGCCCTCACCGACGACCCGGTCCAGGTCGCGCACGCGTGGATCATTGGGCCCGCTCACCGAGACGCCAGGGAAGGCCGCGACGAGCTCGCGCACGCCGCCTGTGTGGTCTGCATGGTGGTGCGTGATCAGGATCGCGCTGAGCTCCAACCCCTTTGCATGCAGCGCGGCCTGGACAGGCTCGGCGTCGCCAGGGTCAACAACCGCGGCGGCACGGTGGCTCGGGGCCCGGATGAGCCAGATATAGTTGTCGTCCAGAGCCGGGATGGGCTCAATGCAGATCTCGGCCGCTGGCAGGTCGCTCATGTTGTCTTCGGTCGACGTCTTTCTTGGGGCGGCTTGGCGCATTCCTGTTGCCGTCGATTCGGAATCTACCCCGGGAGGCTAGCACAAGTTCGGCGATTTTTTCGCCACGGCTTCCCGGCTCGTTGCTTGCTTAGTCTAGATTCCTCTTCTAGGCTTTCTGCACACCCGGTCCGCGAAGGATGAGCTGAGATGAGCGAGCTGCGATTGGCCTACAAGCTCACGATCACGGGGCGAGGCGGGCCACCCCGGGTGATGAAAGGTCGCCTCGCCCCTGATCGTTCCCTCACCCTAACCCTCTTCCAGAGGGCGAGGGGGCGAACGTGCTCCGCGAATTTCATAGTACCGCTTCCAGGGTCCCGCCGTTGCGTCCTGCCGAAAAAGGCGTCGGGCACCTGCGTCCAGGGTCCCCGACACCTGCGCATCCGCGCTTGGTCTTGCGGGCGAACAAGCCAGAGCCGGTAGGGCCCGCGCCTCAAAACTCCAGTCTCACGCCTCCGCTGAAGGCGTGGAACCGGACGTCATCGTAGCCCAACAGCGTGTTGTAGGAGAGAAACGCCGAGCGGCCCTGCGCGAACTGCGCCGAGACGGCTACGCCGAGGTCGAAGTAGTTGCGGTCCGGCTCGTTGGTCAGGACGAAGAAGGGCTGTTGATTGATGTCATTAACAAAGGTCGCACCCACTTGCTCTTGGTCGTTCTCGAATTCGTGGATCCACGAGAAGCGCAGCTGGGGCACGATGACGCCGCCTTTATAGCTGATCGCATTGGCGATTTGAACACCAAGATCGGACGTGAACGAGGTATAGGTGCTCGAGTCGACGTCTAGCGCCATGCTGCTGGCCGTCACGGTACTGCCGACCATCCGCTCGCGGTAACCGTCGACCTCGTTCTCCAGATAGTTCAGGCGCAACGCCGGCGTAATGGACCAGGAGCCCTGCGACAACGTGTAGCCGGCCCCGAGATGAAGGTTCCAGAGATCCGAATCCGGATCGGACTTGGCGATCTGGTTGGCAACCTGGCCGCCCACCGTGTAATCGATCCGGCGCTCGAGCGTGTAATCGTGGCTCCCGTACCCGATGAGCCCATCGACGAACAGTCCATTGGGCAGGAAGTAGGTCCCGAAGGCCGTAACCCCGCAGCCGTCGCCCTCCATATCCCCCCGATCGTCATCGTATTCGACATCACTATCGGCATAGCGGATGGTCAAGCCACCGATCAGATTGTCGGTGAAGCGGTAATCGAGCCCGCCGAGGACCAACCAACGGTCCAGATCGTAGCCCGGCTGAAACGCGGTCGCGTCTTCATCGCCGGTGCCATAGTCGAACTGCACGAAGCCGCCGAAGCGCCCGAATGTGACGTCGTTGCTGGCCCGCCAGCGTGCCTTACGGGTTGAAGAAAGAGGCCACCGTTGTAATATTAGAAAAATCTAATATGTTGCCCGAGCGAATCATGCCCCACCTGAAACCGCTATTGCCGATCTTGATCGCGATGCCGATCGTCGGTCTCGCCGGTCCGCCGCCCGGACCCTTGCCAACGGCCGTCGCAGCGTATCAGAGCGTCCCGCGCGAGTACCGTCTCGATGGTATCGTCGAGGCCATCCACCGCACGACGGTCTCGGCACAGACCCAGGGTCAGGTCGAAGAGATCCGGTACGACGTCGACGACTACGTCGAGAAAGGTGCCGTCCTCGTGCGGCTCCGCGACACCGAGCATCGCGCCCGGGCCACGCAGGCCGCCGCCGAGCTGAAATCGGCAGCCGCGCACCTCGAGCGCAGCCGCGAGGAGCACGAGCGGACCGCGGGCCTATACGCCCAAGACAACGTATCAGAGTCGGCGATGGACAGGGCCGCCGCCGAACTCAAGGCCGCGCAGGCCGGGCTGGAGTCCGCCACGGCCCGGCTGGAGCAGGCGCAGGAGCAGCTCGAATACACCCAGATCCGCGCGCCATACTCGGGCATCGTCACACACCGCCACATCGAGCTGGGTGAGACGGCGAGCCCCGGCGCGCCGATCATGACCGGCTTGTCGCTCGATGAGCTGCGCGTCGTCGCGGACGTGCCGCAGAGCCTGATCCCCTCTATCCGCGCCGGCGGCGAGGTGCACATCTATCTGCCCGGCGGCGAGGTTGCGACCGCGACCGAGGTGACCATCTTCCCGTTCGCGGATACCGGCGCCAACACCTTCACCGTGAGGCTACGGTTGCCTCCGGGTATCAAGACGTTGTTCCCCGGCATGTTCATTAAGACAGGCTTCGTGATCGGCCAGGAGCGCGAGCTGTTGGTGCCGGCACAAGCCGTCGTCTACCGATCGGAGGTGACCGGCGTCTATCTCCTCACCGATGATGGGCGCGTGCAGTTCCGGCAGGTGCGCGTCGGACGCGAGATCGACGACCATATCGCGATCCTGGCCGGCCTCGAGCCGGGGGAGCGAGTCGTCCTAGATCCAGGCAAGGCCGTCGCGACCATGAAGGCCGAGCCCAGCGCGGAGGAGGCGCACGATGGCTGAGCGGCTCGGGATCTCGGGGCGGATCGCAGCCAGCTTTCAGGGCAGCGCCATCACACCTCTGCTGGCGCTTGTCGGCCTGCTGCTCGGGCTCTTTGCAATCCTGGTGACCCCGCGCGAGGAAGAGCCGCAGATCAACGTCACCTTCGCCGATGTCTTCATCCCCTTTCCCGGCGCCTCGGCCGTAGAGATCGAGCACCTGGTCGCCGGCCCCGCCGAGCAGGTCCTCTCCGAGATTCAGGGCATCGAGCACGTCTACTCCGTCTCGCGACCCGGCATGGCGGTCGTCACCGTGCAGTATGAGGTCGGCGAGGACCGCACCGAGGCCATTGTGCGCCTGTTCAGCAAGATCTCGTCGAATCAGGATTGGCTGCCGCCAAACCTCGGCGTCGGCAAGCCGATCATCAAGCCGAAAGGCGTCGACGACGTGCCCATCCTCACCGCGACGCTCTGGTCACGAGACCCGAGCGTCGGCGCCTTCGAGCTCGGCCAGGTGGCGCACGCGATCGAGCAGGAGCTCAAGCGCGTGCCGGGCACACGCGACATCTATACGCTGGGCGCCCCGAGTCAGCTGGTGCATGTCACCCTCGATCCGCAAGCCCTCGCCGGCTATGACATCGATCTCAGCGACCTGCGGCGCGCGCTGCAGGCCGGCAATCTGATCCGCGACAACCTTGCGATCACCGCCGACAACCAGGAGGTCCTCGTCCAGGCCGGCACCTTCTTGACCAGCCCCGAGGAGATTGGGGCACTGGTCGTTGGCCTCCACGGCGGCCGCCCGGTCTTCCTGCGCGATATAGCCCTCATCGAGCGCGGCCCCGAGCCTATTGAGAGCGCGGTGCGGATGGGCGCCGGGCCGCATGGCGCAGAGGTCGGCCTGACCACCGGGGGCCTCGCACCGGCAGTCACGATCGCCGTGGCCAAGCAGGCCGGGACCAATGCCGTCGCGATCGCCGAGCGGATCATCAGGCGCTTCGCCCAGCTCGAAGGTACCTTCATCCCCGCAGGCGTCGAGGTCACGATCACACGCAACTACGGCGCCACGGCCGACGCCAAGGCGAAAAAGCTGATCAGCAAGCTGACGTTCGCGACGGCCTCGGTGATCCTGCTGGTGCTCCTGGCGCTGGGCTGGCGCGAGGCGCTGATCGTCGGCTCCGCCGTCATCGTGACGCTCGCCCTGACGCTGTTTGCCTCGTGGGCCTGGGGCTTCACACTGAACCGCGTGTCGCTCTTCGCGCTGATCTTCTCGATCGGCATCCTGGTCGATGACGCCATCGTCGTCGTCGAGAACATCCACCGCCACCTGGCGCTCGGCGGGCGGCAGCTGCTGGAGGCGATCCCGGCGGCGGTCGACGAGGTCGGCGGCCCGACGATCCTGGCGACCTTGACGGTGATCGCCGCGCTCCTACCGATGGCCTTCGTCTCCGGGCTGATGGGCCCCTACATGAGCCCCATCCCGATCAATGCCTCGACCGGCATGCTGATCTCGCTCCTCGTGGCCTTTGTCTTCACGCCCTGGATGAGCCGCGCGCTACTCGGCCGTCACCAGGGCCCAGCCGCGCACGGCGAGAAGGGCAGCCTCTCCGGCCCTCCCCACCTATCGAGGCTCTTCAATCCTCTGATCGCGCCCTTCCTCTCCGGACGCAAGGGGCTGCGCAACCGCTGGCTGCTGCTGGCCGGCATCCTCGCGCTGATCGGGGCCTCGATGATGCTCGTGACGGGCCGGGTCGTGACCCTGAAGATGCTGCCCTTCGACAACAAGAGCGAGCTGCAAGTCGTGCTCGACATGCCCGAGGGCACGAGCCTGGAGCAGACGCTGAGGGTCTTGCAGGAGATGGGCGAGCAGGTCGCGACTGTCTCTGTAGTCAAGGATTACCAGATATACGTCGGGACAGCCGCACCGATCAACTTCAACGGTCTGGTGCGTCAATACTATCTGCGCGAAGAGGCGCACCATGGCGATCTGCAGATCAACCTGGTCGACGCCCACCACCGGGACCGCAAGAGCCACGCGATCGCCCGCTCGCTGCGTGGGCCGCTCCAGGCCATCGCGAGCCAGTACGGCGGCAATGCCAAGATCGTCGAGATGCCGCCCGGCCCGCCCGTGCTGGCGCCCTTGGTGGCGGAGATATACGGGCTCGACTACAACGATCAGATCGCCGCCGCCGAAGCCGTGCGCAAGACCTTCGAGACCACGCCGGACATCGTCGATATCGACGACTCGCTCGAGCACCCGTCACGCAAGCTCTTGGTCGTCGTCGACCGCAGCAAGGCGGCGCGCCTTGGCGTGACACAGGCATCCGTCGCCCAGGCCCTGGCCACGGTCCTCGACGGGGAAGACATGGGCTATCTGCACGGCGCCAAGGTCAAGTACGCGGTGCCCATCCGCGTCGAGTACGGCGAGGCCGACAAGGCGGATCTCGAGCAGGTCCTCGCCTTGCGCGTGCGTGCCCAGAGCGGACTGCTGGTGCCGCTCTCGGAGATCGTCAGCGTCATCGAGACGACGCGCGAGCACAGCATCCATCACAAGGACCTCCTCCCGGTCGTCTATGTCACCGGTGACATGGCCGGCACCACCGACAGTCCACTCTACGGCCTGCTCGCGATCTCCGAGCGGCTCGATAAGGAGCTCGGGCTGCCGCAATGGCTCGTCCAAGCGCCAAGTGACCCCTATCGCGTCAGCCTCAAGTGGGATGGCGAGTGGCAAGTCACTTACGAGACGTTCCGCGACATGGGAATAGCCTACGGCGTCGGGCTGATCCTGATCTATCTGCTCGTCGTCGCCCAGTTCCGCAGCTATCTGGTGCCGCTCGTGATCATGGCCCCGATCCCGCTCACGTTGATCGGGATCCTCCCTGGACACGCCCTGCTCGGCGCCCCTTTCACGGCGACCTCAATGATCGGCATGATCGCGCTCGCCGGCATCATCGTGCGCAACTCGATCCTGCTCGTCGACTTCATCAACCTCCAGGTGCGCGAGGGCCAGCCGCTCGAGGAGGCCGTGATTGCCTCGGCCGCGATCCGTGCCACACCGATCGTGCTCACCGCGCTTGCCGCGATGGCCGGGGCCATCTTCATCCTCGACGACCCGATCTTCTCGGGGCTGGCGGTATCGCTATTATTTGGCCTCTTCGTTTCAACGGTGCTGACGCTCGTCGTCATCCCCGTGGTTTACTATGGAGTGATGCGCAAGCGGGTAGAATGGATTCGCAGCGCGACGACCTAGACACGACCCACCGGCGAGAAGACTGATCCGCCCGAGGCCCGGGGACGGACGTCCGGCGTTCGTCAAACGGCAATGTAATTGTCGCAAAGCCGCAATCAGATCATGCGAGCATTGACCTGATCGCCACCTGGAATGCGCAACGTGCAGGCCCGACCCGGCGCACGCAGAACGAGCGGAAAAAGGCATGAACACATTGACGAAAGCCTTCTAGATTCCCGATGCTGCAGCGACAGGCGAGCACAGGTCTAGGCCTAGCCACCACCTCGAGCGAGCTCCGACCGGGGTCCGTCTGGCGATGGCCGCTACACGGGATCCCACGGCGAGTCGACCGCCTCCTGACGCGTCTGATCGCACGGTTGGCGTTGGCGCAGGTCGTCGAGATCAGGAATTGGGAAGGGTTGCTGCCTCGCCATGACCCCTTCATCCTCGTCGCGAACCACGGATCGCGACGCGAGGCGCTGTATCTCGGCACGCTGTGCCTATTCCTCCGCTCTGGGAAGCCCGTGCGCTTCCTGGCGGACTGGAATTTCCGCCTCTACCCGGGCGTCGGCTACTTCTACGATCGCAGCGGCTGCATCACGGTGCCGACCAAGCCGGCCCGGCTGCGGTTTCTCAATGGAATGAGACGCCGGTACCAGGAACGCGGCGCGCCGTTCGATCAGGCACGCACGACACTCGCCGATGGCGGCTCAGTGGGCATCTTCCCCGAGGGGACCGTGAACCGCAGCGCCTCGCGTCTCATGCGCGGCCGGTACGGGGCCGCGCGCCTCTCGCTGGAGACGGGAGTGCCCCTGCTGCCGGTCGGCGTGCGCTTCCAAGGCCCTCCAAGGCCCAATGGCTCGATCGATTCAAGCTCGCCGATCACCCTCGAGGTCGGCTCCCCAATCGCGCCGCCGTCTCGACCGGGCCCCGTTGCCAGATCGCAGGTGCACGACTGGCATCGCCAGATGATGACGGCCTTAGCCGCGCACTGCGGCAAGGTCTGGACGGATCGGGGGCCCGCATTAGACGAGCCCGAGGTCGTGTCCCGTTAATCCCACTGCCGGGCCCGCGCAAAGCGCCCCTGGAGGCTCCGTATGTTGAAGAAGATCAGCGTCATGCGGGTCGCCGATGCGACGACGAGGGACCAGGCGCTCGCCGTCTTGCGCTCGACCTATCAAGTAGAGAAGGCCTGGGTCGACCGTGCGGAAAGCCAGTTCCCAGCGTCCGACCTCACGAGCGACTCCATCTCCTGGTTCATTGCCCTGCGCCGCCGCCAACCAGCGGGGGTGCTGCGGGTCTACTATGAGCCGCCTCTCGGTCAGTACCGCGGCTACAAGGTTACCTTGCTCGACCCGCGCGTAGATGTCGATCGTTTCCTGCAGACGAACCGGATCGCCGAGATCGGGCGCTTCGCGATCGTGCCGGCATACCGGCGTAATCTGCTGTTGGCCGTGGCGCTGATGCGGGCCGCCACCCGCGAGACGATCGAGCGGGGCTTCACGCACTACATCACCGACGTCTTCGAGAACGACCCCCACAGCCCATACGGCTTTCACACCAGGGTCCTGGGCTTCGCCCCGGTCGCGACCCACGAGGACGGCGAGCTGCACTGCGCAAGCCGCCGTATCACGATGATCCTGGATCTCAAGGCGGGCTACCAACGACTGCGGCAGCGACAGAGCTGGCTCTTCCGCTCCCTGACATCTGATTGGGACGAGGGGCTGCATCGCCAGCTCGCCAGCTAAAGCGCAACAGCGCTCTAATGACCGAGATTGTGCCTTCTCTCTACCTGGGGACCTGGCGGGGTCGCATCGCACCGTGAGGAGACGATGCGCCGCGGCCATCCGGACCGTCATTCCCAACCGGTCGAGGGCGGCTCTGGGCTAGAGTCAGCGTAGAGGTGCGATGTACGGGCGGAGAAGCCATGCATCTGCATCGCCGCGATCATGCGTTGGCGCAGCGCGGTCATCGCCACATCCTCGGTTGACGACCCCAATTGGGACACCACCGAATGTGGACGATGAGTGGCGAAAACGCTGCGGGAATGGCGCCCATGATCGCCCTGCGCGCCGTACAATCCCTAGCTAATCAACGTCTTCGATACGGCTCTGCACCAAAGGCCCGCGGACCGGATCATTTCAACCTAGAAAGAGCAGTTGGGGAAGCGAGAAATCACGCAAGGTGCTAATTTTGAGAAACTCTGTTCAACTTCGGAGCAGTTCAATTCGTCACCATCGGGTGCGATGCCCCAGTGCTGATTTCCCTTCGTCGGCAGCAAGTTGCCGCTCATGGCGCGGTTCAACCGCCGGATTTAGGATTATCAGATCGATGAGCTGTCCGCGGAGCAGCTGACCGACTACTTCACCGAGCTGTTGGCCTCGCACTCCTGGAGCGCGGTGAAGATCGATCTCTATGGGCTGAAGTCCTACTACGCCCATGTGCTGCGCAAGGCGTGGGGGCATGTCGATCTGATCAAGCCACCGAAGGCACAGCGCCTGCCGGATATCCTCACCGTCGCGGAGATCGAGCGCCTGATTCAGGCGACCCACACCCTCTGCTACCGCGTGTTCTTCTTCAACCTCTACAGCCTGGGTCTGCGACTGGGTGAGGGGCAGCGTCTGACGGCCGCCGATCCCGATGCCGCCCGCCGACGGGTGCACATCCGCGATGCCAAGGGCAACAAGGATCGCTTAGTGCCCTTGCCGCAGGCGACGCTGGCGGTACTGCGCCGCTTCTGGCGCGTGCATCGCAATCCCGTGCTGCTCTTAACAAAGTAACAACAAAGGGCAACAAAGGGGGCAACAAAGGGGACAGATTTATTTAAAGGGCCCAAATTGAATTACCTAGCCGCTGGC
>CAZOWL010000033.1:0-40597 GCA_964583605.1 uncultured Chromatiaceae bacterium | reverse complement strand
TTCGGTTGGGAGGCAAGCCTAAACTACTGTCCGATTTTCGGGGTCCACTTTACTCCGGGGCGAGCTCGACCACCTTAAATTCGAACATTTCTTGTGTACGTCGCCAGTGTCCACCGTCGTGGACCACATCAGTTCAACGGGGAGGATCCAGCTTGTCGCGAGCATACCAAGCCGATCCGGTTTCCCCCGCGGTTCCCCTTGAATCTGATCTATCGATAGCCCTCGGCAAAGCGATTGATCTCGCCGAGAATACCAAGCATCTGTTCCGCCAGGGCGAAGGCCTTGTTCAAGAGGGCCGCCTGGATCTCCGGATCGTTGGGGTAATCGTGCGCGAACTGGTTGCGCATCTCGCGCAGCTCGAGCCACTGCGCAGCGGAGCGGATGGCGCCGATCTTCTCCAGACGATTGAGCTTGTCGATGAAGGCGGACAGCTCACCGGGCTCCCGGGTGAGCTCCAGCGCCAGAGGTAAGAGCTTGGTGCCCATGGCGTCTTGAAGCTTGGCAAAGCGCACGGTGAACCGGTCGCAAATCGCCAGATCCACGGGGCCGAGCTCGGAAACGCCTTGCGCGGGAAAAGGGCGGTGCGGCTCGAGGGCGATCATGGCCCAACGCAAGCGCTCGGCATGTGTCGCGCAGATGTCGCGGGCACCTGTGTAGGCGAGGTCTCTCACAGCGGTACGCCCGTTTCCCGTGCGATTCGATGAATCGGCAGCTCAGGCACGCCTTCGCGATGGATCACCAGGTCGATCTTCTGCTCGCCAAGGAGACGGTGAAGCTCGGCCAGCGCGTTCAAGCGCGCCGCGACGATCTCATCGGCCGACTGGATCTCCGGCTCGATATAGAGGTCGATGTCCCCACCCCTGGCCGCATCGCCAACCCGCGAGCCAAACACGCGGACGCGGGTATTTTGGCCAAAGTGCCGCGCGAGCGTGGCACGGATCGTCGCGCGTTGTCGGTCGGTGAGGCGCATCTTTGAAATTCTGGGCCGGCAAGCATAGCAGCGCAACCGGCAGGCTTCCAAAGAGCTTACGCGTGGGCATGAACGAGGTGCCCTCCCTCCTACGCAGTGTTCGGACCGCATGCGACCGGCCCTGACCTGGTCGCAGGTGTCTAGCCGGGGGCAGTGAGACGAGCCCGCCGCGGGAACCAGCCCTGGAGCGAGTGACGCTGGCTCGTTGTCGACCATGAGAAGGCCTCCGCCCTGGTCACCGACGTGACGGAGATGCCCGAGAATCTCTTTGACGGTCGCTTCCTCCTCGGTCTGCTCAGTAACGAATCACTGAAGGAGGATATTCGTCGCGTGATCCTGTTCCGATTGGGCCAGATCGATGAGCTCGTTGATGCCGGACGTCACCTCGCGCTCATGGACGAAAGTCCGTTCGAGCATGTCGAGCGGTACGCCCACGGCCCCTGGCGGGGCCCCCACCGCGCCCAGCTCGACCCGAGCGTCATCGAGTACCGCGTTCTCGTGGCCCCTCACTGCGTGATGCATCCAGTAGATGACGTGACGACCGGAGGCGGACCACGGGCGGTCGTAGAGCGTCCGAACGCGCTCTCCAACGGCTGGGACGCATTGCGAGGATTGGGGAAGTGCTCATCAGAGTCCTGCGTCCGGTTGGCAGGGGCGGCACCAGGAGCAGGCTCGCCCGCCGACAGGACCGCGCTCGATTGGCTCGCCACACGCGTGCCACACGCGTGAAGACTACCTTGCCGCGGGCCGTTACCTCGTCGACTCTCCGACCAGCCAGCTCGGCCCACAGAGGCTTGAGGGCATCGAATGCGAAATGCGAGACTCCCGCGAAAATCGTGCGGAGAAAGAGAGGATGCTCGATCGCGGAGACCACTTGCTGTTTTGACAAGCGAACAAACCTTGTCAGCCGTCGCCGGGAAAGCTCCCGGATACCGCAATAGCTCTTAAGCGTAACGATCGAGGCAATGATAATGTCCTTTACAAACGCGACACTCGCTACGGCCACCCTTCTCGGTCTTGGACTCGGCGTCGGGGCGATGGACGATGCCGTCGCTGGCGGGAACTGTAGCCAGATGAAGGCACCCTATGGCTATCATGGAGCGACAGGTCATCCGGGCCATTACGGCTACTACCGGCGGCATTCTGGGCATCCGGCAATGGCCTACCAGCGACATGGCTACAGCCCCTGGGGCATGGGCATGCATCCGCGCATGTCGCCCTACATGGTGCCGGTGCTGTACTGGCCTCAATCGAAGCCGGAATTCGTCAAGACCGCGATGGGGGGTAAGGACGCGGGCTCCACGGGGGACATTGTTGAGGTGGCCATGGCGGCTGGCAGCTTCGAGACGCTCGTCACCGCGCTCCAGGCGGCCGGACTGGTTGAGACCCTGCAGGGCGAGGGTCCCTTCACGGTGTTTGCGCCCACCGATGAGGCATTCGCGAAGATCCCTGAGGCCGATCTGGACGCACTGCTGGCAGACAAAGAAGCATTGACGGCGGTGCTCACGTACCACGTGGTGCCCGGGAAGGTGATGGCCGCCGACGTAGCTCAGCTCGACACGGCCGTCACGGTCGAGGGAAGCAGTATCACGATCGACACCAGCGACGGTGTTAAGGTTGATGAAGCGACGGTAGTCAAGACAGACATCGAGGCGAGTAACGGCGTGATTCATGTCATCGACACGGTGATTACGCCAGATTGAGCGCTGCCTAGCTTGACCCGTCACTCTCCCGCGCTGCGAAACAGGGAGAGACGGGTCCTCGTCGCGACGCCATCAAAACTCTGCGAGCGTATAGCTTGATCGGAGGGAGGAAGAGGTGCAGGGGTGTTTTCTCTTCCTCACACCCACGTCGATGGCGGTCTGCACCGCCGATTAATACGCATGTCGCCGAGGGGCGCAGCGGGGTGGCGAACTGCGGCATACGTGAAGCCGCCACGCTGGACTTCGACGATGGTGATGACGGCATGCTCGAGGTGCTCAAGCGTGTCCGTGGCTCGAATCCGCTCTACGCAACCGACGCGACATGGGATGACGATGACGATGACCTGCGCAATCTCGCCGAGCATGACCTGAGCAGCGATGTGCTGGAGGAAGCGAGAGCCGGTCGCCGAAGCCTTTGACGATCAGAGCAAGTGGTCGGAGGGCCGGTCTCTGGGCGGACCACTTCCTCGGAGCGCAACGTGTGACCACGTCAAGAGCATGCTGTCGGCCGGCTCTGATGATTAGTCTCGGCCTGAAGGCCGACCCTCCGGCCACCACCGATTGATGCGGCTCGAGAAGGTTGGCAGCGAAAGGGGAAGAGCCGAAGCTAAGCGATCAGGGTCACGAGTAGCGTGCGCACACCACCCCTGCTGAGCTTCGACGATTGCCTGGAGCGGGAATAGAGCATCGATATTGAGTGGGTGTTGGTCGCCCCCCACACCTTGAGGACTTGCGCGCCTAACCTCGCTGAAGAAATCGGTTCGTCCAGGGCGCTCCCACGGAGTCGGGCTCGCCCTGACGAAGCAATCGGTGCCTCAGCCCTCGAAATTGGCGGCGACGAAATCCCAGTTGATGCGCTGCCAGATCTCTTCGAGGTACTTCGGGCGGGCATTGCGGTAGTCGATGTAGTAGGCGTGCTCCCAGACGTCGATCGTCAGGAGCGGCTTCTTGCCCTCACTGAGCGGTGTGCCGGCGTTCGAGGTATTCAGGATCTCAACACCGCCGGCGCTGTTCTTGACGAGCCAGGTCCAGCCGGAGCCGAAATTGGTGGCGGCCGATTGGGAGAATTGCTTCTTAAATTCGTCGAACGAGCCGAAGGCCTTGTCGATCGCGGAAGCCAGGGCACCGGCTGGCGCGCCTCCGCCGTTCGGGCTCAGACAGTTCCAGTAGAAGGTATGATTCCAGACCTGAGCCGCGTTATTGAAAATACCGCCCGAGGCCTTCATGACGATGTCTTCGAGCGACAGGTCCTCGAACTCGGTGCCAGGAATCAAGTTATTGAGATTGTTGACGTATGTCTGGTGATGTTTGCCGTAGTGGTAGTCGATCGTCTCCTGCGAGATGACCGGCTCTAGGGCGTTCTTCGCGTACGGGAGCGGTGGCAGTTCGTGGGTCATTGCAGTCTCTCTCCTCTCGAAAAACACAGAACGGTTCCCCGTACATGGGCCCCCTGACCGGTGACCTCAATCGGCGTACCGCCATTCCAAGAGGCTTTTTTCGATAGCTCATGGCGATGAATCCGATCGAACTGAGCCTATTCGCCAGCCGTCTCGACGCGGTCTGCGAAGAGATGGGTGCGGTGCTGCGCAATGCCGCCTTTTCGACGAACATCCGTGATCGACTGGACTTCTCGTGCGCGGTGTTCGACGCCGAAGGTGGTCTGGCCGCGCAAGCCGCGCACATTCCCGTGCACCTCGGCAGCATGGCCTTCGCGATGGTCGATCTGGTCGCGCAGCGGACCTGGGCGCCCGGCGACATGGTCATCCTGAACGACCCGTTCCTGGGCGGCACGCACCTGCCCGATGTCACGGTCATCGCCCCGGTCTTCAGCGGCGAGGACCGCGTGGCCTTCGTCGTCAATCGCGCGCATCACGCAGACATCGGGGCGGACACACCAGGGTCGATGCCCGTCTCTCGCTCGTTGCATGAGGAGGGGCTCATCATCGCACCGGTCCGTCTGGTCCGGGCAGGTGTCCTCGATCAGGACCTCCTCGGACGCGTGACGGCTGCGACGCGCCGCCCAGGCGACGCGCGCGGCGACTTCCTGGCCCAGATCGCCGCCAACCGAACCGGCGTGGCGCGGGTCGCCGCGCTGGTCACCCAGCTGGGGGCAACCCGCTTCCACGCTGGCCTTGACGAATTGAACGATTACGGCGAGCGCCTCGCGCGCCAAGCCTTCAACGAGCTGCCACAGGGCCGCTATGCGTTTGCCGACTGGATGGACGATGACGGCCAAGGGACCCGAGACATCCGGCTGCAGGTCAGTCTGGCCGTTGATGAGGACGGAGTCACCGTCGACTTCGCCGGCACGGCCGATCAGGTGCCGGGCAACATCAACTGTCCGTTGGCCGTGACGGCGGCGGCCGTCTTCTACGCCTTCCGCTGCCTCATGCCGCCGCAGACGCCCGCGTGTGCCGGGGCCTTCCGTCCAATCCGCCTCTTTGCGCCACCCGGGTCTGTGCTCAACGCGCATCGTCCGGCCGCCGTGGCCGCCGGCAATGTGGAGACGAGCAGCCGGGTCGTCGACCTCATGCTCGGGGCCTTGGCGCAGGCGGCGCCAGAGCTCATCCCGGCGGCGAGCCAAGGGACCATGAACAACCTGGCCATGGGCCGCAGCGGGCCCGACGCGCCCTGGGACTACTACGAGACCATCGGTGGCGGCATGGGCGCCGGCGCGCGCGGCGGGGGCTGGTCCGGGGTGCAGACACACATGACGAACACACTGAACACGCCGATCGAGGTCCTGGAGACCCGCTACCCGGTCCGGATCCGTGAGTACCGCCTGCGCGGCGGCTCTGGCGGCGCCGGCGTGCGGCGTGGCGGCGATGGGCTGGTGCGCGAGATCGAGCTGCTCGCAGCGGCGCAGGCGACGCTGTTGACCGAGCGCCGCCGCCATCGGCCATGGGGCGCAGCGGGCGGCGAGCACGGGGCCGCCGGGCGTAATCGATTGAACGGAGCAGCACTGCCCGGCAAGACCACCCTGGCCCTCGGCGCCGGCGACCGCCTGCGGATCGAGACCCCGGGCGGCGGCGGCTGGGGAGCCCCGGATCGGGTCGACGGAGGGCAATAGACGCTGATGTGCGGACTGGCTGGCGAATTGCGCCACGACGGGAGGCCCGCGGATCTCACGGCCATCGCTCGAATGCTGGAGGCCATGACCCGGCGCGGACCGGACCACGGCGGGAGCTACAGCGACGGTGAGCTGGGCTTGGGCCACAGACGGCTGGCCATCATCGACCTCTCGGTGCGCGCCAATCAGCCGATGATCGACACCGAGCTCGGACTGGCGCTGATCTTCAACGGGACGATCTACAACTACCGCGAGCTCCGTCGCGAGCTGAGCGGCCGGGGCTACCGCTTCTTCTCCGATGGCGACAGCGAGGTCATCCTCAAGGCCTGGCACGCCTGGGGCGAGGGCTGCCTCCCCCGCCTGCGCGGCATGTTCGCCTTTGCGCTCTGGGATACCGAGCGCCGCGAGCTGTTCCTGGCCCGGGATCGCTTCGGGATCAAGCCCCTCTACTGGGCGCAAGACCGCCACCGGTTTCGCTTCGCATCCTCCACGCAGGCGCTCCTGGCCGCGGGGACAGTGGACACCGCGATCGACCCGGTCGCCCTCCATCACCTCTTCACGCTCCACGCCGTCGTGCCGGCACCAGGGACCATCCTGCAGGGCGTGCGCAAGCTCGCGCCCGGTCACTGGCTCCGCGTCACGCCCGATGGGCGCCGGACAGAAGGCGCCTATTGGGCCTTGG
Organism: uncultured Chromatiaceae bacterium; assembly: GCA_964583605.1. Lineage (GTDB taxonomy): Bacteria > Pseudomonadota > Gammaproteobacteria > Chromatiales > Chromatiaceae > CAZOWL01. Next base: position 34,172 of record CAZOWL010000033.1, on the reverse strand, counting down.
ACGCGACCCGCCCAGAGCCGGCACCGAGCGAGCAAGAGTGGCTCGCCGCCATTCATGACGCGCTGCTAGCGGCGGTACAGAGCCACAACGCGGCGGCGGATGTGCCGGTCGGCGTGCTGCTCTCCGGGGGGCTCGATTCTAGCCTGTTGGTGGCGCTCCTCGCCGAGGCAGGGGTGACGGACCTGCACACCTTCTCGGTCGGCTTCGAGGATACCCCCGAGGAAGCGGGCAGCGAGTTCGAGTATTCGGATCAGGTGGTCGAGCGCTATGGCACGCGCCACCACCGCTTCCTCGTCCCGAATGCGCAGGTCTTGAGCCGACTACCTGAGGCCGTCGACGCCATGGCCGAGCCGATGTTCGGTCAGGATGCCGTCGCCTTCTACCTGCTCGGCGAGCGCGTGTCGCAGGAGATCAAGGTGGTCCAGTCTGGGCAAGGGGCCGACGAGGTCTTCGGCGGCTATTTCTGGTATCCGCGGATGCGGGCCGAGACCGAGGGCACCTGGACGGAGCGCTTCCGCAAGCACTATTTCGACCGCGACCACGCCGAGTACCGACGTCTCGTCGCCCCTGCGCTTGCCGGCGACGACTACAGCTCGGCCTGGATCACCGAGCGCCTGGCCGAGCCGGGCGCCGAGGAATTCCTGGACGCCGTCCTCCGTCTCGACGTAACCAGCCTGATCGTCGATGACCCAGTCAAGCGCGTCGATAATATGACGATGGCCTGGGGCCTAGAGGCTAGAGTGCCCTTCCTCGATCACCCGTTGGTCGAGCTCGCGGCGCGCTGTCCGCCCGCGCTCAAGCTCCGCGAAGGCGGCAAATACCCGCTGAAGGCGATGGCGCGCGGGCGGTTGCCCGATGCCGTCATCGACCGACCGAAGGGCTACTTCCCGATGCCGGCCCTGAAGTATGTGCGCGGCGCCTTCCTCGATTGGATGCGTGAGCTACTAGGCTCCCAGGCCTGCCGTGAGCGCGGCCTCTACCAGCGCGGCTACGTCAAGGAGCTGCTGGCCGCACCGGATCGCCACCACACGCGGATCCTCGGCAACAAGCTCTGGCACCTGGCACTGCTCGAGCTGTGGCTGCAGCGGCACGTGGATGGGCAGGCCTGACACCCCATCGCCGCTCGCCTCTGCAGGCAGCGCCGCTGATCACCTCTCTGCCGCAACATCGTCCCTTGAAATGGTTGGCGGTATCCCGACTCTCGTGAGCACTGGAACAACCAGTACTCCGTTCCTAGAAGCCGGCTGCCAGCGAGGTGCGTGATGGATGTCTTGGAGAGGATCGACCAACAGGTCAAGAACAACCCGATCGTGATCTACATGAAGGGGACGCCGCAATTTCCACAGTGCGGGTTCTCGATGCGGGCCTCGGCCGCCCTACAGGAGTGCGAAGTGCCGTTTGCGTACGTGAATGTCCTTCAGGACCCGGACATCTTCGAGAATCTGCCGCGTTACGCCGACTGGCCCACCTTCCCTCAGATCTACATCGACGGCGAGCTTGTCGGCGGCTGCGACATCACATTGGAGCTGCACGCCACCGGCGAGCTGAAACGGATGATGGACGAGGCCGCCGCGAAGATGCCCGAGGCGGACCGCCAAGAATAGATCTGCCGGCGCCTGTATCTGCGGTTGCAGGCGGCCATCGCCGACACAGCCGCGGGCGGCTTCGGGTGATTACTCCCTCCCATCGGGAGTGTCCCGTGCCCTTTTCTGTTCGTCTTTACCTTGCTCCCAATATGGGAACGGGTCCAGCTCCCGCCACCGATTGACGATCGCGCAAAACAGTCGCGCGGTCTGCTCGGCGTCATAGATGGCGCCGTGGGCCTGGCTGTTCTCCCAGCCGAGTCCGGCGGCCTGTGCGGCCTTCGCCAGTACCGTCTGTCCGTAGGCGAGGCCAGCCAGGCTGACGGTGTCGAAGACACTGAACGAGTGGAACGGGTTGCGTTTGAATCCCGTACGCTCGACCGCGGCCTTGATGAATCCCAGATCGAATGCCGCGTTGTGGCCGACCAGTATGGCCCGATTGCAGCCCGTGGCCTTCACAGCCTTGCGGATAGGGGTGAGGATGCGCTGCAGTGCATCCTGCTCGGAGACCGCATCGCGTAGCGGATGATTGGGGTCTATCTTGTTGAAGGCGAGCGCGCGCTGGTCGATCTCGGCACCGATGAAGGGCAGGACATGACAGGACAGGGTCGCCGCCGGCTCCAGACTCCCCTGCGAATTCATCCGAATGATCACGGCCGCGACCTCGAGGAGGGCATGGCGCTGGGGGTCGAATCCGGCGGTTTCGACGTCCACTACAACCGGTAGGAAGCCGCGGAAGCGTCGCGCCAGCGGCGGTCTCTGATCCTCGTCGAGTCTCATCCCGAGAGAATACGCGGTAAGCGAGCGCCGTGCCAAACCCTCGCAGCTCCCCTGGGCCACTCGTCGGCTCCGCTCACGGCGGCCGAGCCAAGGCCCGTGCTAACGATCATGAGGCGAGACGAGCCACCCCAGACCATGACATGTCGCCTCGCCCCTGATCGTTCCCTCACCCCATCCCTCTCCCAGAGGGCGAGGGAGCGAGCGTGCTGCGCGGATTTCATTGTAAGATCACGGCACCGACGTGGCCGCGAAGAGCGAAAGGACTAAGAATGCGAACGGGTGCCTGTATTGGACTCTGTGGTCTGGGGTGGGTAGCTCTTCTGCTATCTGGATGCGCGTCAACGCCGAAGGAGCTGCGCGACCCTCGCGACCCCTGGGAGCCCTTCAACCGCGGCGTGCATCGGTTCAATACTGACTTCGACAATGCCTTCATGAAGCCGGTAGCCAAGGGCTACCAGAAGGTCACACCAGAGCCGGTCGATCAAGGCATCACCAACTTCTTTGACAATATCGCCGATCTCACGTCGGCGGTGAACAATGCGCTCCAATTCAAGCTATCCCGTGCCGGTAGCGATGTCGGACGCGTCGCGGTAAATTCGACGGTCGGGCTGCTGGGCTTCATCGATGTCGCCACCAACATGGGCATTCCCAGCTACAAGGAGGATTTTGGCCAGACCCTCGGCTATTGGGGAGCCGGCCCCGGTCCGTTCGTGATGCTCCCGCTGCTCGGCCCGAGCAGCGTGCGCGACACTGTTGGCCTGGCCGGTGATGTCGTCATCGATCCGTTGTTCAGCCTGAAGAGAGATGAGGTGTATTGGGGCGCCATCGCGTTGCGCGCGGTTGACCGCCGCGCCGATCTCTTGACAGCCGGGGCCATCTTCGATGAGGCCGCCCTCGATCCCTACGCCTTCTTGCGGGATGCGTACCTCCAACGCCGCCGCTACCTTGTGCATGACGGCAATCCGCCTCCCGATCAATATGAGCAGGAGCTTTGGGACGACGAGGAGGGTTTTGACGTGGAAGAGGAACCGCCCGCGGCCGAGTGATCGGGCCGGGCACAGTCGACCGCTAATGAACGGCTCAAGAACAAGCTGAACGTTGTGGCGAACGGAAGTAACTACGAAACAAGCGAAAAACGCGAAAAAAGCCACTTTATCCTGTCCAGATCGTTCACTTTCGCGTATTTCGTGTCTTTCGTAGCTCCAAAGCGCGGAAGGTACGCGATGCCTACCCTGTATCTTCACGGTCACGAACTCACACCCTTCTCAGCTCAGGTGTCCTCTACCGATGACTGACTACGACGTGTTCAACGGCGACGCCGATGGCCTTTGCGCCCTGCAGCAGCTGCGTCTCATCGAGCCCCGCGAGGCCGAGCTCGTCACTGGCGTCAAGCGTGACATCGCGTTGCTGGAGCGGGTTCCTGCGCAGGCCGGGGACCGGGTCACCGTGCTCGACCTCTCCCTCGATAAGAACCGTGCGCCGCTCATCGAGATCCTCTCGCGCGGCGCGGCCGTCACCTATTTCGACCACCATTACGCCGGCGAGCTGCCCTCCCATCCAGGCCTTTCCGCCCGTATCGATCCGGCACCGGACACCTGTACCAGCCTGCTTGTGGACGCCACACTCGACGGACGTTACCGCGCATGGGCCGTCGTCGGGGCCTTCGGCGACGGGCTCGATGCCTCGGCGCGCGCGGCGGCAGCCCGGCTGGGTCTCGCCGACCGCGACCTGGCTCAATTGCGCGATCTGGGGATCTGCCTGAACTACAACGGCTATGGCGAGCGACTCGCCGACCTGCACTTCGCGCCGGACGCGTTGCATCGCCGCCTGCGCGACTATAACGATCCACTGGAATTCATCGCGGCCGATGACGCCTTCGCGGTCTTGCGCACAGGCTTTGCGGAGGACATGGCACGCGCCCGCGATCTCAAGCCCGCGTTGCTCACTGAGCGCCACGCGCTCTATGTGCTGCCCGCCGAATCCTGGGCGCGCCGCGCCAGCGGTGTGCTCGCCAACGAGCTGGCGGCGGCCTCGCCCGCACGGGCGCATGCGCTCCTGACGCGGCGTCCCGAGGGCGGGCTCATTGTCAGCGTGCGAGCCCCCCGGGAGACGAACGAGGGGGCGGATGCGCTGTGCCGACAGTTCCCGACAGGGGGGGGACGCAAGGGCGCTGCGGGCATCAATGTCTTGCCGGACGACGACTACGACACCTTCGTCGCTCGCTTTCAGGCCGCCTTCTAAGAGGCCCGGAACCGCCTTCCCCCGCGTGGTGGCAGACCTGACGCAATGCACGCAGCCGGACGCCTTGCAGAAACCATCGCGTGGGCATCGATCGTTACGGCAGCCGAGACCGGCCGGTCATCGAGCTGAGGAGAGAACAATGGGTTATCAGGCTACCTACGAGCGCGCGATGCGCGATCCTGACGGGTTCTGGGCCGACGCGGCCCGGGCGGTCGACTGGGACGCACCCTGGGATCGGGTGCTCGACGACTCCAACCCGCCCTTGTACCGCTGGTTCGCCGGTGCGCGCCTCAACACCTGCTACAACGCGGTGGATCGCCACGTCGCCGCGGGGCGCGGCGCCCAGGCCGCCATCATCTACGACAGCCCCGTCACTGGGTACAAGGAGGTCATCTCGTACGCCGAGCTCAAGGATCGCGTTGCCCGGTTTGCCGGGGCGCTCCGCGCCGCAGGCCTCGCCCAAGGCGATCGCTTGATCGTCTACATGCCGATGGTTCCGGAGGCGGCCGTCGCCATGCTGGCGTGCGCCCGGCTCGGCGCCATCCATTCTGTCGTGTTCGGCGGTTTCTCCGCCCGGGAGCTCGCCACGCGCATCGACGACGCCAAGCCAAAGGTGATGGTCGCGGGCTCATGCGGGATCGAGCCCAACCGCGTGGTGCATTACAAGCCCTTGCTCGATGAGGCCATCGAGCTCGCTGCCCACAAGCCGGAGCGGTGCATCATCCTGCAGCGCCCGCAGGAGCCGGGAGTCCTGCTGCCGGGTCGCGATATCGGCTGGGCCGAGGCGGTTGCCGCCGCGACGCCGGCCGAGTGCGTCTCGGTGGCGGCGACTGACCCACTCTACATCCTCTACACGTCCGGCACCACGGGCCAACCGAAGGGGGTGGTACGGGACAACGGTGGCCACGCCGTGGCGATGTGCTGGAGCATGACCAATATCTACGGGGCCAAGCCCGGGGAGGTCTACTGGGCGGCCTCAGATGTCGGCTGGGTGGTCGGCCACTCCTATATCGTCTATGGCCCTCTGCTGACAGGCTGCACGACGGTGCTCTACGAGGGCAAGCCCGTCGGCACCCCGGATGCCGGGGCCTTCTGGCGCGTGATCGAGGAGCACGACGTTGCCATCCTGTTCACGGCCCCGACGGCCTTTCGGGCGATTAAACGGGCCGATCCCCAGGCCAAGCTGTTGGCCGATTATGACCTCGCCGGCTTCCGGGCCTTGTTCTTGGCCGGCGAGCGCTGCGACCCGGACACCCTGCGCTGGGCCGAGCAGATCCTACGGGTGCCAGTGGTCGATCACTGGTGGCAAACCGAGACAGGGTGGGCGATCGCGGCGAATTGCCTCGGCATCGAGAAGCTCCCGATCAAGCCCGGCTCGCCGACGGTCGCGGTGCCGGGCTACGACGTGCAAGTCCTCGACGAAGACGGGCGGGCGGTCGCGCCCGGTGACATCGGCCGGATCCTGATCAAGCTGCCCTTGCCTCCAGGCTGCCTGCCGACGCTGTGGGGTGACGACAAGCGCTTCATCGAGTCCTATCTCTCCGCGCAGGAGGGCTACTACCTGACCGGCGACGCCGGATACATGGACGAGGACGGCTACATCTTCGTCATGAGCCGGATCGACGACATCATCAATGTGGCCGGTCACCGCCTCTCGACGGGCGGGATGGAGGGCGCTCTGTCGGCGCATCCGGATGTCGCCGAGTGCGCCGTCATCGGTGCCGCCGACGAGCTCAAGGGCGAGCTCCCGGTTGGACTCGTCGTACTTAAGGCCGGCGTCGCGCGCGAGCCGCAAGCGATCGTCACCGAATTGGTAGCGCTGGTGCGCGACCAGATCGGCCCAGTAGCGGCCTTCAAGCACGTCGCCATCGTCGAGCGGCTACCAAAGACCCGTTCAGGAAAGATACTCCGCGGCACCATGAAGAAGATCGCCGACGGCCAACAGTATCGAATGCCAGCAACGATCGACGACCCGGCCATCCTCGACGAGATCGAGCAGGCCCTGACGGGGATCGGCTACGCCAAGCGCCGCTGAATATGCGGTCCACATGACCCGCTGCCCCGTTGGGACCCAGGCCCTCCGCGCCCGAGGGCCCAAGGCTCCGTCGACAGGCCGCCCAAACCTGACTATGAAATCGGCGCACCACGCTCGCTCCCTCGCCCTCTGGGAGAGGGTTGGGGTGAGGGAACGATCAGGGACGAGGCGGCATTTCATCATCTAGGGTGGCTCGCCTCGTCCCATGATCGTTAGCGGCAGCCCGTTAACTGGACAAGATGAGTCGGCCTTGATCATCAGTCCGGCCAACGGGGATGGTCCGCACAGCGGACCCTGAAACCGCCGCCGTAGCGTCTGCTGTGCGGACCCTCGCGGTCGTCACGCGGCAAACCTGGACGGGACTGTGATCGACGCCGATGAGTCGAGCTGTTGAAGTCTGATCGAACCACCGCGATTTCGCGTCGGGTGGCAAGAGATCCTCATCGTTTTCGCGACGTCGATCGTTGGCGCGCAGTGGCGTTGCCTGGCCATAGCCGGGCCGCGCACGGCGCAATGGGACGCATCTGACAGCCCGAAACGGCTCGCGTATGATGTCCCGACCTGGAAGCGCCCCGCGGACCGTCCTCTCTCGTCATGGTCTCGTCATGGTAAGGGCGCGTTTGCTCGCGCTGTCACGCCCATACGAGCGTGGTATTCGATGTAGCGATCCCCCCGGAACGCCCTGCAGGTTCGGAGTTTGACGATGCAATCCTTTCACGGCACTACAATCCTCTCGGTGCGGCGCGACGATCGCGTCGTCATCGGCGGTGACGGGCAAGTCTCGATGGGTCAGACGGTGATGAAGGGCAACGCGCGCAAGGTACGGCGGCTCTACAAGGACCGTGTGCTAGCCGGTTTCGCCGGCGCCACCGCCGACGCCTTCACACTGTTCGAGCGCTTCGAGGGCAAGCTGGAAAAGCACCAAGGCAACCTGACTCGCTCGGCCGTGGAACTGGCCAAAGATTGGCGCACCGATCGCCTTCTGCGCCGCCTCGAGGCCTTGCTCTGCATCGCCGACGCCAACACATCCCTCATGATCTCTGGGACCGGCGATGTGATCGAGCCCGAGCATTCCCTGATGGCGATCGGCTCCGGTGGGCCCTTCGCGCAGGCTGCGGCCCGGGCACTGTTGGAGAATACCGGCCTGACCGCCCGTGAAATCGTCGAGCGTGCGCTCGGGATCGCCGCGGATATCTGTGTCTACACAAATCACAATCTGGTACTGGAAGAGCTCGCGAGCGAATCCTGATTTCGTACCCTGAAGCCAAGCCTCGAGCACCATCCAGCCACCAGCCTCCGGATCCTCCATGTCGAATATCACCCCTCAACGAATCGTCGCCGAGCTCGACAAGCATATCGTCGGTCAGGACGAGGCGAAGCGCGCCGTCGCCATCGCGCTGCGCAATCGCTGGCGACGTACTCAGATCGACGAGCCCATGCGCTCGGAGATCACGCCAAAGAACATCCTGATGATCGGGCCGACCGGTGTCGGCAAGACCGAGATCGCACGCCGACTGGCGCGCCTGGCCAATGCCCCCTTCATCAAGGTCGAGGCGACCAAGTTCACCGAAGTCGGCTACGTCGGGCGCGATGTCGAGTCCATCATCCGCGATCTGATCGATATCGCCGTAAAGATGGTCCGCGAGCAAGAGATGGCGAAGCTCGCCGACACGGCCGAAGCTGCCGCCGAGGAGCGCATCCTCGATATCCTCCTCCCCCCGCCGACCAGCTTCGAGGAAGAGAGCCAGTCGAAGGCGGCCACGCCCTGCACGCGCGAGAAGCTGCGCGAGCGCTTGCGCGCTGGCGCCCTCGATGAGCGCGAGGTCGAGGTCCAAGTGACGGCGGGCTCGCTCGGCGTCGAGATCATGGCCCCGCCCGGGATGGAGGAGATGACGAGCCAGCTGCAGAGCCTGTTTCAGGACATGGGCCGTGGGCGCACGAAGCGCCGCAAGCTGAAGATCCGCGATGCCATCAAGGTGCTGCGCGACGAGGAGGCCGCTAAGCGACTCAACGAAGAGGACATCAAGCTACGAGCCGTCAATATGGTCGAGCAAACGGGTATCGTCTTCCTTGATGAGATCGACAAGGTCACACGTCGCACCGAGCACACGGGCGGGGCCGATGTCTCGCGCGAAGGTGTGCAGCGGGACCTACTGCCACTTGTCGAGGGCACGACGGTCTCGACCAAGTACGGTATGGTGCGCACCGATCATGTGTTGTTCATCGCCTCAGGGGCCTTCCACCTGGCCAAGCCTTCCGACCTGATCCCGGAGCTGCAGGGCCGCCTGCCGATTCGGGTCGAGCTCAAGGCGCTGACCACCGAGGACTTCGTGCGCATCCTCACTGAGCCCGACGCCTCATTGACGGACCAGTACCGCGCACTCCTCAACACCGAGGGGGTCAACATAGAATTTACCGAAGACGGCCTCCGGCGCATCGCCGAGGTGGCCTGGCAGGTCAATGAGCGCACGGAGAACATCGGCGCGCGCCGCCTCCATACGGTGTTGGAACGGCTGCTCGAGGATGTCTCGTTCAACGCCTCGGAGCTCGATCGCGTCACGGTGACCGTGACGGCCAGCTATGTCGACCAGAATTTGGCCCACCTCGCTGCAGATGAGGACCTGTCGCGTTACATCCTGTAGCGAGGCTCTGCGCTTAAGACGAAATCCGCGCAGCACCTCCGCTCCCTCACCCTCTGGGACAGGCTTGGGGTGAGGCAACGATCAGGGGCGAGGCGACCTTTAATGGACTGGGGTTGCTCGCCGGTGGCTCACCCCATGATCATTACCATGAAATTCGCGGAGCACGTTCGCCCCCTCGCCCTCTGGGAGAGGGTTGGGGTGAGGGAACGGTCAGGGGCGAGACGACGTTTCATCGTCCGGGGTGGCTCGCCTCGCCCCATGATCGTTAGCCCGGATCCATCACTAGCCCTGCTGACAGATCCGGGATAATCAAGCCGACTCAGATCAACCGGCGAGCACCGGTTTCTCCGCAGAGGCCAAGACGTAATCGAGTCCGCTAAAGACGGTTTCAGGGTCGAACCTGAGGGCAAGGCGAACCGAGAGCTGGATCACCGGATGCAGCCTCTTGACTGCCTCCGAATCTTGCGCGAGATACGCGTGCAAAGGCCGATACACCTGGTCGCGGATCGACCTGACCTCGCCACCGATGAATCCCACACGTTGCAACTTGCTCGCGTAATGCTCGCGCGTGTAGGCGTTGGCGTTTGGGATCACAAACTTTCCCGAGGCCTGCCGCCAGCTCCACCGCTGTGCGAGCCGTTTAGCCAACCCCTGCGTCGGCGGCATGGGGATGATATCGGCCAGAACGAGCCGCCCACCGGGACGCAGCACGCGATAGGCCTCCTCGAAAAACCGCTCGCGCGTGTCGAAATGAAACGCGCTCTCGAGCGCCACAACCTTGTCGACACTATTGGCCGCCAGCGGCATGTGCGTAGCCGACCCCAGTCGCAGATCGATGCGATCAGCGAGGCTGAGCTCGCCGACTCGCTGCCGAGCGAGCTCGACCTGCGAGGCGGTGATATTGAGCCCAATGATCTGGGCCGGCCGATACGTGCGTGCCCAGTAGATGTCTTGATCGCCGAAGCCGAAGCCGACATCCAGAACGATGTCGGTCGAGCCCATTTCCGCGGTATCGGCAACCAGCGCCGCCATGCCTTCGCAGGCCTCATCGAGGTTGCGCGCGTCCTCCCAATAGCCGAGGTTGAGGTACAGGCCGGCCGCTGCGGGCGAGCGGCTCGAGAGCAGATCGTAGACGTTGGTCACTCCAAGCCCATGGAGCGGGTTCAGGAGCCAATTGACATAACGCAGGGTCTCGCGCACTGGGTGCTCCGGCAAATGCAGGCTGTGCATGGTTCTCCTCCGATCATTGCACTTGTCCCGCAATCTTGGGGCGCAGACCGGGAATTCTCGCCCGCATCATCACGTAACCGCCGCGAACGTCTCCTCCCGCATCGCGGCAGCCCGGAGAGAGCCGTCAGAGCTGGCCGGCCGATATTGCCTTTGATGTCTGATCCCCCATTGTCCTTGCCATATTTTCATCCGGAAACGACGGCACCACGATCGCGAATACGAACGAGAACCGGCTTCAGGAGTACACGATGCCAATACCCACCGAGCTCAATCTGCACCGTCAGTCCCGAGTCTTGGAGATTACCTTTGATGACGGGAGCCACTTCAACCTGCCCTGCGAGCTCCTGCGGGTCTTCTCCCCCTCGGCCGAGGTACAGGGCCACGGCCCCGGTCAACGAGTGCTGCAGATCGGCAAGGAGGACGTCAACATCAACCGCATCGAGCCCGTCGGGCACTACGCAATCCGCATCTACTTCGACGACGACCACGACACCGGCATCTTCTCTTGGGACTACCTCCATAGGATCGCCATCGACCAGGAGGCCCTCTGGCAGGAATATCTAGCCGAGTTCGAGAAGTCGGGCCACAAGCGCCGCGTCATGCACTCTTGAGACCGCAATCCTCCCGCTGGGCGAGGCCCTCCGCTTGCCGGGCCGTCTCTCGCGGACGCCGGGCGCAAGCGGCGATTCAGGCGACAGGCTGAGGGGCAGCACATTCGGCCGCAGCACATTCGGCCGATGCAAGGGCTCCGCGCCGAGCATTACCACGAAAATCGCGTAGCACCTTCGCTCCCTCGCCCTCTGGGAGAGGGCTGGGGTGAGGGGACGATCCGGGGGCGAGGCGAACTTTCATCATCTGGGGTGGCTCACCTCGCCCCATGATCGTTAGCCCTTACCCCCTCTTGGTGTAAAATCCCGGCCTGACAAAGGGAGGCGACGCATGTCCGACGAGAAGACGACCCACTTCGGCTATCAGCAGGTCCCCGTGCATGAGAAGGCTACGCGGGTGCGCGCCGTCTTCGACTCGGTCGTGGATCGGTATGATCTGATGAACGACCTGATGTCGCTCGGCATCCATCGACTTTGGAAGCGCCAAGCCGTCGAGCTTGCTGGGGTGCGTCGCGGTCAACGTGTGCTCGATCTCGCGGCCGGCACCGGCGACCTTTCGGAGCGATTCGCCGGGATCGTCGGCAGCGGAGGGGAAGTCGTTGTCTCCGACATCAACGCCGCAATGCTCAACCGCGGACGCGAGCGACTAACGAATGCCGGCCTGGTCGGCAATCTTCAATACGCCCTAGCCAATGCCGAGACCTTGCCGTTCGCGGCGGACCATTTCGATTGCGTGACCATCGCCTTCGGCCTGCGCAACGTCACGGACAAACAGCGGGCCATCAACGAGATGTTCCGCGTCCTGCGCCCGGGCGGGCGCGCGCTCATTCTCGAATTCTCGCAGCCGACGACGATGCCTCTGCGCCGCCTCTATGATCTCTACTCCTTCGCCGTGCTGCCGACCCTAGGTAAGCTCATCGTCAGAGACGCTGACAGCTACCGGTACCTGGCCGAGTCGATCCGCATGCATCCGGACCAGGAGACCCTGCGCGCGATGATGGAGGAGGCCGGGTTCGAGCATTGCGACTTCTACAATCTGACCGGTGGCATCGTCGCCGTTCACCGGGGCTACAAGCTATGAGCGGCGGCATCCAGATCCCCGACGCCGCCTTGGCGCTGCTCGAACAGACGCTGAACAAGGTCATTGCCCTCGATCCCGAGGGGGCACGGCGGCTGGCACGGATGCGGGGCCAGGTGATCCTGATCGAGCTCGAGGGCTTCGGCACGCGCTTCTACTTGGTGCCAGGCAGCCAGACGCTGCAGCTGTTTGGCGCCTACGCCGCTGAGCCCGACTGCATCCTGCGCGGCACGCCCCTGGCGCTGGCCAAGATGGGGCTCACGGAACAGAAGACCGATCCGCTTTTCGCCGGCGATGTCAAGGTCGAAGGCGACACGGTCCTCGGCCAGCAGTTCGGCGACTTCATCGCGGGATTAGACATCGACTGGGAGGAGCAACTCTCCCGGCTCGTGGGCGATCCGCTTGCCCACCAGATCGGCAATCTGACACGCGGGCTACAGGACTGGGGCCAGCGATCCGCCCACACACTAGGGCTTAATCTAAAGGAATACTTGCAGGAGGAGGCTCGACTCGTGCCGACCGACTATGAGGTCGCCGAGCTCCTTGCCGGCGTCGATACGCTGCGTGACGACGTCGAGCGGCTCGCCGCGCGCATCGAGCGTCTGGCACGTCGTCGCCCCTAGCCGGCCGCCACCGCGATGCTCCATATCAGCCAAACGCTGCGGCTATTTCACATCAACCGCGTCCTGCTGCGATACGGCCTCGACGAGGTCGTGCTCGCCACCCACATCCTGCGTCCGCTGCGCTTCCTCGTCTATCTCTCGCCGTGGTATTGGTTCCTCGGCAAGAGACCACCCTTCCCCGTGCGGATCCGCCTCGTTCTCGAGGAGCTGGGGCCCATTTTCGTGAAATTCGGCCAGCTGCTTTCGACTCGACGCGACCTGCTGCCGGATGATCTCGCCGGCGAGCTCGCCAGACTCCAGGACCGCGTCCCGCCCTTCCCCGGACGCGAGGCCCGCGCCATCATCGAAAAGGCCTGGGGCCAGCCGATCGAGACAGTGCTCGATGAGTTCGACGAGATCCCGCTGGCCTCCGCCTCGATCGCGCAAGTACACAGCGCCAAGCTGAAGGATGGCCGTCCAGTCGTCGTCAAGGTGCTACGGCCGGGTATAGAGAAGATCATCCGTCGCGACGTGGGCCTCCTCTATACGATCGCCGGGCTTGCTCAGCGTTATTGGAAGGATGGGCGCCGCCTGCGTCCCGTCGAGGTCATCCGCGAGTATGAGAAGACGATCTTCGACGAGCTCGACATGCAGCGCGAGGCGGCCAATGCCTCACTGCTGCGCCGCAACTTCCTCAACAGCGAGCAGCTCTATGTCCCGGAGGTCTACTGGGATCTGACGCGCGCCAATGTCCTGGTGATGGAGCGCATCTACGGCACGCCGGTCAGCGACGTACCGGCCCTCAAAGCCCAAGGTGTCAGCATGCGCCTGCTCGGCGAGCGCGGTGTGGAAATCTTCTTTACCCAGGTGTTCCGCGACAATTTCTTTCACGCCGACATGCACCCTGGAAACATCTTCGTCGAGCCGTCCGGGCGCTACATCGCCGTGGATTTCGGCATCGTCGGCACACTCAGCACCGAGGATCAGCGTTATCTCGCTGAGAACCTACTGGCCTTCTTCAAGCGCGACTACCGGCGCGTCGCCGAGCTCCATGTCGAGAGCGGCTGGGTCCCATCGCACACGCGCGTGGAGGAGTTCGAATCCGCGATCCGCACCGTTAGCGAGCCCATCTTCGAGAAGCCGCTCGCCGAGATCTCTTTCGGCCACTTCTTGGTGCGACTCTTTCAGGTCGCGCGCCGCTTCGATATGGAGATCCAACCACAGCTCGTGTTATTGGAGAAGACGCTGCTCAACATCGAAGGACTCGGCCGCCAGCTGTATCCGCAGCTCGACCTCTGGACGACGGCAAAGCCCTTCATGGAGCGCTGGATCAGAGACCAGGTCGGGCCCAAGGCCTTCCTCGATCATGCCCGTCGCAATCTCGGCCCGATCTCCGAGAAGCTGCCAGACCTCCCGCTGCTCACCTTCCATGTCCTCGATCGACTGAACCGCGAGCGGCTTGCGGTGCAATGGCGCTCGGATGAGCTCACGCGACTGCGGCAGGAGCTACACGTCCACCAGGTGCGCTCAAAGACGAACCTCGGCGCCAGCACGCTGTTCCTCAGCGGCACACTGCTGCTGTTGTTCGGCCCGGGTACTCTCCTCTCGCCGATCGTCGCGCAACTGCTCTCCGCCACATGTCTCCTTGGCGCGCTGGTCCTATTCGCCTGGCGCACACGCTTACCGAGCCCGAGCACCCGTTGACCCGCGGCAGGCTGGAAGCACGTGCCCGTCAATCAGCTCCGCCAGGGCACTCAGCTCCGCATACCGCGCTGCGACGGTCGTCACATACTCCAGGGTGCGCGGTATGTCCCGGAGGTAATTGGGTCGGTTATCCCTTAGCTTGAGACGAGCAAAGATCCCGGCCGCCTTCAAATGGCGTTGAATGCCCATGAGGTCCATCCAGCGCTCGAAGCGGTCGGCGTGCCCATCGTGCAGGACGCCCGCTCGCACGGCCAGATCGAAATAGCCCTGCGCCCAACCCCGGACGCGATCGGGAGGCCAGGCGATGTAGCAATCGCGTAGCAGGGATACGAGGTCGTAGGTCACGGGACCGACAACAGCATCTTGGAAATCCAAGATGCCGGGTGACAGCGGGGAGACCATGAGGTTGCGTGAATGGAAGTCCCGATGCACGCAGACCCTCGGCTGCTGCAGCGCGTTGTCGACGAGAAGGTCCCAAATCGGGGCGAGCCGACGCACCGGTGTCGCGTCAGGCCCGATAGCTAGTAGTCCGCCGAGCAGCCACTGCGAGAAGACATCGAGCTCACGGCGCAAGAGCGCCTCGTCATAGGGCGGCAACGCCGCGGTCGGCCCGCGCGCCTGGATCGCCAAGAGGGCCTCGAGCGCCTGGCCGTAGAGCCGATCCGCATTCTCGTCATCGAGCGCGTCGAGATAGCATTGGGCTCCCAAGTCTCCGATGAGCAGGAAGCCGCGCGTCAAATCCGCCGCATGGACCTCGGGCACATTGATGCCGAGCGCGCGCCAAGTCTCGGCGATACGCACGAAGCGAACGGAGTCCTCTCGCTCCGGCGGTGCATCCATGGCGATGAGACTCTGATCTCGGTGCCGAATGCGCCAGTAGCGCCGCGCGCTGGCATCAGACGAGACCGGGAGGAGCTCGATTCCGGGCGTCTCGAGCAGCGCCTCGAGCCATCGAAGTAGCTGGGTGCGACGATCCGGCATGACAGACGCCTAGCCTAGGTCAAGGACAATAGGGCCGGCCGACGCGACATCAGACCGTCGCATAGCGCCGCTTCAGCTCTTGGTGGCGCCCGGTCAGGAACGAGCGCGCCGGGTCTACCAGCGCGCGCCCTCTGGTAGCCGTTCGGCCCAGCAGCATGCGGAAGAGCATCGTCTCGCGGTTGCTCAGCGTCAGCTCGATCGGCCAAACCTCCCCCCCAATCCAGAGCCGCGTCGAGATCACGATGCGCCGCTCGCGGTGACCGCCTGAATCGGTTACAAGGCGCTCATCGACGATCTCGGCCTCGCAATGGACCACCTGATCGGCGCGGTGCTGCAGCGGATGCAGCCCGAAGCGCACGCAGCGTTTGTCGCGATGGCTGAAGGTATCCAGGTAGAACGCGTGCAAGGCCGACGTGCGTGCGCCGGTATCGACCTTCGCCTTAATCAGAGGCAGGCCGAGGTCCGGGAGCCCCACCCACTCTCGCCAGCCCAGAACCAGTCCTGACGCCAAACCCCTCCCCCTCTAGCCACTGCTGCCGCGCTGCGCTGCGCTAACGCCACCTATGAGTGTGCCGGTTAGCTCTGCATCGATACTAAATCACTCTGGCTCAGCCTGCCGAATCATCGCTCGCCGCGCCGGCTCGCCGGCCGTTGTTGCCAACGATCTGTGCCTGTGGAGACACCGGCGGCGCGACATGCGGCTGTATGGCCCCGCCGTCGAGCACGCGCAGCACCGCTTCGTCGCGGGCGTAGATGTCGGGGCGGAAATGCACCCGGCCGGCCTCCTCAGCCACGGCAGTCCAGTAGGTAAGCAGTACAGGGATCGGTCGCTCGAGCCGCACAACGCGCGTCTTCCCCTCATCCAGCAGGTCCTCGAAGCGCGCCGCGTTCCAGCGATGGGGATCGTCCAAGACCAGCTCCGCGAGACGCAGCGGCTCCTCGACCCGAACGCATCCCGAGCTCAGTGCTCGGACCGTACGGTTGAACAGGTCGCGCTCGGGCGTGTCGTGAAGATAGACAGAGAAGCGATTCGGAAACATGAACTTGACCCTTCCGAGGGCGTTCTCTTCACCCGGTCCCTGACGCAACATGTACGGAAATGCCCGAGCGGGTAGATACCAATTCACGGACTCCGGGGCAATGGAGCGGCCTTCTCGGTCGATCACGCGGAGGCCTCGGTCGTAGATGTAATTCGGATCGATCTGCATCTTCGGCAGGATGTCCTCGGCGAGGATGGTTGGTGGCACCGTCCAGGTGGGATTGAGCTCCAGATAAGCGAGCTCATCGCGGAATACTGGGGTGCTGCGCTCGGGCCGCCCGACAATCGCTCGGGAGCTGAAGATCGGCTGGCCGCGCCGAAAGAGTTGCACGCGGTAGCCCGGGATGTCGACCAAGACGAAGTCCTCCGGGAGGCGATCCGCGACCCAGCGCATGCGCTCCAAGTTGACGCGAATCTGGTCGATCCGCTGCGCAACGCTGACATTCATGGCCGCCCGTGTCTCTGGCCCCACCACACCGTCCTTGGCCAGACCATGGCGTTCTTGGAAACGCTCAACGGCGGCCTGCGTCGGCGCATCATACAGAAGCGGGTCGGCGGCAACGCCGGGGTCTGGATAATCGCCGGTCACCGTCAGGCGCGCACGGATCCGCGGTACCTGCTCGTCCCGCATCCCGGCCTTGATCGTCGACCCGTCTGGAACCGTCGGCCAGGGGCCCATCTCAGCCAAGCGGCGATAGCGCTCCAAGCCATCGCGCAACTCCCGATAGAAACCTGGCCAGCGGATCACGGCCGCGATTTGTGACTCAAGATCGCTGGCCTCGATTGCATCACGAAGATCTTGCGCCAAGCTTTCGAAGGCGGGCGGTGAAGACTGACCCCAGCTTGGGTCGATGCGGGTGGCGTCGACCTTGCCATAACGATGGTGGTGGAGATAGCGGAGCAGGCTGTCGCTGAGCAAGACATCGAGCGCGGCCCGCTCATCGGCCGGGAGATCACTCAAGCCACCGCGCGCCAATGCCCCGTCGATCTCAGCATAGTGGAAATCTCCCCGATAGAAGCCATCCCGCCGTGTCGCAACAAGCAGACGGTGCAGGCCTTCGGCGCGTCGCTGGTCCCAGAGCAGCCGGTAGTCCCTTTGCTCGTAGAGGGAGGCCAGCATGGAGCCCGAAGCGACGACGACGCCGGCGATGGCAGGCTCGCCGTGTGACCACTGCGCGATGGGCTCGCGCAGCGTCGCGTCGGACAGGGCACTTAGAGGTAGCGAGAGGACAACGAAGAATAGCGCCGTGGCACGAGCGGCCCGCATTCAGGCCTCTCCGATAAGCTGGACCCGACCCTGCTCATCGACGGACTCGAGCCGAACGGTGAAGCCCCACAGCCGCCGCACATGGCGCAGCATCTCGTCGACGCTCTCCGCGAGGGGACGGCGATTGTAGCGGGAGTGGCGCAGCGTCAACGAGCGGTCGCCGCGCCGATCGACATTGTAGACCTGGATATTTGGCTCGCGACTGCCGAGGTTGTACTGGTCGGCCAAGGCCTGACGCAGGGCGCGGTAGCCCATCTCCTCGTGAATCGCCGATACCTCCAGCGTCTCTTCGCGATCATCGTCGTTGACGGCGAAAAGCCGCAGGTCGCGCATCACGCGCGGCGACAAGAACTGGGCGATGAAGCTCTCATCCTTGAAATTGCGCATCGCGAAATCGAGGACCTTCAACCAATCCTGCCCGGCAATGTCTGGAAACCACTCGCGGTCTTCGGAAGTCGGCGCCTCGCAGATCCGACGGATGTCACGCATCATCGCAAAGCCCAGCGCATACGGATTGATTCCGCTGTAGTAAGGGGCATCGAAGGGCGGTTGAAAGACGACGCCCGTGTGCGACTGCAGGATCTCCATCATGAAGCCGTCGCTGACAAATCCTTCATCGTAAAGGTGGTTAAGGAGCGTATAGTGCCAGAAGGTCGCCCAGCCCTCATTCATCACCTGAGTTTGGCGCTGCGGGTAGAAATACTGGCTGATCTTGCGCACGATCCTCAGAATCTCCCTCTGCCAAGGCTCCAGCAGAGGGGCGTTCTTCTCAATGAAATAGAGGATATTCTCCTGCGGATCTTCGGGCCAACGCTCCTCCGGCTCGCCGTTGCCGTCTTCGTCGACGGGCGGCAGCGTCCGCCAGAGATCATTGATCTGCGATTGGAGATAGACCTCACGCTCCTCTTGGCGACGCTGCTCCTCAGCCATCGACAGCGGCGACGGACGCTTGTAGCGATCCACCCCATGGTTCATCAGGGCATGGCACGAGTCCAGGAGGAGCTCGACCTCCTCTTGACCGTAGCGCTCCTCGCAGGTGGCGATGTATTTGCGAGCGAAGACGAGGTAATCGATGATGGCATCGGCACTCGTCCAGGTGCGGAACAGGTAGTTGCCCTTGAAGAAGCTGTTATGCCCATAACAGGCATGGGCAATGACCAATGCCTGCATTGGCAGCGTGTTCTCCTCCATGAGGTAGGCGATGCAGGGGTCGGAGTTGATGACGATCTCGTAGGCCAGCCCCATTTGGCCGCGGCGGTAGGTCTGCTCGGTGGCAACAAACTGCTTGCCGAACGACCAGTGATGGTAGTTGATCGGCAGGCCGACCGAGGAATAGGCGTCGATCATCTGCTCCGAGGCGATGACCTCGATCTGATTGGCGTAGGTGTCCAAGCCATAGACGCCGTGCGCGAGGCGCGCGATCTCTCGGTCGAGGCGCTCGAGCACCGGGAATGTCCATTCGGACGAATCAGAGATGAGGCGCCGCGTCATACCTCCTGCCTCTTGAATAGCTCACGAAAGACGGGATAGATGTCCTCGGCGCCGCCGATCTCTTGCATTGCAAAATGCCGGTGCAGCGCCCTAACCTCCTGATAGGCATACCAGAGACTTTGATGCTGACGCGGCGTGATCTCGACGTAGGCGTAATAGCGCATCATCGGCATTAGCCGCTCGGTGAGGATGTCGCGACAGATTGCCGAGTCGGAGTCCCAATTGTCGCCGTCTGACGCCTGGGCGGCGTAGATGTTCCAGACGCTGCTGTCGTAGCGCTCGCGGAGGATGTCATAGGCGAGATTCAAGGCGCTCGATACGACGGTGCCACCGGTCTCCCGGGAGTAGAAAAACTCTTGCTCGTCGACCTCCTGGGCGATCGTGTGATGGCGGATGAAAACCAGGTCGATACGGTCGTAATTGCGCTGCAAGAACAGGTATAGCAGGATGAAAAATCGCTTCGCCAGGCTCTTGCGCACCTGATCCATAGACCCGGACACATCCATGATGCAGACCATGACCGCCTTGCTCGTCGGCTCGGGACGCTTGACGAAGCTCTGATAGCGCAGATCGAACGTGTCGATGAAGGGTAGGGCTTCAAGGCGCGTCTTGAGCGCGTCGATCTCCTCGCGTAACGCGCGCACGCGGGCGTCGTCATCATCGGCCCCGGCAGCGAGCAAGGCCTCCAGCTCCTCCTCGAGCTCTCGCAGACGTCCGCGATGCGGCGCACCGAGCGCGGTGCGCCGCGCGATCGCGCCCTTCAGTGAGCGCACGACATCGATATTCGTCGGCGAGCCGTCGGTGGCATAGCCGGCACGCGTGTACTTGAACTCCGTAGAGCCGATCAGCTGGTTACGCACCAGGTTGGGCAGGGCCAGATCGTCAAAGAGGAGATCGAGGAACTCCTCGCGCGAGAGCTCGAAGACGAAATTGTCCTCCCCGCGCCCGCCTTGCCCGGCACGGCCCTGCCCTGACCCACTGCCGGGACCCTCGCTCGGGCGCTGGATCCGGTCACCCGTCAAGAAATCCTTGTTACCTGGGTGGACCGTCTCGCGAGAACCGCCGCGACCGTGGTGGAAGACCGGCTCGCTGATGTCCTTCGATGGGATGCCCACCTGCTCGCCGGTCGCCACATCGGTGATGCTCCGCCGATTGACAGCATCCGCCACGGCCCGTTTGAGCTGGGCCTTGTACCGGCGCAAGAAGCGCTGGCGGTTGACCGCGCTCTTGTTCTTGCCGTTAAGCCGTCGATCGATGAAATGCGACATAGGCTCTCGCTAGCTGACTTGTTACAGGACGCCAATCGGCCGAAAGCGCTAAGCGCTCCTTGCCCTGCAACCTCCGTTCTGTTCCGCTTCCTGCAGGCACGTCGCGCGTCAATGCGACTTCCTGACCCGCAAATACCACTCCGAGAGGAGCCGGACCTGCTTCGGGGTGTAGCCCTTACCCGTCATGCGGTCCACGAACTGCTCGTGCTTCTTTTGCTCATCCGCCGAGGCCTTGGCATTGAAGGAGATCACCGGCAGCAGGTCCTCGGTATTCGAGAACATCTTCTTCTCAATGACGACACGCAGCTTCTCGTAGCTGGTCCATTTCGGATTGGCCCCGGCGTGGTTCGCGCGCGCCCGAAGGACAAAATTGACGATCTCATTGCGGAAATCCTTCGGGTTGGAGATGCCCGCGGGCTTCTCGATCTTCTCTAGCTCCTCATTGAGGGCCGCACGGTCCATCATCTCACCGGTATCCGGATCGCGATACTCCTGGTCCTGGATCCAGTAGTCGGCGTAGGTCACGTAGCGGTCGAAGATGTTCTGGCCATACTCCGCATAGGATTCTAGGTAGGCCGTCTGCAATTCCTTGCCGATAAACTCGGCGTAGCGCGGGGCGAGGAACTGCTTCAGGTACCCGAGATAGCGCTCCTGTACCTCAGGCGGCAGATGCTCGCGAGCGATCTGCTTCTCCACCACGTAGAGCAGATGCACCGGATTGGCGGCGACCTCGGAATGGTCGAAATTGAAGACCTGGGACAGGATCTTGAAAGCGAACCGAGTGGAGATACCGGCCATGCCCTCGTCCACGCCGGCATAGTCGCGATATTCCTGGATCGACTTGGCCTTGGGATCGGTGTCCTTCAGGTTCTCGCCATTGTAGATCCGCATCTTGGAGAAGGCGCTGGAGTTCTCCGGCTCCTTCAAGCGCGTCAGCACGGAGAATTGCGCCATCATCTCTAGAGTACCGGGCGCGCAGGGAGCGGCCGCCAGCGAGCTGTTGCGCAACAGCTTCTGGTAGATCTGGACCTCTTCGTTGACCCGCAGACAGTAGGGGACCTTTACGATGTAGACACGGTCGAGAAAGGCCTCGTTGTTCTTGTTGTTTCGGAACGACTGCCACTCGGACTCGTTGCTGTGGGCCAGGATGATGCCTTGGAACGGCAGCGCGGACAGTCCCTCGGTACCGTTGTAGTTACCCTCCTGCGTCGCGGTCAACAGCGGATGGAGAACCTTGATCGGCGCCTTGAACATCTCGACGAATTCCATCAACCCTTGGTTGGCCCGGCACAGGGCGCCCGAGTAGCTGTAGGCGTCGGCATCGTGCTGAGCGAAACGCTCCAGCTGGCGGATGTCGACCTTGCCCACCAGCGACGAGATGTCCTGATTGTTCTCATCACCCGGCTCGGTCTTTGCGATCGCCACTTGCTCGAGGATCGACGGGAAGAGCTTCGCGACCCGAAAGCGCGTGATGTCCCCGTTGTACTCCTGCAGGCGCTTGACGGCCCAAGGCGACATAATGGTGCGCAGATAGCGGCTCGGGATGCCGTAATCGTCCTCGAGGATCGGCCCGTCCTCCTCCGGCGAGAACAGGCCGAGCGGCGACTCGAACACCGGCGAGCCTTCGATCGCGTAGAAAGGTACCTCCTCCATCAGTTCCTTGAGCTTCTCCGCGAGCGACGACTTCCCGCCACCGACCGGACCGAGCAGGTAGAGGATCTGCTTCTTCTCCTCCAATCCCTGTGCCGCATGCTTGAGGTAGGCGACCAGATGCTCGATCGGCTCCTCCATGCCATAGAACTCATCGAAGGCTGGATAGCGCCGCAGCATCTTGTTCTGAAAGATCCGGCTCAGTCGCGGGTCGTTCCGCGTGTCGACGAGCTCAGGCTCCCCAATCGCCTGCAATAGACGCTCGGCCGGCCCGGCATAGGCGAGCGGATCGGACCGACACAGCTCGAGATAATCACCCAGGCTGATCACCTCATGGCGAGACGCTTCGTAGCGGGCCTGGTAGCGTTCGAAAATCGACATAGACATACCTCCCACGAAGTCGGGGTTTGGATCACGACCGCAGTTGAGTGCGGCCAACCAGATTCTTGGCGTCCAGCCACGGAGGCGCGGTGGTCGGCTACCGAGCAGGCTCTGCGTTCAATGCGCGGCAATATCCGCGCCATAAACACCTTTTTACCGGCCGGTGGCCTGACTTTGCCGACTCATCCTCGCGGCACCCCCGAGCTGCTTATTGCACGATTCGAGTGCATCTACCGGTCATGATCGTGCCGGTACGCCCGCCCCGTTTATGGACTGTGTTGGGCGCATGTCCGAAGTTTGCAACGATCCGCCATCATGCCGGTCGCGCTCGTGCCGCGACCTTGAAACCGAGTCGCCCTGCATCGCGACGGCAGGCGCTGGTGTCCAAAGGCGCGGATTCGCCCCCGCGAGGGATCGCTCAAGCCGGCTTTGGCCGAACGGCTCGAGCGCCGGATTCGTTCCGCCCCCGGGATGGCCGCGGTCAGGCCTGGCGGTGAGGCAAGGGTACGCCGCAACCGCACAGTCTCCGCTCAAGGGGCCGGCGGCGACCGCTTGGCATCGCCCCTGCGAATCCACCACCAAACGATCACCAAGAACAGCCCGGCGACGATGATCGGAGTCGGCCGCTCGACAAACAGGAGTCCGATACTAAGACCGCCGATCGAGCAAAAGATCACCACCGGAATTGGATAGAAGGGCATGCGGAACGACCTCTCTAGATCCGGCTCCCGCCAGCGTAGACGCACCACCCCAGCCACGGTCAGCATGGCGAACACTGTCAGCGTGAATCCCGTAAAAGACAACACCCCCTCGAACGACCCTGACAGGATCATAATGAGGGCGATACCCTGCTGAAGCCAGATCGCGCGCGCTGGGGCACCGCTCGGATTGCGGGCGCCGAGTGCCGCCAGAGTCGGCACATCCTCGCCGATGCGTACGAGGACCCGCGGGCCGATCAACACCATGGCGCTCACCGTCGAGACGAGCAGCGCACTCAGGATGGCGCTCATCAGCGCCCCACCGATCGACCCGAAGATACGCTGGGCCGACACCGCCCCGACCTCGATCGTCCCGGAAAGGTCACCATACTCCAACGTGCGGAGGAAGGTCAGGTTGAGGAGAAGGTAAAGGCCGGTAACCACGAGCGTGCCCCAAACCAGCGCGCGGGGCACAACCCGCCGCGGCTCCTGGACCTCATCCACGACATAGGCCGCGGCGTTCCAGCCCGAATAGGCGTAGGCGACGTAGATCAGCGCCACGCCAAACGGCGCGCTGAGAACCGCCTCCCACGTCGCTTCGCTCGGCCAGGGGCTCAGGCTGCCCGGCACCGAACCGACGGCCAGGCCGGCTCCAGCGAAAATCACGATCACCAGGATCTTCAGCCAGGTCGCGACAACCTGGAAGCGGGCGCCGAAAGAGGGGTCTGTCGCGTGCACCAGAGTCACCGCGAAGAGCAGGGCGACCGCCGTCGGCTGCGGCGCAATCGGCAAGAAGGTGGCGGTATAGCGGCCCATGGCCATGGCCGCCAGGGCGACCGGGGCAGCGAACCCGACCGTGACCGAGACCCAGCCCGCCATTTGGCCAAGAACAGGATGGTAGATGCGTGATAGAAAATGGTATTCCCCGCCGGAGCGGGGCAATGCCGCGGCCAGCTCCGCGTAGGCGAGCGCGCCACAGAGGGCGACAACACCGCCGAGCACCCAGAGCAGCAGGAGGGCCGCGCCATCGGGGACGCCCTCGGCTTGGAGCCCCAGCGTCGTGAAGACGCCGGTGCCGATCATATTGGCGACGACGATCAGCCAGGCCGTGCGGAAATCGATGAAGCGTCGAGTGCCCTCTACCACTGTCTATCCTGCCTGCGCGGCGGGCTGCGAAGCGGTCAGACGGAGTGCGGCCGGACACCGAGAACATGCTGCCCCTGCAACGTCGCGCCGGGTCGCGAACGGTGCCTCAGAACGCACCCATCTGAACCGAGAGAACGACAAGCGGTTCGAAAAGAAGCGAAAGAGTCGGCCACCGAAACCAGCCGGAGGGTCGACCTCCAAGTCGCCCCCTCTGCGATAGGACAAACGGCGATCAGTCCTCCGTCAACCAGATCGACCTCGCAATACATGCTCGAGCAGGGCTTGCGTCGACGCATCATGCGCGTTGGTAATGGCGCCGGCCTCGAGCTCTTTCAGAATCACGCCCGCGAGCTGCTTGCCCAGCTCGACACCCCACTGGTCAAACGAGTTGATGCCCCAGAGGACGCCCTGCGTGAAGATCTTGTGCTCGTAGAGCGCGATCAGGGCGCCGAGAGTCCGAGGTGTAATGCGCTCGACGAGGATGGTCGTCGTCGGGCGATTGCCGGCGAACTCACGGTGTGCAGCCAGGGCCTCGGCCCGCGCCGGGGCCATCCCAGACCCGATCATCTCGGCCAGGGCCTCGTCTCGGGTGCGCCCGCGCATCAAGGCCTCCGCCTGTGCGAAGCAATTGGCCAAGAGCTTCAAATGGTGATCGCCGAGCTCGTTGTGACTGTGGATCGGCACGATAAAATCCGCCGGGATCAGCTCGGTGCCTTGATGGATCAGTTGGTAGAAGGCATGCTGGCCGTCCGTCCCGGGCTCCCCCCACACCACCGGGCCCGTGCCGTAGGTGACCGAGACGCCCTCGTGCGTCACGTGCTTGCCATTGCTCTCCATGTCCCCTTGCTGAAGATAGGCCGGGAAGTACTTGAGATACTGGTCATAGGGCAGGACGGCATGTGTCGTCGCACCGAGAAAATCCCGATACCAGATCCCGATCAATCCCAGCAGGACGGGGAGGTTCTCGCGGAGGTCCGTGCAGCGGAAATGCTCGTCGATTGCATGGGCCCCCTCCAGCAGCTCGCCAAAACGCTGAAAGCCGACCGCCAAGGCGATCGGCAGGCCGATCGCCGACCACAGCGAGTACCGCCCCCCAACCCAGTCCCAGAAACCGAGCATGTTGGCCGGATCGATGCCGAAGGCGGTGACCTCTCGGGCATTTGTCGAGACGGCGACGAAGTGCCTCGCCACGGCCGCCTCGTCACCGAGCGCCGTGACCAACCAGCGACGCGCGCTATGGGCATTCGTCATCGTCTCCTGGGTCGTGAAGGTCTTGGATGCGACGACGAACAGGGTCCGGGCCGGATCGAGCTCCTTGAGCGTCTCGCTGAGATGGGTGCCGTCGACGTTCGAGACGAAATGCACCCGGAGACGGCTCTGATGATAGGGGGTCAGCGCCTCACAGACCATCTTGGGCCCGAGATTGGACCCTCCGATCCCGATGTTGACCACATCGCGGATCGGCTCGCCGCTGAAGCCGCGCCAGTCGCCGCTATGGATCTGCTCGACGAAGGCCTCCATTTGGGCGAGCACCGAGTTGACCGCTGGCATCACGTCCTGGCCATCCAAGAGGATCAGTCGATTCGAGCGGTTACGCAGCGCGATGTGCAGCGCGGCCCGCTCCTCGGTCGTATTGATCTGCTGACCAGCGAACATGCGCTGAATCCACGCCGACAGGTCGGCCGCGTCGGCCAATGCGTGCAGAAGGCTCCAGGTGTCATCGGTCAGAAGATGTTTGGAGAAGTCGACGCGCAGACCAGCCACCTCTCTCGTCATGCGCTCGGCGCGCCCCGGATCAGAGGCGAAGAGCTCGCGCATGTGCGCGCCATGCATCTCCTGCCAGTGACGCTCCAGGGCCTGCCATTGGGGGGTCTGATCGATGAGCGACATGAGCCGAGTCTCCTCAAGTGTTGGGCCGCCGGCCCGGTCAAGGCGAAGCCGAATCTTGATCCAATCCTAGCCGGGTCGCCACATCGCGCAGGCTGGGGAGCGCGATGCACCGGGCCTCGCCGTCAGGGCGCGAGCCCATTGCGCCAGTCCTGATCATCGCGATCGAACAACCGGTTCGCCTCGGCGGGCCCCCAGCTGCCGGCTGGATAGGTCTGGATGTAGTCGCGCTCGGTTGACCAGAGCTGGAGCACCGGCTCGACGACCCGCCAGGCCCAGTCGACCTCGTCGTAACGCAGGAACAGCGTCTGGTCTCCGGCGATGATATCGAGCAGGAGGGCCTCGTAGGCGTCGATCTGGGTCGGCGCCACGAGGCAGGTGCTGGCATCGAGACGTTCTGTCTGCGTGCGCATCACCAGGCCCGGCTGCTTGGTTTGAATCTCGATGCGCAGGCACTCGCTCGGCTGGATGCTGACCAGGAGCCAATTCGGCACGAGCTGGTCGATGGCCGTGGAGCGGAATAGCTGCTGTGGTGGATGCCGGAAGCGTATCGCGATCAACGAGCTGTCTGCACGCAGCCGCTTGCCCGTGCGCAGATAGAAGGGCACGCCGCGCCACCGCCAGTTGTCGATGTAGAGCTTGAGCGCCGCGTAGGTCTCAGTCGTGCTGCTCGGATCCACGCCGGGCTCATCGAGATATCCCCCGAGCTTGCCAGCCCCGCTCCCCCCGGCGCGATATTGGGCGCGACAGGCCTGGGCGTGAACCGCCTGGCGCGAGATCGGCCGGATCGAGCGCAGCACCTTGACCTTCTCATCGCGGAGCGCCTCGGCGTCCAAGCTCGGCGGCGGCTCCATCGCCACCAGTGTCAGCAGTTGGAGGAGGTGGCTCTGGATCATGTCCCGCAGCGCGCCGACCTCATCGTAGTAGCCGGCCCGCTCCTCGATGCCTTGTGTCTCGGCATGGAAGATCTGAACATGGTCGATGTGGTTGCGGTTCCACAACGGCTCGAACAGCAGGTTCGCGAAGCGAAACACGAGCACGTTTTGGACGGTGCTCTTCCCCAGGTAGTGATCGATGCGATAGATCTGCTCCTCGTCGAAGTGGCGCCGCAGTCGTTCGTCGAGGATACGCGCGCTCTCCAGATCGAAGCCGAACGGCTTCTCGACCACGAGCCGCGACCAGCCGCTGTCCTGCGATGCCAGCCCTTGGGCGGCAAGCCGCTCGGCGACCTCGCCGTAGTGCCGGGGCGGCAACGACAGATAGAAGACTCGGTTCTCGGGCGAGCCATTCTGGTCACGCAGCCGTTCGGCCAAGGCGGCCAAGGCGTCGCCGTCGTTCAGATCGCCGGGCTGGAACTCGAGCCGATCGGCGAGTCGGGCCATGACGGCTTCGTCAAACTGCCCTCCCAGGCGCTTTTCAAGCCCGCGCCTCGCCTCGCCGCGCCAATCCGCGCTCGACCACTCCCGCCGGCCGAATCCGATGACGCGCACACGGGGATGGAGCCGCTCGCCAACCTCCAAGTGGTACAGCGCCGGCAGCAATTTGTTGCGAGCCAAGTTGCCCGTCGCACCGAAGATCACCAATACGGCCGGCTCTGTCATCGCAAGCGCCCCGCCTGTCAAAGATTTGTGTTAACGTTGCGGTCTTTCTCGCCCGCGCGCGATCGGCAGCCGGGCTGCTGCATCTTGCTCTAGCGTCCGCTCGTCATGGTGTCGTCTCTATCCCCAGCCAAGCCGGATCAGCCGGGGCTTCGCGTCCTGATCGCAAGTAGCGAGGCCCATCCACTGGCCAAGACCGGTGGACTCGCCGATGTCGCGGCTAGCCTGCCCGCGGCGCTGCGCGAGCTTGGCCATGACGTGCGCTTGATTATCCCAGCCTACCCGCAGGCGGTAAAACAGCTCGTCGCACCGACGCCCTTGGGGCAGGTACCCCTGGCAGGCAGTCGCGCCGCGGTCCGCCTGCTCGCTGGGCGCCATCCGGACCACCCACTGCCCGTCTATCTGGTCGACGCCCCGGAATACTTCGGCCGTGAGGGCAACCCCTATGTCGACGTCAGCGGTCGTGATTGGGGAGACAACCCGGAGCGATTCCTACTGTTCTCCCAGGTTATCGCCCAGATCGGCCTGGGTCTGCCGACGCTCGATTGGGCGCCGCAGGTGGTGCACTGCAACGATTGGCAGACCGGGCTCACCCCGGCGCTGACGTACGATCATCCCGAACGCCCCGCGCTCATCTTCACGATCCACAACCTCGCCTATCAGGGGCTGTTCGACCGCGCCACGTTCGACAGGCTGCGGTTACCGCCACGGCTGTGGTCGCTGACGGGGCTGGAGTTCCACCAGCGCATGTCCTTCATCAAGGGCGGCATCGTGTTCGCCGATCGCGTCAATACGGTGAGCCCTACCTACGCCGAGGAGGTCAAGACACCCCGCTTCGGCTGCGGCCTTGATGGGCTGCTGCGCCAGCTCGGACCCCGCTTCCAGGGCATCCTCAATGGCATCGATTATCGCGTCTGGGACCCATCTGCGGACTCACGGATCGCGGCCACCTACCGGGTGGACAGCCTGGATCGGAAGGCAACGAACAAGCAGGCGCTGCAGGCCGAGCTCGGACTTCCGGTCAAAGATAGCGCCCTGCTCTTCGGCTACATCGGTCGCCTCGTAGAGCAGAAGGGCGTCGATTTGATCCTGACGATCCTGCCGCGATTGCTCGCGCATGGCGACGTGCAGCTCGTCATGCAGGGCTCTGGCGATCCGCAGATCGAGCAAGCGATGATCGAAACGGCCCGTAGCCACCCCGCCCAAGTCGGCGTCTTCATCGGCTACGATGAAGACCGGGCCCATCGTATCGAGGCCGGATGCGATGCCTTCCTGATGCCCTCGCGTTTCGAGCCCTGCGGGCTGAACCAGATGTACAGCCTGCGTTACGGCACCGTGCCGATCGTGCACCGCACGGGCGGCCTCGCGGATACCGTCGTCAACGCCACGCCCGAGCGGCTCGCCGAAGGCAGCGCCACAGGCTTCCTGTTCGATCACCCGAATGCCGACAGCCTGTGGCACGCGGTCCGCTACGCCATCCGCCTGTTTCGTGACGACCCGCGCCAATGGCACGCATTGGCACGCGCCGGGATGGAACAGGATATGAGCTGGGAGCAGAGCGCGCGCCGCTACGTCGAGCTCTATCAGGCCGCATGCGCAGAGCGGAGCGAGATGAGCAGCGTCGCCTGAGGAGCGTACACCCACCGCAGATGGGATTTGCGGTAACGATCATGGCGCGAGACGAGCCACCCCGGACGATGCAATGTCGCCTCACCCCTGATCGCTCCCTCTCCCCAACCCTCTCCCAGAGGGCGAGGGAGCAAACGTGCTGCGCGGATTGCATTGTAAGCGAGGTGCGCCAACGGCAACGCCCCAGGATCCTCAAGCGGCCTGTGCCGGGATCGCCTCGGCGGTTCGCTCCACGCGGTTCTCTGCGTCGAGATAGACCAGCCGAGGCTTGAAGGAGGCCGCCTGTCCCTCGGTCATCCCGGCGTAAGCGCAAATGATGACGCGATCCCCGGGCGCCGCTTTGTGGGCCGCCGCGCCGTTGACCGAGATGACCCGCGAGCCAGGGGTGGCGCGGATGGCATAAGTCGTGAAGCGCTCACCGTTGGCCAGGTTGTAGATTTGAATCTGCTCGTACTCACGAAGGCCTGCGAGCCTCATCAACTCCTCATCGATCGCGCAGGAGCCTTCGTAGTCGAGCTCTGCATGGGTTACACAAGCCCGATGCAGCTTGCACTTAAGCAATGTCAGTTGCATCGTCAAAAGTCTCCGAATGGTCGCCGCCGCTAAGCCAGGCGCGCTCTCAAAGCGCGAATTATTGCAGAAACAGATCGCTCTCGCTGAAGAAAAATGGTGCGGCGCACAATAAGGCGCGCTCAGTCGGGGATCCCACCCCTTACTCGGATCAGCGAGTCCGAGTCGACGTCGCGGCGGACCGAGGTCAATCAGCCTGCTCGAGTCGGCCGGCCATCGCGTGTCAGCCTCAAATTGTCGATCAGTCGAGCCCGGCCGAGAAAGGCTGCGGCAAGCACGACCAAGTCCTGGTCGGTCGAGCGTGGTCTCGCCAGGTCCTCGGCGCGGCGCACAGCGAAGTACTCGGGCCGCATCCCGGCCGCCTTCAGCGTGGCGAGGCCGCTGCGCTCGACGTCGGCCACATTCTGGCCGTCTTGTAATGAGCTGACCGCGCGCTCCAACGAGCGGAACAGCGCCGGCGCCAGCGCCCGTTCTTCCGCGCCCAGATAGCTGTTGCGCGAGCTCATCGCGAGCCCATCAGGCTCGCGCACGGTCGGAACGCCGATGATCTCGACCGGGATGCTGAGATCCTCGGTCATACGGCCGATGACCAACAGCTGCTGAAAATCCTTCTCGCCAAAGAAGGCGAGGTGCGGCTGAGCCATGTTGAACAGCTTGCAGACGACCGTGGCCACGCCGACGAAGTGGCCCGGCCGGCTCGCCCCGCAGAGAACATCCGTCAAGCCCGGGACCTCGACTCGGGTCTGGTCATCCAGGCCACGGGGATAAATGGCATCGGGGGCCGGCACGAACAGGAGGTCGACCCCGGCCGCAGCGAGGCTCGCGCGGTCTTGCTCGAGCGTGCGAGGATAAGTGCCCAGATCCTCAGTCGGCCCGAACTGCAACGGGTTGACGAAGATGCTCACCAAGACCCGGCCGGCCGAGCGACGCGCCTCGTCGACAAGAGCCAGGTGCCCAGCGTGGAGATTGCCCATCGTCGGCACGAAGGCGATGCGCTCGCCGCTTGCGCGCCAGGCACGGACCTGACGGCGCAACGAAGCAATCTCCTCGATCAGATGCATGGCGGGGTCACACAGCGATCTGTTCGGCTGCCGGAAAGGCGCGCGATTTGACGGCCTCGACATAGGCCTTGATGGCCGCCGGGACGCCGTCCATGCCGCGCAAGAAATCCTTGCTGAACCGCGGCGCTCGTCCGGGATTTAGACCTAACGCATCGTAGAGGACTAGCACCTGGCCGTCGGTCTCGCTCCCGGCACCGATACCGATGACGGGTATCGCCAACATCAGGCTGACCTCCTGCGCCAAGGCGGCCGGCACGCATTCCAGCACCAGCAGGCTTGCACCTGCAGATTGCAGGGCAAGCGCGTCATGCCGGATCGCGTCAGCCGTCGCATGGTCGCGCCCCTGATAGCGATATCCGCCGAGCCTATGCACCGATTGTGGCAGCAGACCAAGGTGGCCGCAGACGGGCACGCCATGCGCGGTCAATCGGCGGACCGTCTCCATGAGCACGGCACCCCCTTCGAGCTTGACCATCTGGGCACCGCCCTCCTGCATCAGGCGCCCGGCCGCCGCAAGGGCGCGCTCAGGCGTGGCGTAGGAGAGAAACGGCATGTCCGCGACGAGAAAGGCCCGCTCGCGGGCGCGGGCGACGCAGGCCGTATGGTAGACCATGTCGGACAGAGTCACGGGCAGCGTCGTGCTGTGGCCCTGCACAACCATGCCGAGCGAATCTCCGACGAGCAGCACCTCGACACCGCCTTGCTCCAGCAGTCTTGCGAAGCTCGCGTCGTAGCAGGTCAGGCAGGCAATGGGCTCGCGGCGCTCCTTGAGCGCCGCGAGCGTTGCCAAGCTGATCTCGGCCCCGGCCATAGAAGATCCTCGCTGAACAGGCGGACGTCAGCAACAGGATAGTGCCGGCTCCGGGACGACGCCAGCCGGACACGGCGGTTCGGTGAGTCGTACCACGCCGCCCAACGGATGGACGCGCAGCAGCTCTTCGAGCCGGCCTTGACCGGGTATCAAAAGCTCGAGCGGTGCGATATCGGCCAAGGGAACCAGGACGAAGGCTCGCCGGTGGATCTCCGGATGCGGCACCGTCAAGCTGGGAACGGCCACCTCGTGCTCGCCATAAAGCAGTAAGTCCAGATCAAGCGTGCGCGGCCCCCAGCGATGGGCCGTGCGCGTGCGGCCATGACGCCGCTCGATCGCCTGCAAGGCACCCAGCAGATCGCTCGGGGTCAGGCGTGTCTCGAGGGCCACCGCCGCGTTGACGAAATCCGGCTGCTCGACAGGGCCGACCGGCGCCGTCGCATAGAGCCAGGACCGTGCGCAAAGCCTCGAGTCTGGCAGATCAGCCAGCTCGGCGGTGGCCTCTCCCACCTGCCGTCGTGGGTTGGCCAGATTGCTGCCAATGCCGATATAGGTCCTTTCCATGCGCTTACGCCCCATCGCCGGCAGCCGGCTGACTCGCCTTGCTGCGACGGCGCCGTCTGGATCGCCGCCGCTTGCCGGCACCGTCCGTCATCGCAGCACGCTCGTGGCTATCGGCCTGCTGGAAGCGCGTCCACCAGGCGGCCAGCTCCGGGCTCGCCTCGCCGGCCTCCGCGCGCAACAATAAGAAGTCATAGGCCGCCCGAAAACGCGGGTGAGTGAGCAATCGGTACGGGCGCTTGCCTTCGCACTGCTCCAGTCGCGGCTGTAGATACCAGATCTCACGCATCGGCAGTGCGAAGCGCTTGGGAATCGACACCAGAGGCTGTTGCAGGGCGCTGACCTCGCCAGCAGCGAGTAGCATGGCCTCACCCGCCGGAGAGCCGCCCGCCAGCAGATCCTCGAATCGGCGACGCACCGGCTCCCAGAGCAGGATGGCGAACAGGAACGCCGGCGTCACAGGCTTATCCTCCTGGATGCGGCGATCCGTATTCTCGAGACCGCGGGCGACGAAGGTGACCGGAAACACCTGATCCTCTTGGGCGAGGGCCGCCTCGGTCGCAGGGAACAGGTGGGCGAACAGACCGTAATGCCG
Source organism: uncultured Chromatiaceae bacterium (assembly GCA_964583605.1). GTDB lineage: Bacteria > Pseudomonadota > Gammaproteobacteria > Chromatiales > Chromatiaceae > CAZOWL01. The sequence goes on along the minus strand of CAZOWL010000033.1, from coordinate 1,036 downwards.
CAGCTTCTCGAACGCGCTGAGACCCGTGCCAGCCATGAACAACTTGATGAACTCGTCGAAGAGCCGCGCCGCCGGGATGTCATTGAGCAGATGCGAGAGGGTGGACAACGGGCGCTCACAGTCCGGATCGATCGTGAATCCAAGCTTGCTCGCGAACCGCACGGCGCGCAGCATCCGCACCGGGTCCTCGCGGTAGCGGACCACGGGATCATCACCAATCAACCGCAAGCGACCCGCCTCCAGGTCAGCGAGCCCACCCGCGTAGTCGATCACCGAGAAATCGGCGATATTGTAGTACAGGGCGTTCACGGTGAAATCGCGGCGCAACGCATCCTCTTCGATGGTGCCATAGGCATTGTCGCGCACAATCCGACCGTTCTCGATGCGGCGATCGTCGGCCTCATCATCCAGATTGCTGCCCCGAAAGGTTGCGACCTCCACGATCTCACGACCGAAATGCACGTGGGCCAAACGAAAGCGGCGGCCGATCAATCGGCAGTTTCGAAACACCTCGCGAACCTGTTCTGGCAACGCATCGGTCGCCACATCGAAGTCCTTCGGCTCACGCCCAAGCAGGAGATCGCGCACACCGCCCCCGACAAGGTGGGCCTGGAACCCGGCTTGCTTCAGCCGATAGAGGACCTTCAGGGCGTTCTCGCTGATGTTGGCACGCGAGATCGAATGCTCGGCGCGTGGCACGATCAACGGACTACGGAACGAAGCGGGGCTTGGGCTCGTTTTATCTTGGTCGAGCATGATGTTGTCGCGTGGACTCCTATGCCGGCGACGTCGCGCTAACGATCACGGGACGAGGCGAGCCACCCCAGATGATGAAATGCCGCCTCGTCGCTGATCGTTCCCTCACCCCAACCCTCTCCCATAGGGCGAGGGAGCAAAGGTGCTACGCGATTCTCATGGTAATGCGAAGGCTCTCCTGCACTGCCGAAGGGTAGAACCCCGAACCGGGTCCGCGTGGAAGGCCAGGGCGAAACCGTTCTGCCGCTGATTGATCGACGGTAGAACAGCCTAACCTCAA
>CAZOWL010000032.1:0-41907 GCA_964583605.1 uncultured Chromatiaceae bacterium | reverse complement strand
GCAGCTATGACGAATCCTCCGCTCATCATCTTGGATCGGGACGGCGTGATCAACGAGGACTCGGACGCCTATATCAAGAGCGTCGCGGAGTGGATACCGATTGAAGGGAGCATCGACGCGATCGCACGCCTGTCGCAGCACGGCTTTCGCGTCTGCATCGCGTCCAATCAGTCGGGGCTGGCCCGCGGGCTCTTGACGATCGATGATCTAAACGCCATCCATCGGCAGCTGCATCTGCTTGTCGCCGGCGTTGGCGGGCAGATCGACGCAATCTTTTTTTGCCCGCATGCCCCGGAACAGCAGTGCGACTGCCGTAAGCCCAAACCGGGGTTGTTCGAATCGATCAGGAAGCGCCTGCGAACAGACCTCGGTGGCGTGCCTTTCGTCGGGGATTCGCTCTGCGATGTGCTCGCGGCCAGGGCGATCGGCGCGCAACCAATTCTGGTCAAGACCGGCAACGGGGCCCGGACCATTGCTTCCAACCCTGAGCTCCTCGACGGCGTCCCGGTTTTCGACGATCTTGCTGCCGCAGTCGATCAGCTCGTAGGCGAGCCATGACCGGAGCACCGCTGCTGCCTGTCCTACCGGCCCTGAGGAAGTGAGCCAAGGTTGGAACAGCGTGCTCGGGTTACCGTGAGGAAGGCGAAGACAGTTTGGGTCGAGGGACGGGGCTCAGCCAGACCCCGGTGGTTGGGCCCCCCGCCGTCCACCCAATTTGCGCGCCTTTCGCTGGTCACGGGCGGCACTGACCGCCATGGGCCTTACTGTGAAGTTCGCGAGGCACCTTTGTTCACTCGCCCTCTGGGAGAGGGTTGGGGTGAGGGAACGATCGGGGGCGAGGCGACATTTCATCACCGGGGGCGGCTGGCCTCGCCTGATGACCGTTAGCCAAGACAGTCGGTCCTCCATAGGACTTCGGTCCGCGGCGTTTCTTGTCGGACTGTCCGTCAGCGTCGTCCTTTACGCCATTCCGCTGTCGATAGTGGGCTGGTTCCTCCCGGCAAGCACGCTCCACCGCATCGGCCGCACCTGGGGGCGCCTCAATCTGTGGCTGCTCAAGACGCTGTGCCGACTTGACTATCGCGTAGAGGGGCTCGAGCGGATGCCAGACGGTGCCAGTATCGTGCTCTCCAAGCACCAGTCGGCCTGGGAGACGATCGCCTTCCGGGTGATCCTACCCCTGGCTCAAACCTGGGTCCTCAAACGCGAACTGCTCTGGATCCCCTTTTTCGGCTGGGGGTTAGCCCCCTATCGGCCGATTGCGATCAACCGTGAAGCCGGCCGCAAGGCCGTGCGAGAGCTCATCGAGCGGGGCTCCTTCTGGCTGCGTAAAGGACATTGCGTGATCATCTTTCCAGAGGGCACGCGCGTGGCTCCGGGGCAACGACGCCGCTACGGCATCGGCGGCGCGACACTGGCCGCGCAGACGCAGGCGCTGATCGTCCCCATTGCCCACAACGCCGGCGTCTATTGGCCGCGACGCTCGCTTCTAAAGTATCCGGGCTTGATCGAGGTGAGGATCGGTAACCCGATCAGTCCCGCTGGCCGCTCGGCGCAGCAGATCAATCATGAGGTCGAGGAATGGATCGAAACCACGACCAAATCGCTCCCCTGCAACCAGCAGGTCCTGTCAGCGACAACGGCCGATGAGGGAAGGCGGTCCCAGACGGTTTGAGAAAACATGGGCGGCTCTGTCCGGGATCAGACATCAATATTCTCGGCCTCGAGCGCAAACGTCTCGATGAATTCGCGGCGCGGCTCAACCTGATCGCCCATCAGCGTGGTAAAGATCTGATCTGCGGCCACGGCATCCTCAATGGTCACCTGGAGTAGTCTCCGCGTCTCGGGGTTCATCGTGGTATCCCACAATTGGTCCGGATTCATCTCGCCGAGGCCTTTGTACCGCTGAACCGCGTAGCCCTTCTTTGCTTCGTTCAACAGCCACTCTATTGCACCGCCGAACTGGGTGATCGGCGCCTCTTTATCCCCGCGGCGCACACTCGCCCCCTCACCCAATAGCCCGTTAACCTTCTCCCCAAAGCCGCTGATGCGGGCATAGTCAGCCGTTCGAAAGAAATCAAACGACATGTAGCGATGCTCCGGGATGCCGTGTACAGTCCGCGTGATGACAAGTCCTGGAAAGACCGGATCCTCCGATGCGCTATGCTCTATGCGATACTTGACCGCTGGTGAGATGAGGTCATTCATCTTGCCCCGCAATCCCTCAAGCCATTCCGAGAAGTCTGGATCATCGGCCCCACGCGTTGGATCCACTCGCGGCATTTCCAACAGCTTTTCAAGCAGTTTTCCGTCGTACCGGATGGCCAGCCGATGTATGATGTGCTTGATGACGAGATACTCGCTCGCCAGCGCCTCGAGCGCCGTATCGGCCAGCGGCGGAACGTCCTCGGCGACGCGCAGGCTTGCTCCATTGAGCGCGGTTTGGAGGATGGCCATCTCGAGGGACGGCTCATCGAGCAGATACTCCTCCTGCTTGCCCTTTTTCAATTTGTACAGGGGCGGCTGGGCGATATACACGTGCCCGCGCTCGACCAACTCGGGCATTTGTCGGTAGAAGAACGTGAGTAGTAGCGTCCTGATATGGGCTCCATCCACATCGGCATCAGTCATGATGATGATGCGGTGATAGCGCAATCGATCCGGATCATATTCTTCCCGGCCGATGCCGCAACCGAGCGCCGTGATCAAGGTCCCGACCTCAGCAGAGGACAGCATTTTGTCGAATCTGGCCTTCTCGACGTTCAGGATCTTGCCCTTGAGCGGCAAGATGGCCTGGTTGCTGCGATCGCGCCCTTGTTTGGCCGACCCGCCGGCCGAATCGCCCTCGACCAGGTATATCTCCGAGCGCGACGGATCCTTTTCCTGGCAATCGGCGAGCTTTCCCGGTAGTCCGGCCACATCGAGCACACCCTTGCGACGGGTCATCTCCCTGGCCTTCCTTGCCGCATCGCGTGCTCGCGCCGCTTCCAGCATCTTGTTAGCGATCGTCTTGGCCTCCTGAGGATTCTCCTCGAGAAATTCGTCGAGCTTTTCGACGACGAGCGACTCCACCATCGCCTTGACCTCCGAGGAGACCAGCTTGTCCTTGGTCTGGGATGAGAACTTTGGGTCCGGCACCTTCACCGAGATCACGGCGATCAATCCCTCACGGGCATCATCGCCGATGGTCTTAGCCTTCTGATTTTTATCGAGCGCGTTACGCTCGATGTACTGATTGAGCGTTCGCGTCAAGCCGGCGCGGAAGCCAGCCAGGTGGGTCCCGCCGTCACGCTGCGGGATGTTATTCGTATAGCAGAAGATATTCTCTTGATACGACTCGTTCCACTGTAGAGCCAGCTCGACCTGCACATCATTACGCTCGGCACAGAAATAGAAGGCCGTTGCGTGAACAGGCACCTTGTTACGATTGAGGTGCTGGACGAACGCGCGAATGCCGCCCTGATACTCAAAGCAATCCTCTTTTCCCGACTCCTCTTCGGCGAGGACAATGCGCACGCCCGAGTTCAGAAAAGACAGCTCCCGCAGCCGCTTCGCCAGGATGTCGTAGTGAAACTCAACATTGGAGAAGATCTCTGTCGACGGCTTGAACGTGAGCTCCGTGCCCGTGTCCTCAGTCTCGCCGATGACTCGCAGCGGATACTGCGGCTCACCGAGCCGATATTCTTGCGAATGGATCTTGCCGTTGCGTCGGATCACCAGCTCGAGTCGCTCCGACAAGGCATTCACGACGGAAACACCGACGCCGTGCAGTCCTCCGGAGACCTTGTACGAGTTGTTGTCAAACTTACCTCCGGCATGCAGAACGGTCATGATGACCTCCGCCGCCGATCGCCCCTCCTCGGTATGCATATCCACCGGGATCCCACGACCGTTGTCGGCCACCGTGATCGAGCCATCGGCGCGCATCGTAACGGTGATTTGATTACAGAATCCGGCCAGTGCTTCGTCGATGGAATTGTCAACGACCTCGAATACCATGTGATGCAGGCCGGTTCCGTCATCGGTATCTCCGATGTACATTCCCGGCCGCTTCCGCACCGCATCAAGGCCCTTCAGGACCTTGATATTGGATGAATCATATTTCATTGTGTTGTGTGCTGAAATTGTGCTGAGCTCACGCCTCGTGATGCGCTGCCGCCGGCCCAATTGTCCAAATTCGCCAGACAGCGAACTGCCATGGGCTACAACCGCATTGGCATGATCACATAGGTCTCGTCGCGTCCGTTTGCCCCACGCCAAATCGAGCTGCTGTCACCATCCGTGAAAAGGATCTGAAGCTGGTCATCGCCCAGGGTATTCAAGACATCCAATAAATAGCCGACGTTGAACCCGATCATTACGGGATCACCATCGTATCCGATCTCGACCTCTTCCTCGGCTAGCTCTTGCTCCGGGTTGTGTGCTTGCAGCTTAAGCAGGTCCTTCTCGAAGTAGAATCGTACTCCGCGGTATTTCTCAGTCGTCAGGACGGCGATGCGCAGCAGCGCTAGGCGCAATGCTTCGCGCGATATGTACGCCTCATGAGCAAGATCAATCGGAATCACCTGATGGTAATCGGGGTAGCGCCCGTCAACCAGCTTCGATGTCACGACGATCGAATCGAAGCTCAAGCGCATGGCCCGCTCGGAGATATCCAGCCGCACAGCCACCTCCGGGTCATGTCCCGCCATCAGACGCCGCAGCTCGTTTACAGTCTTGCTCGGCACGATGATCCGCAGATTCCCCGCGTCTGCCGCATCAATCTCGCAGGCCACCTTCGCTAGTCGATGACCATCAGTCGCGACGGCGGTAAGCTGATCGGTAGAGAGGTCCAGGAGGAGTCCGTTGAGATAGTAACGGACATCCTGGTGCGCCATGGCAAAGGCTGTCCTATCTAAGAGATATTTCAGCTGATCAAGGGAAAGAGTGAGACTACTGTCGAGCGCGAAGGTATCCATCCTCGGAAAATCTTGCGACGGCAGCGTCAGCAACGAGAATCGACTGCGCGCCGCAGTGATCCGGATCTTTTCTCCGTCCAACCGGATCTTGATTGCTGTATTCGCGGGTAACGCGCGGCAGATATCGAGCAATTTGCGCGCTGGGACCGTGAAGGAGCCGCTCTCTGTGCCGCCCGCAGGCAAGCTCGCCCGAATCTCTACTTCCAGATCGGTGCCCGTCAACTCCATCAGCCCGTTCTCGACGGCCACAAGGATATTACTCAAGATCGGCAACGTAGTGCGCCGTTCTACGACACCGACGACCATCCCGAGAATCGGCGTCAATAGCTCTCTATCAATGGTCAATTCCATCATGCGGCCTCAATCGGCATCGCGTCGCGCTCGGTGTGCCTGCAGCACCGGAGCATTGACTCTAGCGTAGTGCTCCACTGCATTCTGATGCTCCATTCAACTAGTTCGTATTCTACATGAAAAACGGCCTAGCTGTGGCTGGTTGCCGAGAACAAGGCACTGAAAAGCTTTGTCGAGCAGGTTATACGCGTTCGCCGCCAACGCTCAGCGAGACGCGGCCAATAAAGTGCGCGGGAAGGTCCGTCACAGGTTGATCGAAAAATGACGCGGCGCGCTCGGCCAGCAACGCCTCCGGTAGAGACCAGGTCGCCATTGGCAGGTCAGCGTCGGCAATAATCGCCCTATCGGCTAGAGGGGGCTATGGCTGGCGATCGTGCCACGGGCGGCGTACGAGAGTTGCGCGTCCGACCAGCGGCTATGGGGGGCAGCCTTCTCTCGTCAGGCTTACAAGACGAAGATTGCCGAGAGGATCACACCAGGCACCCCAGCCCGACGCCAGCCAGGTCGTGGCGTAGTCATCCAGCAGGATCGCGGGTCCGGCAATTGGGTCGGTTGCCGAGGCGCCCAGGTGCTCCACTGCAGCTCGCCTGAGCACTGGGACAGGCAGATTGAGCCCGGGGACCTCAGCAGCATCAGAGATTGGCTGGTCTGCCTCCAAGCGTGGGGGCGCCGATCGAGTCAGATCTAGCTTCAAGGCTGGCGCCGTGACCCGCACCCGCAGGTTGACAAGCTCGACCGGGAGATCGAGCCGATGCCCATAGCGCGCCTCGTGGAGCTTGTGAAAGGCGGCGAGGGTCGCCGGCCCTCCCTGCCACGGCAGATCGAGCGTGTAGGACTGGCCGCGATAGCGCAGATCCAAACCGAAGTCGACGGTCAGGGAGGCGCGCGAACGACCCTCGGCCTCGAGCTCGGCGAGGCCCTCCGCGGCAACGGCGGTCAGCTCGGCGGTGACTTCGTCGTCCGTACAAGCCGCCAAATCGCCCAGCCAGGTCCGAGAGATGACGCGGCCAGGTCGCGCGACCAGCATGCCCAATGCCGAGAGCACACCGGCCTGGATCGGGACCAAGGCCCGAGTCATCCCCAACGCCTCGGCGAGGGCGCAGACATGCAGGCCGGCGGCACCGCCGAAGCAGGCGAGGGTGTAATCACGCGGATCGGTGCCGCGCTCGACCGAGATCACGCGCAGCGCCCGGGCCATGTGCTCATTGGCGACGGTGATGATGCCCTTGGCAGCGGCCTCCGGCGAGAGCCCCATCGCGTCGCCCAGGCGTCCCAGCGCGGCCCGCGCGGCGCCGAGATCCAGCGTCATGCGACCACCAAGAAAGGCCTCGGGGCGCAGCCGCCCGAGCACCAGATTGGCATCGGTGACGGTCGGCTCGAGGCCGCCGCGACCGTAGCAGGCGGGCCCAGGGTCCGCTCCGGCGGACTCTGGGCCAACCAGCAGGGCGCCGCCCGGGTCCAAGCGGGCGATGGACCCCCCGCCGGCACCAATCGTGTGCATATCGACCATTGGCACGGCGACGGGATAGCCGGCAATGCGCGCCTCGCGCGTCAGCCGCAGTTCCCCCGCGACCAGAGCGACATCGGTAGAGGTGCCTCCCATGTCGAAGGTCAGGAGCCGCTCACAGCCGCCGAGTGCGCCGACAAAGCCCGCCCCCACCAGCCCGCCGGCCGGCCCGGAGAGGAGGAGACGCACGGCCCGCCTGGCCGTCTGCGAAGCCGCCACGACCTCGCCACTGCTCTGCATGATGGCGAGCCGCGTCCCAGGGAGAGCCTCTGTCAGCCGCTCGAGGTAGCGGCCGACCAACGGGCCGAGGGCGGCGTTGAGCCAAGTGGCGATGCCCCGCTCGTACTCGCCGGCCAGCGGGAGCACATCCGCCGAACGCGACACGAAGAGACCCGCTGGGACCGCTGCGGCGATTGCCCGCTCGGCCTCGTCGCAGAGGTAGGAGAAGAGGAGGTTGATCGCGACGGATTCGGGCGCGAGCCGCTCCAGCGCCGCACGGAGCTCGAGAAGATCCGACTCGGTCAGCGGCTCAACCCAGGCCCCGTCGGCGGCGAGGCGCCCGCCGGTCTCGAGGCACAGCTCGGCCGGCACCGGCTCACGGCGCGGGGGCGGCTGGAGGCAGTAGAGATGCGGCCGCGCCTGTCGGCCGATGCTGAGCAGGTCCGCTAGGCCACGGTTGGTGACATAGACGGTGCGCGCGCCTTTGCCCTCGAGCACCGCATTGGTCGCCACCGTGGAGCCATGGATCAGCCGCAGCCCGGCCCGATCGAGCCCCAGATCCGCCACCCCCTGCAGGATGGCCCGTTCTGGCGCCTCCGGCGTCGACAACACCTTGTGCACGCGCACCGTCCCGTCCTGCCAGAGGACGAAGTCGGTAAAGGTCCCGCCGGTATCCACTCCAAGCCAGGTCACCGGCAGGCTCTCGTTCGAAGACGCGCGCTCCACGTCGATAGGTGTGGGGCGACGATGGTTACAGCAACTTGGTCTCGGCGGCCGCTCCGTCGGACCACAGGGCGCGGATCGCGGCGATACCTTGCGCACCGGCCTGCCAAGCGGCCTCGAGATCGGCCTCGCTGAGGCCGCCCAGCGCATAGACGGGGAGATTGACGGAGTCTACGAAGGCCGCGAAGCCCGACCAACCGAGCGGACGGGCATCAGGATGGCTGCGGGTCGACTTGACCGGCGAGAGGAGGGCATAGTCGAGGCCGAGGCGGTCGGCGAGAGCCAGCTCCTGGCCATTGTGGCACGAAGCGCCGATCAAGAGGTCGACGGGACCGGGGCGGATCGTCGAGGCCCGCAGACGCCGCGCCGTGAGGTGCCAGCCGTCGCAGGGCAGCCCGGTGATCCACTCCGGGTCGGCATTGAGCAGGAGCTTGGCGCCGTAATCGTGACAGTGACGGCGAGCGGCCGAGGCGAGCCGAGCGAAGGCGCCTCTCTCCAGGCCCGGCGCACGCAGCTGGACCAGGCGCGCCCCGCGGGCCAGCGCGCGGCGGAGCCGCTCGAGGAACATCACGGGCTGGCTCGGGTCCGGCCCGGTCACCAACATGCGATCCGGCAGCTGCAGGGCCCGGATCACGGGCCGATCCGCGGCCGGGAAGGCGCTGGCGTCGAGCTCGCAAGGGTGACACCAGGCGAGCGGCTGACCTTCACGGCCAGACGGGACCCCCGTGAAGCGCAGGATGCGATGCACATCGAGCTCCACCGCCCGATCGCCATAATCATGCCGGACCCGGATCAGCGGCCGGGCCGCCAGGACGCGAATGCCAAGCTCCTCTTCCAGCTCGCGGCGAAGCCCGTGCTCCGGGCGCTCCCCGACCTCGAGCTTACCGCCGGGGAATTCCCACAATCCGCCCTGGTGGGCCCGCTCCGGCCGCTGGGCGATCAGGACGCGGCCTTGGCGGTCGCTGATCGCACCGGCCACGACTTGGATGAGACGCCCGGGCATTGCCAACCGTGATCAACGCCTGCCGGTTGGCGAGCGCTCAGGTCCGATACTCGGCGTTGATCCGGACATAGTCGTAGGATAGATCGCAGGTCAGCAGGCGCGTGCTCGCTCGGCCACGACCGAGGGCGATACGGATCTGGATCTCCGCGGTCGCCATCACGGCGCGACCCGCCTGTTCCCGGTAGTCAGGCGCACGCCCACCATCGGCCACGATCAGGACGTCGCCGAGCCATATCCGCACGCGGTCGATGTCGAGCCGCTCGACGCCGGCGCGCCCGACCGCTGCGAGTATCCGCCCCCAGTTGGGATCCGAGGCGAACAGCGCGGTCTTGACCAGCGGAGAATGGGCGATCGCGTCGGCCACGCGGCGTGCCTCGCGCGCGTCGCTTGCCTCCTCGACCAGCAGGGTGACCAGCTTGGTGGCCCCCTCGGCGTCGCGAACGATCGCCTCCGCCAAGGTCTGACACACGCCGGTCACGGCCTCGGCGAGCACCTGATAGCCCGCCGAGGCAGGATCGGCGATCTCGCGATTGCCGAGCGCGCCGGTCGCAGCGAGGACGCAGGCATCATTCGTCGACGTATCGCCATCGACGGTGATGGCGTTGAAGGTCCCGGCAACGGCCTCGGCGAGGCAGCGCCGCAGCGCGGCCGGCGCGACGGCCACATCGGTGGCGACGAAGGCCAGCATGGTGGCCATATCCGGGCAGATCATACCGGCACCCTTGGCGATCCCGGTGACAGTACCGGTGCGCCCGTCGACCAGCATTCGCCGAGAGACCAGCTTGGGTCGGGTGTCGGTGGTCATGATCGCCCGAGCCGCCGCCGGCCACTTGCCTGCATCGAGCCCGGCCAGCAGCCGGGGTAGCGCCGCCGTGATCCGCTCGACCGGTAGGCGCTCGCCGATCACGCCGGTCGAAAAGGGCAGGACGGCGGCTGGGGCCAGCCCTGCGAGCTCGCCGAGGACGGTGCAGACGGCCGAGGCGTCGGCCAGGCCCGGCTTGCCGGTCCCGGCATTGGCGTTACCGGCGTTGATCAACAAGTAACGCGGCGTAACGACGGCCAGGTGGTCCTCCGCGATGCGCACCGGGGCTGCCCGGAAGGCATTCCGCGTGAACACGGCGGCGCACTGCACCGCGCCCTCGAGCGCCATCAGGAGCAGATCGTCGCGCTCGCGGTAGCGGATACCGGCGGCTGCTGTGGCAAGCCGCACGCCCGCGACGGGGTAGAAGCTCGGGGTTGCCTCGCTCATGCGGAGCGGCGGCCGATCCGAGCGGAGCCGCGCCGGCTCAGCTCACCTTGCCGTGGCACTGCTTGTACTTCTTCCCTGAGCCGCAGGGACAGGGCTCGTTGCGGCCAATCTTGCGACCCTCGCGGACGTAGGGCTGCGGGTGTGACGCCTCCGCCGACCGACCGCCGCCCTCGGCGAGCGCTGCAGCGGTGGCCGTTTCGAGCTCGGGCTCCGCGGCCGGCTCGGGCTCGAGGCCGTGGAAGGCCTCGTGCTTGAACTGGAACTCCGGCTGGGGCGGCGGCGTGAGCGGCTCCGGTGCCTGGATCTGCAGCCTCAGCAGGGTCCTCGTCACCTCCTGCTTGATGGCCTCGAGCATCGCCGAGAACATCTCGAAGGCCTCGCGCTTGTACTCCTGCTTCGGGTTCCTCGCGGCATAGCCACGTAGGTGGATGCCCTGGCGCAGGTAGTCCATCGCCGCCAAGTGGTCCTTCCAGTGCGTATCGAGGGTCTGCAGCATGACGGCCTTCTCGATCTGGCGCAGGCGCTCACGGCCGATCTGCCCCTCCTTCTCGGCGTAGCGGGCATCGAGCTGGCTGGCGATACGCTCCCGCAGCGTCTCCTCGTGGAGGCTGTCGTCCTCATCGAGCCAGCGCTGGATCGGCCAGTCCCCGCCGTAGGCCTCGGCCAGGGCGTCGGTCAGCCCCGCAATGTCCCACTGCTCGTCGAGGCTGTTCGGCGGGATGTACTGATCGATCAGACTGGTGAGCACGCTCTGGCGCATCGCGACGATGGTGTCGAGGACATCGTCGGAGTCCATCAGCTCCCGGCGGCGCTGGTAGATGACCTTGCGCTGATCATTGGCGACGTCGTCATACTCGAGGAGCTGCTTGCGCAGATCGAAGTTGCGCCCCTCGACCTTGCGCTGGGCGTTCTCGATGGCCTTGGTCACCCACGGATGCTCGATCGCCTCGCCCTCCTCCATACCGAGCTTCTGCATCATGCCGGCCATGCGGTCAGAGGCGAAGATGCGCATTAGGTTGTCCTGCAGAGATAGGTAGAAGCGGCTCGACCCGGGGTCGCCCTGGCGGCCGGAGCGTCCGCGCAGCTGGTTGTCTATCCGCCGGGATTCATGCCGCTCGGTGCCAACGACATGCAGCCCCCCGGCGGCGACGACCTGCTCGTGGCGGCGCCGCCAATCGGCGCGGACCTCCTCCTTGTCGGCATCGGGCCCGGCCTCTTCGAGCTCGGCATCGAGTCCGCCGCCGAGGACGATATCGGTCCCGCGGCCGGCCATGTTGGTGGCGATCGTTACCGAGCCAGGCCGCCCCGCTTGGGCAATGATGCCGGCCTCGCGCTCATGCTGTTTGGCATTCAAGACCTCGTGGGGGATCTTCTCCTCGTGCAGCATCTTGTCGATCAGCTCCGAGATCTCGATCGAGGCCGTGCCCACCAGGACCGGCTGGCCGCGCGCGACGCAGTCCTTGATGTCGTCGATGATGGCGCGGTACTTCTCCTTCTGCGTGAGATAGATCAGGTCGCCGCGATCATCGCGGATCATCGGCACGTTGGTCGGGATGACGACCACCTCCAGGCCGTAGATCTGCTGGAACTCAAAGGCCTCGGTGTCGGCCGTGCCGGTCATGCCGGAGAGCTTCGGATACAAACGGAACAGATTCTGGAAGGTGATCGAGGCCATCGTCTGGTATTCGGGCTGGATCGACACCCTCTCTTTGGCCTCGATCGCCTGATGCAGACCCTCGGACCACCGCCGGCCCGGCATCGTCCGGCCGGTGAACTCATCGACGATGATGACCTGGCCGTCGCGGACGATGTAGTCGACGTTCTTCTGGAACAACGCATGGGCACGTAGCGCCGCGAAGACGTGGTGCATCAGCACGATGTTCGCCGGATCGTAGAGGCTCTCGCCCTCACCGAGCAGACCGAGCTCGGTCAGCATCTCTTCGACATGCTGGTGACCGTCCTCGCTGAGGTAGGCCTGGCGCGTCTTCTCATCGACCGAGTAGTCCCCTGGCCCGAAGTCTGGCTTGCCCTCTTCGTTCGTGATCGGTGCTTGGCGCTCTAAGCGCGGGATGATCTGGTCGACCTGCTTGTAGAGATCGGTGCTGCCCTCGGAGGGACCCGAGATGATCAAAGGCGTGCGGGCCTCGTCGATCAGGATCGAGTCGACCTCATCGACGATCGCGTAGAAGGGCTCGCGCTGAACCCGCTCCTCGACGACAAAGGCCATGTTGTCGCGCAGATAGTCGAAGCCGAACTCGTTGTTCGTGCCGTAGGTAATGTCGGCCTGATAGCTCTCTTTGCGCCGCACCGGCCGCAAGTAGCGGTAGCCCTCATCGTCGGTCGGCTCGTAGCCGGGATCGTACATGTAGGTCCCGGAATCGGGACTGAGGCGATTCGACGAGTTGATCGTGCCGACCGAGAGTCCCAGGAAGTGATAGATCCGCCCCATCCAGACCGTATCGCGCCGCGCCAGGTAGTCGTTAACCGTGACTACGTGAACGCCCTTCCCGGGCAGGGCGTTAAGATAGGCCGCCAAGGTCGCCACGAGCGTCTTGCCTTCGCCCGTACGCATCTCCGCGATCTTGCCTTGATGGAGCACCATGCCGCCGACCATCTGCACATCGAAGTGACGCAGCCCCAGGGTGCGTCGGCTGGCCTCGCGCACGACGGCGAAGGCCTCGGGCAAGAGCTCATCGAGCGTCACGCCCTGTGCCAAGCGCCCACGAAATTCGTCGGTCTTGCCCTTCAGGGCCTCATCGGAGAGCTGCGCGAGCCCCGCTTCGAGGTCATTGATGCTCGCGACCGTCTTGAGCATCTTCTTCACCAGGCGCTCGTTGCGACTGCCGAAGATCTTCTTGACGAGGGTATTGACCATCCGCTGTTCGCCGCTGTGTTGGAGAGTTGACAAAAAATTCTTCTGAGGATACCTGAAAACGCCCGTTCCCGCAGCGGCGCGACAGCAAGCCACCGGATTCAGTGGAGATCGGGCTCAGGACACGCGCTGCAGGTATACTCCAGAGGTTTGGCTCACCGTTGTTCGTTCGCGTCGACCTATGTCGCCGCGGCGGCAGGACCTTGGGGACGACTACGGCGCGACGCTGTGTCCAAGCGATTTCGACACATCTCAGGCTTTCTGACCGCGGACGGCATGCTCGCGGCTCACCTCGCCCAGATCGAGCGCGATCAGCGTCTGCTGAGGCGTGTTCGCCAAGCCCTACCGCCACCGCTGCGTGGCCAGTGCCTGCAGGCGAGCGTTTCGGCGGCCAAGCTCACCCTCGTCACCGGATCCGCGGCTTGGGCCACCCGGCTGCGCTTCATGGCCCCTGACATCCTCCAGGGCCTCGCCGACAAGTGGCCGGGACTGCGAGAATGCCGCGTCCGCATCCGTCCGATCGCGACAGGGACACCAAGGCAGGAGGACCCGAGCCGCGCCGGCGCTACCCTCTCACCCGCCGCGGTCAGCCACCTGATCAGCGCTGCCGAAGGGCTGTCGGATCCAGCTCTCGCGGCTGCGCTGCGCCAGCTCGCATTCTCCGCCGAGAGATGCGCCTCGCGCCATGGCGCGACACCACGCCGCAGCCCGGATCAAGCCCAGCGCGATCCCCAGCGCAATCCAGAGAGCCTCCCATAGCCTGCCTGCGGAAGCATGAGCCCTATTCGCCGAGTCGTTCTATTCGCTCTGACTTGAGGCATAGCCACTTAAGCGTCTGTGTAAGCGTCTGTGTTAGGTGAGAAACTGTCAGCTCCAATTGGCGTTGCCCGAGACATGCCGTATAGTACTGGCGGCTTACGAGGCAACGATCCGCTCGAGCACCTTCATCCTCGATCACGCAGACATCCCCGGCTCGGGGACAGCGCGTGGGCGCGACCTGGCAGCCTCTCGGGGTTGGTTGCCCGCTCGTCGCCGATAGCCCGTCCGCCTCCCGCCAGCCCAATCATTGCGTCACCTGCCGCCCAGAGCGCCCAGAGCGCCCAGAGCGCCCAGAGCGCCCAGAGCGCCTAGAGAGCTAGAATGGACAAAGTACCCAGCTACAACGAAGTCATCGCCGACGCGAGACTCATCGATCCTGAGACCGGATTCATCATCATCGGGGTCCTTGCCGCCCTTGGCGCGGTCCTATTCGCCTGGAGCGCCTGGAAATGGAGCCGGGCCAAGCATCTCAAGGACCCAGAGTCGAGCGGCCGCGCGCCGACCCATGACGACCGTCCCCCGCCCGCGCCTCGCAGCCGACGGAGCCCCGGGATCCCTCAGGTCACGGGTGAGGGCACGAGGGAAGATCTGCCGGCGATGGCCAGCAGTGCGAGCATCGTCGAGGGCCACGCCGATCCCCAGCCGCAGGGCGAACGCTAACGGCCGGACCTCGCGCGGCGCGCGGATCTCCGAGGCAACCGCCCATGGTCCGCGGCTCGCGCATCACCGCGCAGCGGAACCCTGACGTAGACGTAGCCTGGATTGCGCTTCGCTCCATCCAAGCTACGAGGCTTCGAGTCCCGCCGAGCCGGGCGGCAGCCGTAGGCTGGCGCTTGGTGTCCGAGTTCGCGCCGGCCGACGCCTTACAGGCAGCGATCAGGAAACGGCCGCAGCGGGGAAGCCCCGGGACGGCTCACTGTCGAGGGACCTATCCTCTCAGCACGCCAGGGCCGGCTGGAGGGGGCCGGTCGTTGGCACGACCGCGGGCTCGTTCTCGAACGTGACCTCCTCCCAAGCGCTGCGGTCGGCGACCAGGGTGCGGAGGAGCGCGTTGTTCAGAGCGTGGCCAGTCTTGTGCCCATAGAAAGCACCGATCAGGGAGTGGCCCAAAAGGTAGAGATCGCCGATGGCATCGAGCACCTTGTGGCGAACGAACTCGTCCTCGTAGCGCAAGCCTTCCTCGTTGAGGACGCGATAGTCATCCACGACAACGGCATTATCGAGGCTACCGCCGAGGGCCAGATTCTGCTGGCGCAGCGCCTCCACGTCGCGCAGGAACCCGAACGTACGGGCGCGGCTGATCTCTTTGATGAAGGAGGTCGTCGTGAAATCGATGCAGACGCTTTGACCGCGCGCGAGGAACGCAGGATGGTCGAAATCGATCGACATGGCCACGCGAAAGCCGTCATACGGCTCGAACGCGGCACGTTTATCACCATCCTCGACGCAGACCCGCCGCTTGATGCGCACAAAGCGCTTTGGGCATTCCTGTTCCTCGATGCCGGCCGACTGGATCAAGAAGACGAACGGCCCTGCACTGCCGTCCATGATCGGCACCTCCGAGGCGCTGACATCGACATAAGCATTGTCGATACCGAGGCCGGCAAACGCGGACAACAGGTGCTCGACGGTCGAGATCCGTGCCGGCCCCTTCTGCAAGGTCGTCGACAGTCGCGTGTCGCCGACATTGGCCGGGCAGGCCGCGATCGCGACCGGCGGCGAGAGGTCGGTGCGGCGAAAGACAATCCCCGTATCCGGCGCGGCCGGACGCAGGGTAAGATAGATCTTGTCTCCCGTGTGCAGGCCGACCCCGGTCGCACGGATTGCATTCTTCAGCGTTCTCTGCTTGATCATCTCGCTCGCCTCCCGTCACCGCCGCGGGCCATGCGGCCGCTCCACTTAGGCCGGCCTAGACGACGTGCGGACCGCTTGATGCGAGCCGCACGCGCCGACCTAAAACCAGGTTCCCGTTTGCGGACGGCGTCAGACGCCGAGCTTAGGGTTTTCCCGTATTTTTATCAAGAAGCGAATCGAATTGCAAGCAAATCTGCTGATTTAATTTAGGAAGCCCCTGGTGAGCGTGCTGCGTCTAGTCGGCCTGCCGCCGCAAGAACGCTGGGATATCGAGATAGTCGAGATCTGAATCACCGGCTGGCTCAGCGGCCCGCGGACCGCCGCCGACACGCCCGCGCCGATGTATCGCCGGCCGGTCCATCTCGCGGTAATCGGCACCAAACGCGGCGCCGTTCTCCTTCGTGACCAGGCGCACGGGCCGCTCGCTTTGGGAAACGGTCCGGCGCACCGCGCTGCGCTCGCGCCCGAGGCCGGTGGCGACAACGGTGACACGCAGCTCCTCATCGAGTGTCGGATCGATGACGGTGCCGACGACGACATTCGCCTCCTCATCCGCGAAGTCGCGCACGGTATTGCCGACCTCGTCGAACTCGCCGATCGAGAGGTTCGGTCCAGCCGTGATGTTGACCAGGATCCCACGAGCACCGGCGAGATCGATATCCTCCAGCAGGGGGCTGCTAATGGCCGCCTCGGCTGCCAACCGCGCACGATTCTCACCGGAGGCCGAGCCGATTCCCATCATGGCCTGACCCATCTCGGCCATGACCGTCTTGACGTCCGCGAAGTCGACATTGATTAGGCCCGGCCGCGTAATCAGCTCGGCGATGCCCTGAGTGGCGTTCAACAGGATGTCGTTGGCGGCCCGGAAGGCATTGAGCAAGCTAACCTCCTTGCCAAGGACCGCTAGGAGCTTTTCGTTCGGGATGATGATGAGGGAGTCGACGTTGTCGGCCAGCTCGGTGATGCCGGCCTCGGCGACCTTGCGTCGCTTCCCCCCCTCGAACGGGAAGGGCTTGGTCACCACCGCGACGGTTAGAATGCCGAGCTCCTTCGCCACCTCCGCGACCACGGGTGCAGCACCGGTGCCGGTGCCGCCGCCCATGCCGGCCGTGATGAAGACCATGTCCGATCCGTCGAGCGCGTCCTGGATCCGTTCCCGGTCCTCGATCGCCGCCTGCTTGCCGATCACCGGGTCGGCGCCGGCACCAAGGCCCTTCGTGATGCTGGCCCCGAGCTGCAGCATGGTCTTGACATTGCACCCGCGTAGGGCCTGGGCATCGGTATTGGCACAAATGAAATCGACCCCGTCGATCGCTGCCTCGACCATGTGGTTGACGGCATTACCGCCGCCACCACCGACGCCGACAACCTTGATCACAGCATTCTGACTGTGGGTATCCATCAGCTCAAACATGTTTGCTCTCCTCTCCGCATGATCTGTTGACCGTCTTCCGCGGCACGCCCTCGCAGCCCATCGTGCCGGGCTAAACAACCTGCCGAACAACCTATTCATCACGTCAGCCAGGAGCGATCGCTCCGTGACGGAGCCGCATCGGTCGCGGCTGACGCCCTTAGAAATTCCCTTGGAACCAGCTCCGCATCCGCGCCCAGGCCCCCTTCAGCCCAAGCGTCTGCCCGACATCCGAACGACGCACGAAGCGGTGTTGCCGGGCGTACATCAGCAGCCCTACGCCCGTGGCGTAGCGTGGGTCGTTGATGACCTCCTGCATACCGACGTAATGCTGTGGCACACCGAGGCGCACCGGCATCTGGAAGACCTCCTCGGCGAGATCGACGAGTCCATCCATCAAGGCGCTGCCACCGGTCAGTACGACGCCACCGGCGACCAGGTCTTCGAAACCGCTGCGCCGCAGCTCGCCCTGCAGGAGCGACAGCAGCTCTTCATAGCGTGGCTCGATGACCTCGGCGAGCGTTTGACGCGAGAGTCGCCGCGGGGGACGTTCGCCGATGCTCGGCACCTCGATGTACTCATTGCCCTCAGCCAATCTCGACAAGGCGCAGGCATGCCGGACCTTGATCGATTCGGCGTATTGGGTCGGCGTGCGCAGCGCGACCGCGATGTCGTTCGTCACCTGATCGCCGGCGATCGGGATGACCGCCGTGTGGCGGATGGCACCGTTAGTGAACACCGCCATGTCGGTCGTACCACCGCCAACATCGACGAGGCACACACCGAGCTCCTTCTCGTCCTGCGCCAGGACCGAGTAGCTCGAGCTCAGCTGCTGCAGCACCAGGTCGTCTACCTCGAGCCCGCAGCGTCGAATGCACTTGACGATGTTCTGAGCCGCACTGACGGCCCCGGTGATGATGTGTACGCGCGCCTCCAGGCGGACGCCGCACATGCCGATCGGCTCCCTGATCCCCTCCTGATCGTCGATGATGAACTCCTGCGGCAGGATGTGCAGGATCTTCTGGTCGGCCGGAATGGCCACGGCGCGAGCCGCATCGATGCAGCGATCCACATCGGCCTGATTCACCTCCCGCTCTTTGATCGCCGTGATGCCGTGCGAGTTGAGGCTGCGGATGTGGCTCCCGGCTATGCCGGCATGGACCGAGTGGATCTCGCACCCGGCCATCAGCTCCGCCTCCTCGACCGCGCGCTGGATCGACTGGACCGTCGATTCGATGTCGACGACAACCCCGCGTTTCAGACCCCGCGACGGGTGCGTGCCGATGCCGATGATCTCAATCTGCTCGTCGGCCTTGAGCTCACCGACTAAGGCAGCAACCTTCGATGTGCCGATATCCAAACCGACCAACAAGCTCTTGTCGCTCTTTCGCGCCATCGGGACTAACTCCGTCCGCCTGAGCTATACGTCGCGACCGCCGCGGAGCGCACCGGGCCGCCACCTTCCGACCAGCGCACCGCCAGGCCATTGGCGTAGCGCAGATCGATCACCGCCGGCAGACCGGCCAGCTGCAACGAGGGATAGGCTTGTACGAATCGGGCGATCCGCTGCTCGAGCTGCGCGGTCCCGAGCGCCAGCACCGGCCCGTCGCCGAGTACCGCACGCCAGGCACCGCGCGCATCTAGATCGAGGGCTGCGATCTCCAAGCCGAGCGGGGCCAGGCGCTCGCGCCAGTCGAGATAGCGGGCGACGACACGCGGGGCCTCTCGGTCATCGCCGGTGAGTCGCGGCAGCTCGTGCGAAATCGTGTCCGGATCGGGCCGGAACACGACACCCTTCGCCGTCACTAACCCATCTTCGCGCCAGCGTGCCAAAGGTCTATGCTCGATCACATACATTTGCAAGCGCTCGGGCCAGACACGCCGAACGCTGACCGAGCCGACCCACGGCAAGGCCTCTACCGCATCGCGAATCGACCTCAGGTCGAGCGTCACGATGCCGCCGTCGAGGTGGTCATTGATGGTCCCCTGCAGAACGGCGAGCGAGTGGCGATGGACCTCGCCATCGATCACGATCACGCGCACCGGCAGCACGTCGGGCTCGAGGCGCTGGAACAAGGCCGAGCCCAGCCATGTGACGGCGATCAGCGCGAGCACGAACAGCCATCGCAGCCAAGGCGCACCGCTCCCCGTCCGGCGAGTGACCGACACGTCAGTGTAGGCGGTCATGATCGAGACTCGTCTCCAATATCTGCCAAACCAGCTCCTCGAACGACAGGCCCTGCGCACCGGCCGCCATCGGAACCAAGCTGTGGTCGGTCATACCCGGCACTGTATTGACCTCGAGCAAGAATGGCCGGCCCTGGGCATCGATCATCAGATCGACACGACCCCAGCCGGTGGCGCCGATGGCGTCGAAGGCCTCGAGTGCGAGCCGCTGCAGCGCCGCCTCAACGTCGTCCGAGAGACCGCTCGGGCACAGATAGCGCGTGCTGTCAGCCTGGTACTTGGCCTCGTAGTCATAGAAGGCGCGCGGCGTCTCCAGGCGTATCAGCGGCAGCGCCGCGTGCTTGAGGATGGCGCAGGTGTACTCCGCTCCGCTAATCCAGCGCTCAGCGAGGACCTGCGCGTCATACACGGCCGCGGCCTGCCAGGCCTCAGCGAGTGCCGCAGCGTTATCAGCCCGCGCCATGCCGATACTGGACCCCTCGTGGGCCGGCTTGATCATCAGCGGAAAGCCGAGCTCCGCCGCGGCCGGGAGATCGCGCTCATGTCGCAGGAGTACGAAGTCTGCCGTCGGCAGGCCGAGGCCCTGCCAAAGGAGCTTGCAGCGGTACTTATCGAGCCCCAGCGCCGAGCCGAGCACGCCAGAGCCTGTGTAAGGCAGGCCAAGGGTCTCCAGCGCGCCTTGGATCTGGCCGTCCTCGCCGCCGCGCCCGTGGAGCGCAATGAATGCGCGCGCGAAGCCACCCTCGCTCAGTCGCTCAAGGACATCAGGTCCCGGGTCGAGCGGGTCAGCGTCGATGCCACGGGCGCGGAGGGCCCCAAGCACGGCGCGACCGCTTAGCAGCGAGATCTCCCGCTCTGCGGAGCGACCGCCGAGCAGTACGGCGACCTTGCCGAATGCCGCTGGATCTTGGGTCATTCCGAATCACCTCCTACCTGATGGACCTCGAGGACCAAGCGTACCCCGGCAGTCCGTTCGACCTCTGCCTGGACCAAGCTGATGAGACGACGGATGTCTCGCGCCGTGGCCGTCCCGGTATTGATGATGAAGTTGGCGTGCTTGGGTGACACCTCCGCACCGCCGATCCGTCGCCCCTTGAGGCCCGCGGCCTCGATCAATCGCGCGGCGTGATCGCCGGCGGGGTTGCGGAACACCGACCCGCAGCTCGGCAGGCCGATAGGCTGATGGCGGGCGCGCACCGCGAGGAGCTCGCGGATCCGCGCCTGGGCGGCCGCTGTGTCGCCGGCCGCCAAGCCGAGCTCGGCCGCCAGGTACCATTCCCCCGCCGGCCCGCGTACCTCTCGATAACCGATAGCAAAATCGTCCACTTGGCGCTCGCGCTCTTGGCCATACCGGTCGATCGTCCGCACGCGCGCAACGAAGCTCCAGATCTCGCCGCCCCAGGCCCCGGCATTCATCGCCAGCGCCCCGCCGACCGTCCCCGGGATCCCCGCCAGGAACTCCACGCCGACCAGACCGTGGCGGGCCGCCAGCCGGGCAGCCTGAGCACAGGTGACGCCGGCCTCGGCATCGAGCCGCCCATCGTTCGTCACACGCATCGCGGACAGCGCGCCTTGGGTGTGAATGACGGTGCCGTCAAATCCGCTGTCGGCGACAAGCAGATTGCTGCCCAAGCCGAGCCACAGGAGCGGTTCTTTGGGATCGAGGCCACGCAAAAAGGCGGCCAGGTCAGCGGCATCGGCTGGGCGGTAGAACCGCCGCGCCGGGCCGCCGACCCGCCAACTGGTGTGGTGAGCCAAAGGCTCATTCTCACGCAGCTCCCCCTTGAGCTCCATCTCGTTCATGCTCTCCTCGCACGCCCCAGAAACCGGTGGTGCAGCGCGGCACGCCGCGCGTGAGATCCGCCGCGCCGGGCGGCCTGCCGCAAGGAACCGTGCTCGGCGCCTAATGACTCGCCACAGCCCATGCGCAGCCTGACTCTGATCATCTCGGCCATGCGCTTGCTCCTCCGCCAAGCTGCTCGGGCAAGCGGCGTGCGAGCGAGCCGATGTCTCCGGCGCCCATGATCAGCACCAGATCACCGTCCGCGAGCAGGTTGTCGAGGACGTGCGTGGCCTCAGGCAAGTCTTGGGCAAAGACCGGGTCGACCTCGCCGCGGGCACGGATCGCCCGGCTCAGCGCGCGGCCATCGGCGCCTGGGATCGGGGACTCGCCAGCGGGATAAACCTCGCACAGCACCAGCCGATCGACGCCTGAGAGGACCTGCACAAAGTCGTCGAAGAGCTCTTGGGTGCGCGTGTAGCGATGGGGCTGGAAGACCAGCACCAGCGGCCTATCGGGCCAGCCGCCGCGCGCCGCTTCAAGGGTTGCCGCGACCTCGCGGGGATGGTGTCCGTAATCATCCACGACGATCAGCCGGCGGCCCGAACGGTCGGTTACCATCTGCGTTGCGAAGCGCCGCCCGATGCCGTCAAAAGCAGCAAGGGCCTGGCGGATCGGCTCTTCATCGACGCCGAGCTCGAGTGCCACCGTGATGGCCGCGAGGGCATTGAGCACATTGTGCCGGCCGGGCAGATTCAGCTCGACATCGCGCAGCTCGCCGAGCTCGGGGCACGCTACGTCGAAGTGCATGCGCAGGCCGTGCTGACGGATGGCCAGCGCGCGCACGTCGGCGTCGGCGCTGATGCCGTAGGTGCGCACCGGCCGCGACACCTGGGGTAACAGGGCACGCAACTCCGCATCATCGCTACAGAGCACCGCCAGGCCGTAGAAAGGCAGGTGATGCAGGAACTCGACGAAGGCCCGGCGCAGCCGCCCGAAGTCGCTGCCATAGGTGCGCATGTGATCGGCATCGATGTTGGTCACGATCGACACCGTCGGCTGCAGGTACAGAAAGGATGCGTCGCTCTCGTCGGCCTCGGCAATCAGATACTTGGTCGTGCCGAGCCGGGCGTTCGCCCCGGCGCTGTTGAGCCGCCCGCCGATGACGAAGGTCGGGTCCAGCCCGCCTTCGGCCAGGATGCTGGCAACCAGGCTCGTCGTGGTCGTCTTGCCGTGCGTGCCGGCCACGGCCACACCGTAGTAGAAACGCATCAGCTCGGCCAGCATCTCCGCGCGACGCACGACCGGTAGGCGCGCGGCGCGGGCCGCGGAGACCTCGGGATTGCCCTCGTCGATGGCCGACGAGACGACAATAGCGTCGCAGTCGGCGACGTGCCGAGCGTCATGACCGATCTGGATTGCGACGCCCAGATCCGCAAGACGCCGAGTGGCCTCGCTCATGCGCAGATCCGAGCCAGAGACTTCGTAGCCGAGGTTGCTCATCAGCTCCGCGATGCCGCTCATGCCGGCCCCGCCGACGCCGACGAAGTGCAGCCGTCGGATACGACCCATTCGCGAGGCATCATGTTGGCAGTGGGGATTCATCGCTTGGCTAACTCCCAACAGGCCGCAGCGATCCGCTCGGCCGCATCCGGCGCGGCGCGCGAGCGCGCCGCCTCGGCCATCGCCAAGAGCCGCTCGCGGTCAGCAAGCCGCTCCGCCAACAGTCCGGCAAGTGCTGCGGCGGTGAGGTCACGCTGCCGCACGAGCTCCGCCGCCCCAACATCGCTCAGCACGCGGGCGTTGCCGACCTGGTGATCATCGACGGCGAACGGGTAGGGCACCAATACCGCCCCGATGCCGGCCGCCGCCAGCTCCGAGACGGTCAAGGCACCAGCCCGACACACGACGAGGTCGGCCCAGCCGTAGGCCTCGGCCATATCGTCGATGAAGGGCACGAGGTCGGCCTCGACACTGGCCTCCGCGTACGCAGAGCGGGCCAGCTCCAGCGTGCGCTCGCCGCATTGATGCCGGACCGTCGGGCGCTGCGCCGCCGGCAGCCGGGCGAGTGCCGCGGGCACGGTCTCATTCAGGGCCTTCGCCCCGAGCGATCCGCCGAGCACGAGCAGGCGGCCGGGCCCCGTCCGAGCATTGAAACGCTGGGCCGGCGGCGGCAGGCCCGTGATCTCGGGCCGCACCGGGTTGCCGCACGCCTCGGCACCGCGTGCGGCGGCGAAGCTCCCCGGAAAGGCCTCAAACACCCTATTGGCCACCCGCGCCAGCCACTGGTTCGTCAGACCCGGGACCCGATTCTGCTCATGGATTACGAGCGGGAGCCCAAGCGTGCGCGCCATCACCCCGCCGGGACCCGAGGCGAAGCCGCCCATGCCAAGCACGACATTCGGCCGAAAGGCACGCAGTATTCGGCCGGACTCCCAGAGCGCACGGAGGATTCGGATTGGCGCGGCGAGAACCGCACCAAGCCCCTTGCCGCGAAGTCCGGCGATGCGGATGCACTCAAGGCGGAAGCCCTCCTTGGGCACCAGGCGTGCCTCCATGCCCTCTCGGGTACCCATCCAGGCGATCTCCATGCCCTGCTCGCGCAGCACCCGCGCGACCGCGAGGGCTGGGAAGACGTGGCCACCCGTGCCGCCTGCCATGACCATCAGGCGCGTACCCATCGCAGACCCTTCCCTGACCCCAACTGCAGTGACCGCCGGCGCTGGTCGCGATCGATGCGCAGCAGCAGCCCGATCGCCATGCACGCCACAATGAGGCTGTTGCTGCCATAGCTGACGAAGGGCAGCGTCAAACCCTTGGTGGGCAGGACCCCCAAGCTGACACCGATATTCACGAAGGCTTGCAGCGCAATGCTGATACCGATCCCGTGCGCGACGAAGGCGCCAAAGTGGTCCTCCTCGGCGAGCGCCCGCGCACCGATCGCAAAGACCCGCCAGGCGATAAAGGTGAAGGCCGCAATCAGCGCTAAGATGCCGACCAGCCCCAGCTCCTCGCCAACAACGGCGGCGATGAAATCCGTATGCGGCTCCGGCAGGAAAAATTGTTTCTGAATACCATTGCCGAGCCCGACGCCAAGCCATTCCCCGCGCCCGAATGCAATCAAGGATTGGGACAGCTGATATCCGCAGTCGTAGGGCTCGGCGAACGGATCGCGGAAGCACAGCAGCCGCTCCACGCGGTAGGGCTCGACGACCACCAAGGCCGCTAAGGCTGCGGCGACGAGGACAACCAGGATGACGAAGTGCCGGGCCGGCACGCCACCGAGGAACAGTAGCGCGAGAACCGTCGCCATGATCACCGCCGTCGTGCCAAAGTCGGGCTCCGCGAGGATCAGGCCGCCGACGATGGCCATCAGCGCCATCGGGCGCAGGAAGCCTGAGACTCGCGTCGCCACGGCTTCGCGATGGCGCACCAGGTAGCCCGAGACATAGATGATGGTGAACAGCTTCATCAGCTCTGAGACTTGAAGATTCAGGGGGCCGAGTCGGATCCATCGCGTCGCCCCATTTGCCGTGTGACCGATACCGGGGAGCAGCACGGCGACGAGCAGCGCCAAACCCAACAGGAACAACGGCAGTCCGGCGCGCTGCCACCATTGAGTCGGCACCGCGAAGGCCGCGGCGCCGAGCGTCAGCGCTAGCCCCAAGGCAAGACCGTGTCGCAGCAGATAGAAGAACGGGTCCTCGTGGTCACGCCCGGCGAGCGGCATCGATGCCGAGGCAAGCAACACGACGCCGAAGCCGATCAACGCGAGCACACACAGGAGGAGACCGTAGTCGAACTCGCCTCCGGACCAAGCCCGGTGCCGCCCGTTGGCGGCTTCCGGCCTCATTCGCCGAGCCTCTTCACCGCGGCGGCGAAGGCCTCGCCGCGATGCTCGTAGTTGTCAAACATGTCGAAGCTCGCGCAGGCCGGCGACAACAAGATGCAATCGCCGGGTCTTGCGAGGGTCGCCGCCTGCCGCACGGCCTCGTCCATATCGCTCGCGTGGTATACCGGGACGCGGCCGGCCAGCGCTTCGGCAATCTGCGGGGCGTCGCGCCCGATCAAGACCACGGCCCGCGCGGCGCGCTCGACGGCTGCGGCCAGAGGTGTGAAATCGGCCCCTTTGCCATCGCCCCCGGCAATCAGGACGACACGATCCGGCCCTGTTGGCGACGCCAAACCTTCCAGCGCGGCCACCGTCGCCCCTGGATTCGTGCCCTTGGAATCGTTGTACCAGCGTACGGCACGACGCTCGGCAAGCAGGGCGCTGCGGTGCGGCAGCCCTTCGAAGGCGCGCAGGCCGGCCAGCATCGCCGCGCGGGGCAGCCCCGCGGCCTCGCCCAAGGCGAGCGCGGCCAGCGCGTTGGCGAGATTGTGGCGTCCCGGGATGCGCAGCTCGGCAGCCTGCATCCAAGGCTCGGAGCCACGGCAGAGCCATGACGCTCCCTGATGCTCGCAGACACCGAAATCCGCACCCTGGGGTCGCCCGAGTGTGAAGCCGCGCCTCACGGCATCGCCACTACGCATGCGGCAGACGCCCGCGTCGTCGAGATTGACGACGGCCGCCTCACAGCCGCGAAACACCCGTTCCTTCGCCGCCGCGTAGGCCGCCAGATCGGGATACCGATCCATGTGATCCGGCGAGAGATTCAACACCGTTGCCACCCGCGGGCGGAGTGACTCGATAACCTCCAGCTGGAAGCTCGAGAGCTCGAGGACATAGAGTTCGACGTCGTCGGCGAGCAGATCCAGAGCGGGCTCGCCGAGATTGCCGCCGATGGCGACCCGCAGCCCAGCCAATCGGCCCATCAGGCCGACGAGGCTGGTGACCGTGCTCTTGCCGTTCGACCCCGTGATGGCGACGACGGGCGCCGCAACGGCTTGGGCGAAGAGCTCGATGTCGCCGATCACCGGCACGCCGCGGGCGCGCGCGGCCTGCACGTTGGGCTCGGTGAGCGGCACGCCTGGACTGAGCACGATGCGCTCCGCCGCCGCGAACGCGTCGGCGCAGAAGCCATTGATGAACAGCGCGACGTCCGGAAGCTCGGCGCGCAGCGCCGCAAGGCCTGGTGGCTCGGCACGGGAGTCGGTGACCGCTACCGGAATCCCCCGGGCGCGGAGGTGGCGGGCACACGAGACGCCTGTTTGCCCGAGACCGACCACGAGGGTGCGACCGGCCGGCGCCGCGTGGGCGGGGGTATGGAGCTGGGGCGCGGCTCCGGTCATCGGATCTTCAGGCTCGCCAGGCCGATCAGGACGAGGATCACGGTCGCGATCCAGAAGCGTACGATGACCCGCGGCTCCGGCCATCCCTGCAGCTCGAAGTGATGATGCAGGGGCGCCATACGGAAGATGCGCCGCTTCGTCAGCTTGAACGAGGCGACCTGCAGCATGACGGAGACCGTCTCGGCCACGAAGACGCCACCCATGATGAAGAGCACCAGCTCCTGGCGGGACAGCACGGCGATGATCCCCAGCCCGGCACCCAATGCCAGGGCGCCGACATCGCCCATGAAGACCTGCGCCGGATAGGCATTGAACCAAAGGAAGCCGAGGCCCGCCCCGACCAGCGCCCCGCTGAAGACGACGACCTCCCCGACACCCGGGATATAGGGAATCTTGAGATAGCCCGCGAAATCGATGTGGCCGCTGGCGTAGATGAAGACGCCGAGGGCCCCGCCGATCAGCACGGTAGGCATGATCGCGAGGCCGTCGAGCCCATCGGTGAGGTTCACGGCGTTACTCGCGCCCACGATCACCAAATACGACAAGAGCACGAACCAAGGCCCGAGCTGGATCGAGACGTCCTTCAGGTACGGCACGAGCAGCGCGGTCTCGGCGGGTGTCGTGGCAACCAGATACAACACGATGGCGGCGGCCAGACCGCAGAGGCTCTGCCAGAGATACTTGTACCGCGACGCCAGTCCGCGCGGGTCCTTCATGACGAGCTTGCGGTAGTCATCGACGAGGCCGATCGCGCCGAAGGCGAGCGTCGTGACCAGCACGATCCAGATATAGCGGTTGCCCAGATCGGCCCATAGCAGGGTGCTGACCGCGATGGCCACCAGGATCAGCGCGCCGCCCATCGTCGGTGTGCCAGCCTTCGAGAGGTGGCTTTGCGGGCCATCGTTGCGGACCGTCTGACCGATCTTGTAGGCCCTCAGCCGACGAATCATCGGCGGCCCGACAACGAAGGAGATCAAGAGCGCGGTCAGCACGCCGAGGATGGCGCGTAGCGTGAGATAGCGGAATACCGAGAAAGCGCTCTGGTGCTCAGCCAGCCAATCGGTGAGGTACAGCAGCATCTCAGCTCGCCTCCGCTTCGCTCAGGGCCGCGACGACGCGATCCATCCCGGCGGCACGCGATCCCTTGATCAGCACCAGGTCTTCTGGCCCGACGGCAGATCTCAAGGCCGAGATCAAGGCGTCCTGATCCGCATAATGCTGTCCACCGGGCCCGAAGGCCGCGACAGCCGCGGCACTCAGCTCGCCGACTGCATGCAGGTGCTCGACGCCGAGCGCGCGCGCGCTCGAGCCGATCTCGCGATGCAGTGCGGCGGCCTCGGCGCCAAGCTCGCCGAGCTCCCCAAGCACCAAGTGCCGGCGCCCTGGCCACTCGGCCATCACGGCCAACGCGGCCGCAACGGAGTCCGGATTGGCATTGTAGCTGTCATCGATCAGCCGGCAGCCCGCGCTCCCGGGTACCGGCTTCAGTCGGCCCTTGACAGGGGCGACGGCCTCTAGACCGGCGCTCACAGCCTCGGGCGGGGCACCGACCGCCAGCGTCAGCGCCGCCGCGGCCAACGCGTTGCGCACGTTGTGCTGACCGGCCAGGCGCAGGGAGAGGGGCAGCGACAGGGTGCCAAAGCGTGCCTCGAACCGGGTGCGAAAGCCATCGGGCTCCCAGGTCGTCGTGATCTCCCCGCTGCGGGCCGTAAGGTCCGCGGAAACATCCAGGCCGAAGGTCAGCAGGCGCCGACCGGCAGCCAGCTCGCGCCACAACGGCAGGAAGGGCGATTCCGCCGGCACCACCAGGGTGCCGCTGGCAGACAGGCCTTGAGCAATCTCGCCTTTGGCCCGCGCGACGCCCTCCACACTGCCGAACCCTTCCAGGTGGGCACGCCCAGCATTCGTGATCAGCGCCGCATCCGGGCGGGTGAGTGAGGACAGATAGCCGATCTCGCCGGGATGGTTGGCCCCCATCTCAACGACGAGAAAGGCCTCGTCGCGGGCTGCGAGCAACGTCAGAGGCACCCCGATGTCGTTGTTCAGATTGCCCTGGGTAGCCCGTGTCCGCCCAACCTGGGCGAGGACGCTCGCGACCATCTCCTTGCAGGTCGTCTTGCCATTGCTGCCCGTGATCGCGAGTACGCGGCCGGCGAGGCGATCGCGCCACACTGCGGCCAAGCGACCAAGCGCGAGCCTGGTATCCGGGATCACGCACTGCGGTAGATCTGGCGGCAAGGCCTGCTCGACCAGAGCCGCAACCGCGCCGCCCGCCGCGGCATCGGCGACGAAGGCGTGCCCATCGAAGCGGGGCCCGCGTAAGGCAACGAACAGCTCACCGGTGCAGTCGCGTCGGCTATCGGTCCCCACGGAGGTGAAGGCGACATCCGGGCCGACGAGACGGCCGCCGAGTCCTTGGCAGGCATCGCTGAGCGGCCACCTCATCGCACCACCTCCCGTTCCTGCAGGGCCTGCATGACCTGGGCCCGGTCGCTGAAATGGACCTTGAGATCGCCCATGTCCTGGACCGTCTCATGACCCTTGCCGGCGATGAGGACGATATCGTTGCGACCGGCGAGCGCGATGGCGAGGCGGATCGCGAGCGCGCGGCGCCGCTCCACCTTCGCCGCAGACGGATTGGCCATGCCGCCTTGGATCGCGGCGATGATCGCCGCGCCGTCCTCGCGCCGCGGGTTGTCGTCGGTTAGCACGACGAGGTCGCTGAGCCGCTCCGCAACCGCCCCCATCAGCGCCCGCTTGCCACGGTCGCGATCGCCACCACAGCCGAAGACCGTCAGCACGCGCCGCCCGGTGTGACCGCGGAGGTCGCGCAGGGCCTTTTCCAGGGCGTCCGGTGTGTGGGCATAATCGACCACGACGAGTGGTGAGCCGTTGCCCCCGAACGCCTCCATGCGTCCCGGTACCCCGCGGATCCGCCCGAGGGCCCGCAGCGCCTCTGGCAATCGCTGCCCGCGCGCCAGGAGCACGGCCAGCACGGCAAGCAGATTGGCAGCATTGAAGCGCCCAAGCAGACCGACCTCGAGCGTGCCGTCTCCGACCGGGGTCGTGACCTCGAGCCGCAGCCCGCGCGGCAGAAGATCGATGGCGCGCGTGCCCACCCAGAGGTCGTGAGCCACGCCGGTCGCAGGCTCGGGCTCGAGGCTGTATATGGCGCGAGCCACGCTCGGCGACAGCGCAGCCAGCACGCTGTCGGTGAACGGATCATCGCCGTTCAAGATCGCCCAATGCAGGCCCGGTGCCTCGAAAAGACGTCGTTTGGCCGCGCGGTATCGGCTCATGTCGCAGTGATAATCGAGATGGTCGCGCGTGAGATTCGTCAACACCGCGTGGCGAAAGCGCACGGCCGCGGCGCGGCCCTGATCGAGGGCATGCGAGGAGACCTCCATCGCCACCACACGCGCGCCGGCGCCGCGCAACGCCGCGAGGCGGTGTTGCAAGGTCACGGGATCAGGCGTCGTGAAGCCGGTCGGCTCGAGCTGACCGGGAAAGCCCGCGCCGAGGGTCCCAATTAGGCCGCACGGGGCCTCGTTAGACAGGGCCTGGGCCAGGAAATGCGTGACGCTGGTCTTGCCGTTGGTTCCGGTCACGCCGATCATCTCCAGCGCCGCGCTCGGGTGACCGAAAAAGCGCGCTGCCAAGGCGCTCGCCCGCTCCGCCAGCTGCGGGACGGGGATCACCGGAATCCGCAGCCGGGCCTCGAGCCCCGAAAGATCCCAATCCGCGACCGGCTCGGCCAGGATCGCCACCGCTCCAGACCGCGCCGCTGCCTCGGCGTACTTCAGGCCGTGGGCGGTGGCGCCCTGACAGGCGAGAAACAGGGTGCCCGGCTCGACATCCCGGCTGTCGAGTGCGAGTGCGCACACTTGGGGATCGGCAGAGGCGCTCGAGACGGCCAAGCCTTCGAGCAAGGCCGAAAGGGTCCAGGCTGGAGGCGTTGCCGCCAAGGCCATCATGGCGACGCCTCGTGCATGCCGGCCAATAGCAATGACCGCGCTGGATCATCCGGCGGCACATTGAAGAGCCGAACCACGTTCTCCATCACCTTCGCGAAGACAGGGGCCGCAACCAGGCCGCCGTAATAGGACTGGCCTCGCGGCTCGTCGACCAGTACGACCATGACATAACGCGGTTGGCCCGCTGGGACCATGCCGGCAAAGACGGCCTGATACCGACCGCGACTATAGCCCTCGCGCCCCGCGGACTTCTTGGCCGTGCCGGTCTTGCCCGCGACGCGATAGCCTTCGATCGCAGCGCGGCGCGCCGTGCCGCGATCCGAGACCACCGTCTCCAGCATCGCGCGCACCTGCCTCGCCGTCTCAGCGCCAAGCACCCGCACGCCCTTCGGTGGCGGGCCCTCGACCCGAACCAAGGTCACCGGCCGCTTGATGCCGTCAGCGGCCAGCGCGGCATAGGCCTGAGCCAGCTGTAAGGTCGTGACGGACAGTCCATAGCCGAAGGCGAGGGTGGCCCGATCGAATTGGCTCCAACGGCCGTAGTGTGTGAGCACGCCAGGGCTTTCGCCCGGGAAGCCCGACGCCGTGCGCGTACCGAAACCGAGCCGCTCGTAGAGCTGCCACATTACCGAGGGCTCCATGCGCAGCGCGAGCTTGACGACGCCGACATTGCTTGATTTCGTGATTACGCCGGTGGTGTCCAGCAGACCGTAATTGTGCACGTCGCGCACTCGATGCCGGCCTACCTTCAGGCTTCCAGGGCGGGTGTCGATCGGGGTCGATGGACCGACCAGGGAGCTCTCCAACGCCGCTGCCACAACGAACGGCTTGATCGTCGAGCCTGGCTCAAACACATCCGTCAGGGCGCGGTTCCGCCGCCGGTCTCCGTCTCCGCCGAGTCCGGAGTTGGGGTTGTATCCCGGCTGGTTGACCATCGCGAGGATCTCGCCAGTCGCCACATCCAGGACGACAGCCGACGCGCCCAACGCTCGATTTTCAGCGACGGCGCGCTTGAGCTCGCGGTAGGCGATGAACTGGAGGCGTCGGTCGAGGCTCAGGACCAGGTCTTTCCCATCGCGAGGCGCACGCACCTGCTCGACCTCGGCGATCTGATTGTGGCGGCCGTCCTGGATGACTCGGCGCAGACCTGGCTGGGCGGCCAGCCACGGCTCGAAGGCACGCTCTAGCCCTTCTTGGCCACGATCCTCGACGTCGGTGAAGCCGATGACATGACCGAAGACCTCGGTGCTCGGATAGTATCGCCGATACTCCGTCTCGGTCCCGACCCCTGTCAAGCTGGCTCGCTCGACGAGCGCCGCAACGGCCTGCGCCTCGCGCGGGTGCACCCGCCGCTTCAGGTACATGTAGTGGCGCGCGTTGTTGGCCTCGAGTCGCTCTTGCAAGTGGCCCGCCGGCAGGTCCAGCGCGGCGGCCAGCGCGCCGAGGTGCTCGCCATGCTGCGCGAGCAGCTGGGGATCGGCCCAGAGCGTCGTGACTGGCGTGCTCACCGCGAGCGGCTCGCCATTGCGGTCAAGGATCATGCCGCGCCGCGCCGGGATCTCGCTCAGCCGCAAGAAACGCCGCTCCCCCTCGCTACGCAGGAAGTCGGCCTGCAGCACCTGGCGATAGAAGGCGCTTCCTACCGCTACGGCGAGTGCACAAGTGAGCCCGCCGATCAGGATGTTGCGACGCACGCCGACACGATGAGTCCTCACCGGGCGCTCGATACGCTTGCGGCGGGCACCCCGCTTACTGGCGCCCATCGGCGTCTCCAAAGACCAAGCGGATATCCTCACGCTCCGGCAGATACATATCGAGATCTCGGCGGGCCAGCTGCTCGACCCGAGCATGCGTCGTCAGCGTGGCCTCTTCCAGACGCAGCCGGCCCCACTCCACCGCGAGCTGGTCACGTTCAACGCGCAGCTGCTGAAGTGCGACGAACGCGTCTCTCGACAGGTACTTGGCGTAGACTACGGCGACCCCTGATACGATTACGGCCAGACCGATGCCGAGGATCGTAGACAGGGCCCCACGCGACATCATGACAGTCGCTCCGCGACCCGCATGATCGCACTGCGCGCACGCGGATTCTCTGCCACTTCCGCCGCGCTCGGGCGCATCGGCTTGCCGACTGCGCGCAAGGCCGGGCAACGCTCGCGATCCGTTACCGGGACGCCGACCGGAAAGAGCTCCCCGCGGGCCTGGTCGCGGATAAAGCGCTTGACAAGCCGGTCCTCGAGCGAATGGAAGCTGATCACGACCAGGCGCCCGCCGGCCGCGAGCAGCTCCAATACCTGCCCCAAGGCGGCCTTGAGCTCGTCGAGTTCCTCGTTGATCAGGATACGCAGGGCTTGAAAGGTGCGCGTCGCCGGGTGCTTGTGCGGCTCGCGGGTCGGCACGGCTGCTGCGACGACATTGGCCAGCTGCCGGGTTGTCGTGAGCGGTGCCGCGGCGCGAGTGCGCACGATTGCCGCGGCGATTCGGCCCGCGAAGCGCTCCTCGCCGCAGTCGCGCAGCACTCGGGCGATCTCGCGTTGCGGGGCGCCTGCCAGCCAGTGGCTTATCGGCTCACCGAAGCTTGGATCCATGCGCATATCGAGTGGGCCGTCACCCGAGAAGCCGAGCCCGCGCTCGGGCGCGTCGAGCTGCGGCGAGGAGACGCCAAGATCAAGCAAGAGGCCATCGATCGCCCCCAGCATGCTGGCCGCCCTCGCCACTTGACCGAGCCTAGAAAAGCGAGCGTGATACATCTCGAACCGGCCATCCGCCGCCGCTAGCACCCGTCCTGCCGCGACGGCTTCGGGATCGCGATCCACGCCGAGCACCCGGCCGTGCTGGCTGAGGCGGGCCAATATCGCGCGGCTGTGCCCACCACGACCAAAGGTGGCATCGAGGTAACAGCCGTCAGGTCGAATCGCCAGGGCCTGCACGCTCTCCTCCAAAAGGACGGGTCGGTGGTACCCGTGGTTCATGGTCGCACTACAGGATCAGCGACTTCAGATCCTCGTCAGCCGCTAAATCGGCCAAGTCGATCTTCTCCTTCCACAGCTGATGACGCTGCTGCCAGACATCCTCGTCCCAGACCTCGATCTTGTTGAGCTGCCCGACCATCGAGACACGTTTCCCGAGACCCGCGTAATCCCGCAGAGCCTGCGGCACGAGCACGCGTCCTTGCGCGTCCATGTCGACATCGTGAGCATTACCGATCAAGAGCCGCCGCAAGATCCGTGCGGACTCGTTGAACGAAGGAAGTTGCTGCAGCTTTCGCTCGATCAAGGCCCATTCGGCCTCCGGGTAGAGGGCAAGGCACTGGTCGGGATCGGGGGCCAAGACAAGGCGCGAGGCCTCGTCAGACAAGAGTCGATCGCGGAAGCGCGCTGGAATCGCGAGACGCCCTTTGGCATCGAGGCTGACGCTGTAGGTTCCCCGGAACAAGATCCCCTCGCACTCGGGGCCCCAAAGTGGCCCCTATCGCCCCACCGTGCCCCACTTTCCGCCAATCTTAGACACAGCTCGCACTTCCGTCAAGGCCGGTCCGAGTAAATTAGGGTTTTCCCACAGTGACTTACGCACGCTTGCTTGGCCTGGCGATCAGGTCGTGACAAGAACGTCTTTTCATGACGATAGAGGGCTCAGCTCAAGTTAAATCGAGCTTACGAGCGCGGCGGGGATTGCTCGAAGAGGCGGGTGGGATGTGGTAGAGGAGGCGGGAGCCGGCCTATAAGCCGGGTTCTGTCGTGGACAGTCATTCATCTGGGGCCCACGTCACCGCGGGCCTCGAGCGACCTACCCGGGGACGCGCGCGGGCCGCGCGCCGCAGCCGAGGCTGCTCGTCCCTCTATTTGGTCTTGCTCCGGGTGGGGTTTACCATGCCAGCGCTGTTACCAGCCCTGCGGTGCGCTCTTACCGCACCTTTTCACCCTTACCGCCCCGCCGAGCGACGGGGGTTGGCGGTGTGTTTTCTGTGGCACTTTCCGTAGGCTCGCGCCCCCCAGGCGTTACCTGGCACCCTGCCCTATGGAGCCCGGACTTTCCTCCCCTCCGCGCCTAGGGCCGAAGGAGCGACTGCCCAGCCGACTCCCGCACACCAGTGTACCGCTCGGCCTGCTCGCAGTCCAAGCGAAGCGATCGCTCGAAACAAGAGAGGCTCTGCGGGTCGCCGAGCAAATCGATCTGCGAATGCGCCGATTCAGCATGCGAGTAGCCGCAGAGGTGCGCTCATTGGACGTGGACGTCTGGGCGGCGCGTCTGGGCGGCAGTGTGCCCCGCTCGGTGGGATCAGTCGCCCTCGAGTCGGTAGTGGGCGCCGCAATATGGGCAGATCGCCTCACGCGATGGCTCATCTTCGATCGGCAGATAGACCCGAGGATGCATGTTCCACAGGGCGTCTTGAGGTCGAGGGCAGGACAGCGGCAGCTCGTCGCGGCGAACGAGGATAATCTCCGCAGCCGGCTGGCCGAGCGGCGGAGCCGGGGAGTTGGTGGCTTCTCGCGGCATTGATTGCATCGCGTCTACTCCTTTCGGAATCGATCAGGTAGGGGCCAAGTGCCCTGTCCAAACCTATTCGTCGATTGCGCAAATTCCCGTGGGTCGGCGGGTCGGTCTAAACCAGGGTCAGCCATTCCGGATGCTGATCCCGGCGGCCGTGCACCTGGTCGAAGTAAAGCCCTTGCAGGCGCTCGGTGATGGGGCCGCGGGTACCGCGGCCGATGATGCGGCCGTCGACCTCCCGGATTGGCGTCACTTCGGCGGCCGTGCCGGTGAAAAAGGCCTCGTCGGCGATGTAGACCTCGTCGCGGGTGATGCGCTTCTCGACCACGGGCACGTCGATCTCCTCGGCGAGGCTGATGACGGTCCGGCGCGTGATCCCGTCGAGCGCTGAGGTCAGGTCTGGCGTATAGACTACCCCGTCGCGCACGATGAAGATGTTCTCGCCGCTGCCTTCCATGACATAGCCGCTCGCGTCGAGCAACAGCGCCTCGTCGTAGCCGTCGCGCAGGGCCTCCTGCAGCGCCATCATCGAGTTCATGTAATTGCCGTTGGCCTTGGCGCGGCACATGGTGATGTTGACGTGGTGGCGGGTGAAAGAAGACACGCGTACCCGGATACCGTGCCGCATATTCTCCTCGCCGAGATAGGCGCCCCACGACCAGGCCGCAACCATCACGTGGACGTCGAGATTGTCCGCGCGCAGCCCCATGCCCTCCGGGCCGTAGAAGCACATCGGGCGGATGTAGGCGGACGAGAGGCCGTTCTCGCGCACGGCGTCCCGCTGGACCTGATTCAGTGTTGCGGGGTCGTACGGGATCGTCATCCCTAGGATACGAGCCGAATCGAAGAGCCGCCGCGTATGGTCCTCGAGCCGGAAGATTGCCGCCCCGCGTGCGGTCTGGTAAGCGCGGACCCCTTCGAACACGCCCAGGCCGTAATGCAGCGTGTGCGTCAGGACATGGGTCTTGGCCTCGCGCCAAGGCCGCATCTCCCCGTCCAGCCAGATCACTCCGTCTCGGTCCGCCATCGTTGTCATCGTCTTACTCCGCAAGACGGCGGCGCGCGGCCGCCACTGTCCCAGATCGCCCTCAGATCACCCTCAGATTGCCGTCGAATCGGTGCCCGACCTCGTCTGCTCGGCCGGCCTGAGTCCCGGCCGACTCGACGCGGCCGCGCCTCAATCCTCGATCAGCTCGGCCCAACGCGCACGCACGCCGGCCCGCTCCTCGACGAGCCGGTCATCGTCGATGATCGAGGGCTCGCCCGCGAGTGCCCCCCGGTGAGCGGCCGCGCGCAGGGCCTTGTAGGCCTCCGTCAGATCTGCTGCGGCCGTGCCAGGCAGGAGATCGAGGGCGGCCAGGGTCTCGAGAATGCGCACATTATCGGTCCAGCGGGTCAGCTCGGGGTACTCTGCCGACCAGCGCAGGACGGAGTATTGGACAATGAACTCGATATCTGCAATACCGCCGGCGCCTTGCTTCAGGTCAAAGCGACCGTCGCGGCTCTTATCCAGATTGGCGCGCATCTTCGCGCGCATCGTGCGCACATCCTCGCGGAGCTTCCCGGCGTCACGCTCACGCCGCAGGATGGCGCGCCGCACCTCGGCGAACCGTTCCGCGAGCGGCGCATCGCCGGCGACGGGACGCGCGCGCACCAAAGCCTGATGTTCCCAGGTCCAAGCGGCTGTCTCCTGGTAGCTGGCGAAGGACCCGAGAGAGCGCACCAGAAACCCCTTGTTGCCGTCAGGTCGCAGACGCATGTCGACGTCGTACAGAACGCCGGAGGGCGTGCGTATAGTCAGCATGTGGATGATGCGCTGGCCTATCCGCATGAAGAATTGCTCGTTGGCGATCGAGCGGGGACCGTCGGTCATGCCGGCCGATTGCGCACTGCCGTGGAGGAAGACGAGGTCCAGATCCGAGCCGTAGCCGAGCTCGATGCCGCCGAGCTTGCCGTAGCCAATGATGAGAAACCCCGTGTCCGGGGCGGGGATGTCGCTGGGTCGGCCATGACGTGTGCCAAAGTGGGCGTGGTTGAGATGCAGGACCTGCCGCACTGTCACCTCGGCGATCTCCGTCAGGTAGTCGCTGACGACCATCAGCGGTATCGCGCCAGTCAAATCGGCCGCCGCGACGCGCAGGATGTTGCCCTGAGCGAACTGGCGCAGGTATTCCATCTCCTGCTCGAGATCATCGTCGTTGACGCGGGCGAGGAGCAGACCGACCTCCTCCTCGAGATCTTGGCGCCGGAGCGGCGCGTAGAGCCTGGCCGGATCGATCAGCTCATCCAGCAACAGGGGATAGCGGCTGATCTGCTCCGTGACCCACGGACTCATCCCGGTCAGCCGTGCGAGATGCGCCAAGATCGTTGGCTGCTCCGTCAGCATCGCGAGGTAGGCCGTGCGACGGGCAATGGCCGTGATGACCTTGAGGATCCGCACTAACGCAACATCGGGGGCCGCGGAGGCCGCCAGGCACTGCAGCACCAGCGGCATCAGCTCGGCCAGGCGCTCGCGGCCACGCGGACTGAGGCCCATGCGCGCTATGCTGTCGCGGAACTGATCGAGCCGGGTTTGGGCTTGCTCCGGGTCGGTGAAGCCCGCACCGCGGAGCGCCTCCAGATCGCATGCGGCGTCACCCGAGCTGTGCCAAGCACCTTCGAACGAGGGGGCACCTGGGACGACCTCGCGGCTCGGCGCCGAGAACACCTCGTCGAAATGCGCCTGGACGGCACGGCGATGGCCCTCGAGCACCTTGGCGAAGGCGCCCCAGTCTTCGAAGCCCATGGTCCGGGCCAGGCGCTGCCGTCCCGGTGGCTCACTCGGCAACCGATGGGTCTGTTTGTCCTGCCAGGCCTGCAGCCTGTTCTCAACGCGCCGCAGAAAGGCGTAAGCGTCGCCGAGCGCATCGGCCGCGCCGGGCGGCAGGAGCCCCTTCTTGGCGAGTCGCGTGAGGACCTGACGGATCGGGCGGACCTGGAGCTCCGGGTCGCGGCCGCCGCGGATCAGCTGGAAGGCCTGGCCAATGAATTCGATCTCACGAATCCCACCGGGGCCGAGCTTGATGTCGTCGGCCATGCCCTTGCGCTTGACCTCTTGCACGATCAACCGCTTGAGCTCGCGCAGAGATTCGACGGCGCCGAAGTCGAGGTAGCGGCGATAGACGAAGGGCCGGAGCAGATCCATCAACTGCGCACCGGCCACGTCGTCGCCGGCGACCACACGCGCCTTGATCATGGCGTAGCGCTCCCACTCGCGCGCCTGGGACTCATAATAGTCCTCCATGGCCGAGAAGCTCATCGCGAGGGGCCCTGGCTCGCCGAAGGGCCGAAGGCGGGTGTCGACGCGGAACACGAAGCCTTCGGGCGTCTGCGTATCCAGCATGCGCACGAGACGCTGGCCGAGCCGAATGAAGAACTGCTCATTGGCGAGCTCCTGCGGTCCGTCGACCTGGCCATGCCGCGGGAAGGCGAAGATCAGGTCGATATCCGAGGAGAGATTGAGCTCCCGTCCGCCGAGCTTGCCCATCGCCAGCACGACCAGGCGCTGGGCGCGACCGTCGCGGTCACGGGGCACGCCGAGCTCGGCGACCATCCAGTCATGGAGCCGATCCAACGTCTGCGCGATACAGACGTCGGCAAGCTCGCTCAAGTCCTCGAGCGTCTCGTCGAGATCGGCCCAGCCGGCGAGGTCGCGCCAGATGATGCGCACCTGATGCCGGCGCCGAAAGCGCCGCAGGGCAGATATCAAGGCCGACTCGTCGACGAGGTCCGTCAGCTCCGGGGCGAGCTGGCGAGCGAGCTCCCCTGCGCCGAGCCGACGCGCCAGCTCACCCGTGCGCAGCAGTTCGGCCAGGACCTCCGGGGCGCAGTCGCCGGTCTTGGCGACGTACTCGCTCCCGTGCCAGACGCACCGGCGCGCCTCGTGCCAGGTCGGATCGCTCGGAACCGCTATGCCATTATCCCGCGCCCAATCCTGCCAGGCCCCCCAGTAACGATCGGCTGCTAAATCTGTCTCGCTCACTCTGCCCATCACTCATCCGCGACGCGTATCGCGCCGGGCGCACCGCGCGCCGAAGGGGCCAGATTAGCGCGTCACGGCGGTGCTGGATACTGGTCCCGCATGTCCGGTCCGATCGGGCGACGCGCCAGCTCGCCCCTGTGGACGTCGAGCTGGAGTGCGGTTGCCGGGTGTCGGTTTGATCCTCGCGGGTCGGCGGAGGTCTGGATGGCATCGCGTCAGGCGATGTCGTGTCTGTGGAGGTGGACGAGGTTCTTCCCGTCGATGGCTGGTCTCGGGCTGTCTCAACTCCCGCCCAGGGGGTACCGGCACAGATCTATGCCGGTACCCCGGGGTTTCTTTACACGTCCTCGGCGCCCCCTCCCGGCGTCGAGTACAACGGCCCTGGGCTCAGTGCGGCGGAGAGCCCCCGTCATCCTGCTGGGCGTGCGATTGATCCAGAGGCCCTCTCTGCTGAGCCCGCTGGCCGTTCCGCTGGGCGACCCGGCTCGCACAAGCGCTGGCCGAGTGCGACCTGCCGGCACGCATCAACTGCGAATTGTCAGGTTTTTTGACAGTGCTTCCGCATCGTGTGCACGGCCAGCAAGCGTTGGTTTCAGGCTGATCGTAACGAGCACAAGGCCGCTACGCCGCGCTGGTGCTGATCGCCTCCCTGGCGGCGATCCCGCTGTGGCTGATCGGTGCGGCCGCAGAGCGCTGTTGTGTGCTTGAGCGCATGCGACCAGGTAGCCGCAAGCGTCGCGCCTATTCGCGAGTGTTGTCAGAACAACCCTGCGAGGTCCACCGCGTGCCCGGGTAGACCGGGCAAGGGAGCCGGCTGGCTCAGATCAATCTCTTCCTCGGTTTGGTAGGTGCCATCCCTGAGCTCGGCGAAACGCAGCACGCGTTGGTGCTCGGTGTCGATGATCCAGGTCTCCGGGATCCCGTGGCGGGTGTAAAGTGGGACTTTGATCTGGCGATCCTTTTGGAGGCTGGTGTCCGCGACTTCGATCAGCAACAGCACATCGGCAGGGCGCGGGTGCGATTCTGTGTAGAAGTCGGCCCGCGGGTGGAGCAGGGCGAGGTCCGGCTCGGGCTCGGAGCGGTCGTCGAGGATGACAGGGTCCTGTGCGGCGACAATTGCATGCTGTCCTACGGCCTGAGTCAGCAGATAGACCAGACGCTTCACGCGGCCGCCGTGCGGGCTGCCGATGGGGGTCATCTCGATGATCTCCCCCTCGATCAGCTCGACCCGATCCTCTTCGCTTAGGATGCCGGCCTCGCCCATCCGGTGATACTCGGCGAGGTTGAAGCGGCGGCGGCGGATCGGCTCCTCGGTGGTCGCGGTCATGGTTGGCTCCCCGTCCCCCTGAAGATTGGCTTCAACCGTTACCCTCCCACCTCGCCTGCTTTCGTGCCTACGCATCGCCGCGTCAGTTATCAGCCGCGCCGCAGGGCTCGATTCTGGGCTCGCGGCTCACGATTACCCACGCGGGACTCCCACCCGCTAGAACACGTGGCCTTGCCAAGGCCGCACTGTCCCAGTTTGTTCCTTCCCAATTCTCGATTCTTTTCGGCCCAGGAAAGTGTAAAGATTTCCGACGCCTCCCATCGGCGCCAGTCGAATCCCATGTCATTTATAAAACAATAAGGTGATCCAGTTGCCGCAATCATTATGTTTATTTTGCGTTGCGCGAAGTGTCGGGATTCTTTTCAGTTTGCCCGGGCCCACCGGTGCAGCGACTCCCGCGCCCGCGTGTCCGGCCTCTCGATCGATGCTGGTTTCCTCCATCGAATATCTCTAATAAACAACTTTCTGTAGTTATCCGGTGTTCCTAGGGACGGAGGAATGGACCTCGGACAGCGGTGCCGTGATTTCTTGGCAGTATGCTTGCATAGGTGTGTGTGAGCCTTGAGCGGTCAGCAGGGTGTATAGTGGTTACCCTTCAAGGCAAGCGCCTGGTTTTTGCTCGCCGGGAATCGCTGTCCGTTCTATGTGACTCCTTTTCAACCCAAGAACTGGATTTGAAGAGCTAAAACATTCTTCGCCATACCAAATTTATGGAGTGACATCATGTCGTCAAGAATCCGAAACAAGCTTCCATCCCTTCTCCTCGGACAGGCCCTGCTTCTCGTTGGCGTGAATGCATCCGCCGGGTTGCTCGACGCCTTTGAGAATGGGGGGTTCGAGGGTGGTTTCATGAACACCAACCAGCATAACTCGACTGTCCCACCCGGATGGACGACCACCAGCGGCACCCCGGACACTTTCAACGGTGACACAGACTTTGCTAACTATACGTGGGCGCCCAGCAGCACTGGCGGACAATTTCTGCACGGAATCGGATTGCAGCCTTACTGGACGGAAAGTGCGCTGCAAGTAGGGCTTGAGGGTCTGGAGATCGGACGGCAGTACGAGATCTCCTTTGAGCAGAGCATCTCGCGAAGCATTTGGTCGGAAACCGGGGGGTTCTGGCGCATCAAGTTCGGGGACGAGACCCATGATTCGGATCACATGGATATTCCGGACTTCGGTGTTTTCGAAGGCTGGGATTGGCAGACCATGCTCTTTACGGCCGCGTACACAACCCAGACGCTTGAGGTGATCGCCTGGAGCGACACCGACGGTGTTCGTACCGATATCGGCATCGACAGCTTCTTCCTCGGCGACCCCGGCACCAATCCGGACAATCCGA
The DNA here is from genome assembly GCA_964583605.1 of uncultured Chromatiaceae bacterium. Taxonomy (GTDB): domain Bacteria; phylum Pseudomonadota; class Gammaproteobacteria; order Chromatiales; family Chromatiaceae; genus CAZOWL01. Next base: position 584 of record CAZOWL010000032.1, on the reverse strand, counting down.
ACCCGTCGGTGCCAACCCCTGGCATTCTTCCGTTGCTGGGCCTTGGTCTGGGCGCAATGCTGTTCGCGTCAAGGCGGCAATGCAAACGTTCCTGAACGTCGCCTTGGAGATGCGGTCTGGCTGCGGGAGCGGTTAAGCAAGGCAGCGGGGTGGGTAGAGAAACAGCACCCACCCTTCTACCTGTCCCAGGGCGTGAAAGACGTTATCGTGTTCGATCCGGCTACCCTGCTGGTCCTGCATGTCCGGCCCGATCGGGCGACGCGCCAGATCGCCCCTGTGGACGCCGAGCTGGAGTGCGGTTGCCGCGGGGGGGCAGGGGTCAGGTCTTCCCTTTTCCTCATTTGAGCTAGACTGGCGGACATGGCAAGACCACTTCGCCTCGAGGGCACCTTGAAAAATTCAAGGTGCCCGTGCGGGGCTAGGATGCCCCGCCATTTTCAGTCGTCTAAACGACTGAAAATGAAGCGAAGCGGAAATCGCATTTTCGCTTCGCGTCTTGAAAAATTGCCCGGATGGCAATTTTTCAAGGTCGCCTCGAGTTTGCCGGTGCGCTGTACCATGTGAGCAATCGCGGAGACGGGCGC
>CAZOWL010000031.1:0-42166 GCA_964583605.1 uncultured Chromatiaceae bacterium | reverse complement strand
CAAGGTCAAATCATTGTGTCCAGTCAAAATTGTGGGTCATGGACAGCCCTCTGGGCGGGGGTTGGGGTGAGGGGGCGATCAGGGACGAGGCGACATGTCACCATCTGGGGTGGCCTGCCTCGCCCCATGATCGTTAGCCATCAGCAGTCATCAGCCCCGAACCGACGCCCGACCTGGTGCGCTGACCTCTCCGGCGGGATGGCAGTTCGCCTCTCTCCCAACGCGCGCGACATCCCAGCGCGTCACGGCCTCGGCGAGCAGCTCGGCCACCGAGCCGGGCCGCTCTTCGAAGGGCACCTGCCCAAGGAAGCCCCAAGCGTTCAGCAGATCCGGTATCGGATCGTCCGGATCGAGTGGTGCGGCGGCATCGGACTTGCTGAGCTTGCGCCCGGCACTGTCGAGGACCAAAGGCACGTGAGCGTAGGCCGGCGTGGCTCCGCCCAGGAGCCGTTGCAGGAAGATCTGGCGCGGAGTCGAGCCGAGGAGATCGGCCCCGCGAACGACGTGGGTAATGTCTTGGTCGATGTCGTCGACGACGACGGCGAGCTGGTAGGCAAAGATCCCGTCGGCGCGCCGGATGATGAAGTCGCCGACCGCGGTGGTAAGGACCTGCGATCGACTGCCGCGAATGCGATCGGTGAAGACGATCGGCGCTGGATCGGTCGCGACTCGCCAGGCCCGAGCGGGGCGGTCGTCAGGCAGCCCGCGGCGGCAGGTGCCCGGGTAGATCGCCCCTTCAGCGCCAGGCTGTCCTGCTGCCGCGACCTCCCTGCGGCTGCAAGCGCAGGGGTAGGCCCAGCCGCCAGCGGTCAAGCGCTGCAGCGCTGTCGCGTAGGCGTCGTTACGGGTGCTCTGGTAGTGGACCGGCCCGTCCCACTCCAAACCGTACGCTGCCAGAGCAACCAGTATTGACTCGGCGGCACCGGGGACGGCTCGCGGGCGATCAAGGTCCTCGATCCGCACCAGCCACTCGCCGCCGGCACTCCGAGCGTCAAGATAACTGGCGAGCGCCGCGACCAGCGAGCCGAGGTGCAGCGGCCCGGTCGGTGACGGGGCAAAGCGCCCCCGGTAGCGACCGATCGGCTCAACCGTGCTGGCGCTCGCGGATCTCGTCGAGGGTCTTGCAGTCGATACAGAGCGTCGCGGTCGGTCGGGCCTCAAGCCGCCGGATGCCGATCTCGATCCCACAGGCCTCGCAGTAGCCGTAGTCATGCTCTTCGAGCCGGTCGAGCGCCTCATCGATCTTCTTGATCAGTTTGCGCTCGCGGTCCCGTGTGCGCAGCTCCAGGCTGAACTCCGACTCCTGGGTCGCACGATCGTTAGGATCCGGGAAATTCGAGGCATCGTCCTGCATGTGGTGGACGGTGCGATCGACTTCCTCCATCAAGCTGCGCTTCCAGGCCAATAGGATCTGGCGGAAGTGCTCCTCCTGATCAGCGCCCATGTACTCCTCGCCCTCTTTCGCGCTATAAGGCTCGAATCCGAACGCCTTAGCGCCTTGCGCGTCCCTCTCTGGCATCGATGTTCTCCGGAAAAGCGGACTGACGAGGTCAGTGCTGGAATGTTGCCTCTTGTCGCAAGAGGCACGGGTTAATACCAGATGGCTTCGCATTCGGCAACACCTTTGTCGACCCCGCTGGGCTCCGGGCACTCGGCGATCGCTAGGCAGACATCGGCGTTGTCGGGTAATCTGGATTACTAACCTCTGACCCCTAGCCGACGACCTGGCTAGGCCGGCTGCCGTGCATCGAGCGCCGTAGCGGCCGGTGACGCCAGTAGCATCGGTTTTCTTGCCGCGAGACCCTTTGCGGAGCCACACAGACCGTCACTCATGTACGACGAATACTACGGCCTGTCCGGCAAGCCTTTTCAGCTGACGCCGGATCCACGCTTCTTTTTCGCTAGTAAGGTCCATCATCGTGCACTGGCCTACCTGCGTTACGGCCTCCAGCAGGGCGAGGGCTTCATCGTCATCACCGGGGGCATCGGCACCGGCAAGACCACGCTCGTGCAGATGTTGTTCAAGGAGATCGAGAATCGCGAGATCATGGCGGCGCAGCTGGTCACGACTCAGGTCCAGCCCGAGGACATGCTGCGCATGGTCTGTGCCTCTTTCGGCCTGGCCCATGAGGGGATGAATAAGGCCACCCTGCTCCACAATCTGGAGGTGATCGCGCGTACACGATATTCTGAAGGCAAGCGCATCCTGTTGGTCGTCGACGAGGCCCAAAGCCTGCCTGCCGCATCGCTCGAAGAGCTGCGGATGCTAGCCAACTTCCAGGTCGACGGCCGGCCACTATTTCAGAGTTTTCTCCTTGGGCAGGATGAGCTGCGCAGGACCCTCCAGTCCGCAAGGATGGAGCAGCTCCGGCAGCGGATCATCGCGGCATATCACCTCGAGGCCTTATCCGAGGAGGAAACGAGGCATTACATCCTGTTTCGCTTGCAGCAGGTCGATTGGGCCGAGCGCCCCAGCCTCGAGAATGACATGTTTCCGCGCATCTATGAGTTCACGCGCGGTGTGCCTAGACGGATCAATGCGCTCTGCGATCGCCTGCTGCTCTACGGGTTCATAGAAGAGAAGGAGGCCCTCACTCTTGCCGATCTGGACCTCGTGATCGGCGAGATGGAGCAGGAGATCGGGCAGCCGATCGACGAGGTGCCGACCCAGGGCAACCCGGACACGCGCAATCTGGATCAGCGCACGGCGGAGAGGAATCTCGTTAAAGGGTCCGACCTGGAATCGGAGCTCGTGGCTCGACTGGCGCACCTGGAGCAGGAGGTGGCGCGGCTGAAGGCAACGGTCCAGCGCGAGCGCCAGCTTTTGCGCAAGGCGGTCCTACTTCAATTGGACCTCGATGCCCCGGAAGACATTGATTGATCCTCGTCGATACATGCTGCCGTGACGATTGAAATCCTCTCGCAGGGCGCAGCCCGCCTGCGCCAGCTCTGCGCACACTGGACGTTGTCTCGCAGGCCGATCGCGTGAGCGCGCGATTCGTTCACCTTCATCTGCATTCGGAATATTCCCTCATCGATGGTTTGATTCGGATCAAGCCCCTCGTGAAGGCGGTGGCGGAGGCTGGAATGCCCGCCGTGGCCGTGACCGATCAAGGCAACCTGTTTGCCCTCGTGCGCTTCTACCGCGCCGCGCTCGCGGTGGGAGTGAAGCCACTCGCCGGTGCCGAGCTCTGGCTGCGCAATGCCCACGACCTCCACAAGCCGCATCGTCTTGTCCTGCTCGTCCAGAGTCTGGCCGGCTACCGGAACCTCATGCGATTGATCTCGCGCGGCTACCTCGAAGGCCAGCACCTGGGGATCCCGCAGGTCGAGCCGGCTTGGGTCTGCGCTGCGGCGGATGGTCTGATCGCCCTGTCCGGGGGCGCCGTCGGAGATGTCGGGCAGGCCCTGCTGGCCGGCAGCCGTCGCGACGCCGAGTCGCGTCTCGAGGGCTGGCTCGGCGCCTTCGGCGATCGCTACTACCTCGAGATCAGCCGCACCGGCCGGCCCGACGAGGAGGAGGCCTTGGCCGCGAGTGTCGTACTGGCCGCCGAGAAGGGCGTGCCCGTCGTCGCTACTAACGATGTACGCTTCCTATCCGCGGCGGATTTCGAGGCCCACGAGGCGCGCGTCTGTATCCACCAGGGCCGGACCCTAAACGACCCGCGCCGGCCGCAGGATTACACCGCCGAGCAGTACCTCCGGACGGCGGCCGAGATGGCCGTGCTCTTTGCCGACCTGCCCGAGACGCTGGAAAACAGCGTCGAGATCGCCAAGCGCTGCAACTTCGAGCTGGCCCTCGGCAAGACCTTCCTGCCGGCCTTTCCGGTGCCGGCTGGCATGACCACGGACGACTTCTTCGAAGACCAGTCGCGGGCGGGGTTAGAGTGGCGACTCGCCCGCACCTTCGATGCCTCGGCCGAGGACTTCTCCGCACGTCGCCGCGGCTATGACGAGCGGCTAGCGCAGGAGCTGTGCATCATCAGGCAGATGGGCTTTGCCGGTTACTTCCTGATCGTGGCCGATTTTATCCAATGGGCCAAGGACAACGGCATCCCCGTGGGCCCTGGACGAGGCTCCGGGGCGGGCTCACTGGTGGCCTATGCATTGAAGATCACGGATCTCGATCCGATCGCCCACGATCTGTTGTTCGAGCGTTTCCTGAACCCCGAGCGCGTCTCGATGCCGGACTTCGATATCGATTTCTGCATGGAGAGCCGCGATCGGGTCATCGACTATGTCGCACAACGCTACGGGCGCCAAGCGGTGTCGCAGATCATCACGTTCGGGACCATGGCGGCCAAGGCTGTGGTCCGGGATGTCGGCCGTGTATTGGGCTATCCTTATGGGTTCGTCGACAAGGTGGCCAAAATGGTCCCTTTCGAGCTCGGGATGACGCTCGACAAGGCCTTGGCCGAGAGCGACGACCTCAAGCGCGCCTACGCCGAGGACGAAGAAGTGCGTGGGATCATCGACCTCGCACGCAAGCTCGAGGGCCTGGCCCGGAACGCGGGCAAGCACGCGGGTGGCGTCGTCATCGCGCCCACCGACCTCACCGACTACACGCCGCTCTACTGCGAGCCGGGCGGCAATAATCTGGTCACCCAATACGACAAAGACGACGTCGAGCAGATCGGCCTGGTCAAGTTCGATTTCCTCGGGCTGCGGACCCTGACGATCATCGACTGGGCGCTGAAGACCGTCAATCAGCAACGGCGTGATCGCGACGACCCGCCGATCGATATCGAGCGCATTGACCCATGCGATCCTGAGGCCTTTGCCCTACTGAAGCGCTGCGAGACGACGGCGGTATTCCAGCTCGAGTCGCGCGGGATGAAGGAGCTGATCAAGAAGCTCAAGCCGGACAGCTTCGAGGACATGACGGCCCTGGTCGCCCTTTTCCGCCCGGGCCCGTTGCAATCGGGTATGGTCGACGACTTCATCGCCCGCAAGCACGGCGAGGCCCAGGTGGCCTATCCGCACCCGGACCTCGAGCCGATCCTGAAGCCGACCTATGGCGTCATCCTCTATCAAGAGCAGGTCATGCAGATCGCACAGGTGCTGGCCGGCTACACGCTCGGGGGCGCCGACTTGCTACGCCGGGCCATGGGCAAGAAGAAGCGCGAGGAGATGGACAAGCAGCGCGCGATCTTCGAGCAGGGCGCGGTATCTCGTGGGGTACCCGCCTCGACGGCCACCTACATCTTCGACCTGATGGAGAAATTCGCCGGTTACGGCTTTAACAAGTCGCATTCGGCGGCCTATGCCCTCGTCTCCTACCAGACCCTCTGGCTGAAGACGCATTTTCCGGCGGCCTTCATGGCGGCGGTGCTGAGCGCCGACATGGACAACACCGACAAGGTCGTGGCACTGATCGACGAATGTCGGGCCATGGAACTGACCGTGGTCCCGCCGAGCGTCAATCGCTCAGAGTACCGCTTCACGGTCGCTGGTGAGCGAACCATCGTCTACGGCATCGGTGCCGTCAAGGGTGTCGGTGAGGCGGCTATTGAGGCCGTGCTTGGGGCCCGGCGGCGAGACGGCCCATTCCGTGACCTGTGGGAGCTGTGCCGTCGCATTGATCTGCAGAAGGCAAACCGGCGGGTGCTGGAGGCCCTGATCCGCGCCGGAGCGCTGGATGGTCTCGCGGCGAATCGCGCCACCCTGATGGGCCAACTGCCTTCGGCGCTGAAGCTGGCTGAGCAGCACCAGAGCGCCCGCGCCGCCGGCCAGGTCGATCTCTTCGGCGCATCGACCGATACCACAGCTAGGCTTCCGGATCCGCAGCTCGTGCGCGAGCGTTATGATGAATGGGAAGAGGAGCAGGTCCTGCTAGGGGAGAAGCAGACCCTCGGCCTCTATCTGACCGGCCATCCGATCGACCGTTACGAGTCGGAGATTGCCGCCATGACCAGCCGTCGGATCGGAACGCTTCTCGAGCTGGAGAGGTCGCGGGCTGACCGTGAACGGTGCCTGATCGTTGGGCTGGTCGTCAGCGTGCGGCACAGCAAGAGTCAGCGCGGACGGCTCGCCAGCGTCTTCCTTGATGATCGCACCGGACGCATTGAGGTCACCTGCTTCACCGAGGTCTATGAGCGGTTCCGCGAGCAGCTCGTGCCGGATGCCATCCTCGCCGTGACGGGGACGATGAGCTTCGATGATTACCGCGACAGCTGGTCGCTGCGCGCGGAGCAGGTCGAAAGCCTCGAGGACGCGCGCGCCAGCTTGGCAAGTCATCTGGCGCTGACCCTGGATCTCACCGAATCGTCCGGCCATCAACGGGGCCTGGCGGTCGTGGACGAGCTGCGCGGCGTGCTGGAGCCATTCCGCGGCGGCCGCTTACCGATTCGCCTCCACTACCATTGCCCCGGCGCCGGGGGTCTGCTGCGGCTCGGCAAGGAATGGCGCGTTCAGCCGACCGATGCCCTGCTCAAACGGCTGCGAGCGCTGCTGGGCCAAGACCACGTGCGTGTAGTCTACGATGATCGCCCCGACACCCCGATCAGCACCATCCCCGCCCACTCGCCGCCGCGCCTGGCCGTAGTGCGATCCTGACCCGTTTGAAGTCGGCGTGCTAGAGCATATCGATGCACCAGACCTTCGCCACCAACCTGATTGAAATCAGCGCGCTGATCGAGCAACGGCAGAGCCTCGAGGAAGGACTCCAAGACCTGGCCGCGCTTGCGGCGCGCTCACTTGGTGTGGGTCGCTGCAGCGTCATGCTGCTCGTGCACAAAGACGACGCCGGCGAGCTCGAACTCAAGGTCACTTCGCACTACGGGGATCTGCCGCAGGCCGCCTACGAAGGAACGAGCTCGCTCACGGCGAGCATCGCCGGACAGGTCGTCACAAATAGGGAGGCGTTCTTGATCAACGATGTCCGCAGGTCCCCGCTCGCATCGCTCGCCCAGCAGGGCGGCAAGGCAGGTGAGTCCTTGATGGCAGCGCCAATCATGGTCGCCAACCGGCCGGTCGGCGTCATCAACGTCAGCCGCCCAGCGGAACACCGCCGCTTCACCGACAGGGATCTCTCGCTGTTGCGAGTCTTCTCGGCCTTCATCGGCAAATCGATCCACGTGCATCAGCTGCAGAGGCTGGCCGATTCGCGCGTGCTGCAGATGGCGCAGCTCTTGGAGCGCCGCGAGCAGCACGACGGCAAGTTCAGCCCCATCAGCCCCGACCCGGCCCAACTAGCGCGGATCGTGGCAAAGAGCTTCTATCGCGAGCTGACGCTCGCCGGCTTCGGCCCAAAGGCCATCATTGCCGTCGCTTCGGAGGTACTGAGCCTGTTAAACGAGCATCTCCGACGGCATCGCTCCAGGGTAGCGCGCGCAGCAGACGCTCCAACCCAGGCGCGCGAAAAACCAAAGTAGGGATCAGCTCGGTTCAGAGTACCCTTGCGGGCTCTGCGCCGAGAACGAGCAGCTCCGCCGCGAACTGGATGACGCGACCGCGCGGTTCAGAAAGGCAGCCGAGCCGAAGCGGCCGGCAGGCCTGAGCCCGAGGTAGCGGTCGCCCAGTCGCGACTACTCGCCGAGGGACGGCAACAATGAACTGACTTCAGCACCGCCCGGTCGCCCGGGCTATCGAGGAAGTGGCCGAGGAGGTGCGCGAGGCCTAGCCCGTTCCATCCTTCGTAGAAGAGCCTCATCACTCTATTCCAACGACAACGAATCCAACGAGAACGAAGGCTTCCGCCAGACGCGCGACCTGATGCAGTTCACCGCGCGGCTGTTGCGCAGCATCTGGAACCGGGGTGCGAACGACGTCTTCCTGATCGGCACCCGACACCTCGACCTGAACGACGTGGAGATCCGCGCCGAGGTGCAGCGCGTCTTCAACGCCCGCTTGAAGGAGCACGATCTCGCCACCGGCACCTGGAAGGTCGGCGACAATCCCGTGGACCGACTGCTCGGCAAAGAGCTCTGCGTGCGGGCCGAACCGGACCCTGGATCTGCTCGACGAATAGGACATGGCATCAAGACAGCTGCACGCGCTGAATTGACGACCGCAACGACTGCAACCCAGATGGTTTCCGGGTTGCCGGAAGATTCCTTCCGCCCATGTCATCACTGACTCTCAAAGACCTGCCTCCTGATTTGCTCGAACGCCTGCGTGAGCGTGCACGGTTGGAGCGACGCAGCCTGAACCGCGAAGCGATCCTGTTGCTGGAGCAGGCCCTTGCCCCCGATGTCGGGGCGCTGCCCGCAAGCCTGGCCGAGAGCGAGCGGGCAGCGCAGCTCGCCGCCTGGGAGCGATTGGGTGGTCGCTGGCCGGGCGGCGATGCGGCGCTGGATATCATGGTCTCAGACATCTACGATACAGACACCGAGCGCCGTCAGGTCGATTTGTGAAGGTGCTTGGACACGGACGTCTGCATCGAGATCCTGCGTGGCAATCCGCGGGTGCTGCAGTGGCGCCGGCAGACCAGCGCACGGGTGGTCACTGCTTGGATCACGGCCTGCGAGCTGGAGTACGGCGCTGACAGCCGCCAAATCCGCGGACCCCGAGCAGCCTCGTAGGGCGGGAAAGCACAGCGCATCCCGCCGCAAGCACACCGCATCCCGCCAAGAGCCTCGCCGACCGGCCAAGGACTGACCACGCGCAAGGAGATTGACCATGCCGCTCGACACCCCACCCCGATCCGTGACCGAACCCCTCGCCGCGCATGAGCCCCCCCACCCCTCCGGTCGTCTCGGTCGCGCTCTACGTGGATGCGGACAACCAGTCAGCCCAGTGCGCGGCGCCGTTGCTCGCCTTGTTTCGGGCCGCACTCAACGCCCGGATCATCAGCGCGACGATTGCCGGCAATAATCTTGGCCAGAAGATCGGCGATTGGCGCAGCGCATTGCTCGCCGAGATCCCCGACCTCGCGATTCGTGCGCTCCCTGCGCTGCACCGTAAGAACGGCGCGGATATCGCATTGCTGATGGCATTGGGGGCGGCACTCGAGACACACCTGCGCGGGCAGGCATTGGTGGTGATCGTCTCCCGCGACGACCTGCTGATCGGCGCCGCCGAGCAGGCCAAGGCGCGTGGCTGCAAGACCCTGATCGCCTATGCCGACAGCGACCTTCAGACGGCCCGCAACACGCAGTTAATGACCTTGCTGCTGCCCGCCTTGGCCAAGCCGGTCAGCGTCGCGCAGCCGCCGCCCGTCGTTGTTCAGGCGGTCGATTCGGCTGCACCCGTTCATCCGGGCCCGCAGACCGCGGGCAAGGATGCGCAGGCAGTGCTGGCACGGCTGCGCGACCTGTGCCAACGGCAGCCGCGAGGTGGCTATTCCGCAACCCAAGTGGGCCAATCCCTGTCGAAGCTCGGCTACGACAAGGCCGCGCGCGCACGCTTCCTCGCTTCCGCGCCCGGCCTCAAGAAAAAGGGTTCTGGGACGACCCTGTGCTACCTCTTTTGACCTTCTCTTGATCCCCTTTTTGCCTCAAGTGGAAGCCTTGCGTGTCCATGGACACTGCTGAATCGACGGCCCCGACGACCGCGTCCGCAAACGGCGCCGCGCTGCAACCCCTTGCCCTCAGAGACGCCCCGGCCCTGATCGAGGCGGTGTTCCCGGCGCAGAAGGTCTCGTTCGAGGCGCAACGCGAGCGCAAGGCGGCGCCGGACAGACCCTGACCGCGCTCGGCTCCTACTGGAAGGGCCGGAAGCCCTTGATACTAGCGCGCGCCATCGTCCTCGGCAGCCTGCTGCCGCAGACCGACGACCCGGAGAAGGACCTGGAGATCTTCGAGAAGCTGATAGCCTTCGACGACGCCAGCTTGGCGCACCGCGAGCCGAAGCTCGGCCCGGCGGAGATCGCCCGTCGGATCGAGCTGGCGAGCCCCTGGAGCTATTTCGCGGCTCGGGTCAAGGGCGACGAGGAGGATGTCGAGGAGATCAAGGTCGCGCAGTTCCCCCTTGATTTGGGTGACTATCCGGGCCTCACGATCCGCTGGCGCCGGGATATCCACCCGGATTACCGGCTGGAGCTACTCGCCCGGGCGCTCGCGACCTATCCGACCTATGCAGCGCGCGCGGCCCTCTGCAAGCGCCCGGAGGAGCTGGACCAGACCGCCCTCTATGCCCCGATCTGGCCCGACGTGAACGCCCATCTGGGCCGCTTCGGCATCGCGGTCCAGTCCCACCGGGAGCTGGTCGAGCAGCTCGGCATCCTGCGCTTCGGCCACCGGCCGCGGGTCGGCGACACCTTCTTCGGCGGCGGTACGATCCCCTTCGAGGCCGCACGCCTCGGACCTGAGCCCGATCGCCTGCATGCTGACCAGGGGGGCGTTGAATATCATCGGCGGCTCGCCCGAGAAGCGTGACGAGCTCGAGCGAGCACAGCGCGAGGTCGCCGAGGCAGTGGACCGCGAGATCACGGCGCTGGGGATCGAGCACGACAGCCAGGGCAACCGGGCCAAGGTGTATCTCTACTGCCTCCTAGCCCACTGGCAGGAGGAAGGGCTGGTGCCGGACATGGCGATCGAGCCGGGAGACAAGACTGACGAGCCAATTCGCACGCGTGGGTGGTCGTATTGGCACCAGTTGTTTGCGGCTAGGGACTTGTTAGCACACAAGACCATGCGTTCGCTGCTCAAGGGCTCCATATTGTCCGTACTTCACCCGAAATTCTTAGACGACTCATCGAGACTCTGCCGTTGGGACAAGGGGCATCACGGCCCGAGCCCTCAGCTAAAAAACCCATCGTCAAATCGATCACTTAAAACCAACTGTTCTTAATGTATTCAAATCCACGCACGATTTTGCCAGGATGCTGCGTGAGTTGTCATTTGAGGAGCTTACGGGAGAGGGAACCCTTGATGCTGTTTCTGCCCATACCGTTTCTTATGTAACTCAGATCTTCGTAACCGACCCGCCTTATGCAGACGCAGTCCACTACCACGAGATCACCGAATACTTCATCGCCTAGCTCCGCCAGAGCCCACCGCCACCCTTCGACCAATGGACCTGGGACTCCCGCCGCGATCTCGCGATCAAGGGCTCCGGCGACGATTTCCGCCGCGGCATGGTGGACGCGTACAAGGCGATGACCGAGCACATGCCAGACAACGGCATGCAGACCTCGTAGGGCGGGAAAGCCCAGCGCATCCCGCCAAAACCGGGGCGCATCCCGCCGCACCGGGACCGGCCAGATCATCGAAAACGGCAAGGAGGCTCAGATGCCGCGTTGTATCCGCGCGTTCGTGCCAGGAGGCACTTTCTTCTTCACTGTTGGCCTGCTGGAACGGCGCCGGCGTCTGCTGAGAGAGTACATCGATGACCTGCGGGCGGTGTTCGCTGCGGCACGCGCGCGCCGTCCGTTTACCATCGACGCGATCGTGATGTTGCCGGACCACTTGCACTGTCTGTGGACCCTGCCGCCGGGGGATTGCGATTTTTCCGGGCGGTGGCACGAGATCAAGTCACGCTTCTCGGCGCGGATACCAAAGGGCGAGCGGTTGTCTAGCCGCCGCCAGCGCAAGGGCGAGCGTGGGATTTGGCAGCGACGCTACTGGGAGCATGTCATCCGCGACCCGCACGACTTCGAACGACATTTCGACTACATCCACTACAATCCGGTCAAACACGGCCACGTTGGGCACGTCGGGGACTGGCCGTATTCCAGTTTTCACCTCTGTGTTCGACGCGGGATCTACCCGCCTGATTGGGCGGCCAGCGATGCGGTGCGGGCGTTGTCGATGGAGTAGGCTCTGCGGCGGGATGCGCTACGCTTTCTACGTGGGCTATACAGGCTGCGGCGGGATGCGCTGCGCTTTCCCGCCCTACACGGGCTGCGCACGCTGGCACTCCAGCCGCAAGGTCTGGCTCGACCCGGAGGAGTAGGCGATCTCGCCTAGCGGGCCGAAGCACATCGCCCGCTGTCCGCTGCGCATCGGCATCGTCTCCACCGGCCTGGTGGTGCAGCCGTCCGAGGAGAAGGGGCACCTCGTCGGCCTGACGTTCGACATGGTCGTCCTGGACGAGGCGCACAAGGCGCGGACCCGCCGGGCGGCGGGCGGGATGCCGGCGAGCCCAACGAGCTGCTGTCGTTCATGCTGGCGGTCGCCGATCGCGCGGAGCATGTCCTGCTCGGCACGGCGAGGCCCATCCAGACGCCGCGCGAGGACCTCTGGGACCTGATGCGGGTGCTGCATCGCGGCAGCCGCGGCTTCGTGCTCGGGCACGACCTCGCGCCTTGGCACGACCCCTCGCCCGTGCTCCCGATCCTGAGCGGCGAGGAGCGGGTCGAAGACCTGGATTACGGCTGGCGCCTGCTGCGCTCCCCGCTGCCGACGATGGAATCCACGAACGAGCCCATCGCGCGGCGGCTGTTCCCCAATCTCCGCGAGGATCTGGGGCTGCTGCGCCAGACGCACCTCGCCAGGCTTCGAGCGCGCCTACGAAAAGGCATGCGCCTTTGGCCGGCTGCTGGCCGGACGCGGTCAAGGCGGCGGCTTCATGAAGAACCTGATGGAGCAGCGGGTGTGCTCCAACGTCGTCGCCGGCATCGGCATGGCCACCAGACTGCTGGCCGGGCGGACGCTCCACGAGGAGACCGAGGATGTCGACCTGGAGCTGGACGTCCAGGACGATGCAGAACGCGCGGCCCCGGAGCGTCTGATCCCGGCACTCGGGGGTGTCGGCGACGACCCGAAGCTCAGCGCGATCCGCTACGACCTGTTCGGCGCCCTGCCCGACACGATTCGCGACGAATGGATCGACGACATCGAGACCCTGGGCGAGCGGATGGACCAGTACATCGAGGAGCGCCGCCGGGCGACCTGCTTTGACCTAAGGTACAACGAGACTATCAGGCCCAGTGATGATGCCTGGCGCGACTGCGCGACGGTGCTTGCGCGGCGGGATGTCGAGTAACTGATGCGGCAGGGCTGGGACAGCTGATTGCCTGAGCCAATGGCGGATGGACGAGCGTGTTTGCCTGAGCCACGCCTGGCCGGCCTGGAGTCGCCTTGCTAAGGCTGGCGTTCGTCGCTCCGACGAGTGCTTGCCGGACCGCTCGCCCTGTCGGAGTGTGCGCTGGGACGTGGGGCGATTCGCCCGACTCTGATCAATCTCCCTATTGTAACCAGCGCTCGATGTCTATCTGTTGGTGGAGCCGAGGGTGGTGGAGCCGAGGGGGATCGAACCCCTGACCTTCGCATTGCGAACGCGACGCTCTCCCAGCTGAGCTACGGCCCCGGATACGAACAGGTGCGAAGTCGGACTGCCCGCTTGACGCTTTGGCAATCGGACGGCCGATACGGTGACTTGTGCGGCGGTATTCTAGCACCTATTGACCAGTAGACGGCAATCCCAGCCTAGTGCTCCGACCAGGCGGTTTTGATCGCTCAGCGACGCGGGACGCGGCCGAGTGCTCGGCGCACGAGCGCGGTACTGGCCTGAGTTGATGCAAGCTTGTGCAACAACGCAGATGGCTGCGGCTCGCCTTAACCGAAGCGAGCAGCCGAAACGCGGCAATGCCCTATTGCGGTCCTGGGAGAGCGCATCAACATGCCCTGCAGATCGTCCCCTGCGTTGACGCGTTTGGAGCCTTGCGAGCTCCGTCAAAACCTCCCGGTTCGGGATATCAACGGCAAACTTGTGAGGTCTCGCGGTGCTCGACTCTCGTCCCCTGCTTTGGCCAACCGATTTCCCAGAGATTCGTCGACGCCGGCTGATTACGCTACAGGTCAACGTCGGCTATCGGTGCAATCAGGCCTGTCAACATTGTCACGTCGACGCTGGCCCTCGACGTCGAGAGGAGATGACGGCGACGACAATCGGCGAGATCCTGTCATTCCTCGAACGGGAGCCGGTTGCGACGTTAGACATCACCGGGGGTGCGCCAGAGCTCAATCCCGGCTTCCGCGACCTCGTGTGCGGCGCACGGGGCTCCGGTACGACGGTGATAGACCGCTGCAATCTCACGATCCTCGAAGAGCCGGGGCAAGAGGATCTGGCCGATTTCCTCGCCAACGAGGGCGTCCAGATTGTTGCCTCTCTGCCCTGTTATCTCCAGGAAGATGTGGACGCACAACGCGGTCGAGGTGTGTTCGATGCGAGCATTCGCGCCCTGCAGCGCCTGAACGCCCTTGGGTACGGCAGCGGGCGTCCGGATCGGACCCTGAGCCTGGTCTATAACCCCCGAGGGCCAACCCTACCGCCATCGCAGTGCGTTTTGGAGGGCGAGTACAAGGCGCAGTTGGCCGAGCGCTACGGGATCCACTTCGATCGGCTGCTGACGCTCGCTAACATGCCGATTAAGCGCTTTGGCAGCTGGCTGCAGTCATCCGGCCAGTTCGCGACCTATCTGGACCTGCTGAAGGGATCGCATCGCGAAGCAAACCTCGACGCTGTCATGTGCCGCGACCTCATCAGCGTCGATTGGCAAGGCTACCTCTACGACTGCGATTTCAACCAGATGCTTGATCTGCCGCTGTTCACACCGGACAAGCCCCGCTGGCACATCCGCGATCTCGTCACTCACGCACTCATCGATCGCGAGATCAGGGTGGGGGATCACTGCTACGGCTGTACGGCCGGCCAGGGCAGCAGCTGCGCCGGGGCCTTGAGCGAAGACAGCGAAATGCCGGCTGGCAGGCGCAGGCACGATCCGCGCTAACCGCTCGGGTGCACTGGCGTTTTGTCGCGCGTGCAGGGCTTGAGCCCGATTGCCTGTTTCGGCGATGGCCTCGGCCAACGACGGGCCGAGCGTGGCGGCAGGTCGGATCCTGCCCCGCTCGACACTAGCCGGCGCACGTCGCCGCAATCGGTTAACCGTAGTCGCGTCTCGGCTCGCCACCTCCGGCGTTCCGGTCTGATGACCGCGGCACCGGTCTATGAGAAGATCGCCGGCCCCAAAAAACCGCACTTGACAGCATCCCACAGGCCGACAAGAATGTGCGGTCTTGTATCGATTTAAGCCACACACAGATTCGCAGGAGAGCGACCTTGGCCAACTCCGCCCAAGCCCGCAAGCGCGCACGCCAGGCCGAGAAGCACCGAGCGCATAATGCCGCCCGGCGCAGTATGTTGAGAACTTACGTGAAGAAGGTGATCAAGCTCATCAAGGCCGGAGACAGAGAGGGCGCGACGAAGGCGTACGCGGAAGCGGTGCCAGTGCTGGACCGGGCGGCCAACAAGGGACTCATCCACGCCAACAAAGCGGCGCGCCATAAGAGTCGTCTCAACGCGCACATCAAGGCCATGTCTTAGGGCTCGTCACGCCGGAAGCATCGTCGCCAGCCAGCCAGCCGGCCGGCATCTGCTCGATCTGACGGCCCGTGCAGCGGCCGCATCCTCGCCCGCGCTGATCGACCCGCCGCGTAACACTACGCTGCTCGAGGACCCGCTCGCACGTAGTTTTGCGATCGCGGCAAACTGTTCGCAATGAACTATACTTCGTAGGCGATTTACTTCGCCCGGCTTCGCCTGGGCGCTGCGCGCATTCCCTCTGCCAATTTTCATAACAGTAACGACGACAGGTCAGTGTGCTATGCGGCGCTATGCGGCGACCCGAATAGCCGTCCGCCTCAGATGCCCGGCTCTGCAGCCTGTTGCCAGGGGGGGTTTGGCCATTCTAAGGAGGACTCTCACGTGCCTATATCCGTCACCGTTGGTGCACCGGGGGATCGGCTGCACATCGTCTTTACGGGAAACCTCGACATCTCCGCGAGCATTCCCGTCTGCGAACTCTGCGAGCGCCTGCCACCCGGCATGCTGCTTTGCGTCTTCGATGTCCAGCAGGTTGAGCGTGTCTTTGATTCCGGGGTCGCCTTGCTGCGGATGGTGTGTGAGCATGTATGCAGTTCGGGCGGTCGCGTGGTGCTGCGCGGCGAGCAACCGGAGATCCTCCGCTATCTCGCTGATTTCGCCGCGCCACGGGTCATGGAGCAGAGACACGTCGCGTAGAGACCTGCCAGCCGGCCATCCGGCTCGCTCGAGAGCGGCAGACAACCGGCCGGGGTTGCGGCGCCGGAGGACCCGCGAGCTCTGGACCCTAAGCCACGCAGGCTCACTGCCCCCGCCGCCTGCGGCCCGCGGGGGCAGTGAGCCCTGAGCCTCAGACAGGGTCCGTTGCGTCATCGTCTCGCCATCCTCCTTGCCGGGGCAGTGATTGGCATCGGCTTAGGGGTCGTCGCGGCCATCGACTACCTCGTTTCACCTCCCGGCGTGTCAGGGCTCGAGAGTCGCGCGTCGCCATTTCTCGCGTTGCCTGAAAGAGCCCTCCCATCCGCAAAGCCGCGCCCGGCCCCGGCCAGCGATCGACGCGATGGCGGGGAGCTGCTGCAGCTCTCCCCGTGGCTGCTCGCTGGCGTGAGCCTGATCGCGGCCCTGCTCTTTCACCGCCGCTATCGTCGCTGTCTGGGTCAGCTCGTTGCAGGGACCGAGGCTATCGGGCGGGCCGAGCGAACGACCGAATTGCCGCCGGCTCGGCATGGCGACGCAGCCACCCTGCCAAACAACAGGGGGCGCCAGCAAGCGGGGCTGCTGCGTGCGCGCCAACGCACCCTGGCCGAGCGCAAGCTCACGCTCGAAAGCGGCATCTTTGAGAGCTCGCGGACGCCGCAAGCGTACCAGCTCGCGTCCGCCCATGAGCAAGCCTTGGAATGCCGCGTACTCGAAGATCTCGCCGACGGCGTCGTCGCCATCGATCAAGACGGACGCCTGCTGCTGTGGAACCGTCGCGCCGAATCCCTTCTCGGCCCGGCACCGGAAGCCTTGTCGCCTGACGGTTGGGCCGAGCACATAGGCCTCTGCCGAGACAAAGGCGGCGAGACCATACCGGCGCCCGAGCTACCATTGCTCCGGGCACTGCGTGGCGAGGCCAACGATGCCGGCCCGCTCTACCGGCCTGCGCCGAACGATGCCGGCCATTGGCTGCAGGTGAGTGGCCGCCCATTACGCGATGACCAAGGACAGGTGATTGGCGCGGTCATGACGCTGAGCGACATCACCGCGCTGCAGCACGAGCAATCCCGTCAGCGCCAGCATCGGGCCGAGCTCGCCAAGGTGGGCCGACTGGCCCTGTTCGGCGAGCTGGCAGCGCTCGTCTCGCATCAGCTCAGTCAACCGGTCACCGCCATCGCCAACTACGCCGGTGCGGCCTTGCAGCTGCAGCGCACTGGGCGTCTTGACAACGCACGCATCAACGAGATACTTAGCCACATTACACGCCTAGTAGATCGCGCTGGGGCCAATCTCCAAGGCATCCGCACCATCACGCAGCAGCGCGATCCGACCCCGACCGACGTGGACCTGAACAGCGTTCTGGATTCTTGCCTACAATTGGTTGACGGCCGGCTGATCTACGCCAAGGTCCAACTTGAGGTGGACCGTGCCAAAGGTTTGCCGCTGGTGCATGGCGATCTTCTCGCATTGGAGCAGGTATTGGTGCACTTGATTATGAATGCCATCGACGCCGTCTCGGATCAGCCCGCCGACGAGCGGACTGTGGCGCTGCGAACACGTTACCTCACCGATCCCCCACGGGCCCTCGTTATCGTCCAGGACAGCGGAAAGGGACTCTCCCGCACCGCCGCACAGGACATCTTCGAGCCT
Organism: uncultured Chromatiaceae bacterium; assembly: GCA_964583605.1. GTDB lineage: Bacteria > Pseudomonadota > Gammaproteobacteria > Chromatiales > Chromatiaceae > CAZOWL01. The sequence goes on along the minus strand of CAZOWL010000031.1, from coordinate 24,613 downwards.
TGGGTCACGACGAAGGCGAACAGTCTCGGTATCGGGCTCTCCATTGTTCGAACCATCGTCGAAGGCCACAATGGGCGCGTCTGGCTGGAGTCCTGCGGAGAGAACGGGACGGCCTTCCACCTAGAGCTTCCGGCGACAGAGCACTTGGCAACGTGACCGGTGATCCGACAGTATTCATCGTCGATGACGATGCGGACGTCCGCGATTCCCTCGAAATGCTACTCGACTCGGTCGGGATCAGGACCCTGACATTTCCGAGCGGCGACGCACTCCTGGCGGCAGACCCCTTCGATCAGGCTTCCCACGCCTGTCTGTTGCTCGACGTGCGCATGCCCGGGCTGAGCGGCATGGCGGTGCTCGAGCATCTCCACGGTCGCGGTGTCCGCATCCCTACGGTGATGATCACCGGCTACGGCGATATACCGATGGCCGTGCGGGCAATGAAGCTCGGCGCCGTCGATTTCATCACCAAGCCAGTCAACCACCAAGCCCTGCTAGACCTGATCCAGAAACTGTTGCGGCGGATGCCTGTACCGTCGGCCGAGCTGCCCGACGCCGAGATGGTGGATCGTTGGCGGACGCTCACACCCCGGGAGCGCGAGGTGTTCTGGGCCGTTGCCGGCGGCAACTCGAATAAGACCGTCGCCTTCGAGCTAGGGTTGAGCGTCCGAACCGTAGAGGCCCACCGCGCGCGAGTCATGCGCAAGCTCCGCGTGCGAAATCTTGCCGACCTCGTGCTGCTCGCCGTGCAGCTGCGAGGACAACCGGATACGCCCAGCGATTGAGGCCAGAGCGCAATGCTGTCGCGCCCCAACCAAGCGCTCCGAGCCAGCTGATGCCGCCCGCCAACTGAACGCGCCCGGCTGCGGCAGCCGGGAACCAGATAAAGCTGAACCGTCCACGGCCCGCCTAGATGGGGCACGATTGGCCGGCCGCAGCGCCGTTTGATCTTCCGAGCAGGGGCATCTATCCTTCGAAGTTTTGACGGGCACCAGAGGTAGAGCGATGGGGGCCAAGACCCTCTATGACAAACTGTGGGACGATCATGTCGTGCGCCGCGACGATCATGGCACAGCGCTGCTTTATATCGACCGGCAGCTGATACACGAGGTGACATCACCCCAGGCCTTTGAAGGGCTCCGCCTGGCCGGTCGTCACCCCTGGCGCGCAGCGGCCAATCTCGCGGTGCCCGACCACAACGTGCCCACGCAAGACCGCGCCCACGGGATCAGCGATCCAGTCTCACGTAAGCAGGTCGAGACGCTGGACGCCAATTGTTCTGCGTTCGGTATCGATGAGCTTCGTATGGGGGATCCCCGACAAGGCATCGTCCATGTGGTGGGACCTGAGCAGGGCTTCACCCTGCCCGGGACCACCATCGTCTGCGGCGATTCCCATACCGCGACCCATGGCGCGGTCGGGGCGCTCGCCTTCGGGATCGGGACCTCTGAGGTCGAGCATGTACTGGCCACCCAGTGCCTGCTCCAGCGCAAATCCAAGGCCATGCTCGTGCAAGTCGAGGGGCGCGTTGGCCCGGGGATCAGCGCCAAAGACATCATACTGGCCATCATCGGCAAGATCGGCACGGCTGGCGGCACAGACCACGTCATCGAGCTTGCCGGCGAGGCCATCCGGGACCTCTCGATGGAGGGGCGGATGACGGTCTGCAACATGGCCATCGAGGCGGGCGCCCGCGCCGGCCTGATCGCCGTCGATGACAAGACGATCGAGTATCTCCGTGGCCGCCCCCACGCCCCGAGCGGCGAGGATTTCGAACAAGCCGCTGCCTATTGGCGCACGTTGTACTCCGATCCTGGTGCCGAGTTCGACCGGGTCGTGACCCTCTCGGCCGCAGAGATCAAACCTCACGTGACCTGGGGCACGTCGCCAGAGATGGTGCTCCCCGTCGACGCACGGGTGCCGTATCCAGTGGAGGAATCCAACCCGGTCAAGGCCCGCGGCATGCGCCTGGCACTCGAATACATGGGCCTGGAGCCAGGGATGCCGATCACTGAGATCCGCCCGGACAAGGTCTTCATCGGCTCCTGTACCAACGGGCGCATCGAGGATCTGCGTGCGGCGGCGGCCATCGTCGCTGGCCGCCAAGTGGCGGCCGGCATCCGCCAGGCGCTTGTCGTACCTGGCTCTGGCCTCGTCAAGGCACAAGCCGAGGCCGAGGGGCTGGACCAGGTCTTCCTCGCTGCCGGCTTCGAGTGGCGCGAGCCGGGGTGCTCGATGTGCCTGGCGATGAATGCCGACCGCCTGGAGCCCGGCGAGCGCTGCGCCTCGACCTCCAACCGCAACTTCGAGGGCCGCCAGGGCCCGCGAGGCCGCACACACCTGGTTAGTCCCGCGATGGCCGCCGCAGCGGCGGTGACCGGGCACTTCGTCGATGTGAGGACCTTGTAGTGGAGCCGTTTAGCACCCTCACAGGCATCGTGTGCCCGCTAGATCGGGCCAACGTTGATACCGATGCCATCATCCCGAAGCAATTCTTGAAAAGCATCAAGCGCACCGGCTTCGGACCGAACCTCTTCGATGAGTGGCGGTATCTCGATCGGGGGGAGCCTGAGCAGGACTGCAGCCAACGCCCCCTGAATCCGGATTTCGTGCTCAATGATGCTCGCTATGCCGGGGCGAGCATTCTCCTCACGCGGGAGAACTTCGGCTGTGGCTCTTCGCGCGAGCACGCGCCATGGGCACTGCTTGACCAGGGGTTTCGCGTCCTGATCGCCCCGAGCTTTGCGGATATCTTCTTCAATAACTGTTTCAAGAACGGGATTCTTCCGATCCGGTTGCCCCCCGACACGATTGATTCACTGTTTGAAGCAGCGCAAGGCGAACAACCGCTGCGGGTCACTGTGGATCTGCCTGCTCAGCGGCTGCAAGCCTCCTCCGGAGAAGAGATTCCTTTTGAGGTGGATGCATTCCGCAAGCACTGCCTAATCGAAGGTCTCGACGACATCAGCCTGACGCTACAGCATGTCGAGGCGATCCGCGCGTACGAGGCGCGCCGCCGTGACGCCATGCCATGGCTGTTTGCTTGACGTGGCCAGCTCCGCCCATCCGGCGGGCCGCGAGCACCGCTTCTCTCGGAGGAATCGAATTTGAGCAGGAAGATCTTGATCCTCGCCGGTGACGGCATCGGCCCCGAGATCGTCGCGGAGGCGCTAAAGGTCCTCGAAGCGCTGCGCGAGAAGCACGGCCTAGATATCTGCTGGGATGAGGCCTTGGTGGGCGGTGCCGCGTACGAGGCCCATGGACATCCGCTCCCTGAAGCGACGCTGGATGCCGCGCGTGAGGCGGATGCGGTGCTTCTCGGCGCCGTAGGGGGCCCACGCTGGGAGTCGTTGCCGATCGCTCTGAGGCCAGAGAAGGGCCTGCTCGGGCTCCGAGCCGGGTTGGGTCTGTTTGCCAATCTGCGGCCAGCGATCCTCTATCCGCAATTGGCGGCTGCCTCTACGCTCAAGCCTGAGGTCGTCGCCGGTCTTGATATTCTGATTGTCCGAGAGCTCACCGGAGGCATCTATTTCGGTGAGCCGCGGGGCGTAACCCGTTTGCCATCCGGCGAGCGGCGCGGTGTCAACACACTCGTGTACACCGAATCGGAGATTCGGCGAATCTGCCACGTGGCGTTCGATATCGCGCGGCAGCGTAGGCGGCGTGTCTGTTCGGTCGACAAGGCCAACGTGCTGGAGGCGACCGAGCTGTGGCGCGAGGTCGTCATAGAGGTCGCTCGCGACTATCCCGACGTCGCGCTGACGCATATGTATGTCGACAACGCGGCGATGCAGCTCGTGCGGGCACCGAAACAATTCGATGTACTGGTGACGACGAACATGTTCGGGGACATTCTCTCCGATGCCGCCTCGATGCTGACCGGCTCTATAGGCATGCTGCCCTCGGCCTCGCTGAATGCCGAAGGCCAGGGGATGTACGAGCCGATCCACGGATCCGCGCCCGACATCGCCGGGCAAGGCATCGCAAATCCGCTCGCGACGATTCTGTCAACTGCCATGCTGCTGCGCTACTCACTGAAGGAGCCCGAGGCGGCCCGACGGATCGAGGCCGCGGTCAGCCGTGTGCTTGATCGTGGGCTGCGAACGGCCGACATCCTCTCCGAAGGCACGCAGCGGGTGGGCACGGCGCAGATGGGTGATGCCGTCGTCGCCGCCCTCGCCGAGGTATCGTGACGAGATCATGGAGAACGGCCAACTAGGTTCTGCGGGAGGTTGATTGCTATGCGGCGCGTTGGCTTCATCGGTTGGCGCGGGATGGTTGGCTCGGTCCTGATGGATCGGATGCGCGAAGAGGGCGACTTCGCCCACATTCCGGAGCCTGTCTTCTTCACGACATCGCAGGTTGGCGCGCTCGGCCCCGATGCCGGACGCGGCGCAGCACCTTTGGCCGATGCCTATGACCTCGACGTGCTGGCCACGATGGAGACCATCGTGACGTGCCAGGGTGGGGATTACACGAAGGAGATCTATTCGGAGCTGCGCCGACGCGGTTGGGGCGGCTATTGGATCGACGCCGCCTCCGCCAGGCGCCTCGAGCGCGACAGCGTCATCATACTTGACCCCGTCAACCGGGCTATGATCGATGCAGCCCTGGCGAGCGGGAAGCGGGACTTCATCGGGGGCAATTGCACCGTGAGCCTGATGCTCATTGCCCTCGCTGGGCTGTTCCGCGAAGGTCTCGTCGAATGGGTCAGTGCCATGACCTATCAGGCCGCGTCGGGGGCCGGAGCAAAACATATGCGCGAGCTGCTCGCGCAAATGGGCGCCCTCCACCGTGGGGCCGAGGCGCGGCTCGAGGATCCGGCGGCGGCCATTCTCGAGATCGACCGGGCGGTCACGGCAACCATGCGGTCGGACGACTTTCCTCGCGGCGGCTTCGGTGTGCCTCTGGCCGGGAGCCTGATCCCGTGGATCGATAGCCAGATGCCGAACGGCCAAAGCCGCGAGGAGTGGAAGGGCCAAGTCGAGACAAACAAGATTCTCGGCCGCGAAGACCGGCCGATCCCAATAGACGGCTTATGCGTGCGGGTCGGCGCGATGCGCTGCCACAGCCAGGGCCTGACGATCAAGCTGAGCCAAGACATCAGCACGGCGGACGCCGAGACGATAATCGCCGGGGCCAACCCTTGGGTGCGCGTGATTCCAAACGACCGCGATGAGACCATCCATCGACTGTCACCGGCGGCCATCACCGGGACATTGAACGTCGCCGTCGGCCGAGTTCGCAAGCTGGCGATGGGCGATAGGTACCTTTCGGCCTTCACGGTCGGCGACCAGCTGCTATGGGGCGCCGCGGAGCCGCTGCGGCGCATGCTCTCTCTCCTAATCACGCGCGACCTCTGACAACACCCTGCCTCGGGCCGACGCATCCTCCAAGTCGACATCGGCGTCGCTGTAGACATCGAGATGCTCGTTCACGCCGGCCTCGCCGCTGGCATCGGACGAAGGCCGCGATACACCGGACAGTCGGGGGCCGACGCAAGCCAGGTGTTTTGCGCAGCACCTCGCAGAATCGATAGAGATCGCCTTTGATTCCTTGGTGATCGATCCCTCTTCGGATATAGTTCGCTCGACGCTGGCACATTGAGACGGTCGTGAGGCCGATCAACAATAGGAGCCGCGGACACTCAAGGTTGCACCCTGTGCAGACGCGCGTCATGGCATTCGCCACGAGCACACTGACCGCGCGGGCTGGATGCCAAGGGCGATCGCATGACCGGGTGTTCGCATCGCGGGTGAGCGAGGAGAGGGCATGTTTCGCAAGTTGATCTTAGCGTCGGCAGTGTCTTTGGCGGTGACTCCTTCAGGAGTCGTGGCCCTGGGCCTCGGCGAGCTGAGAACGGAGTCTGCCCTCAATCAGCCCTTCATCGCCGAGATCGACCTGATCGATGCTGATCCCAACGAGCTCGATACCGTCAAGGCCACTTTGGCCACTGACGAGGAGTTCGACAAGGCCGGTGCAGAGCGCTATTTCTATCTCACGAAGCTGCGTTTCCAGCCTGACGTCTCGCCCGACGGTCGGCCCGTCCTACGTGTGACCAGTCAGGAGCCGATACGCGAGCCCTTCTTGGACTTCCTTGTCGAGGTGAACTGGCCGAACGGTCGACTCGTGCGAGAGTACACGGTGCTACTCGACCCGCCAGTGACGCGGGAAGGACGCCCAGCCGCTCCCGTTCGCCCGCCAAGGGTGTCGGCACAGCGAGCCCCCAGAGCTTCGGAGGCGACCCCCACAAGGGTCCTCGATGGCCCGATCTCAGGGCCGATAATGGTCCCGGAAACGGCCGACCCATCAGCGTTCCCCCTGTACTCCGATCCGGTACCCCGCGGCGCCGGGCTGCTGCAGATCGCGCGACGGCTCGCGCCGGCGGGCGCGAGTCTCCCGCAGACTGTACTGGCGCTCTACCGCAGCAACCAAGGGGCTTTCATCGCCGGGGATATCAACCGGCTCCGCGAAGGCGAGACGCTGATCATCCCGAGCGCGGCGGAGCTCTTTGCTCTGGGCGCCGCGACTGCCGAGCGGGACCTGGCCGCCGCCCTGCGCGGTCAGCAAGTGGCGAGCTCCCCGCTGGCCGAATCCCCTGCCCGGACCGTCTCTGCCGAGGCGGCGCAGGATCGCCTGCGCATCGCAAGCGCGCCTACGACACCGGCTGCCGAGGCCGAGCCAGTCGCGACCCGGCCGCCGGCCCCCGGCGCTGCATCGTCCGTGAGCAACGTCCCGGCAGCCCTCGAGGAGGAGATCCTGCTGCTCCGAGAAGCCAGCGAGACGGCGCGTCAGGAGACCGAGGAGCTACACGATCGCATCCGCCAGCTAGAGGTCCAGTTGGCGGATATCCAGAACCTGCTGGCCCTGCGTAACGAACAGCTAGCGGAGCTGCAGCTCGCTCAGGCGATTGCAGCTGAGGACCAACTGACAGATGCGGACACCGCACCGTCCGCGGTCCTCTCGGGCGATACAGCTCCAGGGGAGATGATTGCGCTGGCACCCGAGGATGGGCCCGCGGAGCTGGCGACCGACGAGGCGGCGACGACGGCCAGGGGGGAACCGCTAGCGACACCCGCCGAAGAGCAACCGTCGACACAACCTACCGTCGATGCGGCAGACGAGCCGCAGGCGCTAACCCGCGATATCGGGGCAACGACCAATGAGCCCGCGGTCGCTGATGATCGGGGCGTCGTTGCCGGCGGCGACGACACAGCGCTAGGCGAGCAGCCAGAGGAGGCTCCCGATTCCTCCACGGCGACCCCGCCGGAGCGGGAGCTCGCCGACACCGCGGACGAGCCGTCCCCCGAGGCACTACAGCCGGGCGTTGCGGTAACACCCGAAGTTGCAACAGAAACGCCGCAGCCAACCGACGCTGAGCCACCTCGGCCCGATACCGCGACACCGCCAGCCGCCGACATAACCCGGCCGGGGCAGGCTGCTCCAGAGCCCGCACCTGAAGGAATGCCTTGGTCCGCGCTCGGGATCGCTGCCGCCCTTGCTGCGCTCCTCGGTGCCGGCGCCCTGTATCTGATTCGGCGTCGCCGACGGCTCGACGCCAGCCTCAGCATCGACAACAGCTTGTTGGGCGCCGGCACTTCGCGCGAGACCGATGAGGCTCAGAGTCCCGCGGCCGGCGACCTCGCAGCATCTCGGGCAGCCAATCAGACGTCCCTCGCCGAAGACCCGCAAGTCGCAGCCTCGGGCCACCAAACAGTGCGCCCGTTCGATGACGAGTCGGACGTCGATGCCCTGTCGGAGGCCGATATCTATATCGCCTATGGGCGTTACCGCGAAGCCGAGGCGTTGCTGCGCGAGGAGATCAATCGCGATCCAGGCCGGCTCGACCTCCAGCTCAAGCTCGCCGAGGCCCTGTTCGGCATGAAGCAGCTCGAGGCCTTCGGGGCCTTGTTGGAGCGATTGAAGGCGGCCGGCACAGAGGCAAGCCACCCAGAGCATTGGCAGCGTCTAACAGCCATGCAGGCATCGTTGGAGGCCCCTTCAGCTGGTGAAGATGGGGTCCTGCCCGGAGCGACCGCGACAGCCAAGGCCGAGCCTAGGTTGCCAGGCCCAGCGCAGGTGACTGAGGCCGAGCCATTCCGCGAGGCGCGGGAGAACCGCGCCCCAATTGCCACACCTGCTGGCACCGAGCCGCTCCGAGTAGGAGCACCGCCCAGAGGGCCGAAGGCCGCTGCCGCGCCCGACAGAGCGGACTCAACCCTCTTCGACATGGACCTGGATCTCGACACGCTGGCCAGCTCGATCACAGGCAAGCGGTCACCGGATTTGGACCAGGCACCCGACCGGCTCGCGTTCGGGGAATCCGAGCGCTCCGATCTCAGCCGCTTCGGCGAGGCTGACCTGGATCTGGATCTCGGCGAGCTGGGGTCGACTCCCAGCCGCGGTTGGCAGACCCGTTCCGATCGCGAAACGGAGCGGCCGCACCCCAAGGGCCCAGGACCAACCGCAGGGCCTAGCCTGGATCTCGATCTCGGCGACTCAAGCAACGACTCTCCTGACGCTGATTCGCTGCCCTTGGACCTCGATCTCGGCGGCGTTGACATCCCCTACAGCCGGAACGACCAAGGAACGCACGGCGATGGGGACCGACTCGGGCCTTCACCGAGCCCAGGGGCCGCGGCTGATCCTTTCGCCGTTGAAGATTCCGGAGATGGCTTAGATTCCTCCTCCGCACCATGGCCGAGCGACTCCGATGCCTGGGATGAGGTGGCAACCAAGCTTGACCTGGCCCGAGCCTATATCGACATGAAAGACGGCGAGGCCGCGCGTGCCATCCTTGATGAGATCGCTGAAGAGGGCAACGAAGCCCAGCGCGGAGAGGCTAGGCAGCTGCTCGAGCGCCTCGGTTGAGCGTCGGCTGGGCGACCCCCTTGCTCGCGGGCCGCTGCTCTGCAAGACGTGGGTGAAGAGGCATCGCGCGGCCCCACCCGCGTGGCCATGGGGGTCGAGTACGATGGCAGCGCCTTTGCCGGGTGGCAGGTGCAGGCCAAGGGGGTGCGCACCGTCCAGGCCTGCTTGACGGCCGCCGTCGCTCGGGTGGCCAATCATTCGGTCAGCGTCCATTGCGCGGGGCGTACCGATGCGGGGGTCCATGCCCTCGAGCAGGTCGTGCATTTCGATACCACTGCCAGGCGGGCGATGCGAGCCTGGACCCTCGGCACCAATGCCAACCTCCCGACCGACATCAGCGTGCGCTGGGCCACCTCGGTCGGCCCCGAGTTCCACGCGCGCTTCAGCGCCACAGCCCGGCATTACCGCTACCTCATCCTGACGAGGCCAACCCGCTCGCCGTTACAGCGGGAACGGGCCGTATGGGTGCATCGGCCGTTGTCCCTGGAGCGAATGCAGGCCGCGGCCATGACGCTCGTCGGCGAGCACGACTTCTCGAGCTTCCGTGCCCTTGGGTGCCAAGCCAAGAGTCCGATCCGTCGCATTCATTATCTGGATCTCCGCCGCCGGGGCGACTGCATCGAGCTTTGTATCGGTGCCAACGGGTTTCTCCATCACATGGTGCGCAACATCGTTGGCGTCCTGCTGGCAATCGGCCGCGGTGACGCGCCAGTCTCGTGGCCCAGGGACCTGCTAGCGCTGCGCGATCGCAGCCGCGCGGGGGTGACGGCCCCACCCCACGGCCTATACCTCGCCCGTGTCGACTATCCTGATACCTTTAGGCTTCCCCAGGAGGCACCAACACCCCGCGACTCGCGGCGACCTGGCGAAGCGGCGCCTATGTGCGGAGATCGTTGATGACGGGCCCCTTACCGCGGAGACGGACGCGAGTTAAACTTTGCGGTCTGACGCGTCTAGTCGATGTCGAGACGGCAGGGCGACTCGGTGCCGACGCGATCGGCCTCGTGTTCTATCGCACGAGTCCGCGCGCGGTCACGCCGGAGCAGGCCTGTGAGCTGATTCGGCACTCTTCTCCCTTCGTGACGAGCGTGGGCCTATTCGTCGATGAGGAGCCCGACGTCGTAGGACGCGTACTGGCTCAGGTCCCCCTCGACCTGCTCCAGTTTCACGGCGACGAGGATCCAGAGTATTGCGCTCGGTTCTCGCGCCCCTGGATCAAGGCCGTGAGGATGCGTCCTGGTCTGGATCTCAACCAAGTGGCGGAGAGGTATCGAGGTGCGGCCGCCTTGCTGTTGGATGCCTATGATCCGGCACGGCCGGGTGGCACGGGTCGATGCTTCGACTGGGAACGCATCCCAGGCACCATGGGGCCGCGGATCATCCTCGCCGGCGGTTTGACCCCGGCCAACGTCGCCGAGGCGGTGCGACGCGTGCGGCCATATGCGGTCGATGTGAGCGGTGGGATCGAGATAGCGAAGGGCCGCAAAGATGAAGACCTGATGGCGGCCTTCATGCAAGGGGTACGAGATGGCGACGAGTCCTGACACCACTTACCAATGGCCAGATGCGCGAGGCCATTTCGGTCCTTACGGCGGGCTGTTCGTGCCAGAGACGCTGATGCATCCGCTCGAGGAGCTGCGCGCAGCATATGAGCGCTATCTGAACGACCCGGCGTTCCTTGCCGAGCTCGATGCCGACCTGCGTGACTACGTTGGCCGGCCCTCGCCGCTGTACTGTGCCGAGCGATGGAGCCGCGAGCTCGGCGGGGCGCAGATCTACCTAAAGCGCGAGGATTTGAACCACACCGGCGCGCACAAGGTTAATAACACGGTCGGCCAGGCCTTGCTCGCGCGCCGCATGAGCAAGCGCCGCATCATCGCCGAGACAGGGGCCGGTCAACATGGCGTTGCCACGGCGACAGTGGCTGCGCGACTCGGGCTCGAATGTGTCGTCTACATGGGCGAAGTCGACGTCGCGCGTCAGGAGGCCAATGTCTATCGCATGCGCCTGCTCGGTGCCGAAGTGGTTGCCGTTCGCTCCGGCTCTCGCACGCTGAAAGATGCCCTCAACGAGGCAATGCGTGATTGGGTGACCCATGTCGATCACACCTTCTACATCATAGGTACCGTTGCCGGACCCCACCCCTATCCGGTGATGGTCCGGGATTTTCAGTCGGTGATCGGGCGCGAGGCACGCAGCCAGATGCTTGAGCGCACCGGGACCTTGCCTGACGCACTGGTGGCCTGCGTCGGCGGCGGCTCGAACGCGATCGGGCTCTTCCATCCTTTCCTCGCCGATGAAGAGGTCGCCATCTATGGCGTCGAGGCCGCGGGTGATGGACTCGAGACGGGCCGCCACGCCGCACCGTTGTGCGCCGGCCGGCCCGGCGTCCTGCACGGGAATCGAACCTATCTGATGGAAGATTCAAACGGTCAGATCATCGAGACGCACTCGATCTCGGCCGGCCTGGATTATCCTGGCGTGGGCCCCGAGCACGCCTGGCTCAAGGACAGCGGGCGTGCGCACTATGTCGCCGTAACCGATGAGGAGGCCTTAAAGGCCTTCCACACTCTGACCCGGACCGAAGGCATTATCCCGGCCCTCGAATCCAGTCATGCATTGGCCTATGCCGCCAAGCTCGCGGTCACAATGAGGCCTGATCAGAGCATTCTGGTCAACCTCTCGGGACGCGGTGACAAGGACATGCATACGGTCGCTGCGCGCGAGGGGTTGACGCTATGAGTCGCATTGCCCGACGCTTCGCCGAGCTCGCCGAGCGGGACCGGACCGCTCTGATCCCCTACATCACGGCTGGGGATCCGAGCGCCGCGATGACGGTCACACTGATGCACGGCCTCGTTGCGGCGGGCGCCGATCTCGTCGAGCTTGGGGTCCCGTTCTCAGACCCGATCGCCGATGGACCTGTGATCCAGCGCGCCACCGAGCGCGCGCTGGCCCACGGCGTCTCCCTTCATCAGGTGCTGGACCTGGTGCAGCGCTTCCGGGAAGAGGACCGGGAAACGCCGATCATATTAATGGGCTATCTCAACCCGATCGAGGTCATGGGCTACCAGGCCTTCGCGTCCGCGGCTCAGACCGCCGGCGTGGACGGCGTGCTCGTCGTCGATGTACCGCCGGAGGAGGCTGACGAGCTGGTCGCCGCCCTTCGCGCCCAGTCACTCGACTTGGTCTACCTGATCGCCCCGACCTCGACGGATGGGCGCATCGCGCGCATCGCCGAGGTGGCCTCCGGGTTCCTCTACTATGTCTCGGTGAAGGGCGTGACCGGAGCAGCAAATCTCGACCTCAACGACGTCGCCGAGAAGCTCGGGCAGATCCGCCAGCACACGTCTCTGCCCGTCGGCGTCGGCTTCGGGATCAAAGATGCCGCAACAGCGGCGCAGATCGCCGGCATCGCCGACGCCGTAATCGTCGGCAGCGCCATCGTTCGACTCATCGAGGAACGAACCGCAACCCCGCAAACCATCCCTGGCGTCGTCGGCGATTTCCTCGTTGGGCTTCGCCAGGCGATAGATAGCGCTACGCGTCCCGGACCAACCACCCAAACCTGACCAGGATACACGATGAACTGGTTCGAAAAGCTGATGCCGAGTCGCATCCGCACGGAGGTCGTCAGCAAGCGGGCAGTGCCCGAAGGCGTCTGGGCCAAGTGCCCGGGCTGTAATGCGATCCTCTATCGTGCCGAGCTCGAGCGGAACCTCGAAGTGTGTCCGAAGTGCGCCTACCACAACCGGCTCTCAGCGCGGCGACGCCTTGACAGCTTCCTCGACGCAGAGCCACGTGAGGAGCTCGCCGCCGAGATGGAGTCAGTCGATCCTCTGAAGTTCAAGGATCTCAAGAAGTATAAGGATCGTCTCGCCGCAGCGCAGAAGCAGACCGGAGAGAAAGAGGCCCTGATCGTCGTTCGCGGGGCGCTCAAGGGGGACCCAATTGTGGCCGTCGCCTTCGAGTTTGCGTTTATGGGCGGCTCAATGGGCTCCGTTGTCGGCGAACGTTTCGTGCGCGGCGTTGACGCCGCGCTTGAGCAGCGCATCCCATTGGTCTGTTTCTCGGCGAGCGGCGGGGCCCGCATGCAGGAGTCGCTGTTCTCGCTGATGCAGATGGCGAAGACCAGCGCCGCGCTCGGCCGCCTGCGTCAGGCCAGGCTGCCCTTCATCTCGGTGCTAACAGACCCGACGATGGGGGGCGTTTCGGCTAGCTTGGCGATGCTGGGAGACATCAATGTGGCCGAGCCCAACGCGCTGATCGGCTTCGCCGGGCCGCGCGTCATCGAGCAAACGGTGCGCGAGAAGCTGCCCGAGGGCTTCCAGCGCAGTGAGTTTCTGCTCGAGCACGGGGCGCTCGATCAGATCGTCGATCGCCGCGAGCTCCGTGACCGGATTAGCGATCTGCTGACCATCCTGACGCAACGGTCACCGCCGGTTTGGCCGTTGGTCGTGCAGGAGCCGTCGGTCGCCACGCCGGAGGCTGAGGCGGATGAGGCTGCCGGCGTCGAGGAGACCGGCGACTGAGCCATCGGCGTCCTGCACAGCCGTCGTTGCCACCTGCCGTCCGATCGTGCCCTTCCAAACGCTTAGCGAGTGGCTAGACTGGCAGCAGGGTCTGCATCCCGAGAAGATCGTCCTAGGCTTGGATCGGGTGCGGGCGGTCTGGTCGCGGCTTGGACCGGCTTGCCTGCCATGTCCGGTCCTGACGATCGGCGGTACCAACGGCAAGGGCTCGTGCCTTGCGATGGCCGAAGCGATCTACCGCGCCGCCGGCTACCGGACCGGCGCCTATAGCTCGCCCCATCTGCTGCATTACACCGAGCGGATCCGCATTGCTGGGCAGGCCGTCGACGAGAGCGCGCTCTGTGAGGCCTTCACCCGCGTCGATGAGGCGCGAGGGGATGTGATTCTCACCTATTTCGAGTTCGGCACCTTGGCCGCTCTCGATCTGTTTGTGCGCGCAGGCATCGATGTGGCCATCCTCGAGGTCGGTCTCGGCGGACGACTCGATGCCGTCAATTTGATCGATGCCGATGTGGCCTTGGTCACGACCATCGGCCGCGACCATATGGCATTTCTCGGTGGAGATCTGGAGGCCATCGCGATGGAGAAGGCCGGGATCTTCCGCGCCGCCCGGCCGGCCGTGATCGGTCAGCGTGATCCCCCGGCAACCTTGCGCACGCATGCGGAGCTGCTGGGCTGCCGCGTACTCCAACTCGGCAGCGAGTTCGATTGGCATCGCGGCGCAACACCGGACACCTGGACCTGGATCGGTCCCCACCTGCGCCAAAGATCGCTCGTTGCCCCAGGGCTTCGCGGCGACTTCCAGCTCGACAACGCTGCAGCGGTATTGACCGCCGCCAGCTGCCTAGAGGATCGTCTGCCGATTTCTGTCAACGCCTTGCGGCAGGGCCTGCAAAGAGTGCGGCTTGCGGGGCGTTTTCAGGTCTGGCCTGGCCGGCCGACATGGATCCTGGATGTGGCCCACAATGGGCAGGCCGCTACCGCCCTGGCAGGCAATCTCGGGGCCTGGCGCTGCCGGGGCCGGCTGCATGCCGTTCTCGCCGTCCTTAACGATAAGGAGCCTGGCGCGATCGTAGCCCCTCTGCGGGATCTGGTCGACGTATGGCACCTGACCGAAACCGCGGATCCGCGGGCCATGCATGCGGCAGATTTGGCCACGGCCCTCGCGGACTGGGTTGACGAGACGGCCATGCGCGTCTCCGCCACCATCGCAGAGGCGTTGCGCGGGGCCTCCTCCTCGGCTCGAGACGATGACGCAATCCTTGTGCTCGGCTCTTTCACGACCGTAGAAGCGGCACTGCGCTACCTCCAAAGGAGCGAGTCGGCTTGAGCTGCACCTGCGACCGTGCCGCGCTGGTATATAATTTTGCTTTTGGCGGCTATTGCTCGGACAGGTAACGGACGGAGGCACAATGAACGACGCGGCGAAGAAACGACTGATCGGGGCCGTGGTATTGGTGCTGCTGATGGTCATCTTTGTCCCCATGTTGTTCGAGGAGCCGACGCGACAGGACGTCACCGACACCGAGCCCGCAATGGCCGAGCGCGACCGCCCGATGGAGATCTTTCCACCGGCGAGCGTTGCCGACCCGGACGACCAATCCCTCGGCGCCGATGAGCTTCTGCCGCTCGACGCCATCGAGTCAGAAGGCGAGGCCTCGGCGGCGCTTACGCTGCCGAGCGAGGACCTGGAGGAGGCGGAACAACGCGCCGACCCGTCGCCTCCGCCCACGTCGCCCAGCCAAGCGGTCGACAGCCGGCCGTCACAAGGGGATCGCGCGGCGCAAACGGCTCCGACCTCGGCCCCGCCGGCGACGCAGAATCGCTCATCGACCGTCGGCGCTTCAGGCCGCTATCTGGTCCAGGTGGCAGCCCTGTCGACAGCTGAACGGGCAGCCGGCCTGGAGGCCGAGCTGCGGCAAAAGGGCTTCTCCGCTTACACAGAACGGGCCATTGTCGGCGGCAAGACCTATTTCCGCGTCCGCGTCGGTCCCGAGCCTGACCGCGCGCGCGCGGGACAATTGGCGGACGCCGTCGAGCAGGCGACGGGCTATCAGGGTCAGGTGTTGACGCAGCCTTGAGCATTCCGACCCCAACCGTCTCGGAATCGGTCGTCAGGACTGGAAGGTCGTGATTTGGGTCGATTATATCATCCTCGGCATCGTCGGCCTTTCCGCCCTGATCGGCTTTGCTCGCGGTCTGATTCGCGAGGTGCTGGCACTCGGGATTTGGATCGCGGCCGTCGTCCTCGCCTGGCTCTTCTTTCGCGATGTCGCCGACCAGCTCACGCCATGGATCTCGACCCCTTCGATTCGTTTGGTCGCAGCCTTCCTGATGATCGTCTTCGGCGTCGTCTTGCTCGGCGCGCTGCTCGGCTACCTGCTGACAATGCTCATTGAGAAGACTGGACTTAGCGGACTCGATCGCCTGCTCGGCGTGCTCTTTGGCGCTGCCCGCGGGGCTGTGCTGGTCGCGCTGCTCGTCTTCGTCGCGGCCTTGACCCCGTTACCTGAAGACCCATGGTGGCAAGAATCACAGCTGATCCCGCCTTTTCATAGGCTCGCCGAACGGCTGCTCGAGCTGGTTCCCCCGGAGATCGAGGAGCGTGTCAAGCAGATCTAGCGAAGCATCGCCTCAGACCGACGAAGCGTGACGAGTTTTGACTCAATCACAAATCGGTTTTCGCCGCTCACGGAGCTCCTAGGCAGGCCGATGGCGGGCGATCGCAAGACAGGGCGAGCCGCTGACGCCTGGATGCACGGCTCGTTGAGCGATCACCGTGTTCTTCCGCTCGATCCGCCGCGCTCGCAGTTGTCTCCACCGCTCGGCTAAGGTATTGTCCTCGGCCCCATGTCGCGCTGGCGGCGTGTCGCCGACTCCGTTAACGAGGTCATCCATGTGCGGTATCGTGGGAATCGTCGGCAGGACGCCCGTCAATCAGTCACTTTACGACGCACTGCTAGTCTTGCAGCACCGCGGCCAAGACGCCGCCGGCATAGTGACCTGCGAGGGAGAGAAGCTGCACCTGCGCAAGGACAACGGCCTGGTGCGTGACGTCTTCCGTACGCGCCATATGCTCCAGTTGCGCGGGGCGATGGGGCTTGGACACGTCCGCTATCCTACGGCCGGGGCCTGCAACTCAGCAGAATCTCAGCCATTTTATGTCAACTCGCCTTACGGCATTGCCCTCGCCCACAACGGTAACCTGACAAACGCCGAAGATCTCAAACGGGACCTCTTCGTCGAAGACCTGCGGCATATCAACACTGAGTCTGACTCAGAAATCCTGCTCAACGTCTTCGCCCACGAGCTGCAGATCCAGGGCAAGCTGCGCATCGACGAGCAGGATATATTCCGCGCCGTCGCGGGCGTGCACCGCCGCTGCCGTGGCGGCTACGCCGCCGTCATCATGATCCCCGGTTTCGGTATCTGCGGCTTTCGTGACCCTTTCGGGATCCGTCCTGTCGTTTACGGCAAGCGCGACACAGACAAGGGCACGGAATACATGATCGCCTCCGAAAGCGTCGCCCTCGACACCATCGGCTTTCGCTTGATTGCGGACATTGCGCCGGGTGAGGCGGTCTTCATCGATGTCGATGGCAACCTCTACAGTCGCCAGTGTGCAGTCAGCCCGGTCTTGTCTCCCTGCATCTTCGAATTCGTCTACTTCGCGCGACCGGATTCGATCATCGACAACATCTCGGTCCATAAGGCCCGCTCGCGCATGGGGCGGAAGCTGGCGGCCAAGATCAAGCGCGAGTGGCCCGCCCATGATATCGACGTCGTGATCCCTGTGCCGGATACCAGCCGCACCGCGGCCCTGCAGCTCGCGAACACGCTGGATATCGGATATGCAGAAGGCTTCATCAAGAATCGTTACATCGGTCGCACCTTCATTATGCCTGGTCAGAAGGTGCGAAAACGCTCTGTTCGGCAAAAGCTCAACGCGATCGATCTGGAGTTCAAGAAGAAGAATGTGCTCTTGGTCGATGACTCGATCGTCCGCGGGACGACCTCGCAGCAGATCATCCAAATGGCCCGCGAGGCGGGGGCAAAGAAGGTGTATTTCGCTTCGGCGGCACCGCCGGTTCGCTACCCCAATGTCTATGGTATCGATATGCCGGCGGCAAGTGAGCTCATCGCCCATGGGCGCAGCGACGAGGAAGTCGGCCGCGAGCTCGGGGCCGACCGGCTGATCTACCAAGACCTCGAGGACTTGATCGAAGCGGTACAGAAGCGAGGCAAGAGCTCGGTAGACCGATTCGATGCCGCAGTCTTCGACGGCGAGTATGTGACCGGGGATGTGACGCCCGAGTATCTGCGCCAGCTCGCCGCGGACCGCAACGACGGGGCCATGGAGGTAAGGTCCTTCCGCAGTGACGCGACGATCGGACTCTACAACAGCGCCTGATGAGAATGACGCGCGATACGAACGTGAGCGACCGAGGCACAATGGGTCTCGCCACGCGGGCAATCCGGGTCGGGCACCACCGGACCACCGAGTCAGAGCATAGCGAGCCCATTTTCGCCACCTCGAGCTATGTCTTTGCCTCGGCGGCCGAGGCCGCGGCACGCTTCGCCGGTGACGAGCCCGGCAACATCTATTCGCGTTTCAGCAATCCCACGGTGCGTGCGTTCGAGGAGCGGCTGGCGGCCCTGGAGGGCGGGGAATCTTGCGTCGCCACAGCCTCCGGCATGGCGGCAATCCTCGCCATCTGCCTCGCACTGCTGCAGTCTGGCGACAGGATCCTGTCGTCACGCAGCCTATTTGGCACGACAACCGTACTGTTCAACAAGTATCTCCCGCGCTTCGGCATCTTGACTGACTACGTGCCCCTTTCCGATCTCGACGCCTGGGCCGCGGCGATCACCCCACGGACACGCCTGCTCTACCTGGAGACACCATCCAATCCGCTGACCGAGATGGCCGACATCCGTGCGCTGGCCGAGCTCTCCCGCAGTCACGGGAGCCTCCTCGTCATCGACAACTGCTTCTCTACGCCGATCCTTCAGCAGCCGCTTACGCTCGGGGCCGATCTGGTCGTTCATTCCGCCACCAAGTACCTCGATGGCCAGGGGCGGTGCGTCGGTGGAGCCGTCGTCGGCGACCGGCAGCGGGTCGGCGAAGAGGTCTTCGGCGTATTACGCACAGCTGGACCGAGCCTGAGCCCGTTCAACGCTTGGGTCTTCCTCAAGGGCCTGGAAACCCTCTCGTTGCGGATGGCGGCTCACTCTCAGGCCGCCGCCGCCTTGGCCGATTGGCTGATCGAGCAGTCGGTTGTCCAGAAGGTCTACTATCCCGGCCGTGCGGATCACCCTCAGCATCATCTGGTCGGTACCCAGCAGCGTAGTGGGGGAGGCATCGTCTCCTTCGAGGTCGCGGGCGGGCGCCGCGCCGCCTGGGGCCTAATCGACGCGCTGCGGATGATCTCGATCACCGCCAATCTCGGTGATGCCAAGACGACCATCACGCACCCTGCAACCACGACGCATGGGCGCCTCAGCCCCGAAGAGCGCGCCGCGAGCGGCATCAACGAGGGCCTGGTCAGGATCGCGGTCGGTTTGGAGGACCTCGCCGATATCCAGGCCGATCTGGCGCTCGGGCTCGACGCGTGTGCGCGCGCTAGAGATTGACGAGGATCAGGATCATCACCCCCAAGACCAGCCGGTAGATCACGAAGGGGAGCATGCTCATGCGCTCGATAAACTGCAGAAAGAAATGGATGGTCAGGTAGGCGACGACGAAGGCGATCGCCGCTCCCAGCCACAACGCAAGCCAATCGACCGGCTCCTGAGCACCAAGGAGATCAAGCGTCGCGAGCGCACCGGCCATCAGGATCGTCGGAATGGCCAGCAGGAACGAGAAACGGGAGGCCGCCTGACGGGTCAACCCAAGCAATAGCCCAGCCGTGATCGTGATGCCCGAGCGCGAGGTACCAGGCAGGATGGCCACCGCCTGCATCAGGCCGATCGCGAGTGCATCTCGCCAATCCAGACTGTACTCGTCCCGTGCACGACGGCCGCGGGCATCGGCATGCCAAAGGAGCAGGCCGAAGCCGATCGTCGTGGCCGCAATGACAAGGGCGATGAGGTGGTCATCGGTGCGCAGCAACTCGAGCAGCGCCTTCAGCGGCAGACCAAGCACGACCACCGGCAGGGTCGCGAGCCCGATCATCCAGCCAAGTCTCGCGTCGCGCGATACGAGCCTGCGCCGACGCAGCGAGTCCAGCATCGGCCAAGCCATCGCGTGGAGCTCGTGGCGGAAATAGCCGATGACCGCCACCAGGGTCCCAAGGTGGACGGCGACGTCAAAGGCCAACCCTTGCAGCGCGTAGCCGAACACGAGCGGCGCCAAGATCAGATGGCCCGAGCTCGAGATCGGCAGGAACTCAGTCAGACCCTGAATCCCAGACAAGATCGCAATCTGTGCAAGCTCCATGGCAAACCGGGCCTATTGGTCTGGAAAGATTGCCGCCAACGCGCCTTGCTCTGCGGGCAGCGGGGTCTGGAACCAGTTGAATCGTTCGCGAAGACTGACGACCTCACCAACGATGACCAGCGTCGGGGGTTGAGGCGGATCACGGCGAACCGACTCGACGATATCCGCAAGCGTACCAGAGTAGACGCGCTGCTTGTGCGTTGTGCCTTGTTGAATGAGCGCGATCGGCATCGTCGGGGGAACGCCGTGCGAGATCAGTTGATCGACGATGACGGGCAGGCCGACGAGGCCCATGTAGAAAACAAGGGTCTGATTCGGCTGTGCCAACTGATCCCAATTCAGATTGATCGTGTTGTCCTTGAGGTGCCCGGTGACGAAGGTAACCGATTGGGCATAGTGGCGATGTGTTAGCGGTATCCCGGTATAGCTGGCGCAGCCCGACGCAGCGGTGATGCCAGGGATGACCTGGAATGGGATCCCTTCCGCGGCGAGGGTATCGATCTCCTCTCCGCCACGACCGAAGATGAAGGGGTCGCCCCCCTTGAGGCGCAGCACGCGATGGCCTTGCTTCGCCAGATCCGCGAGCAGCCGATTGATCTCCTCTTGCCGCATGACATGATTATCGCGCTCCTTGCCGACATAGATGCGTCGCGCGTCACGCCGCACCTTATCCAGCACCGAGTTGGCCACCAATCGATCATAGACAACGACATCCGCCTGCTGCATCAGACGTAGCGCGCGGAACGTAAGCAGATCCGGGTCTCCTGGCCCCGCCCCGACGAGATAGACCTCGCCCATCGCGCCGGCATCCGCCCCGATGGCGAGCTCCCGCTGCATCGCTGCCTCCGCCTCGTTCAGGTGGCCGGAGAAGACGCGTTCCGCGACGCCCCCCTGGAGGACTCGGTCCCAAAACCGGCGGCGCTCCCGCTGCTCTTTGAAGCGCTGCTTGACCCGCGGGCGGTAACTGGCACAGAGCTCCGCCAACCGCCCATAGGCGGCCGGAATCAGCGCCTCGAGACGAGTGCGGAGCAGGCGGGCTAGGACCGGGGAGGCCGTCCCGGTCGAGACGGCGACGACAACCGGCGAACGATCGATGACCGAGGGCATCAGGAAACTGCAGTCTTCAGGCTGGTCGACGACGTTCACAGGGACTCCGGCAATCCGCGCCAGCTCGGCGATGCGATGATTGACATCGCGGTCGTCGGTTGCCGCGACCGCAAGGACGACACCCGTCAAGTCGCTGTCGCGAAACGCGCGCGCCGCGTGCATGATGTCTCCTCGGAGGTGGAGCTCGCGCAAGGCCGGCGCCAGCTCGGGTGCGACGACGCGGACCGCCGCGCCAGCACGGCGCAGGCTGGTGATCTTGCGCAGCGCAATCTCGCCGCCGCCAACCACCAAGCAGGGCTTATCTTTGACGTCGAGGAAGATCGGCAGGTATTCCATGTTTCGACCCAGCGGCCGGATGGCCTCTACTTTGCGGAATCGCTCGGACAGGGCGTTGAGCCGAGCGTGAAAAATTATTAATATACTGAATTGCTCAGTTAACGCCTAGACCCAAAGTGATAAACGAGATCGGCCCACTTGCACTGCGCGAGCGCCTAGCGGAAGGGACCGATGTGCCCCTCATCGATATACGCAATCCTGCCGAGCTCAGTCAGGGCGCCATACCGAAGGCCCGCTCGGTGCCGCTTCACCTGATCCCGTTGCGGCTGCACGAGCTGCCCAAGGACCAGGACATCGTCCTCTATTGTCACAGTGGCGCACGCTCATATCACGCGTGCCGATTCCTCGTCCAACAAGGCTTCGATCGCGTGCTGAATCTGCGCGGCGGGATCCTCGCTTGGGCGCGTCACGGCTACGAGATCGAGGCGCCACGCGCGGCTTAGCGTCGTCGATTCGCCGATCCTTGCCTTTTCGTGGCGATTCGCCTATAAAGCTAACGTTTTGACTTTTTGAATATTCTTACTCTCTGAATCCTGGAGGTTCCCATGTCGGCATTCGATCAAGAATTGGACGCATCCGGCCTCAACTGTCCGCTGCCGATCCTGCGCGCGAAGAAGACCCTCTCGAGCCTTGCCTCGGGCCAGGTTCTCCACATCATCGCCACCGACCCGGGATCAGTAAAGGATTTCGATGCCTTCGCGAAGCAGACCGGTCACGAGCTGATGGAGTCGCGCGAGGAAGGGGGTAAATTCCATTTCCTGATCAAAAAGGCCTAGGCAGACCATCCGAGCCGGGCCATCAGGATCGCCCGCTTCGGGGAAAGCGCTCCCGAGCGCGACGCGATGCCTGGGACCAGCCAGATCTCCATTGCCGGTTTTCACTAGGAGCGTCCGATGGAACAAAAGAAGCTGGCGATCATCGCCACCAAGGGCTCGCTGGATTGGGCCTATCCCCCCTTTATCCTCGCCTCCACTGCCGCGGCGTTAGGCTACGAGACGCAGGTGTTTTTCACCTTCTATGGTCTGCAGTTGCTAAAGAAGAAGCTAAGCCTCGAGGTCACACCCCTCGGCAATCCAGGCATGCCGATGCCGATGGGCATGGACAAATGGTTCCCGGTGCTCGGCATGGCGTTGCCAGGGATGCAGGCGATCATGACGGCCATGATGAAACAGAAGATGAAGAAAAAGGGGGTGGCCAGTGTCGAGGAGCTCCGCGAGCTCTGCCAGGAGGCCGAGGTCAAATTGATCGCTTGTCAGATGACCGTCGATCTCTTCGACATGGATCGCGCCGAGTTCATCGAGGGGATCGACTATGCCGGTGCTGCCGCGTTCTTCGAGTTCGCCGGCGAAAGCGACATCTGTCTCTATATTTGAGGGGTTGCCCTGGAGAACTTGAGCGCACCCACTCTTTGCGGATGCGTCAAATCCTTGCAGTGCAGCATCTTCCCGTTCGAAATCGGCATCGAAATCGGGATCGTTTTTCCCACATAACACCGTATCTCGATACCGATACCGATCCCGATTTCGACCTTCACGACCCGTCGGTGGGAGGTGGGGCCTCACTGGACCCTAGTACCCGCTAACGATCATGGGACGAGTCGAGCCAGCCCGTATTGTGAGATGCTTGCTCGCCCCTGATCGTTGCTCAACCCAACCCTCTTCCAACCTCTCTCCTGGAGGGCGACGGAGCGCGTGTCCTTCGCGGATGTCATCGTCACGCTGCCATCGCGAGGCGGCGGCGCGTTTCGCGCACGGTCCTTTATCAGAAGGTCTTGCGAACCTCGAGGCCGACGAGATGCGCGCTGGCCGCATAGTCACCATCCAAGGCGTCCGTGCCATTGATGTCCGCCGGTTCCCTCGGATCATAGGGTCGCGATGACCGGTAATCTCGATCCTTGAACCTGACGTACATGTACCCCGCTTCGAGCGACCAACCCTCGCCGAGGTCGTGCCCGATGCCAACGCCAAAGAGGTGGCGATCGCTATCCGGGATGCGAGCGCTGAAGAGCTCGTCTCCTTGGCCGGTTTCGTCGAACGAGTATCCCAGTCGTAATTGCGTGCGCGGCCGCCATTGGTAAGTGAGACCGAGACGATAGGCGCTCGCATCCGACCAGCTGTTCGTGTCTTCTTGAATGACGGCCCCCGAGTCCCGCCCGACGATGGTGATCTTGTCAAACTCGCTCCAGCCGGTACGTGTCCAGTCGAGCTCGACGGCGAGCTCGTCCGTAAAGGCATAGCGCGCGCCGAGCTGGAGACGCCAAGGCAGGTGGAGGTCGAGCTCCGCGTCTTGCGCGGGTGGCAGCCCTCGACCAGGCACCAGCTGATTCAGTAGGACCAGGTTCTGACTGAGTGGCTGATAGCTTCCTTCGACCTCGATCGTTGCCGCCGAGTGGAAGGCCGCCCCGAAGCTCCAGGGGCCTTGGCGGTACAGGCTCCCAAGATTGAAGCCCCAACCCGTGCCATCGCCATCCAGTTCGGTCAACGAGGAATCCAGCACCGCCGATTTGACCCAGTAGTAGTCGATGCCGGCTGAGAGGCTCACCTGCCCGTTGAGCGCGTAGGTCACCGTCGGCGCGACGGCGATGACCTCGAGCTTGCTCTGCAGCGGCTGCGGGCTCAGCGGAATCGTGGGCTCGGGGAATCCTGCGGGGGCTACTCGGATGCCGGTCAGCTTGGGAAAGGTCCCAGGCCGCCAGCGCGTCTCGAGACCGAAGGGTGCGTTGATCGCCAATCCGGCCCACAGCCGCTCAGTGATCCTCGCCGCGGCTTGGACCATCGGCGCCCCGACCCAATCGGCGCCGTGGCTTTCGTGTGATCCACTGGCGTTATCGAGCTCGAAGCTTGGAGCGATGAGCAGGCCACCAATAGACAGACTCGACGCCTCGTGGAAGCCCATCGCCGCGGCATTGTATGGGAAGGCGCCGGGGTCCTCGGCATTGGCGACCAGCGCATTGGCCATACCAATGCCTGCCGTCGACAGCTCTGGAACGGCAAAGCCGGACGCCTGAACGCCGGGTGAAGCGATGACGGCAAGCCATAGACCGAGTGAGCCAACGCGGCGCACCCGGCACCAAATAGATGTCTGCATCAGGATCTCCCCTCCTCGACAGGCCGCGGCCAGGGCGGATCCATGCAGGGTCGCCGGCCGGCAGGTGCAGAGATTACGATCGATAGGTCCCGGCAGCCAGTCGTAAGCGGACACCTCGATCGCTTTTCTGCTCGTTCCGTGAGGAATCCGACAGATCGAGCAGGTTTAATGGTCTGGCTCACAAGCCCGCTAACGATCATGGGGCGAGCCGACCCACCCCGGACGATGAAATGTCGCCTCG
>CAZOWL010000030.1:0-42591 GCA_964583605.1 uncultured Chromatiaceae bacterium | reverse complement strand
CAACCCTCTCCCAGAGGGCGAGGGAGCAAAGGTGCTTCGCGAATTTCATAGTAAATTGCAGCGGGGCTAGCGCAAGCTCGCCCGTCGCGTCGACTCAAACGTCGACAAAACCTCCCGACCAGACGCAATCGAAGACTGCTCCCTAGTGGCTGATAGCTCCTTCTAGAATCTGAGGTTACCCCAAGGGCGATGCGAAGCGCTGCGTTGCTCCTCCTGCTGCCCCTATTCAGCGGCTGTTTGATGCCGCAGGTCATCGAGCCGAGTGGGTCGCTGATGTCGCCCAAGCTGACTACGGACCACGCGTTGATCGCCGATGGCTATCGGCTACCGCTCCGCGTTTGGTCGCCAGCGAGCGGCGGGAGTGCCGAGGGGATCTTGTCCGGGGTCGAGCGCGACGCGCCGATCGTCGTCATTGGCCTGCACGGCTTCAATGACTACAGCCAGGCCTTCAGCCCCCTCGCCGAGAGCCTCGCGCGCAGCGGTATCCGCACCTACGCCGTGGATCAGCGCGGCTTCGGCGCGGCGACCCCCCGCGGCAGATGGCATGGCCAAGAGCGCCTTGTCGAGGACCTGCGCATCGTCACCGACCTGCTGCGAGCGCGCCACCCGGAGGCGCGACTGGTGCTCATCGGCGAGAGCATGGGCGGCGCCGTCGTGCTCGCGGCGCTGGCCGACGGCCCGCTACCGGTCGACGGCGTGATCCTGATCGCTCCCGCCGTCTGGTCCCGCGATACGATGCCCTGGTATCAGCGCCTCGCGCTGGACGCGATGGCCCATGTCGCGCCGGGCCTGCGGGTGACGGCCCGGGGCATCAAGGTCTACCCGTCCGACAACATCGAGATGCTGCGAGCGATGAGCGCCGATCCGTTGGTCGTCAGGGAGACCCGCGTCGACGCACTGTGGGGAGTCACCAACCTGATGGACCTCGCTGTCGACGGGATCAGCCGGCTGAGCCCCGCGGATCATCCCACACTCATCCTCTACGGCGAGCGCGACCAAATCATCCCACGTCAGGCCTTCTGCCGGATGCTCGAGCAGCTGTCCCGCAGCGACCCACGCCTCCGGCTGATCCTCTACCACGACGGCTGGCACATGCTCCCGCGCGACCTGCAGGGCGGGCGCGTGCACGAGGACATCATCGCCTGGGTGAACGATCCGAGTGCCCCGCTTCCCTCTGGCGAAGAGACCGCCCCCGGCGCCGCCCGGATGCGTGATTTCTGCCAAGACGGGCGCCGCGGCCGGTGACGGCTCAGCTCTCGCGCCCCCGGATGCGGCCCGAGCTCGATACGGCCCAGGAGATGGCCGGCGAGGGCGATGCGCCGAAGCACCGGATCGGTCTTGGGGAAGAGACCCCCTGCCTGATCCCGCTGCGGCGCTGCGGCGAGCAGCCTTGAAGCCCTGCGCCCGCCTCAGGGCGCCAGCCGACGCCGCAGGATCTCGTTGACCTGCTGCGGGTTGGCCTTGCCCTGGGTCTGCTTCATGATCTGCCCGACGAAGAAGCCAAACACCTTCTCCTTGCCGGCACGATACTGCTCGACCTGTGC
This sequence comes from uncultured Chromatiaceae bacterium, assembly GCA_964583605.1. Classification (GTDB taxonomy): domain Bacteria; phylum Pseudomonadota; class Gammaproteobacteria; order Chromatiales; family Chromatiaceae; genus CAZOWL01. The sequence continues at coordinate 41,047 of CAZOWL010000030.1, read as the reverse complement.
CGGATTCGCGGCCAGGATCTCAGCGATCATTGGCTCGATAGCGCTGGCATCGGTGATCTGGCGCAGGCCCTTGGACTCGATCACGGCGTCGGCGTCGCCGTCGCCACGCCAAATACCCTCGAAGACCTGCTTGGCGATCTTGCCGGAGATGGTCCCGTCGGTGATGCGCGCGAGCAGCCCGGCGAGCAGGGCAGGTGTCACGGGGCTGGCCTCGATCTCGAGCCCCGCCTTGTTCAGCGCGGCGGCGAACTCGCCGTTGATCCAGTTCGCGGCCAGTTTTGGCTCACCGCCGCGCGCGCGCACGGCCTCGAAGAAATCGGCGAGCTCACGACTCGTCGTGAGCAGCCCGGCATCATAGGCGGATAATCCGCAGTCGTGTCGGAAGCGCTCACTGCGCGCATCCGGCAGCTCGGGCAAGTCGGCGATAGCGGCAGCGAGAAGCGCCTCATCGATCACCAGCGGCAGCAGATCTGGATCCGGGAAATAGCGGTAGTCGTTGGCCTCTTCCTTGGTGCGCATCGAGCGTGTCTCGTCGCGCTCGGCATCGTAGAGGCGCGTCTCCTGGACGATCTTCCCGCCACCCTCGATGATGTCAGTCTGACGGTCGATCTCGAACGCCAGCGCCCGCTCGAGGAAGCGAAAGGAATTGATGTTCTTGATCTCGGCGCGCGTCCCGAAGCGGGACTCACCCACTGGTCGCACCGAGACGTTGGCGTCGACCCGGAACGAGCCCTCTTGCATGTTGCCGTCGCTGATGCCGATCCACCGGACGATCTGGTGGATCTTGCGGGCATAGGCGACGGCCTCCTTCGCCGAGCGCAGATCCGGCTCGGAGACGATCTCCAGCAGTGGCGTTCCGGCCCGATTCAGATCGATGCCGGTCAGACCATGGAAATCCTCGTGCAGCGACTTGCCGGCATCCTCCTCCAGATGGGCACGCGTCACGCCAATCGTCTTGCGCGTCCCATCATCGAGCAGGATCTCGACCTGGCCATGACCCACGACCGGCAGCTCGTACTGGCTGATCTGATAGCCCTTGGGCAGGTCCGGATAGAAGTAGTTCTTGCGGGCGAAGACCGAGCGCTCGGCGATCTCGGCCCCAATCGCCCGGCCGAAGCGCACGGCAAGGCGCACTGCCTCGCGGTTCAGCACCGGGAGCACGCCCGGCAGGCCCAGGTCGATGGCGCAGGCCTGTGTGTTCGGTGCGGCCCCGAAGGCCGTCGGGGCGCCCGAGAAGATCTTCGAGCGCGTTGCGAGCTGGGTATGGATCTCCAGCCCAATGACAGGTTCCCACTGCATGTCGTCGGCCTCCGCAAGCCTACCCTGATGGCCCCGTGGCCAGCTCGATGCCCGAGATGTGCCCTGGCGGCCTCCTCAGATGCCAATCCGTCGCCTGCTGGAGCTGGTGCGCGACATTGAGCAGCCGAGCCTCATCGAAGTAGTTGCCGACAAGCTGCAGCCCGACGGGCAGCCCAGCAGCAGGGGCGACGGGGATCGACACGGCCGGCAGGCCCGCCAGGTTCGCTGCAATGGTGTAGATGTCATTCAGATACATCGCCACCGGGTCGTCGAGCTTGGCACCGAGCGGGAATGCGGTGGTCGGTGTCGTCGGGCCGGCGATGACATCGACCTGCTCAAAGGCGCGACGGAAGTCATCGCTGATCAGCTGGCGAATCTGCTGCGCCTTCAGATAGTAGGCGTCATAGTAGCCCGCAGAGAGGACATAGGTGCCGATCATGACCCGCCGCTTGACCTCGGCGCCGAAGCCCTCCGCGCGCGAGCGCTTGTAGAGGTCCTCCAGATCCCGCGGATCGGCGCAGCGATGGCCATAGCGAATGCCATCGTACCGGGCCAGATTCGACGAGCATTCCGCTGGGGCAACAACATAGTAGACGGGTACGGACAGCGGGCTGTTGGGGAGGCGGATCGAATAAGTCGTCGCACCAAGGCGGCGGAGCTCATCGAGCCCCGCTTCGATGGACGCCGCCACACCGGCATCCAGGCCGGCATCGAAGTATTCCTCCGGCAGCCCGATGCGCAGACCGGCGATATCATCCCCGAGAGCGGCGGCGTAGTCCGGCACCGGTCGGTCCGCGCTCGTCGAATCACGTGGATCGAGCCCACTCATCGCGCCCAACAGGAGGGCCGCGTCCGCCGCGCTGCGGGCGATCGGCCCGGCCTGATCGAGACTCGAGGCGAAGGCGATCATGCCCCAGCGCGAGACACGACCGTAGGTCGGCTTGAGACCAGTCAGGCCGCACAGCGCCGCCGGCTGGCGGATCGAGCCGCCGGTGTCGGTGCCTGTCGCGGCGGCGCAGAGCCGCGCCGCGACGGCCGCAGCGGAGCCACCCGAGGATCCGCCTGGAACCCTCATCGGGTCCCAAGGGTTCTTGACTGGACCGTAGAAGCTGGTCTCGTTCGACGAGCCCATCGCGAACTCGTCCATGTTGGTCTTGCCGAGCATCACCGTACCTGCCTGCTCTAGGCGGCTCACGACGGTCGCGTCATAAGGGGCGATGAACCCGTCGAGCATCCGCGAGCCGCAGCTGGTTCGGATCCCATCGGTGCAGAAGATGTCCTTGTGGGCGATCGGGATGCCAGTCAGCGGAGAGACCCCGCCCGAGCGCAGCCGGGCATCGGCCTGCTGCGCTGAGCGCATGGCCCGGTCTTCGAGGACGGTGATGAATGAGTTGAGCTCGGAATCGAGTCGCGCAATACGCTCCAGATAGCTGCGCGTCAGCTCCTCACTGGAATAACGGCCGGCTCGCAGGTCGGCGGCCATCTCGGCGATGGTCTTCTCAAACATTGGACATGTCCCTGGCACGGAGACCCGGAGGGCGCGCGACGCCGGGGCCCGTCACTCGATGACCTTCGGAACTAAGTACAGGCCCTCGTCGACCGCCGGTGCAATCTGTTGAAAGCGATCGCGTCGATCCGGCTCGGAGGGCTCGTCGGGCCGCAGCCGCTGCGACATCGGCAACGGGTGGGCCATCGGCAGGACGCCGCTCGTATCCACCGCCGCCATCTGCTCGACGAGCTCCAAGATGCTTGAGAGCTCGGTAGCGTAGTGGTCGACCTCATCTGCGGCGACCGTCAGGCGAGCGAGGTGGGCGATCTTGGCAACATCCCCAGGGCCAAGCGACATGACATCACGCCTCCGCCAGAAAAGCCGTGAATCTAACATAGTATCGTCTGAGACGGCACGAGGCAGACGGGACTTCAGGGCTGCCGACCGGTCAGCGGAGCTGCTGCTGCAGGAGTGGAGTCAGCATTTTGCTGGCCCTGAACCGCGCTAGACTTCCGGCATGGGCATGGGCATGGGCAGGATCCTGCGAATCGAGCTCGCCCGGCGCGTCGCATCATCTCACCTCCCGTGGCGGGACTATTGTCTTGGAGGAAGCGCAGCAAAGCGACCTAGGTCTTCGGGGTATGGTCGATTGCTCAACTTGTCCAACACGCCAGATCCATTCCAACCCCAGCTACATCGCCTTGTCCAAACTGGCCCGCCTTAGTTAGATTAGGCACCTTCTCGTCGGGGTCAATCGACCGACGGTCCTGTTGTCGCCGGCGGTATGCCGGGTGAGCTCGCCTGTCAGCGGGTCAGGACCTTCTCCAACCCCCTCGGCAGGAAGGGGGCAGTCTCCCTAACGATCATGGGGCGAGGCGAGCCACCCCGGATGATGAAAGGTCGCCTCGCCCCTGATCGTTCCCTCACCCCAACCCTCTCCCAGAGGGCGAGGGAGCGAAGGTGCTACGCGATTTTCATGGTAACGATCATGGGACGAGGCGAGCCACCCCGGACCATGAAACGTCGCCTCGCCCCTGATCGTTCCCTCACCCCAACCCTCTCCCAGAAGGCGAGGGAGCGAAGGTGCTTCGCGAATTAGAACCAGTTAGGGGTTTCACCGGATGTTATTTAGACGTCTTAGGGGGTTGTTCTCCAATGATCTGTCGATCGATCTGGGCACAGCCAACACACTGATTTACGTGCGTGGCCAGGGGATCGTCCTGAACGAGCCCTCGGTCGTCGCGATCCGTGAGGAACGCAAGGGCGGCGCGCGAACGGTGGCAGCGGTAGGCGAGGAAGCCAAGCGCATGCTTGGGCGCACCCCGCAGAACATCACGGCGATCCGCCCGTTGAAGGATGGCGTCATCGCCGACTTCACTGTGACGGAGAAGATGCTCCAATACTTCATTCACAAAGTACACGAGACGCGTCTGATCCAGCCGAGCCCACGGGTGCTGATCTGCGTACCCTGCGGCTCGACACAGGTGGAGCGCCGCGCCATCAAGGAATCGGCGGCCGGGGCTGGGGCGCGCGAGGTGTACCTCATCGAGGAGCCGATGGCCGCGGCCATCGGCGCTGGGTTACCGGTTGAGGAGGCGCGGGGCTCCATGGTGATCGACATCGGCGGCGGCACCTCAGAGGTAGCCGTGGTCTCGTTGAACGGCATTGTCTACTCGAGCTCGGTGCGCATCGGCGGGGACTCATTCGACGACGCGATCATCAGCTACGTGCGGCGCAACTACGGGACCGTGATCGGCGAAGCCACCGCCGAGCGCATCAAGCACGCCATCGGCTCGGCCTTCCCGGGCAATGAGGTCATGGAGATCGAGGTGCGCGGCCGCAACCTGGCCGAAGGGGTGCCACGCAGCTTCACGCTGAACAGCAACGAGATCCTGGAGGCGTTGCAGGAGCCTCTTCACAGCATCGTCGCGACGGTCAAGACGGCGCTCGAGCAGACGCCCCCGGAGCTTGGCGCCGACGTCGCGGAATGCGGTATCGTCCTCACGGGAGGCGGCGCCTTGTTGCGCGAGATTGACCGCCTCGTCGAGGACGAGACAGGCCTCCCGGTCGTGATCGCCGAGGACCCGCTGACCTGTGTGGCCCGCGGCGGCGGGAGGGCGCTCGAGATGATCGATGCCCGCGGCCTGGATCCCTTTACCGCCGAATGACTCGCCCCGCTGGCGATCCGCACCTCTTAGTGGAGAGGATCACAGCCATCAAGCCGCTTTTCGTCCAAGGCCCCTCACTGACGGCGCGACTGCTGATGGCGGTGCTGTTGGCGCTCGCGATGATGGTCGCCGATCATCGCTATCAGTACCTGACTGAGCTGCGTGTGTCTTTGTCCGTTCTGATGTACCCGCTGTACCTCGTGGCGAGCCTGCCGGACTCTCTGCTCCACGAGGTCCAGGGACGCCTTGCCGAGGAGGAAGTGCTGCGGCGCGAGAATGCGACGCTGCGGCGCGAGAATCTGCTGCTGGAGGGTCGGTTACAGCAATTCCAGGCACTGGAGGCCGAAAACCGACGCTTGCGCGACTTACTCGGCTCATCGCTCCAACTTGGCGAGCGGGTGTTGATCGCCGAGCTGATGGCCGTTGATCTCAACCCCTACCGTCAGCAGGTGCTGGTCGAAAAGGGCACGCGCTCCGGCGTCTTCGTCGGCCAGCCGGTGTTGGATGCCAAGGCCGTGATGGGCCAGGTGGTGCGGGTGGATCCGTTCTCGGCCAGGGTGCTCCTGATCACCGATCCCAAGCACTCGCTGCCGGTCCAAGTGCTGCGCAACGGGTTGCGGGCGATTGCCTCTGGCACAGGCCTGACCAACCGGCTCGAGCTCATGCACCTGCCGCGAAACACGGACATCCGTGTCGGGGACCAGGTCGTCACCTCGGGCCTTGGAGGCCGCTTCCCGGCCGGCTATCCGGTCGCACGGATCGTCGAGGTCCGCAATGAGCCCGGGAAGCCCTTCGCAACCGTCGCGGCCGAGCCGCTGGCGCGCCTGGATCGGGCACGCGAGGTGCTGCTGGTGTGGAAGCTCTCGCCGTCTGAGCATCAGGCCCAGCCGATGCCCGGGGACGCCGACACGGCGCTCGAATGAGCAGGGAGAGACACCAAGGGGGCGCCGTGATCATGGCGACGCTCCTCGTCGCGCTGTTGCTGACGCTGTTACCAGTGCCAGACTGGGCGGCCGCCTACCGGCCGCCCTGGGCGCCCTTGACCTTACTCTATTGGGTCGTGGCGTTGCCGCAGCGGGTCGGCGTCTTCTCAGGCTTCGCGGTGGGCATCCTTCTCGACGTGATCGCCGGCAATCTGCTCGGGCAGCATGCGCTGTCGCTGTCGGTCATGGCCTATCTCGCCGCGCAGCTGCACCGGCGGATCAGGCTCTTTCCGATGTTGCAGCAAACTTTGTCGGTATGGATGCTCCTTCTAGTAGAGCGACTCATCTTCCTCTGGCTGCTGGGGGCCACCGGTCAGCCGATACCGACTCCGATCTACTGGGCCACGACGCTGACCGGACTGCTGCTGTGGCCGTGGCTCTTCGTCGTCCTACGTGACGTGCGGCGCCGCTTTCACGTGAGCTGACCTGGGCCGCATGGCCGCCTGCGCGAATGACTGATCTGGGCTTCAAGGACCGCTTCTTTGAGCAACGCCTGGTGGCGCGGCGGCTGCTGGTCGCCGGCGGCTGCGTCGTCATCGCAGTGGCGATGCTAGTCGCTCGGCTGGTCCATCTTCAGATCTCCAGCCATGAGCATTTCTCGACCCTCTCGGAGGAGAATCGGGTTCGCATCGAGCCGCTGCCGCCGACCCGCGGCCTCATCTACGACGCCAACGGCATCCTGTTAGCCGACAACTATCCGACGTTCTCATTGGAGATCGTGCCCGAGAAGGTCGCCGACCTCGAAGCCACCCTGGCCGAGCTCGCCGTCATCCTCCCGATCGACGAGGCCGACCGGCAACGCTTCGAGCGCTTGCGACGGCAAAGACGCCGGTATGACGGGGTACCGATCCGGCTCAATCTGAGTCACGAAGAGGTCGCACGGTTCGCCGTCGAGGCCCATCGGTTTCCGGGGGTCGATACCCGCGCCGAGCTGGTGCGCTACTACCCGCTCGGCGAGCATACCGCGCATGTGCTGGGCTATGTGGGCCGCATCAACGAGGCTGAGCTGCAGCGCATCGATCCGGCCGCCTACGCCGGCACCCATTTCATCGGCAAGAGCGGCCTGGAGAGCACTTACGAGGACATCCTCCATGGGCATGTCGGCCATCAGCAGGCCGAGGTCAATGCGCGCGGACGCGTCCTTCGGGTACTGAAGCGCCAGGCGCCGGAAGCGGGTCGCGACCTGCATCTGTTCCTCGACATCTATTTGCAGCAAGAGGCCGCCGCGGCACTCGGCGATCGTCGCGGCGCCGTTGTAGCGATCGAGCCGCAGACTGGCGGCGTCTTGGCCTTAGTCAGCCAGCCGAGCTTCGATCCGAACCTGTTCGTTCAGGGTATCAGTCAGACTGATTACAGTGCGCTGCTCCGCTCGCCCGATAAGCCCCTGTTCAATCGTGCAGTGCGCGGTCAGTATCCGCCCGGCTCGACGGTCAAGCCCTTCGTCGGGCTCAGCGGCCTGGCCAGCGGCGTCGTGACCTTCGACAACACCAAGTGGTGTCCCGGCTACTACAGCCTGCCGGGCCACAGCCATCGCTTCCGCGATTGGCGGCGCGGCGGTCATGGCCGGATGGCGATGGCACAGGCGATCATTCAGTCATGCGACGTCTATTTCTACGACCTGGCACATCAGATGGGCATCGATCGGCTGCACGACTCGCTGGCCCAGTTTGGCTTCGGCGCCAAGACCGGTATCGACGTAGCCGGCGAGCTCGGCGGACTACTGCCGTCGCGGGAGTGGAAACGCACGGCGCGACGCCAGCCCTGGTTCCCCGGCGAGACGCTCATCCTCGGGATTGGGCAAGGGTATTTCCTCGCAACGCCCACGCAGCTGGCTACCGCGACGGCCGCCCTCGCCGCACGCCGTCAGCTTGCTGTCCCGCGCGTGGCCAAGGCGAGCCAAGCACTAGGCTCCACGGAGCTTGTCGACACGCCAGCGGTCGTCCGACCGATCGACCTGGCCAGTTCGCAAGACTGGGAAAGCGTGATTGGGGCCATGACCAACGTCATCGACGGGCCGGCGGGAACCGCGCGGCATATCCGCAACGCCGCCTATCGCATCGCCGGAAAGACCGGGACGTCCCAGGTCTTCTCCCTCGGACAGAAGCAGACCTATCGCGCCGAGGCGATCGACGAGCGGCTCCGCGATCACGCCTTGTTCATCGCCTTCGCCCCGGTCGATCAGCCGCGCATCGCCGTTGCCGTTATTGTCGAGAATGGCGGAGGGGGAGGCTCAACGGCCGCCCCGGTCGCGGCACAGGTGATCGAGGCCTATCTCGGCCGGCGAGACGTGCTCGCCGAGGCCGGGGGGCGTTATGACCGTTAAGGTAGGCACCGCCCGCCTCGCCAAGTTGACCGATCGCACGGGCCGGGGCTGGCTGGCCTCGGTTCACTTGGACTGGCCTTTGGTGATCGGCCTACTGGTCCTCTGCACCTTCGGCCTAGTCGTGCTCTATAGCGCGGTTGGTGAAGATCTCGATAAGGTGCGGAGTCAGCTGTTGCGCCTCGGCATCGCCTTCCTGCTGCTCGTCGCCGTGGCCCAGATTCCGCCCCGGCAACTGAGGCGTTGGTCTTTGCCGTTGTTCGCCGTCGGCGTGATCATGCTGGTTCTAGTCTTGCTGTTTGGAGCGACCGGCAAGGGGGCTCAGCGTTGGCTCGACATCGGGATACTGCGTTTCCAGCCATCGGAGCTCCTCAAGCTGGCCGTTCCAATGGTGCTGGCCTGGCTTTTCGCCCAGCGCGCTTTGCCCCCGAATCTGTTGCAGCTCACCCTGGGCGCCGTGATGGTCGTCATCCCAGTCCTCTTGATTGCGCGCCAGCCCGACCTCGGTACGGCCCTGCTCGTTGGCAGCGCCGGGATCATAGTGATCTTCCTCGCCGGCCTGAGCTGGCGCCTAATCCTGCTACTGGGCGCTGGCGCGATCGCATTGGCACCGCTCCTGTGGATGAACATGCATGATTATCAGCGCCAGCGCGTATTGACCTTCCTGAGCCCCGAGACAGATCCCCTCGGCTCTGGCTACCACATCATCCAATCGCAGATCGCGATCGGCTCCGGAGGGCTCTACGGAAAAGGCTGGCTTCAGGGGACTCAGTCTCATCTGGAATTTCTCCCCGAACGTTCAACTGACTTCATCTTCGCCGTACTCGCCGAGGAGCTTGGGCTGGTCGGCGTGGTCGCGGTCTTGACCCTCTACCTGCTGATCATCTTCCGCGGCCTCTACATCGCCGCCCGGGCGCCCGACACTTACGGCCGCCTGCTCGCCGCGGGCCTGACCATGATCTTCTTCATCTACCTGTTCGTGAACACGGGCATGGTCAGCGGGTTGCTCCCGGTAGTCGGCGTACCGCTCCCGCTCATTAGCTACGGCGGTACGTCGCTGGTGACAATCCTGATCGGCTTCGGCCTGATCATGAGCATCCACACTCACAGAAAAAGGCTTCCTATTTAGCGAGTTTACACCTATACTCCATGTGCCATGTTAGATCCCATCAAGCGAGTCACAGTTCGCGAGGTGTTTCTAGCCTTCGCCCTGCTGGGCCTGGGCCCGACACTGGGCTCCCAGCCAGTCGCCGCCCCGGCGGCGTACGTGAGCGGCAAAGAGACCTTTGCCGCAGACATGGCGACCAAGCATGGCCTGGATCGGGCCGTCCTCATCGGCCTCCTCGACCAGGCCACCTACGACCCCGGCGTCATCGAGGCCATCAAGAGGCCCTACGAATCGGTGTCCTGGCCTCAGTACCGAGCCCGCTTCGTCAGCCCGAGCCGTGTCGAGCGCGGAATCGACTACTGGGACGCCCACGATGACACATTCGATCGCGTGGAGAAGCGCTACGGCGTGCCGTCCGAGATCATCGTCGCGATCATTGGCGTCGAGAGTCTCTACGGTGCCTACTTGGGGCGCCACCGGGTCCTTGATGCGCTGACGACCCTGGCCTTTAACTATCCGCCGCGCGCGGATTTTTTTCGCCGCGAGCTGGAGCAATTCGTCCTGCTGGACCGCGAAGAGCCGGTGGCCAACCTGACGCGCGCGCACGGTTCTTATGCCGGCGCCCTCGGCAAACCGCAGTTCATCCCCTCGAGCTACCGCGCGTACGCCGTGGATTTCGACGGGGATCACCAACGCGACCTATGGGGCAGCGATGCCGATGTCATCGCCAGTGTAGGACATTACCTTGAGCAGCATGGCTGGCGACAAGGCGAGGCAATCGCGCTGGCTGTGCGGCCCCCCACGGGTGTCCCCGCAGACCTCCCGATTGCAGGGAAGACCCCGATCGAGCCGTACGTCTCCGTCGGCGAGCTGCGCGCCGCCGGGTTTGACATCTCAGGGGAGCCGGGCGACAGCGCGTTGGCGACCATCGTGCACCTCGCTGGCTCACCGGACGAATACTGGGCAGGCTTCAACAATTTTTATGCCATTACACGTTACAATCACAGCATTCTCTATGCGATGGCTGTGATGCAGCTCGCCGAGGCCATTAGGGCAGGCCGAGCCCGCCGGCTGTCTGCGCGCGGGGGATAGCAGACTGCCGAGCCGGCGAGCGCCCTGATGGCAGACATGACGCAAAACGGTCGGGGACCTTTCCACTTCTGAAAACGAGCACGTCGCCGTAGGGAAGACTCGCACACGCGCGTCGCGGCGACCTCGGATCGACGATGTCCTAGGTCGGTCCATCCGGGCCCGGTGGCCGAGGCGGCTGCCGGCGCTGCGCCCGAGATCTCGGGCCAATTCGGGCGTCGCCTTTTGCGGCACCCTGCTACCAACGGGGAACATTCCGCATGACGAAGAACGAGAAGGCTTGTGAGGGGCCGGTTTTACCGGCGATTTGGGGCCGCTGGCGAGGACTCTGCCTCGCCCTGCCAATGCTTGGCTACCTCGGCGGCTGCGCGACTACAGGCGAGCCGCGCGTGACACTGCTGGAGGCAACGCAACGACAGAGCGTCGTGAAGGAGCAGCAGGTCGAGGCCTCTCCTGACCGGGACTCGAGAGCCCAGCAGCGTTCAGAGAGGCGGCCGCAGGAGGCTGGCAAGTCCTACGTGGTCCGCGGCAGGCGGTACGAGATCCTGACCTCCTCCGAGGGGCACACCGAGAAGGGCCTCGCCTCCTGGTACGGGAGGCGATTTCACGGTCGACGGACGGCAAATGGCGAGCGCTATGACATGTACGCCATGACGGCCGCACACAAGTCGCTGCCTTTGCCAAGCTATGTAGAGGTGACCAACCTGCGGAACGGCCGCCAAGTGCTGGTCAAGGTCAACGATCGCGGCCCCTTCGTCGGGGATCGGGTCATCGATCTGTCCTATGCAGCAGCCAAAGAGCTGAACATGATCCAGGCGGGCGTCGCACCCGTCGAGGTACGTAGCGTCGCGACGAACGACGCCGTGCTCGGGAAGGACTACTTCCTCGTCGCCGACAAACAATCCACCAAAGGCTCCCCGGATCGCGGCGCTGCTGAGAACACAGGACGAGAGGCCACTGCGAGCGAGGTCGCGCAGGCGCCCGGGCCGATGCTTGCCGGCGCGGATGGCAGCCGTTCGATCGATACGGACACGGGGGGACACGGCGGCACGCCCATCCCTGCCGCGACCGCTACCGAGGACGCCCCGACGACGGAGCCAACACGCATAGCCGCGTCCTCCGGTTCAGCCTCGTCACGCACGGACGAGGCGAGCCTCGACCCGCAGCACGGCAAGCTCTTCGTCCAGGCGGGGACCTTCGGCAACCGCACCACTGCCGAGCAGCTTCGTCGCCGTCTCGTCGATCATCTAGCCGAACAGGTCCAGATTCGCGCCAGCCGCGACGCGGTGCTGCCTCGCTACGAGGTAAAAGTTGGACCACTGGTCGGCCCCAGTCAGGCCGAGGGGGTATCCGAGCAGCTCGCCGCCCTGGGCGTGAAGGAGTCGAAGACCGTCATCGAGTGATGAGCTAGTCCGGCTTCAGCCCGTCGCGCCGACCCGACGCGGCGGGCTGAAGCCGGGCGGCACTCGACTGTCGCGATCCGGACCCCCCGAGCGGTGAGTGCCAAACCTCTGCGAGCCAGGTAGTATTCGATACGGTGCGCGGGGATGCTGATCACGGGCAAACGGGAAAGCTTCACATTCACGCGAGGGCCGTCCTGAGATCGGCTCCTCTGCGATCCCGTTGCCGGTGTAGCTGGGCCGCGTCCCCTTGATTGCCTAATAACCCCGTTCTGCTGCGATCAGCCTGTTCGACAGAGAGTGTCTCCTATGATTCGCTTGGCGTTACTTCTGCTCTTCCTGATCACGACGCCGATGGTGGCCGCGCAGGCCCCGATCCCGGCGCCGCCGGAGATCAACGCCAAGAGCTACCTGTTGATGGATCACAACACCGGCCAGATCCCCGTTGAGGTCAATGCCGATGAGCCAGTAGAGCCAGCAAGTCTGGTCAAGATCCTGACCGCCTACACGGTGTTTCACGAGATTGGTGCCGGGAAGATTGCGGTCGACGACGAGGTGCTGATCAGCGAAAAGGCCTGGCGGACCGAAGGTTCGCGGACCTTTGTCGAAGTCGGCAGCCTCGTCTCCGTCGAGGACCTGCTGATGGGGATGATCGTGCAATCCGGCAACGACGCCAGCGTCGCCCTCGCCGAGCATGTCGCCGGCAGCGAGCAGGTGTTTGCCGACATGATGAACGCGCACGCGCGCCGCTTGGGTGCCGAGCGCAGTCATTTCACGAATGCCACAGGGCTGCCTGATCCAGACCTCCACACCACCGCTCGCGACATAGCCCTCATCACCTCCGCGCTGATACGGGACTTCCCGGAACAATACGCGCGCTACAAGGTCCAGGAATTTACTTACAACGACATCAAGCAACGCAATCGCAACCGGCTGTTGGGGCGGGATAAGTCCGTTGATGGTGTCAAGACCGGCTATACCGCCGCAGCGGGCTACTGTCTCGTTTCATCAGCAGAACGTGACGAGATGCGGCTCATCGCGGTTGTGCTGGGTACCGCAGGGCCGGAGCAGCGCGCTCGCGATAGCCTCGCATTAATCCACTACGGCTTTCGTTTCTATGACAGTCCCAAGCTCTATTCCGGGGGCTCACCGATTGAGAGCGTGAGGGTATGGAAGGGCGCGGAGACCGAAGTGCCGGTCGGTCCGGAGGAAGATGTCCACGTGACAATTCCGCGTGGACAGTACGAACGGCTCAGCGCCGCCCTGGAGGCGGAGCCGAACAATGAAGCACCTCTGGCCCGCGGCCAGAGCCTGGGCACCATCGTCGTCAGCCTCGATGGCCAAGAGATCCGCCGCGTGCCCGCCGTTGCGTTGCGCGAGGTGGACCGCGGTGGGCTTTGGCGCCAGCTTGTCGACACCGTGCTTGCGCAATTCTAGCCACGTGCCTGCCACCGGGCTGGACAGCAAGTTAGAGGCTTGCCTACGCGGCGAGCGATTCGCTTCCACGACAGCTGCGCCGCTCGGCGGCCCGGCGCCCTCCTTCACGGCATTGCTGCCCGGCTGCCCTTGGGCACCACCTGGCCAAGCCCTCTGCGACTCGTCAATGGCGGTCGAGCCATCGCGGCGTCGTTGGGGCTGCCGCCGAACAAGACATGGCTGAACAGCAATCCGGGAGCCCCTCGTCACGGCCGGGCTTGCTGGTGCGTGACCTCGGGCAACAGCCATACGTGCCGATGTGGCAGGCGATGCGCGAGTTCACGGATCGGCGCGGTCCGGAGACACGCGACGAGATCTGGCTGTTGGAGCACCCGCCCATCTTCACGCTCGGTCAGGCCGGCCGCCGCGAGCATGTTCTCGATCCCGGCGCAATCCCGATCATTGAATCCGACCGCGGGGGGCAAGTCACTTATCACGGGCCGGGCCAACTGATCGCCTATCTCCTGCTGGACATCCGTCGCGCCGGCCTCGGAGTAAAACGGCTTGTCAACTTAATGGAGCAAGCCATCATCGACTTACTGGCGAGTGAGCAGATTACCGGCGAAACCCGTCGCGATGCCCCTGGCGTCTATGTTGGCGGCGCCAAGATCGCCTCTCTCGGGCTGCGCGTGCGCAGCGGGTGCACCTATCATGGCTTGGCGCTGAACCTGGACCTGGACCTGGAACCCTTTGCCCGCATCAACCCCTGCGGTCACCCGGGCCAGGCCGTCACCCGCCTTGTCGACCTGGGCGTGCCGCCGGCGGCGCTGCTCGGCATCAGCGACAAGCTCGCGCGCGGCATCGCCCTCCTGCTTGGAGTGCCGGCCGTTTCGGCCCCGGATGTTTCAACGCCGCCGGCAGGCCCGGCTCTCGGAGCGGCTGGGAGTTCACATCCCACGCGCGTTCTCCTATACTCGGACCCCGCGCGCCCTTAGCTCAGTTGGTAGAGCATCTGACTTTTAATCAGGTGGTCGTGCGTTCGAGTCGCACAGGGCGCACCATTTAATCAAGAGGTTAGCGCCGCAACGCTACCCTCTTCTGCTTTGGTGGCGGTCTTGGGTTCCCCTGGGAACCTTGCTCCTCCCCCGGGAAATGCTCCAGTTTTCCGCAGTTGACTAGCGTACTCCGGGCAGCGGCTGCCGACCCCCGTGCGGATCCGGTCCGCAAAGGGGCGTTATCCTCGGTGACGCAGGCCTGGAGTTTTTGAGGGGGCAAGCGCGAGGGCCCAGCACTCGTTAAGCGCGTGAAGCGCGTGGTTGAAATCGATTTCAATCGCTTCCGGACCGACTGCCTCGCCCCACAGCTCCTCCGGGCCTCGCCGAGGTGTACGTCCCAGCCTGAAAGGTTCTCACCCCGTTCCTTGACCGCCCGACTCTGGCCTGAACCACCTTCTACAGGGTGCGGCCGATTCGCGTAACGCTTTCCGGAACCCGGCCGTTGAAATCGGTTTCAACCTCGGGGACTTAGAAGCGGACTTTCCGCGCTCCACAGCGAGCGCCCCGCCGAGGGATTTCAAGCTACCGAATTGAAGTCGCGACCCAGGGATTCGCAGGCCAGGTGCGTCGGCCTCGGGTTTCGGCCACCTCTCCGTGAGGACGCCTCGAAGAATCGCCTCGTCGAGACACCGGTTTGTGGACCTGCTAACGATCACTTCACTGCTCATGTCGTTCTTCCTTTTGACCCACACGCTGGAAGCTGGCGGGCCCAAGGCTTTAGTGCCTTCGGGACGCGTGCGCGTCGCGCGCTGGTGAGGGACTCACCTTGCGCTCGGTCGACGCTCGCAACCGTGACCAGCCGATCAGCGCCGCTGCCCGCCTTCGCACAAGATGCACGGGTTGCCCGATGGCTGTATCGTTCCGGACTGTTCCGTGCACACGCCGAGGGCGGAAGGAGCACTCATGCAGACCCTAGGCCACGCCTGTAAGCCTCGCGACAGCATCTTCGACCCGTCGCGGCGCGACACCGTCCTCGACCTCACGGACCTGGTCTCGGGCAGCATAGACCCCGAGGCCTTCTTCCGCGAGAACCACGTCACCGAGGGCATGCGCATCCTGCTGACGGAGGGCTTCCGGCGACTGGAGGGCAAGACCACCCAAGGTGTCTTCAAGCTCACCCAAGCCATGGGCGGCGGCAAGACCCACAACCTGCTCGCCCTTGGCCTGCTCGCCAGGCACCCCGAGTATCGCCGTCCGGTGATGGAGGCCTTCTACACCCCAGGCGAGACCGGGCGCGTCCGGGTAGTCGCCTTTTCGGGCCGCGAGAGCGACGCCCCCCTGGGCATCTGGGGCTCCATCGCCACCCAGCTCGGCAAGCGGGAGCAGTTCGCCGACTACTACTCGCCGCTCTCCGCCCCCGGCCAGACCGCCTGGGTCAACCTGCTGAAGGGCGACCCCCTGGTCATCATGCTGGACGAGCTGCCGCCCTATTTCGAGTACGCAAAGTCCAAGACCATCGGCAACTCGGACCTCTCGGTGGTCACCGCCACGGCGCTCTCCAACCTGCTGGTCGCCATCGGCAAGGACGAGTTGTCCAAAGTCTGCCTCGTCATCACCGATCTCACCGCTTCCTACGCCGGGGGCAGCCAACAGATCGTCCAGGCACTCAACGAGCTGGACAAGGAGACCGGTCGCTCGGCCATGAGCCTGGAGCCGGTGCGCATGAACACAGACGAGTTCTACCAGATCCTGCGCAAGCGCATCTTCGCCGAGCTGCCCGGGAAGGACGCCATCGCCGAGGTCGCCTAGGGCTACGCCAAGTCCATCCGCGACGCCCGCCAGATGGACGTGACCAACGCCTCCCCTGAGCAGTTCGCCGCCCGGGTGGTGGAGGCCTATCCCTTCCACCCCTCGATCCGCGACCTCTATGCCCGCTTCAAGGAGAACCCCGGTTTCCAGCAGACCCGTGGCCTCATCCGTCTGATGCGCATCGTCGCCTATCGGCTGTGGGAGAGTGGGGAGGCCAATCGGGTCCACCTCATCAACGCCCACGCCATCGACCTCAACGACCGCGAGACCCTCTCCGAGATCAACCAGATCAACAACAGCCTGGAGAACGCCGTCTCCCACGACATCGCCTCGGGCAGGCAATCCATCGCCGAGATTCTGGACACCAACCTCGGCGGCACCGACGCCCAGGACGTGATGAAGCTGCTCCTCGTCGCGTCCCTCTCCAACGTCGCGGGCGGGACCAAGGGCCTGACGCTCCCGGAGATCATCGCCAACCTGTGCGCCCCGGGGCGGGACATCTCCGAGCTCAAGAACGAGGTGCTGAACCGGCTGGTGACGACCGCCTGGTACCTGCACACCGGGCGCGACGGGCGGCTCTTCATCAAGAACGTCCAGAGCCTGGTGGCACGACTGCGCACCACCGCCGAGAGCTACCTCCACGACCAGTCCCTGCGCGAGCTGCGCGACCGCCTCAACGAGCTGTTCAAGCCCGAGACGGGTTGGTGTTACCAGAAGGTCCAGGCGCTGCCCGCGGTGGACGAGATCGAGATCCCCCAGGACAAGACCGTGCTGGTGGTCGCGAGCCCCCACTCCGGGGGGCTCAACCCGGACCTCCAGAAGCTCTACGACAACATCGACTTCAAGAACCGCGTCTGCTTCCTCACCGGCCAGCGCAGCGCCGACAGCCTGCTCAACGCCGCCAAGGAGCTGAAGGCCATCCGCCACATCATCGACGAGCTGAAGTCCGAGGGCACCCCCGACAACGATCCCCAGCTCGTCCAGGCCCGCGACCTGCTGGACCGCATCCAGAACCAGTTCGGCAGTGCGCTCCGCGAGACCTTCTCCACCCTCTACTACCCGAGCGCCCAGCGCCTCATGTCGGCGGACTTCCCCATGGAATTCACCGCCAACAAGTACGACGGCGAGGACCAGATCATCCGCACTCTCAAGGGGAAGATGAAGTACACGGAGGAGGTGACCGGGGAGACCTTCGTCAAAAAGGTCGAGGCACGCCTGTTCACCCAGAAGGTCATGCCCGGGTCCGAGATCAAGCGCCGCGCCGCCACCAACCCCGCTTGGCAATGGCACCGCCCGGACGCCCTGGACAAGCTCAAGGCCGACTGCGTCCACCAAGAGATCTGGCGCGACAACGGCGGCTATTTGGAGAAGGGCCCCTTCCCCAAGCCCGCCACCCAGGTCAAGCTCCAGGAGCTGTCTCGCGACGACGACACCGGCCGCGTGAAGCTCCGTGCTACCCCCATCAACGGCGACACCATCTACGTGGAGATCGGCGCCCCGGCCACCACCGCTTCCCACAAGCTCTCGGGCCGGGACTACGAGACCGATGACCTGGCCGTCTCCTTCCTGGCGGTGGACTCCACGGGCCAGCACGAGACCGGCGAGCCCCTCACCTGGAACAACCGCATCACCATCAAGAGCCGGATCTACGACCACGGCGGAGACAAGATGGTGGAGCTGCGCACCGCGCCCCCGGCGCCCACCCGCTACAGCACCGACGGTTCAGACCCCAAGGTGGCCGGTGGCGCTTACGACGATCCCTTCGTGGTGCCCCAGGCGACCCGTTTCGTCCTCGCGGTGGCGGAAGATAAGGGCATCACCTCGGACCCCCACCAGGTCTCGATCAAGTGGGACAAGGTCGAGCCCGACAAGCCCATCGACAAGACCAAACCGGCCTCCTGGAAACCCATCAGCCACCCGGAGAAGGTCTTCCGCTTCAACACCACCCACGCCGCCTACGGCTTCATCGAGCGGCTCAAGAAGCACCAGGGCAAGGCCGCGGCCCAGCGTATCGCGGTGCTGGACGGCCGCTGGGTGGACCTGCAGCTCGCCGATGACCTGCTGCTGGATGGCGAGCAGATCGGCGCCACCGTCGAGCACCTGCGCTCCCTGGTCAGCGAGGGCGAGGTCACCATCGAGACCGCGGCCCTCTGGTTCCCGACTGGCCAGCAGCTCCTGGACTATGTCCATGAGATCGCCGCCGAGCTGCCGCGCCACGAGGTTGAACCCTGACCGTGGCCGCACCCAAAAAGGTCGCCTGCCAGGGCTTCGGATTCTGCCCGGAGGAATCGACCCATCACTTCCTGGTGACCATACCGGCCAGCAATCGACAGGACGTACTGATCTCCGAGCACTTCACCTGGGACGAGTCCACCGCCGCCAAGCCCCCCACCTTCGCCCTGGGGGAGTCCGAGGGCAAGCTGCGCGTCCTGCTGCCCCGCGCGAAGTGGGACGCCATCGCGGACGAAGTCCGGGTCGAGCTCAACCGGCGCCTCAAGCAAGACGGGCGCAAGCCCGGCACCTGGAAGACCGGCACCAACCCCGTCTCCCGCCTGCTCGGCAAGGAACTGGTGCTGCTCGCCTGGGCCATCGAGGAGGCGGACCCGGCCCTCACCCCCGTGGCCATCAAGAACTGGCTGGGCCTGGTCCCGGAGGAGCGTTGGTGGCTCTACACCATGACCTCCGCCGCCACCGGCCATGCCCTCCAAGGCCGCAACAAAGGCTGGCGCAAGGCGGTGCGCTACGCGCTCACGGAGAACCCGGTGACCGACGCCCCCCATGAGCCGCCGCCTGTGTTTGAATTGCGGAGTCATACAAAACAACCAGCGGTCAACCCGGTGGCACCCAAAACGACCGGGGGTGGCCGCCGACCGCGGCGGCAGACAAAGGAAGCCGACTGAGGTCCCGGTCCAGTTCGGTTGAGCGGATAACGAGCACCAGCGGAGACGTCCATGCAAGCTATCGAGATCGAAACCGAGATCAACGACAATGCGGAGATTCATCTGAAGCTCCCGCGAGGGCTTGAGCCAGGTCCGGCACGGGTGATCGTGCTCATCGAGGCGCGGGAAGCGGTCCCCGCCGAGCGGTCGCGGCACGAGCCGCCTCCCGAGCTGGCTTGGAAGGGTGCCGAGGTGCATGGCGATGACATTGCGCCAGCCTTCACCCTAGAGGAATGGGGAGCTCTCTACCGGTGATTCTTCTTGACACCCATGCTTGGGTTTGCTGGCTGCATCCGGAGATCAGCCGAAATCTCCCCGAGCCGCTGCGGCAATGGCTGCGTTCCGCGGAGGATGCCTTCGCCGTTTCGGTCATCTCGACACTGGAAGTGGCGCAACTCGTCAGGAAAGGCACCTTGAAGCTGCCTCTACCGCTGCCGGATTGGTTCGACGCCGCCCTGCAAAGAGCCGATATCCAATGCCTTCCTGTCACGCCAAGGCTGTTGCATGCGTCCACTGTGCTGCCTGATATCCACAAAGACCCGGCCGATCGCATCATCATCGCAACCGCCCAAGCACAGGACGCCCGCCTCGTCACGGCTGACGAGACAATCCAAACCTACCCTGACCTAACGACCGTCTGGGCCAATCCCCCGAATACAGTCAACACGGCAGCAGGAGATGCCACTTGAGCGCCGTAGGCTGGGGTGCGCTTGCGAACCCCAGCATTTCAAACGGTTTCGATACTGCGGATGCTGGGGTTCGTACCTGACCCCAACCTCCGGCGGGCTGAGGCCCCGGCCTAATGCGGTGATGCCGATCACCAAGACCAGCGGAGACGTCCATGCAAGCCATCGAGATCGAAGCCCAGATCGACGAGAACGGAGAGATCCACATCAAGCTCCCGCGGCGTCGGCCGCCCGGGAATGCCCGCGTGATCGCTCTGTTCGATACGGACCAGGACGCCTCGGTCGATCGCGAGGAGGCCAACGACTTCGCGGGCATCTGGGCAGACCTGCCGGACGCGGACTTTGACGCGAGATGCGCGCAAGCAGCTCGACGCCTTCCATCGCTTCGCCGCGCACAACATCGTCCTGCCCATCACGGAGCGCTCTGCCGCGCTCGCCGCTGAACGCTACTCGCAACTGCGTCAGCGGGACCCCTGTCGATGACATCGACCTGCTCATTGCCGGCATTGCGCTGGAGCAGGGCCTGGTCCTGGTGACGCGTAACCGCCGCCATGTCGACCGAATCGAAGGACTGACCGTGTCCGATTGGTCAGAGCCCGAGACCTCCGGGGACGCGTCTTGAGCAACGCGTTGGACACCACTTTCATCGAGACCCAGTTCCCCGTATCCAAGCTCTCCAAGGAGAGCTACAAGGAACGTAA
This sequence comes from uncultured Chromatiaceae bacterium, assembly GCA_964583605.1. Lineage (GTDB taxonomy): Bacteria > Pseudomonadota > Gammaproteobacteria > Chromatiales > Chromatiaceae > CAZOWL01. Next base: position 20,645 of record CAZOWL010000030.1, on the reverse strand, counting down.
GGCCAACTACAGCCAGACGCTCACCGGGCTCGGCAAGTGGTGGGGCGCAAGCCGCTGATCATGGTCCGGGCGGCCATCCTCGGGCTGCTGTTCCCCGCCAGCCAGGACCCCAAGCGGGACCGCGAGATCTTCCTCAAGCTCCTCACCATGGACCCTGAGGGGCTCTGGCGGCGGAAGACCAAGGCCATCGCCCTCGCCGAGGTCTACGAGCGGCTCCGTCCGGCCGAGCGCGACCGCTGGTTCGACCCCGACGCCGACAAGCCGAGGCTCCTGAGCGGTGCCACGCCTGAGCAGAAGGCCAGTCTGCAGCGCCTCGTCTTCGAGCGCATGAGCTACGACGAGCGGCTGACCTACTGTGATCGCCCCGAGCAGATTGCGGGGCCCTCGAAGTCGGCCTGGGGCGAAATCAACGCACACCTCGGGACGGATGCCCAAAACCTTCCAGCGCTGGTCCGGCAGCTCGGGGAACGGCGTTTCGGTCATACCCCCCGCGTCGGTGACGCCTTCTGCGGCGGCGGCAGCGTCCCCTTCGAGGCGGCGCGCATCGCGCTGCGACGCCTACGGATCGGACCTGAGCCCCGTCGCGGCCCTGCTGACCTGGGGTGCGCTCAACATCGTCGGCGGCGGCGACGAAGTTGCCGAGAAGGTCCGCGAGGCGCAGGAGCGGGTCTTCGCCGCTGTGGATCGGCAGATCACCGAGTGGGGCATCGAGCACAACGCCGAGGGCGACCGGGCCGACGCCTATCTCTACTGCACGGAAACCCGGTGCCCGGAGTGCGGCTGGATGGTGCCCTTGGCCCCGTCCTGGGTGATCGGCGAAAAGACCATGACGCTGGCCAAGCTCGTCCCCCATGAGGCGGAACGGCGCTTTGACATCGAGATCCATCAGGGTGTCGGTAAGTCGGCGCTGAGCGCCGCCAAGGTCGGGACGGTGCGGGATTCGCGCCTGCGCTGCCCCCACTGCGGCCAGTCCACCCCCATGAGCGCCATCCGCGGTGATCGCCGCGGCAGCGGTGAGACGGCCTACGGTCTGCGCCAGTGGGAGAATGAGGACCTGGTTCCCCGCCCGGACGATATCTTCCAGGAGCGTCTTTACTGCGTCCGCTGGGTGCACACCTGGATCGATCAGGAAGGTAAGGTCCAGCGGGAGCGCTATTACCGTGCGCCAGATGAGCATGACCTTGAACGTGAGACACGGGTGCTGGGACTATTGCGCGAGCGCTTCGCCGATTGGCAGGCTGAGGGCTACATCCCGAGTCGGCGCATCGAGCCGGGTGACAAGACCGATGAGCCAATTCGGACCCGCGGCTGGACCCATTGGCATCATCTGTTTACGCCAAGGCAGTTGCTTGAATTGGGTGCAATGATCGAATTAGCGGTCGACTCCTACGGGGAGACGGAGATGGCCTTTCGATTGATCCTCTGGGCGGCGAAGTGCTCAGAGCGCAACTCAAGAATTCAGGGATGGGATTCGAGTCGCACTGTTGAGAAGCCTTCGCACGTATTCACGAATCAGGCGCTAAACACGCAGTATGTTCTAGGCGTCAACTCCCATTATGGGATGCGGCAGGTTCCCTTCTTTACTTACGTTTACGAACTGGCTGGAAGCGCAACCATCGCCGTTAGAGACGCTCGTGACGTTAATGTACAAGCGGACTGCTGGCTGACGGACCCTCCATACGCCGATGCCATCAGGTACGACGAACTGTCAGAGTTCTTTTTAAGCTGGTATGAGCACCGCGCGCCTTCCATCTTTCCCGACTGGTATTTTTCAAGCAAGCGAGCGTTAGCAATCCGCGGCTCCGGCAAGGCCTTCCGCGAGGGCATGGTCGACGCCTACCGCAACCTCGCCGCCCACATGCCCGACAACGGGCTTCAGATCGTCATGTTCACCCATCAGGACGCAGGCGTCTGGGCGGACCTGGCCCTAATCCTCTGGGCCGCCGGGCTGCGGGTAACGGCGGCCTGGACCATCGCCACCGAGACCGAGTCGGCGCTGAAGGAAGGCAACTACGTCCAGGGCACCGTGCTCATGGTTCTGCGCAAGCAGACCTCCGAGGCAGTGGCCTTCCTCGACGAGATCGTCCCCCAGGTGGAGATCGAGGTGGAGCGCCAGCTGAAATCCATGCTGGAGCTAGACGACCGGGAGGACCCCAACTTCTCCGACGCCGACTACCAGCTCGCCGCCTATGCCGCGGCACTCCGGGTGCTGACCCAGTACAAGGGCATCGAGGACCTCGACGTGGCCTACGAGCTGGCCCGGGAGCGCAAGCGCGGCGAGGAGTCTCCCATCGAGCGCATCATCGAGGACGCGGTGAAGACGGCGAGCAACTTCCTCGTCCCCGACGGCATCGACGCCCAGCTCTGGAAACGCCTGTCACCGGAGGAGAAGCTGTATCTGAAGTGCCTGGAGGTGGAGTCCCACGGCGATTACCGCAGCGGCGTCTTCCAGGAATTTGCCCGCGGCTTCGGGGTGCGGGACTACCGCTTCATGCTCCAGAGCGGCAAGGCCAACCAGACCCGTCTCAAGACCGCCACCGAGCTCAAGCGCCGCGAGTGGGGCACCGAGGGCTTCGGCTCATCCCTGCTCCGTCACTGCCTCTTCGCCGTCTACCAGACCGCGGACCAGGACAACACCCGCGTCGGCCTGAACTACCTCAAGACGGAGCTAACCGGCGACTATTGGGCCCAGCGGGAGAATCTCGCCGAGATGCTCCGCTTCATCGGCCGCCTGCCGATTCCCCACTGGGCGAGCGACGCCGAAGCCGCGCGCCTGCTTGCGGGGGCGCTAGAGAACGACCATGTGTAGGGGTGTGCTCGCACAACGTGCGGCGAGATTTGCCGGGCGGGCCAGCGGTCAGTGCATCCGGTTGAGCCTTAATGGCCCGCGGGAGGCTCAGCTTTTGAGCCCGCCACTGGGCTAGCCTCTGGGACGTGGACGCGATGCAGTACCCGATCGTCGAAGTCCCCCTGGACGCGCCGTCTCAGTTGGAGCAGCTTGGATCCAAGGCCAAGTTCTGGTTTCGATCCGCGGATGATGTCCGCACCCTTTTCAAAGAGGGGTATCCCGGCAGCGGCGAGCACTGGGCGGAGAAGGTCGCCTGCGAGGTGGCGCGTGGCCTTGGCTTACCCCATGCGGAGTACGAGCTAGCGTTCTGGAACGGGCGTGCCGGTGTCATATCGCCGACGATCGTTCCGCAGGGGGGGCGCTTGATCCATGGCAACGAATTGCTGGCAAGAGTGGTGCCGGAGTACGAGGAGACCAAGCAGTTCCGGGCCAGCCAACACACCCTGACCCGGGTCGTTGCCGTGCTGCGTTCGCCACGAATCGGGCCGCCACTGGGTTGGGCTCGGCCACCCGAAGTGGAGAATGCCGTCGGCGTGTTCCTCGGCTATCTGCTTCTGGATGCCTTGATCGGAAATCAGGATCGGCACCACGAGAATTGGGGCCTGATCAAGTTGCCAAACGCCAGCCTCACACTCGCACCGACCTTTGACCACGCGTCGAGTCTTGGCCGTAACGAAACCGACGCGGCCCGGATGGAGCGGCTCACGACCAACGATACTGGCCGGAGCGTAGCGAGCTACGCCCGCCGGGCCAGGTCGGGTCTGTACAAGACTCACGCGAGTCTGACGCCCCTGACGACGTTGGGCGCGTTTCTGGAGGGGGCCTCGATGACTCCTGTTGCGGCCGCATATTGGTGCAGTAGGCTCGATCAGCTGGTCCCAACGGTGTTGGAATCCATCGTCGGACGGGTGCCCTCGGCCTTCCTGTCTGAGCCGGGCAGGAAATTTGCTCTCGCCCTCATGCTGGAGAATCGGAAACGCCTGCTCGTATCGGAGTGAATGAGAAATGAGCAAACTGTTCGTTGCCATGCAGGATCAAGTGTCCCGTCGTTGGGCACCGGTTGCCCGTTTGTCGCGGGATAACGGTCAGTACCGGTTCGTCTACACGCGAGGCTCCCGGGAGTTACCCGAGTTCGAGGCGTTCGGCCGACTGACGGATCTGGACGCGGAATACGTGTCGAACGAGTTGTTCCCGTTGTTCGCCAACCGTGTTTTGCCCAGAGTGAGGCCCGAGTATCGCCGCTACATGGAATGGCTGGGCTTGAGTCCCGTCCAAGCCGATGCCCTCGAAGAACTAAGCCGCACCGGCGGGTTACGAGCAACTGATGGCTTGGAGGTCATTTCCTGCCCCGAACCCACTGCAGACCGACGCTACGAGATCCGTTTCTTTGCCCGAGGACGCCGACATCTGTCGATTGATGATCAGGAGGCACTCGATCACCTTGAGGTTGATCAGCGTCTGTACTTGGCACGCGATATCCAGAACCACGTCGATGCCATGGCGCTGATGATGCGTACCGGTGACCCGGTTCAGCTCGTCGGCTATGTGCCTCGATACTACTCGGGCGACATCATTCGGTTGCTCGATACTGTCGGGCCAGACGCGGTTGCGGTTTACGTCGATGGGGTCAACCGGGATGCGCCCCTCCAATACCGCCTGCGATGCAGGCTGACTTCACCGTGGCCGGACGGCTTCATTGCATGCGACGCACCCGAGTTCCAACCCATTCCTACGCGTTCGAACGACGGTACGTCGCAATCCAGCGCCCAACCGCGTCGCCCAAGACCTAAGGAAAACGCTGCCTAGCCCCCGGACCGGGCTCTGGCGCGCATGATCAGGCGTTTCTCCTCCCGCGGCCACCGACTCGACCGCAGCTTCCTGGCCGAGCGCCTGCGGGGGGCCCAGGGCTACGACCGCATCGCGGGGTTCTTCTCCTCCTCCATCCTGGAGGTCGCCGGGGAAGAGCTGGAGTCCGTCTCCGGCCCGGTCCGCCTCGTCTGCAACTCGATCATCGACCCCAGAGACATCGAGACCGCCAAGAAGGCCGCTCAGGCGGCCATGCGCCGGGAGTGGTGCGACTCGGAGCCTGAGAAGCTGCCCGACGCCGCAAAGCCCCGCTTTCAGCGACTCTACGACTTCCTGGCGAGCGGCAAGCTCCAGGTCCGGGTCATGCCGGACGAGCGGTTCGGGCTGATCCACGGCAAGGCGGGTGTCATCACCCTGGCGGACGGACGGCGCAGCGCCTTCCTCGGCAGCGTCAACGAGTCGCTCACCGCCTGGCGGCTGAACTACGAGCTTCTGTGGGAGGACGACTCAGACGACGCCGTCCAATGGGTGCAGGAGGAGTTCGACGCCCTTTGGCACTCCCCCTTCGCGGTCGAGCTGTCGGACGCCGTCGTCCAGGACATCAAGCGCCTTGCGGCACGTACGGATATCCCAGACCTCAGCGCCTGGCGCAAGCAGCCAGACCCCGCGGCGCCGGTCATTGAGGCCCCGGTCTACCGCAAGGAGGTCGGCCTCTGGGGTCACCAAAAGCACTTCGTGAAGCTCGCGTTTGACGCCCACCTGGGTCCCCATGGCGCACGCTTCATCCTTGCCGACCAAGTGGGCCTGGGCAAGACCATCCAGCTCGCCATGGCGGCGCAGCTCATGGCCCTCTCGGGCGACAGTCCGGTCCTGGTGCTCGCACCCAAGCCACTCATCTGGCAGTGGCAGGGGGAGCTAAGCACCCTGCTCGATATGCCTTCGGCGGTGTGGGACGGTCGCAATTGGGTGGACGAGAACGGCATCGAGCATCCCAGCACGGGCCCGGAGGCGATCCGGCGGTGCCCGAGGCGCGTGGGGATCGTCTCCACTGGGCTCATCATCTCGGGCTCCGAGATCAAGGACTGGCTGGTCAACGGGAGCTATGAATGCGTGATCCTGGACGAGGCGCACCGCGCCCGCCGCCGGAATCTCGGTCCAGGCAAGGAGTACGACCCTGCCGAGCCCAATAATCTGCTGCGCTTTCTCTGGGAGATCTCACCCCGCACCCGCAGCCTGCTGCTCGCCACGGCGACCCCGGTGCAGTTGCATCCTATCGAGGCCTGGGACCTGCTGGACGCCCTGGCGCGGGGCTCTGAGGCGGTGCTCGGCGGTTACGGGAGCCAGTGGCGCAAGCCCCGCCATGCCCTCGTGCTGTTGCTCGGCGGCGAAGAGTCTCCGACCGATGAGATCGACCTCTGGGGCTGGATGCGCAATCCCCTGCCACCAGCGTCCGAGGGGCCGGACTACAGCACCCTGCGCCGATCCCTGGGGATGACGGACAAAGATGCCATCGCGCCCGGGGGGAGCTTCGACCGCCTGGGACCGCCCGACCGGGCCAGGATCCGCCGGATCTTCCCGCGCTTCGTCGAGCAGTCCAACCCCTTTATTCGCCACATTGTGCTGCGCACCCTGACGAGCGAGGAGCGGTCCGTCCTACAACGGCTTCTGAAGGCGCTAGAGGCCAACCAGGAGCGCGACCCCAAGTACCAGATCGTCCGATCGCTGCTCCTGGAGCGGGGATGGATTGACCTGGGGCGCATCGTTTTCAGCCAGTATTTCGACTCGGTGCTCTGGCTCGCCGAGCAGCTCACGGCCGAGATGCCGGGGGAGGAGATCGGAATCTATGCGGGGGCCCAGCGCTCCGGCGTCATGCACGGGGGCGTCTTCACCCGTACGCAACGGGAGGTGCTCAAGGAGCGGGTGCGCACGGGGGAGATCCGGGTGCTGATCGGCACGGATGCCGCCTCCGAGGGCCTAAACCTGCAGCGCCTCGGAACCCTCATCAACCTCGACCTGCCCTGGAACCCCTCCCGCCTGGAGCAGCGCAAGGGGCGCATCCAGCGCATCGGCCAGCTCCGCGACACCGTGGACATCTACAACATGCGCTATGCGGGGTCGGTGGAGGACCGTGTCCATGACTTGCTCTCCGAGCGCCTGGAGAACATCGCCAGCCTGTTCGGCCAGATCCCCGACATCCTAGAGGATGTGTGGATCGACATCGCCTTGGGGGAGATCGACCGGGCCAAGCAGACCATCGACGCAGTCCCCAAAGAGCACCCCTTCCAGCTTCGCTACCACAGGGTCGAGAAGGTGGACTGGGAGAGTTGTGCCAGGGTTCTGGATGCCGAGGAGCGGAAGCGTTGCCTGGCGCGGGGCTGGGGCGATTGATCGCGATGGAAACGCAAATACACCCGCATTGCCCTTAGCCGCTTAGTTCCTTACGCCAAAAATCTTACCCCGTGCCTTCGCCGAGCGGCCCTTGCGCCGGACATAGCGCATCTTGATCCGAATCTCGCCCCAGCAGGTGCGAAGAGAATGGTCCTGTGAATCGCTGTGGATGTCTAGCCCCCGGCCGTCCTTTTCGGATGTTCGGATGGGGCCAGGTTGTGCTCGCCAGGCAAGCTCAACGCCCAGCTTCCAAGCGCACCACGGTTCTTGATCCCGTCGCGCGGGCGTAGCGGTCCAGGGTGCGCAAGCTCGGGAGGGTGCGCCCGCTCTCCAGTCGGGCAATGGTCGATTGCGAGGTGCCCATGCGCTCAGCGACTTGAGCCTGACTCAGACCCGCGCGGGTGCGGGCGGCGATCAGCTCTCTGGCAATCGCATATTCGTTTTCCATGGCTTCGTACTCGGCGCGGGTCTTGGGATCTTCCAAGAGGCGGCCTTTCAGCTCAGCAAGCTCAGTCATCGGTCAGTTTCTCCAAGCGGGCGCGGGCCGTTTCCATGGCGCGGCGCGGTGTCTTCTGGGCCTTCTTGACGAAGACGTGAACCACGGTCAGGCGTTGTCCAGTGCGGGCCACGTAGACCGCGCGGGCAATGCCATCGCGGCCCTTCATGCGCATTTCCCACAGCTTGCCTTCCAGGTGGCGGATGTGCGGCATCCCGACCTGTTGCGGGCCGAAGGCTTGCAGCAGCTCGGCCACATGCAGGAAGCGGGCGCGGATGTCGGCGGGCATGGCGACCAGCTCCGCCTCGGCCTCGGGCAGTAGGTGAATCGTCCAGCGCATCGCCAAGTATATCTCCTTTTTGAGATGGTGAAGGCCAGTCAACCAGGCTGGCGGTGGCGGGGCAGTTCTACCACGCTGGCGGTCTCGACCTCGCCAACTGTCCGCTGTCAATGGCCATCAGAACTGGGGGCGACGGGAGCACCGAGGGTATCCTCCCCCGAGAGCTTAGGCTGCGCTAGCGATCATGGGGCGAGAGCCGCGCCACCCCGAACCATGAAAATAGAGGTCCAAGTGCCGTGGAGGATGCGCGTCTCCGGGCGATAGCGGCGAACCGCTTCATTCCGGTTATCCGATGTGGCAGGGATGACGTTGACGCGGTATCTCCCCTGATGATTCCCGAAACCACACTTGGCGCCTAGTAGACAAGATCGCTCAGGAATGTCTAGCCTTGGAATGTCCGCGAAGTCCCCGGCACGCTTGAGGTTGCCGGGATGCTCCGAAGGACATGGGATCCGATCAATAAAACCCACGACGGAGGATTAAGAGGATGAAGGCGTTAGAGTATTTCGGGCTGCTTGTCAGCGGGGTGGCACTGCTCTCCTTGGTCTTTGGTCTCGTCAGCGGTCATCCTGCCATCGCGGCCAGCGGCTTCCTGTTCATCTTCCTTGGCCTCGTGATCTACGGCTTCGGTGTCTTCTACGAACGCCAGCAGGAGGGCAGACCGCAAGGGTAGATTGGCTGGGGAGGAGGGGAGGAAGGCCGATGATGTGCGCGAAGGGATTATCGCGCTGCCGGATGAGTGGCTTAGCCGCATCGCCTGGGCGCCAGAAGTCGAGATCAGCCGCATCCGCGTCGTACCCGAAGTGTGCAATGGGCTGAAGACGACCGGCGACTGCGTGACCGGCTTCCGCTTGCAAGGGATGACGATTGCCGCTCTAACCGTCTGCAAAACCGATGCGTTTGTGACTTCCGTCACAGAATGGCTTGTTCCCGGAAGCACCGCAACGGCACAGGAAGGCCTTCTCGCCCCGCCAGGCAACGCGTCCGCTGGCCGCGCGGATGCTGAAATTGCCTTCCACCATCAACGGGCCATTCGACAGGCGCTTGACCTTAAGGGGCCCGCCCGCGGCAGTGAGACCTGAGCCCGTCTCGCCGACGGCGCCGAAGTCCTGGAAGCCGGCACCCAAGTGACTATTGTCGCAGAAGGGTTTGTTGCCCGATGCCCCGCAGCGGCAGAGTGCGGCCCGATAGCGGGTGCCGGCCATGTCCTCGGCGGCGTCCGCGATGTGGAGATCCCCGGTGAGATACAGCGGGCCGTTGTAGGCCACGCTCACGGTGTTCTCGGCAGGCGCCTGCTCCGGTTGGCCGGACTTGTCGGTGTAGCTCAGGGCACCACTGGGGCAACGCTCGCAAACCTCGCGCACCTCGGCCTTGCTCACCTCGTCTGGCAGGCACCAGGGCTTCCGGTCCGCCTCGAAGAGGCTGTTGGCGGCATGGCCGCATTCACCTATGTGGATGCACAAGCGCTCATCCCAGCGCACGTCAATCTCGCTGCCGGGATAGTCGTAGATCGGCTTGTCACTCATGATCACCTCCGCGTTGGCTATGGGGCATGGCTCTGGCTGGGCGACGCCGCGCCCACCGCAACTATGGGGACAATTCACCAGCGATTCTGACCGTCGATCGTCGGTCGCTCGTCGATTGGGCTTTCGACGACGACAGTGGTCTGCCGGTCCGCCATGCGCGATGGGCACGTTGCGACACCTAGATCGGCACGGACTCCCGTGTTATCAACCGGAGGGTTCGATGCGCGCACCTGAGTTCAGCGATGCTGAGCCCGAGCAGGGTGCCGGAGCTGATCGCGACCGTCGGCTATGGTCCCTCCAAGCTTCAGCGCGTGCCGCAGCAGCCGCGCTGCCGAGGACGGCAAGGAGCCAAGGCATCACATCGTTGGCATCTAAAGACCGCGGTGTGGAGGGGCGCGCGCGGCCTCGTCATCGGTCTATTCCTCTCTCGTGTACACGGTCCCATTTTCAAGTTGTGATGAACCAGCGGGAGGAGCCTCGATGGAAACAATCAATCAACTGCTCGATGCAAAGGGCGGCGAGGTGTTCTCAATCGGTCCGAATGCGCCGGTGTTCGACGCACTCAAGCTGATGGCCGACAACGAAGTCGGATCCTTGGTCGTCCTCGATGAAGGAAGGATCGTAGGCCTGATCTCGGAGCGGGACTACGCTCTCGGAACAGAACCTCGTCATCGAGCAGCTCGAGCACTACATCACGGGCTGATCGAGTCCGCTCTATGGGAGGCCGCCGCCCCTACCGGCCAGCCGATGGGCGGCGAACAGCCAGAGCGCTTCGCCGTTCATTGCGTCAGTCCCCGGACCCACCACCCAGGTCGCGGCCTGTGCTGACCCTCTCGACCGGACGCCGCTCACCTTCCCCCGGCGGCGGCTCTGACAATATCCCCAGATCCAGTCACAGAGGCGTGAACTCTCGAGGGCGACCCGCTATAGGTGATCCGGCCACTGCCGTGGACCTCCGCGGTCAGTTGCTCCGCGACATGCACGTCCGCGTCACCGGAGCCGCTCACCCGGATGTCGGCCGCCTTGGCTTCGAGAGCTGCCGCGCGCACGTCGCCGGAGCCATTGATTGCGGCCCTGAGCTCTGTGACCTTGCCCGTTGCTGTGATGTCTCCGGAGCCACGGATCACAAGAATTAGCCGGTCCCGGGTGACGTCCGTGATCGCGACATCGCCAGATCCGTTCATCTCCACCTTGGTCAGCAGCGGAGTCCGGAGCGCAAGCATCGTTTTTTGGGTGGACGAATAGCTGTCTCTCGCGGAGATCCTTAGCCTATTGCCAGAGCGCTCGGTGAGAATCAGCGGCAAGATGTTGTCATCGGCGGTGATTTCGCACTGCCCCTTCTCTCCCGCCGTAACGGTGACGTCCGCGCTGATATGCAGATACAGCTCATCGAATTCGCCAAGCTCGCGATTTTCGGTGGCTAGCCTTCCTGATCCTTGAACCAGGTTGCCCGAGAAGACCTGCCCATCCACAACTACCGTGCCACTCCGCACAGTGACTTGACTGCCGGACGCCTGGATCGCCGTCCCACCGATGGTGACGGACGCTTCGCCGAAGGCGCCCCCGGCGCAAAGGCTCAACAGGAGCGGCAGCATCGCAGTTCTCATAGGACCTCCTCCCCCCTTACAATGAAATCCGCGCGGCACGTTCGCTCCCTCGCCCTCTGGGAGAGGGTTGGGGTGAGGGAACGATCAGGGGCGAGGCGAGATTTCATGGGCCGGGTTGGCTCGGCTCGCCCCACGATCGTTAGTCTGATTGCGTTTGGGTTTCCTTAGTCGCGCAAAGCGACCTGGCTGTGTCGCGCCACGCAGCTCCATCATCCGGAAAAGTGCGGCGAACTTCCAGTCTCCAGTCGCGCGCTCCTCTCCATCGGCGAGGCTGCGTTCGGCCTGTAGCCTCGACACCAGCGCGCGCCGGTCTGTATCCACGAGATTGACGGGCAAGGTCGCCTGGTGTCGATGAATCGGACCGGCTTCTCACTCATCGGCGTTGGCAGCGAGGAGGAATTGTGCGGGGGAAGCCTTATCTCGATCTGTTCTGCCAGGGGCTGGCCGCATTGCTACAGGCGAGCGCGGACTGCACGCTCGTCGGGCAAGCCAAGAACGGCGGCGAGGCCTGGGACCTCATCGAGAAGTTGCCGCCCGATGTCGCGATCCTCGACATCAACATGCCAACTATGACTGGGATCGACGTGGCGTGCAGGCTTCTCGAATCGGGGCGCGCGACGCGCGCCCTGACGCTGACGATGCACTCCGCGCTCGCCGCGGCACAGGGGGCGCAGGCCGCTGGGGCAGCCGGCTACGTCCTGAAGGACAACGCATTCGAGGAGCTCCTGACAGCCATCCGCATCGTGTCTGCTGGGGGAACATTTGTCACCGCTTCCATCCACAACAAGCGCTGCTTTCTTGAGCAGCGTCTCTCTCCCCGCCGTCGGTGAGACGGATATGTCAGTCAGTCTCGCGGGCCTGCCAAGCCTACCGCGCCTCTCTGGAGGTCAATCTTCGCTATCGCAGCGATGCAGAGTATCAGGCGCATAACAGCGAGCCCTGTCCGCAAAGCGAGCTCCTGCAAGAGCGGCTTCCACAGCCCGAGGCCGAGATCGCACGGCTCCATGATGCTGGATGAAGCGCGCAACGGCCGCCGGTAAGGGCGCCGCTTGTCGGCGCCGCATCGACGGATCAGCTCGGGACACCCGCTCGCCGAAGGCGCTTCCTGCACCAGGAACGCGGCCTCCAAGTCTCACCCCTGTGAGATTGTGCGTAGAATCCTCTGCCCAAGCCAGTCTCCTTTCGCGAGCTAGAGCGCCGCTCCGAGAAGGGCCTCGGCCCTGAAGTCACCGCGGCTGCAGCCGATGGTCGATGAAACCAAGATTCGAGCTGATCATCTTCGACTTCGATGGCACGCTTGCCGACAGCTTTCCGTGGTTCACGGGTGAGTTGAATCAGGTCGCCAAGCGGTGGGGCTTCCGAGCCGTCGCCGATAGTGAAATGGACACGCTACGGTACATGAGCGCCGGAGCCGTCCTCCGCTACCTCGGCGTCGCGCGCTGGCAACTGCCCTGGGTTGCCGGCGATATACGTGCCCGGATGGGCCGCGACATCGAGCGGATTCGGCTGTTCGCCGGCGTCCCGGAAATGCTCGATGCCCTCACCGGGTCCGGGCTGCGCCTGGCCATCGCCAGCTCCAACGACGAGGCCAACATCGCCCGCGTTCTCGGGCCGCGTCTGCTCGGCAAGCTCGTGGCGCTGGAATGCAACGCGGCGCTGAGCCGCAAGGATGCGCGCCTCAAACGCCTGCTGCGGCGCTCGCGGACAGCGGCCCCGAAGACGGTCTACGTCGGTGATGAGGTTCGGGATATCGACGCGGCACGTCGTGCCGGCATCGCCTCAGGCGCTGTCACCTGGGGATACAACCACCCAGCCGCGCTCGCAGCCGAACATCCGGATCTGCTGTTCCATCGAGTCGCAGACGTCGCTAAGTCGCTGAGCGGCGGGAAGTAGCAGCCGCTGTCCCTTCGGCAGCTTCGGGACACCGCGAGCCCGCTCCGGGAACCACGCCAGGAGCTCTCCGCGCGCGTCGGTTTCTGCCGGGTACCGCGGACATGCTAGGCTCACCAAACAACGACTTCGGACTGCGGGAGGTGACCACCATTGGAGGCCTTCAGACTGCAAACCGTCGCTGACCTGCTTTCAAGCCCGGATGAACGCGTCGAGCTCACTGACGGAGAGGTCGTGCGCCGGCCGATGACGCGAGGCGAGCACGGCATCGTCCAAGGTAATACGCGCGAGGAGCCTTGGGCCCTTCAGCCGCCGCTCCGGCCCCGGCCCCGGCGGTTAGCGGATCGCAACCGAGGTCAGCGTGGCCAATGAGGCGCACCAGTGTCCAAGCCACGACCTCGCCGGTTGGCGCAAAGAACGGATGCCGGAGTGGCCGCGCGGCGTCGTCGAGCTGACGCCGGCTTGGGTCTGCGAGATCGTCTCCCCCGGCCACGATCGCAAGGACGCACTGACGCTATTTCTGCTGCTGCAGCGCCACCGCGTGCCCTTCTACTGGCTGATCTGTCCCGAGGGGCGCACGTTGATCGCCTACGGGCTCGAGGGTGACGGCTATCGTGTCCTCGTCGCGGTCACCGAGCCGTACCGCGCGCGCTCGGCCCTTCGAGGCGCACGAGCCGGACCTCGCCTACATCCTCGGGCGGTCATAGGTCGACCTCGCACGCGCCTATTCCACCTTGGAGGGCGCTACGAGGCACTCCTGAGGGGCATCGATCGACGTGGCGTTCGGGAACATGCTCAACCACGCCAGACGAAAACCGTAACCGTGGACCTTGACAGGGAGATCTGGGCAATTGCGCGAGACGCGGCTCGCGTTGGACTGGAGGTCAGCCGAGTCGAACTTGAAGTACGGAGGCAAGAATCCGGCATCCTCGTTGCGGAAGATCAATGGCTTAGACGTGCCGGCATAGACCGTCTCGATCCGGTATTGAATCCTATGGCCGTCACCGGTCACGCCTGTGATCTGCACTTCCCAGGAGTCCGGACCGAAGCGGAGCCAGAGGAAGATCACGGCCACGGCGGCCAGGACCGAGACGAAGATGAGCGCTTTCTGTTTCATGGCACAGGTACTCCTTGCTATGAAGTCCGCGTAGGACGTTTGCTCCCTCGCCCTCGCGGAGAGGGTTAGGGTGAAGGAACGATCAGGGGCGAGGCGTCATGTCCTCATCTGGGGTGGCTCGCCTCGCCCCATGATCATTAGCCGTCTTGAAGATTCCGCCGGCGGTGCTCGCGTGGAAGCAGAATTTCGACAACTCTGGTCGTCAGCTGCAGCGATGCGCGAAGCACGAGACGCGGCGGCGCTACGCCTTTCGGTCCGCTGGCCTGCTGGCCCGGATAGGGCCGTGCGGCGCCGGGTTGCGGTCCGTCCGAACGGGTGGCGTAGGTCGACCGGGTTGCATCGAGCCCCATCACCACCGCTTCTCCGGCGTGCCCTCCTCTCCCCCAGGGGTGCGGGCATGGTGTTGCAGTCTACAACTCCCTCAGCGTAATCGGCTAACGAAACCGCATCGCTAATCCGATATACCTCGCGTGTCTCGACGGTTGGGGACGGCGATCCTCCGAGAGGAGAAGATCGGGCCCGTCGGGTCGATGCGCGTCTGGAGCTGCATGCTCATCAACGACATTGCGAGGAAGTTGCCGAGTACAATGTCCGCGATGGTGATGTCGAGCAGAAGGAAATACATAATGCCTTCCCATCCGCCTGTGTTTATAGGAAAGTGAATGGGTTACCTGTACCTTGCTATAGCAATTGTCGCAGAAGTGATTGCCACCAGTGCCCTAAAGGCGAGTGAAGAATTCACAAGGTTGGGCCCAAGCATCATTGTGCTTATAGGTTACGGTGCTGCGTTTTATTTCTTGTCGCTTGTGCTCAAAACGATGGCGATTGGTGTGGCCTATGCAATTTGGTCGGGGGTTGGCATCGTGCTGATAGCCATAATGGCTGCGATCATGTTTAAGCAAGTACCGGATATTCCCGCGATACTTGGAATGGCTCTAATAGTGTGCGGCGTAATAGTGATCAACGTCTTTTCCAAGACTGTTAGTCATTGAAACCAAAAGAATAACTCCGTTTGAGGCCAGCAAGCCTCCAAGCGGATTGGCCACGCTATAGGGGCCCAACCAACGCCGTTGTGCTCTACTTCAGCATGCCGCTCGATCGCTCTGGCTTCTCCGACGCGGCGATGCCGGTAGCGTCGGTGCATTCACGCTGGACGGACTTGGGGCGCCGGCGGCTTTCTGGGGCCTGAACGAGCCCAACGGTCCCGGCATTGAACGTCCCAGCGCGCTCCGCCATCGCCTAGATCCAGATGAATGACCGGTGCGGATCGGTTCCGCAGCAAGCAAAGCGAAGATCCTCGGAAAGCGTCTGACGTCGACCACTGTCGACTTGCCAGATTTTAGGGCCCCTGAAACCACGGTCTACAGGTAGCTTGGTGCGCCGAGTCGATCGGCTTGCCGTACAGATCGACTAGACAGCGGCACCGCACTGAGCCCAAAAAGCGCTTCGCTCGGCCGTGCTCATGCGACTGTATTCTTGCCTGAAACTCCTGAGGCTACATCGCCCCTGCCAGGCCCCGATCGATTGAACGATTGGCCAGAAGACGAACAAAGGCAGATAGCCAAGGATGATTTGCCATCCGTGCAAGCCTGCGTGATCAACTATGGCTAGCCACAACATGGCGGTTATGCCGCTGAGCACCGCGTAGGTACTAACCATCATCACTCTCAAGCCAATAGAGCAAGCCATTGAGGTACTGCTCCTTACTTCGGTTATCCGACGTCACATCGTCTATGATGCTCGTCGCTCACTCGCCGGTTGTTAATTCGGCTTGACTATGAAATCCGCGCAGCACGTTCGCTCTCTCGCCCTCTGGGAGAGGGTTGAGGTGAGGGAACGATCAGGGGCGAGGCGACGTTTCATCGTCTGGGGTTGCTCGCCTCGCTCCATGAGCGTTAGGGGGCATTGCTGCAAGAATCGCAGGGACCGGTGCTGGGCTCCGCATTCGCTGAAGCGGCCTCTCGAGGCTCATCAGCCGAGCGAGGGCTTCTGCTCAGAACGGGCTGTCAAGCTCGCAAGCTGCGATTGCCCGCCTGAATACCGACCCGCTTACTGGGCGGGCCTCGGCTGCCTCATCCGGGCCGGTTACTCGCTGGAGACGCTCAATACGACTGCTACAGCAGTAGGCTAGACCCGGATCCCTTGAGTCGCTAATTGCCGGCGCACGATCGGGTCCGTGCGATTTTTCGAGGTCGCAGCCTTCATGAAGACGACGACACGGTCGATGTCACGGATGACGCCTAGCAAGGTATCGCGATCCGAATAAAGCCGTCGCAGCGACTCGAAGGCTAAGTCCATGAGGTTCTCATCGGCGCGGGCGATCCCGACGGCATAGGCGATCCCGCAGGCCAAACCCGGGTACCGGTGGTGGATCCGACCGGCAAAGCCGCGCCAAGATTGGGTCCAACCCTCCCATTCTAGTGGGGACACGCTCGTTCGACTGGTTCGCAGGAACAGGATCACCTTGATGAACTCTTCCCTCCAGCCCCAGGGCGTTGCTTCGGCTTTGGCCCGAATCTGCTCGATGGCGCGGCCGTGATACTGCTGGCAATGGTCGCACTGGTAGTAGAGCGCTAGCGCGTAGGCGATGTACTCGCGCTCGAGCTCGCTCAGCGTGAACGGATCGGACTCGCCGGGCGCTCCTGAGAAGGTATGGGCATGCAGTTCGCTGAGGACCTCGTTGAACGGCTGTCCCTGGATGGATTCACGTACTGCTTGGGCTGGCATCTCAGTGCCTGTTCGCATGTTAGCATCACTATTCGCGAATATTAGAATTTGCGCTGGTAGGCTGCAACCCGCGGGCTTGTGGTCTTGAGGGGTTGGTCACGCAAGCGCGAGTGCGGGCTCTCGGGTCGGCTGCAGTGGAGCTTCTTCAGAGCAACGGTGTCCGGCCCCAAGACCAAGGACCTGATCATTTTCGGTTAGTCTCGGGGGCGTGGCCATCGGCGCGCGCGAAAGGTCTCGGGGTGGTTATTCTTCGAGCAATCGATGAAGATTCTCTGAAAGCGCGACCAAGAAAACGAGAAAATTGCGCGATTTTAGAAAGTTATCTGCGCTGACTTCCGATTGGTCCACCAAGGCGTGGCTCGCGCGTGCGGTGGGTGTCCGCTTCCCGGAAAGGATCTGCGACCTTGGGACCTTCAGGACCGGCGCCGTGCTGTACTAGTTACCACCAATGTTAAACCGGATCGCTGCCGTAACCCCCATCCGGGCGTCGTCGCCGCCGATGGCCCTGATGGCCGCTTGCTTCTTCTTGTCCGGATGTTTGGCCCTGTGCTACGAGATCTGCTGGATCCGCAAGGCCTCGATGGCCTTCGGGGCTACCACGCTTGCTCTGAGCACGGTGCTGGCCGTGTTTTTCGCCGGGCTGGCGGCGGGCAGCTACCTGATGGGCAATTGGTCGCAGACGATCCGCCGGCCACTGCGGGCCTATGCCGCGCTGGAGATTGGTGTCGGGCTGTTGGCGCTGCTGAGCCCGCTGGCCTTTAGGCTGGGCGACGTCGTCTTCGGCTGGGCTTATCCGCTGGTCTGGCAGAGCTTCTGGCTGTTGTCGGCGCTGCGGTTCATGCTGGTGGTGCTGATCCTGTTCCTTCCCAGCCTGTTGATCGGGGGGACGCTGCCGTTGTTTTGCCGGCAGTACGTCCTCCAGCAGGGGCGGATTTCGCGAATGGTCGGCTTCCTCTACGGCGTCAACACGCTGGGGGCGGCGTTTGGCTGCGCCCTGTGCGGCATCGTCTTGATTCCCATCCTGGGGGTGAACGCCTCGATCTATCTGGCGGGCGGCATCAATGTGGCGCTGGGGGTCATGGTTTGGCATTGGACGCGGCAAACGCCGCGGCTGCCGGCAGTGCGGACCGAGGTCGCCGCCGCGCCCGCTGCCCCGACAGATCCTGCAACGGCGGTCCGTCAGTTGGTGCCCCCGTTGTTCTTCCTCGTCGGCTTTGTCGCTCTGGGCAGCGAGGTCGTCTGGACGCGCTACCTGTCGCTCTTGATGCGGAACACGGTCTATACCTATACACTGACACTTTTCGTGGTCCTGGTCGGCATCGTCTTGGGCAGCCTGCTGACGGCCTGGCTGTTCGACCGTCTTGAGCGCCGCCCGCTAGTGTTTGGCGCCGTGCAGATGGGTTACGGCCTCGTCGTGCTGGTGGTGCTGTTGCTGCCGCCTGCGGTGTGGCAAGCCTGGCTGAACACAACGAGCCCAGTCGAGCAGTTCGGCATCGCGGTGCTGGTGCTGCTGGTGCCGGCGATCCTGTCGGGGGTCTCGTTCCCGCTGGCCATCCGCATGGTGGTTGGCAGCCCGGAGATGGCGGGTGCGGGCGTGGGGCGCATGACCGCTCTGAATACGTTGGGCGGCATTCTCGGATCGCTGGCGGTTGGCTTTCTGATCCTGCCGCTGGCCGGACTGCAGATGACGCTATTGATCATGACGGGCATCAGCCTGGTGGTGGGCGCGACCGCTATCAGCCTCGAGCCGACGGTCGCAAGCCGGGCGCGGCTGGCCGCCATCGGCGGCGGCTTGCTCTGGCTGGTGATTCCCCATCTGCTGGGCACCGAGCTGCCGGCCGATTTTCTCGCCCAGAATGCTCGCCTGGTCGACTACCGCGAAGGGCTCGGAAGCGAGCTGGCCGTGGTGCAGAAAGACGGATTGCGCCAGCTCGAAATCGATCGGCTGTGGCAAGGCGAAGACCGCAAGACGCACCAGATCGCCGCTGCGCATGTGCCGATGCAGTTTCATCCCCGCGCCCGAGACGTGGCGGTGATCGGCCTGGGAGCGGGACAGACGGCCAGCCGTTTCCTGATGCACGACGTCCAGCGGCTGGACTGCATCGACATCGAGTCGCAGTTGATTCCGCTCGTGCGCGAGCATTTCGACTCAAGCTGGATGGACGATCGCCGCGTGCGGTTCATCATCGAAGACGGTCGGAACTACCTCGCGCACACGGACGCGCGTTACGACTTGATCTCGGTCGAGGTCGGCCAGGTGTTCCGGCCGGGCATCGCATCCTTCTATACGGTAGAGTTCTACCGGCATGCGCGCGCCCGGTTACGTCAAGACGGCCTGATCTCTCAGTTCGTACCGATTAGCTTCCTCCAACTCGACGAGCTTCGCACGGTACTGGCCACATTCCGGCAGGTCTTCCCGCAAAGCTTACTCTGGTACAACCGCGGCGAGCTGTTGCTGATCGGGACCACGGGCGAGCGACTGCGGCTGGATGCGGAGGGTCTCGCGCGGCGATTCGATGCGAATCCGCAGCTCCGCGAGGATCTCCAGTTCGCCTACTGGGGCGGGCCAGCTCATTACCTCAGCCAGCCCGAGGTGTTCTTGGGCGGCTTTCTGACCGGTCCCGACGGCGTGGCGCGCCTGGCCAGCGACGCCCGCGTTTATCGCGATGACCGGCCGCACCTCGAGTATTCGGTCTCGACGAACGAGGTCCATGCGGACCTGGTCACGATCGTCGAGGAGATCAGCCGGGCTGTCGAGCCGCCGACAGCGGTCCTGGAGCGCGAGCCCGGCGCAGAGATGGTGGCCGTCGCCAGCGCCATTCGTCGCCGCAATCTCGGGGACATCATTGCCGCTGCGCTGCAGGAACAGGTGCAGCTGTCCAGCGCGGCTGGGTGGCAACAGGCTGGCGAATTGCTCGCACAGGCACTCCAGTGGAGCCCGGATAACGCTTCGATCCACATGATGGTCGGCAATCTCCATCACTTCGCCGGTCGCCTGGACGAGGCCACGGCGGCCTACCGGCGCGCGTTGGAGATCAATCCCGACTACGCCGAGGCGCATACCAACTTGGGCCAACTGCTGCTCAGAGGCCGACAGCGCGAGAAGGGGCTTGAGCACTTGCGGCAGGCGGTCGTATTGAGGCCGGAGCTTGCCCGCGGTTGGGTGAGCTTGGGCGACGCCTACGGCGAAGCAGGAGACGCGAACCAAGCCGCGGCGCATTATCGCCGGGCGATCGAAGCGGACCCGAGCCTCGGCCTGGCGCGTTGCCGCCTGGGCCTGGCATTGCAGCACGATGGTCAGCCCGAAGCGGCCATCGAGTCGTTTCGCGTCGCCCTGCAGCACGACCCGGCGCTGGCCGAATGTCACTACCAACTGGCCACTGCGCTGCGCGACAGCGGTGACGCTCAGCAGGCGGCCGTGCACTATCGGCAGGCGATCGCGCTTCGAAGCGATGACCCTCGAGCCTACGCCGGCCTGGGCAGTCTGCTGCGAGCGCAGGGCGACACGGCCAGAGCGGTCGAGCATCTGGAAGAATCGCTCCGGCTCGATCCTAACTACGCCCGGGCGCATTTCAACCTAGGTAATGCCTACGCTTCGATGGGCCGCATGCAGGACGCCGTCGAGCAGTTCCGCGAGACGATCCGCCTGCAGCCGCACGACCCGCACGCGCACAACGCCTTGGGCCGAGCCCTGGCGGCGGTCGGCGATCTGGACGAGGCCGTCCGCCAATTCCAGCAGGGGTTGAAAATCGAGCCGCAGCATCCGCAGCTTCGAGACAATTTGGCCGTTGTGCTGGAGCAGCAATCGGCAGGTCGCTCATCGCCGCATTAACTGGGACGTCAACGGCCTAACGATCATGGGGCGAGCCGACCCACCCCGGACCATGAAATGTCGCCTCG
>CAZOWL010000029.1:0-42942 GCA_964583605.1 uncultured Chromatiaceae bacterium | reverse complement strand
TTTGTGATTGAGCGATCATGAAGGAAGTTGTTTGGACAGATTATTTCAAGTACAGAGTGAAACTTCGTGGTTTCGATCTGAAAAACGTTGAAGAAATAATCAGGTACAGCACTGAAAGATACTATGACACTGTCACAGAGAGATTGGTGGTTGTTGGCAAAGATGCCAGCGTGATGGTAGTCATTCCATATGAAACTTATGAAGAAAGTGCGATAACGCCGATCACGATACACGCCACAAACCGACAGCAAATAAGATACAGAGTGAAAAGCGGAAGGTACCAAAATGAATGATCCGAAATTATCATATTTCGAAAAAGAAGATATTTTGCATTTAGCAATATCTGATGAAAAAGAATTTGGCAGCGTAGAAGTTAGTCCGAACATTACTGCTGAGCTAAACGAAGAAGGAGATCTCATTGGCATCGAAATTATAGGTGCAAGTGCGTTCTTGCGAGACTCAATATTAGAGTCTACTCAAGCCAAACTATTGCAGTTATCAAAGAAAGTAGCATAACGAATAAGGTTAGATCGTCGGAGCGAAGCGAGCGACGATCTGAACCGTTTGTTGGTGCGCCAAGCGAAGCTTGGCGCTTCTTGCCGGGTGGAAGTCCCGGTCGGGTAAGGGCTAGCCACCCACCCGTATCGAGTGTTACGCCTGTGGCGGAGAGCGACGCCTTGGTAGGGACACTGAAGCCATCGTGAGCAACACAGGTGAAGCGCAGATAAAGCGCAGATAAAGGGGTCAGAATTATTTTCTGTCGAATTATTTTCTGTCACGGCGCGACTATCCGGCGGCTGATCCCGCGTTGGCTCGTTTATAGAGGCAAGTCCGCTCCAGTCGGCGACTCAGGCGTTGCCTCGGATCTCGCTATTCCTCCATCCGGGGTACGGGATCTACGAGAGATCGATCGCATGCCGCTTGAGGTCGGCGAGGTCGCAGACCTGAAGGGCCCGTTCGTGGGTGGCGCGCAGTGCGACCTTGGGTGCGCAGCCAGCCTCGAAGGCCTCTTTCCAGCGGGCCGCGCAGAGGCACCAGCGATCGCCTGGCTTGAGACCGGGGAAGTCGAATGCGGGCACCGGGGTCGTCAGGTCGTTACCGCGGGAGCGGGAGAATTCGAGGAAGTCCTGGGTAACCCGGGCGCAGACGGTATGGGAGCCCAGGTCCTCCGGGCCGGTCTCGCAGGAGCCGCTGCGATTGAAGCCGGTGAGCGGCGCCTCGGAGCAGAACTCCAGCGGCTCGCCGAGGACATTTCTTGGCTCTGGCATGGATATGAACCTCGCAAAGTTGAAGTGATTGGAAATCCTCGGCGATGAGCATGTCGATCAGTGACCTAGCCCGCATGCAGCGCAGCGCAATCCGGGGCCGCCACAGCGCACGCGTCAGTCTCCCCAGGCCGGCAATCTTGGCACAGCCTCGAGCAATGTGCGCGTGTAGGCGCGTTGCGGTCGGCTCAAGGGCATAGGGTCTTGTCTTTTGCCCGGTTCGGTAAGGGAAAATTGCGTTATTGGCAAAAGGCAAGACTTGACTCCGTCCCCGCTCGTGGCCCCATCCGCTGGGAGTTGGCCGGCAAACGTGACCCGGCGGCAATCACCGCCAGGCTGGACACCCAGGACGCGGCCCTGATCCAAGGCCTGCTGGCGCCGGTGGACGCCCACTGGAGCCGGACCGTGCCGGGCGGACGCGCCGCGACGCAGTCACCAAGGGTTACGTGGGGACCGAGGTATCTGTTTAGCCCTTTGCCGCGCCGATGGGATCTCCTATCCTTATCTCCGGTTCTGGCAGGGTCATTTCGCAGGCCAGACGTTCTTCCGGACCCTGCGCCTTTCGCTCTACCAGCCATCAGGTTAGGGGCGCCCATGCAGACGGCTAATCACTTCCGAACCATCTCCTTCACGCATCTGTTTATTTGGTCGATACTTTTTCTCACGCTTCCGGTCTCGGCTCAGCAGGTTGGAAATTGGGCGGGATACCTGGCAGAGAACGCCGGCGAGGACTATTTCGACTTTCCGTTAAACGTCACCCACGATGGAACCGTCACCATCGTTACGACTGTCGACAGTGCCCTTCTCTCCCAATTCAACTCCACACGCGTCTTGGACGAGGACGGATATACCATCGCCCATGAACTGTTGATGACCTCGCCGAGGACCTTTTCCGTGCCGCTAGCGGCGGGATCCTTCACCGTCAGGATTGCGCGGGCGCATTTTAACGGCTACGGCAACTTCGCGATTACCGCGACCTTGGCCGCGGCGAACGGAGGGGCCACGGAAACGGAAAACAACGATGTCATTTCGGCCGCGAGCACCAACCCGAACGGCCTCTTTTCCGGCGCAATCGGGCACTGGCGGAAAAAGGATCTAAAGGACCTCTCCGACTACCACGTATTCACCCTGGCCGGGGACACGGATATCCATTTCGATCTGGCGGCGGATGGCCCCTTGCTCGATTTCGACACCGTGCTAACGCTCAGAACCGCCGGCGACGTCGGCATGGCTGCCACCTATATCACCTCGACAAACGGGTTTTGGGATCTGCATCTGGCTCCAGGAACCTTCTACTTGCGGCTGTTTACGCACGACTATGGGCGTTACGGGGGTTACACCTTTACCGGCACAATGACCCCGGCGGTTGCCTTGTCCTCGGAGACCGAGAACAACGACGCCCTCGGCTTGGCCGATCCCATCGCGGAGCTGGCACTTCAGGGCTCGATCGGCTACTACCGCGACAAGGATGGCCAAGACGTCGAGTACTACGACAATCAGGATTACTTTTCCTGCGAAGTGAGAGATGGCGGCACCTTGACGGTCAAAGTGGTGTCGGATGCTTCCCTGCATTGCTGCTACAACAACGTGAGCATCCGGGACGCCGCGAACATCGTCCTCGACTATGAGTACCTGCGCGACCCCGAGGCCGTCGCCTCTGCCACCAACCTGAGTGCCGGTACTTACTACATCCGCATCGGACGTGCCGGGCAATACGGGGCCTACCAAGTCGACGTATCGGGAGATGTCATCATCAAGAGAGCACTCGATCTGATGGGCGCTCTCCCGAACCGCGGCGGCTGGCGCGCGATCCTTCCACTGGGCCCGCGTTGACCCGTGAGCCGCCCTTGTCATCGCCCACACTTCCGCGCTGAAGTGACCTTTCCGTCAGCAAGCACGGGGTCACCCATTAGCCGCCCCCTGACAAGTGCACAAAGCTACCTCTGGGCCACTTTTCAATGGCCCTGAAATCTGGCCAGTCGACAGCGGGCGACGTCAGACGCTTGCCGAAGGTCTTCGCTTTGCTGGCTGCGGAACCGATCCGCACCCCTCACCCATCTGGATCTAGGCCATGGCGGAGCGCGCGCAGGCGTTCACTGCCGGGGCCGTTGGCCTCTTCAGGCCCCAGAAAACCGCCGGTGCCCCGAGTCCGTCCATGTGGTTCGGCAACAGATCTGTGGCTACCCGTGACGGGCGCCAACCCCGTGTGGCTCGGCCCGGAGGCGCATCGGTCAAACCCGATCGTTGCTGCCAGTATTGAGCGCAGCAAGGGGTCAAGTCTTGTCTTTTGCCCGGTTCGGTAAGGAAAAAATGCGTTACTGGCAAGAGGCAAGACCCGTCCCCCGCTGACCCGCGTCCCCCGCTGACCCGCAGCCTTCGAGCGATCCGACTGACCTGAGCATAGTGAAGCCCGACGAACGCGCCGATCTCCTTCAGCGGGTAGCCGCCGCTCGCGTAGACCGCGGCGATCGCCGTATCTCGATCGCGGTGGATGCGAGCATACTCGAACAGTGGCTTGGGCTTCCGGCGGCGCTGGGCGCGCCGGACTTCCGCAAGATCGCGGTCTGACGGCAGCGTTCGCCGAAGTCCTTCAACGAAGGTCTCCGAGCCGAGAAAGGCCTGGTGTCTGAGCTGCTCCCAAGGCCCCGGCTGGCCGATGCCGCCCTCGACGAACCGGCGATAGGCCGAGACCGCCGCGCGCTCGGTCTCGCCGAACGTCGAGAGCAACCAGTCCCGAAGCAGCCACGGCGGACTGCAACAGATAAATCTGTCACCTTTTCCAGCGGGCGCGCTCTTTCTCGGAAAAGTCTCGGACGGTGCTCATCACCTTTTTTGCATCTCCGGGGTCTGCATCCACGCCGGCAGGTGGGCCGGGTCGAGGCGCTCGCCCTCGACAAAGCACCTCAGCCAGCGTTCTTCTTCAGTCTGTACTACGCTGCGGCGAACTTGGGGAGTTCGAACAGCGCGATGCCGCCGTGCTCGATGAGCGCGCGGCCCGCAGCGTCGCAGAAGCGGTAGCGGTGCGCGTAGCCGGGTACCGCGGGCAGCAGGGTCTCGCCGAGGAGCCAGATGGCGAAGGTGGGCTTCAGCTCCAGGTAGTCCTCGCCGCTCGCCAACTGCGCGCTGTAGAGGTCGGCCCAGCCGTAGAGGATGCGCGCCGTCAATTCCGGCAGGGTCAGGAGCTGGATCTCGATCTGGTACAGGCAACCGGCCACGTCCCGCGCCTTGACGTCGACGATGCTGAGCTTGTCGTCGAGGAGCTCCCGCTCGTTGTACGGGTCGAGGATGACCACCTCCACCACCGGCGCCGGCAGCCCCCCGCCGAGCATGGCGTTGAGTCGGGATGCGCGAATGGCGATACCAGTCAGACGGGCGCGAGCCGCCTTGATCTGGCCTTGGCGCTGCGATGCGAGGCGGCCAGCGGCGACGACGGACAAACCTTTCTGGCCTTTCCACTGCTTCGATCCCGGGTTAGTATCCTAAGCGTGGCTAAACCGGTCATATTTGCGTATCCCGCCGCTGCACGGAACCAGAGTTGATGAATGATTCGCCGGTTGGCGAAGCGCTAGACCGCGACATCCAGTTGTTTACCGCCCTACTCGGCGAGGCGCTGCGGGAGCACAGCCGCAAGCGGGTTCTCGTGGTAGTGGAACGGCTGCGGGACGGGTTCGTCTCATTGCGCGCGGAGGACGATCCGGGGCGGCGCGCCAAGCTCATGAAACGGATCGATGGCCTCGACGCGCAGACGCTGAGCGAGGTCATCCGGGCCTTCAACATCTACTTCGGTCTAGTCAACACGGTCGAGGAGGTCCATGCGCATCTGCGGCGTATGGCGGTGATCACCACGGGCGGTCCGCTCTGGCCTGGTTCCTTCGATCAGACCGTCCGCGGGCTCAAGGCCGATGGGGTCAGCCCGGCGCAGTTCCAGAGCCTGCTCGGGCACCTGGTTTACCTGCCGGTCTTTACGGCGCATCCGACCGAGGCAAAGCGGCGCACGATCCTCGAGACCTTTCGCCGGATCTTCCTCCTGGCGCTGGATCTCCACAAGCGCCGGCTCAATGACGAAGAACTCGAAGAGCAGCTACAGGCCATACTGACCCAGATCCAGATCCTCTGGAAGACCGATGAGGTGCGGATCCACAAGCCCCAAGTCACCGATGAGGTCCGTCAGGGCCTGCACTACTTCCGCGAGTCCCTGTTTGAGGCCGTACCCGAGGTCTACCGCAATCTCGAACGGGCCGTGCGTCGGGTCTACGGCCCCGAGAACGGCCTGCGCGTTCCGAGCTTCATCCGATTCGGGTCCTGGATAGGCGGCGATCGGGACGGCAACCCGTTTGTCAAGCCGGAGACGACCGAGCTCGCGATTCGGATGCACCACGAGCTCGTGCTCGAGGCCTATCTGGAGCGTATCGAGGTGCTGCTGCGGATGCTGAGCCATTCCGATACCCTCTGTCGTCCGTCGCCTGCCTTTCTCGACAGCCTTGATGCCGACGAGGACTATTGGGTCGACACCATGGGTCAGAGCCTGCGCCGATACACTCGGGAGCCGTACCGGCGCAAGCTCGCGATCGTCAAGCATCGGCTGACCGCGGATCTGTCGCGGTTGCGTGCGCGCATCGCGGGGCAGACGGACGACCTGCCGGAGGGCTATGCCGATGTGCGCGATTTCCTCGGGGATCTCTGTCTCATCCGCGACTCCTTGATCAGTCACGGCGATGCGAACGCGGCGCGGGGCGAGCTTCAGGACCTGATTCGGCTCGTCGAGACCTTCGGCTTCCACCTCGTTCATCTGGATCTGCGCCAAGAATCCAGTCGCCATACCGAGGCGGTGACCGAGCTGTTCGCGCGTCAGGCGGGTGCGCCCTACTACCAGGCCTTCTCAGAGGAGCAGAAGCTCGTAGCGTTGGGGGAGGCGATCGGCCATCCGCACCCCTTCATCATCGACAAGGCCACGCTCCGACCGCAGACCCGCGAGGTCCTGGAGGTCTTCGAGGTGATGGCGCGGCTGCGTGCCGAGATCAGTCCCGAGGTGTTCGGCGCCTACGTCATCTCGATGACTCATACCGCAAGTCATGTCATGGAGGTGATGTTGCTGGCACGGCTCGCCGGCCTCGTCGGTCGTCACCCGGGCGGTTGGTTCTGCGATATCCACGTCGCCCCGTTGTTCGAGACAATCGAGGATCTGGCTCAGATCGACACCGTGATGGCGGCGCTCCTGGATGACCCGACCTACCAGTGCTTGCTCAAGGCGGCCGGCAATCAGCAGGAGGTCATGCTGGGCTATTCCGACTCCTGCAAGGACGGTGGCATCCTTGCCTCGAGCTGGAAGCTCTATGAGGCACAGAAGAAGGTCATCGCCCTGGCCGATGATCGCGGCGTCGCCTGTCGACTCTTCCACGGGCGAGGGGGCACGGTCGGCCGCGGTGGCGGGCCGACTTACGAGGCCATCCTCGCCCAGCCGGTCGACACGGTGCACGGCCAGATCAAGCTCACCGAGCAGGGGGAGGTGCTCTCTTACCGCTACGCGAACCCGGAGACAGCGCGCTACGAGCTGACGATGGCCGTCAGCGGCCTGATGAAGGCCAGCCGGTGCCTGATCGAGGAGCCGACCGCCGATCGACAAGATTTCCTCGGCATCATGGATGAGCTTGCGCGTCTCGGCGAAGAGTCGTACCGCGCGCTGGTCTCGGGCACCGAGGGGTTTCTCGATTACTTCTACGAGGTCACGCCGCTCGATGCGATCGCCTTGCTCAATATCGGCTCACGCCCGGCACATCGCCAGCGGACCGACCGCTCTCTGGGCTCCATCCGTGCCATACCTTGGGTGTTTGGCTGGGCGCAAGCGCGTCATACGCTGCCAGCTTGGTACGGGGTCGGTCACGCCTTGGAGCACTGGCGTAGTCAGGACATCGAGCGACTTGCCAAACTGCAGCGCATGTACCAGGAATGGCCGTTCTTCCGCGCCTTGCTCAGCAACATCCAGATGTCGCTGTTCAAGGCGGAGATGCATATCGCGAAGGAGTATCTCCGCCTGGCTCGCGACCAGCAGCACGCGGCGTCGATCTATGAACGTATCCAAGGCGAGTACCAGCGGACCCTGACACAGGTGCTCAATGTTGCGGGGCTGCGGGGGCTGATGGAGGAGACCCCCGAACTGCAGCTCTCGCTCGCACGTCGCAATCTCTACCTCGACCCTTTGAACCATATCCAGATCACACTGCTCGAGCGCTATCGGCATGAGCCGCTCGCCGAGGCACGTCAGCAATGGCTGGACCCGCTGCTGCGCTCGATCAATGCGATCGCGGCCGGCATGCGCAATACAGGCTAGCGAGGCCTTGGCTCACACCGAAGGGGTGTGATAGCCGCAAAATCGGTATCGGTATCGGTATCGGTATCGGTATCGGTATCGCAATGTGCTGACGCCGCATTGACTGCGTGCTTGATCACCGGGCCACCTGCAGCATCTCCTCGGCGTGAGCGCGTGTCTTGCATGTGATCGCCGTACCGCCGAGCATCCGCGCGATCTCCTCGACGCGGCTCGTCTCGTCTAGGACCTCGATCTCGGCGTAGGTCTGGCCGTCGACGGCATGCTTCTTGACCCGGAGCTGCTGATGAGCCTGCGCGGCGACCTGGGGAAGGTGCGTGACGCACAGCACCTGACGCCTGGTCCCGAGCTGGCGCAGCAGGTGCCCGACGATCTCGGCCACCCCACCGCCAATCCCCACGTCGACCTCGTCGAAGACGAGGATGGGCACCTGTCCGCACTCGACTGTCGCCACCTGAATCGCAAGGCTGATCCTGGACAGCTCTCCGCCCGAGGCGACCTTGGCCAGGCTCTGCAAAGGCTGGCCGGGATTGGCGCTGATCAGGAGCTCGATCCGGTCCAGGCCAGAGGGGCCGGCCTGCGCTACATCCAGCGGTGCCAGATCCACTGCAAAGCGACCGCCGCTCATACCGAGTTGGGGCAAGAGCTCAGCCACCATGGCTGTCAGTGTAGTCGCCGCGGCGCGGCGGGCTTCGCCCAAGCTCATGGCCTGAGCGATGAAAGCGGTGCGCGCCTCCTCGCACTCGGCGTCGATCGAGCCGAGCCGGACCTCGCTCTCCTCGAGCTCAGCGAGGCTGTGGCTGAGCTCCGCGAGTCTCTCCGGCAATTCCTCCGCCAAGCAACGATACTTGCGTGCCAGGTCGTGGACGAGGCCGAGCCGGGCCTCGATGTCATGGATCTCTGCCGGATCCACGTCCAGCTCGTCAAGGTAACGGCGCAGTTCGCTGACCGCTTCGTCGAGCTGGATCACGGCACCGTTGATGAGGTCACGGACCTCGCCCAGCCGGCCATCGATCTCGCTCAAGCCGGCGAGCTCGACCGCGATCCGTTGCAGCGCGTCTTGTAACGCCGGCTCACCTTCAGCGAGCTGTTGCAGCTGCCTTGCCGTGGTCGCTTGTAGCTCGCCGAGACTGCCGAGACGGCGCTGCTCGCGGTCGAGCTCGAGTATCTCGGCGGCGCTCAACCCGAGTGCGCCGAGCTCGTCGACCTGATAGCGCAACAGCTCGAGGCGCTCCGCGCGCTCGTGGCTCGCGGCTCGCAGTTCATCGCGTCGCTCTTCCAGGGCGCGAAGCCGGCGATGGGCCTGGGCGACCTCTTCGGCGAGCGCGTCATGACCGCCATAGGTGTCCAGCAATGCTCGCTGCGTGGTTGGCCGCAGCAGGGACTGGTGTGCGTGCTGGCCATGGATGTCGACCAGTAGATCGCCGAACTCGGCGAGCTGCGTGGTGCTGGCTGGACGGCCGTTGATGAAGCCGCGGGAGCGGCCTTGCCGCACGATCAGGCGTCGCACGATGCACTCTTCGCCATCGTCGAGGGCCTGTTCTGCCAACCAGGCCTTCGCTGAGGGGCAATCTGTCAGCTGGAGCGTGACGGCGACTTCTGCCTGGTCGCAACCGGGGCGGATGAGCCCCGTATCGGCCTTGTCGCCGAGGGCAAGGCCGAGGGCGTCGATCAGGATCGACTTCCCGGCCCCTGTCTCCCCGGTGAGCGCGGTCATCCCGGCGCCAAGATCCAGTTCCAGGCGGCTGACGATAGCGATGTCGCGGATGAGTATGTGGCTCAGCATGGCCGAGCCCCCTGAGGGTGGCCCCAGCCCAGCTTGGCCCGGAGGATCGCGTAGTGGTCGTGACCTCTGGGATGAAGGAGCCGAGCAGGCCACGGGGCGCGCTCGATGCGAATACGCGCGTGCGTTACCGCGGCGAGGTCCGTCTGACCATCGCAGGTTACCCGGACGTGATCCCGGTCGGGATCTTGGACGCGTACCTCAATGCGGCTCTGGCCGCTGATTACCAGCGGGCGATTGCTCAAGGTATGCGGACAGATCGGCACTAGCACGAGGGCGTCAAGGGCTGGATGGAGCAGGGGGCCCCCGCCGGATAGGGCGTAGGCGGTCGAGCCGGTCGGCGTGGCGATAATGAGGCCGTCCGAGCGCTGGACATTGACCAGTATCCCATCGACAGTCGTCTCTAGCTCGATCATCCGGGCCGTGTTCCATTTGTGGATCACGACGTCATTGAGCGCAAGGAAGCTGGCTGAGGTACGCCGCGCGTCGGTGGTTGTCGCGGTCAACAGGCAGCGTTCCTCTTCCTCGTACTCGCCGTCGAGGATCCGATCCAGCGCGCCCTCGATCTCCTCAGGTGACACATCGACGAGAAACCCGAGCCGCCCGAGGTTGATGCCGACCAGCGGCACCCCCTGATTCGCCATTGCCCGAGCTGCGGCGAGGAGGGTGCCGTCGCCACCAACGACGATGGCCAGATCACACTGCGCCCCGAACCCGGCGTGGTCAAGCACTTGATCGGGTGGGCGTCCGAGCAAGGTGCCGCTGGCCGTGTCGAAACACACCGTGCAAGAGCGATGCTGGAGGTGCGCGACCAGCCGTTCAATCGTGAGACGGACCCGCGCTCCGTCGTGCTGCTTGCCGATGATGCCGATACTATGGAATCGCGACATGGGAGTCAGGTCCGGGGCTCGCTGTCGTCACCGTTGCCGAGCCAAAGTAGCATGGGGCTTGGATGTCGCCAACCGGTGTCGGCGTAGGTCGCTTCTCAGAGCAGCCTTGACAGGGGCAGTGGCAAGCCATAAATTGCGCGCATTAGCACTCGCATAGTGAGAGTGCTAACGACGTGGCGAGTAAGGTACGCGAGATGTGACTTGGCGCCCTGCCGCCAGGGTTTCGGCTTGCTTTGGCGAGAGTCAAGCGTGGAAACCTGAAGATTGCCCGCAGCAGGTCAACGGCTCACTGCAGTGTGTGTCTTCCTCGCCACCGCAGATAACGGCAGGTACTGGTGGGGTGTTCCCGTCGCGGTCGGTGATCACGAATTGCTCGACGTGAGGCGCTTATAATACCGCGATCGGCGGGGCTTGCAGCCTCGCGAGCGGCAGGTGCGGCGCGGCCCGCTTCCCACCTATATCTTGCGGTTCCTGAATTACGGCATTGGCAACGAAGAGCAATAACGCTGGTGACAACCAAGTTAGCGAGCGCGCACAGCATTTCCTCAAGGCATTGATCGAGCGGTATATCCGCGAAGGTCAGCCGGTCGGCTCGCGGACGCTGGCCAAGGATACCGGCCTGGACCTCAGTCCGGCGACGGTACGCAATGTGATGGCCGATCTCGAGGAGATGGGATTCGTCGCCTCGCCGCACACATCGGCTGGGCGGATCCCCACGGCAGCGGGTTACCGCTTTTTCGTCGACACCCTGCTGACGGTGCAGCCGCCTACGGATGAGGACTTGGCGCGCATGCGTCTGCGCTTCGAAGAACTGACGGATGCCGCGGCCTTGATCGAGAGCACCTCGCGACTGCTGTCGGGCCTCACGCACATGGCCGGTGTGGTAATGGTCCCACGCCACGAGCGCCACGTGTTTCGTCAGATCGAGCTGTTGCCCATGTCGGGCTCACGGGTGTTGGCGATCCTCGTGACCAGTGAGGGTGAGGTCCACAATCGCATCGTTCTCACCGAGCGGCCCTTTTCGCCCGCGGAGCTCGAGCAGGCCAGTCACTTCCTAACTGACATGTTCACCGGTAAGGACCTGCGGGAGGTGCGGCGTTTCTTGGTCGAGGACCTCGAGCGAACTCACGACCGCATGGATAAGCTCATGATGCGTGCCGTGCAATTGGCTCACGAGGTTGTCGAGTCGGCCGAGCATAAAGACGACTGCTACATCGCTGGCCAGACGAATCTGATGGAGTTCGGCGAGTTGGCGAGCCTAGAACGGCTTAAGCAATTGTTCGATGCCTTCTACCAGAAGCGTGAGATTCTGCACCTGCTTGACCGTTGTATCGTTGCCGAGGGGGTCCAAATCTTCATCGGCGAGGAGTCGGGCTACAGCCTGCTCGACGATTGCAGTCTAGTGAGTGCCTCGTATCGTGTCGATGACCGCGTCGTCGGGGTCCTGGGCGTGATCGGGCCGACGCGCATGGATTACCCAAGGGTCATCCCGCTGGTGGATGTCACGGCGCGGCTGCTTGCTGCGGCGTTGCGCCAGCACTAATTGCAGTTGATTGAATTCTTCTCGGCCGGCCGATTGTGGCGGCGACCGGATCGCATCGGCTTGGCCCGGATACCTCTAGGAGGTGGCTATGACTAAGGAGCAAGCGAGCCCAATGACAGACGAGCCGACCACCAAAGTCACGGATCACGAAGCCGGTTCCGGTGGTGCTGGTAACGCGGGCAATGAGCCTGTTACGCCGGACGTGGCCGGCTCCCCCCGCGGGTCAGACATGGACGGCCACGAGGGCAGCGCCGCAGCACCTGGGGGCGAGCCCCCTGTGGGCACATCTGAGGGCACATCTGAGGGCACATCAGAGTCCGTGGCGAGCGCGTCACCGAGCTCGGAATCGACGACCGAGCGACTGACCGCGCTACTTGAAGACGCCCGTGCCAAGGCCGACGATAACTGGAACCAGCTGTTGCGAGCCCGAGCCGAGCTTGAGAATCTGCGTCGGCGTCATGCCGCCGAGCTCGAGAAGGCGCACAAGTTCGCGCTCGACGGCTTTGTGCGGGAGCTTCTAGCCGTCCGCGATAGTCTCGAGCTCGGGCAGGCCGCGGCGCGTGACGATGCGGCGGACGTGGCGAAGCTGCGCGAGGGAACCGAGCTGACGCTGAAGCTCCTGATCGACGTGATGGCGAAGTTTGGCGTCGAGCCCGTCGATCCCGAAGGCGAGCCTTTCAATCCAGAGCTCCATCAGGCGATGACGATGCAACCCCGCGATGACGTGCCGCCGAGCACTGTGGTCACGGTGATTCAAAAGGGTTATCAGCTCAACGGGCGGCTGGTCCGGCCGGCACTGGTCGTGGTTTCGCAGCAGTCGGGGCAATAACTGGCTTGAAGACTGCATGGTTTTCCCCCAATTGAGGGCGAAGGTGCGCATCGGGCACAACGAATTCGAGACTCGGAGAAGCAATATGGCAAAAATAATTGGAATTGATCTCGGCACGACCAATTCGTGTGTCGCCCTTATGGAAGGCGACAATGTCAAGGTCATCGAGAATGCCGAGGGTGACCGGACGACACCATCCGTGGTGGCCTTCACCGGAGATGGGGAGGTTCTAGTCGGTCAGTCGGCGAAGCGTCAGGCGGTCACCAATCCGACCAACACGCTTTTCGCCATCAAGCGACTGATTGGGCGGCGATTTGATGATGCCGTGGTCAAGAAGGACGTCGACATGGTGCCGTATAGGATCAGTCGAGCTGACAACGGCGACGCCTGGGTCGAGGTCAACGGCAAGAAGATGGCCCCGCCGGAGATATCGGCAAAGGTCCTCCAGAAGATGAAGAAGACCGCGGAGGACTACCTCGGGACTACGATCACCGAGGCCGTCATTACCGTCCCGGCTTACTTCAACGACTCGCAAAGGCAGGCGACGAAGGATGCCGGCCGGATCGCTGGCCTCGAGGTCAAGCGCATCATCAACGAGCCGACCGCCGCGGCCTTGGCCTATGGTATGGACAAGAAACGCGGCGATCAGAAGCTCGCTGTCTACGACCTCGGTGGTGGGACCTTCGACATCTCGATCATCGAGATCGCCGAGATCGAGGGGGAGCATCAGTTCGAGGTCCTGTCGACGAACGGTGATACCTTTCTCGGCGGTGAGGACTTCGACAAGCGAATCATTGACTTCCTGGTCGCCGAGTTCAAGCGGGACCAAGGAATCGACCTTCGCAATGACCCCCTCGCGCTGCAGCGTCTGAAGGAGTCGGCCGAGAAGGCCAAGATCGAGCTGTCCTCGAGCCAGCAAACCGACATCAACCTACCTTACATCACCGCCGATCAGGCAGGCCCCAAGCATCTGAATGTCCGGCTGACGCGGGCCAAGCTCGAGGGGCTCGTCGAGGATCTGATCGACCGGACAATCGAGCCCTGTCGGATTGCCTTGAAGGATGCAGGGGTGACGGCCACTGATATCGATGAGGTGATATTGGTGGGCGGGCAGACCCGTATGCCCAAGGTGCAGGCCAAGGTCGAGGAGTTCTTTGGCAAGGCACCGCGCAAGGACGTCAACCCGGATGAGGCGGTCGCTATCGGAGCGGCGATTCAGGGTGGCGTTCTCGGTGGTGAGGTCAAGGATGTCCTGCTTCTCGATGTCACGCCCTTGTCGTTAGGCATCGAGACCCTGGGCGGTGTGATGACGAAGCTGATCGACAAGAACACGACGATCCCGACCTCGGCACAGCAGGTCTTCTCGACGGCCGAGGACAATCAGCGAGCGGTCACCGTGCATGTGCTGCAGGGCGAGCGCGAGCGGGCCGCAGACAATAAGTCGCTTGGCCGCTTCGATCTCTCCGACATCCCGGGAGCCCCCCGCGGCGTGCCGCAGATTGAGGTCAAGTTCGACATCGACGCGAACGGCATCCTGAACGTATCGGCTAAGGACAAGGCCACGGGCAAACAGCAATCCATCGTGATCAAGGCCTCATCTGGACTCTCCGACGATGAGATCGACCGGATGGTCAAGGACGCCGAGGCCCATGCCGAGGAGGACCGTCGGTTCCACGAATTGGTAACGGCGCGCAACCAGGCCGACACCATGATTCATGGTGCGCGCAAGTCGATGGAGCAGCTCGGCGACGAGATGGAGGGCGGCGAGAAGTCGGCGATCGAATCCGCGATCAAGGATCTCGAGGAGGCCATGAAGGGTGAGAATAAGGACCTGATCGAATCGCGCACGAAGGCGTTGAGCGATGCCTCGGCGAAGCTGGCCGAGCGACTCTATTCGCAGTCCGCCGAGGGCCCGGCGCCGGGGGGGGCGTCCTCGGGTGCGGGATCCGAGGCCGGTGGCCAGAGCAGCAGCGGCGACAAAGACGATGTCGTCGATGCCGAGTTCGAAGAGGTCAAGGACGACAGGAAGTGAGCTGGGCATCGGCGCGGCAGTCGGCGGTGTAGCGATGCGGGCCGGTCTCGCACGACGGTGTCCGCTGGAAGCTCGCCCCCGGTTGCCGCGATAGAAATACCCTTATGTCAAAGCGTGACTACTACCAGGTACTCGGCCTTCAACGCAATGCCAGCGAGGCGGACGTCAAGAAGGCCTTTCGCCGTTTGGCGATGAAGTATCACCCTGATCGCAACCCGGATGACTCGGAGGCCGAGCAGCGGTTCAAAGAGATCAACGAGGCCCATGATGTCCTGAGCGACCCGAAGAAGCGGTCCGCTTACGACCAGTTCGGCCATGCCGGCGTGAGTGGCGCTGGCGGGTTCGGTGGACCGGGGGATTTTGCCGGTGCCGGCTCCTTTTCCGACATCTTCGGCGATGTCTTCGGCGATATCTTTGGCGGTCGTGCGGGGGGGCGACGCAGCCATCGCGGCGCGGACCTGCGCTACGACCTGCCGCTGACCCTCGAGGAGGCGGTTGCCGGGAAAGAGGTCAAGATCCGCATTCCGACGCTCGTCGAGTGTCAGTTCTGCGGCGGCAGCGGTGCCAAGCCCGGGACCAAGCCGCGGACTTGTCCGACCTGCGGTGGCTCCGGGCAGGTGCGCATGCAGCAGGGGTTTTTCTCGATCCAGCAGACCTGCCCCCAATGTCGTGGCAGCGGCCATGTGATCGAGGAGCCTTGCGGTCACTGCCGGGGTGCCGGCCGGGTGCAGGAGCACAAGACGCTGTCGGTGAAGGTCCCCGCCGGTGTCGACACTGGCGACCGCATCCGTCTTGCTGGGGAGGGCGAGCGCGGTGAGCAAGGCGGTTCCGCGGGCGATCTCTATGTCCAGGTCCAGGTCCAGGAACATCCGATCTTCTCCCGCGAGGACAACGACCTTTACTGCGAGGTGCCGATTGGCTTCGTGACGGCCGCCCTGGGCGGCGAGCTTGAGGTGCCGACGCTCGATGGCAAGGGCGTTCTGAAGATCCCCGGCGGGACGCAAACCGGCCGGCTGTTCCGCATTCGCGGCAAGGGTGTCAAGTCCTTGAGGAGCGGCACCGTCGGAGATCTGCTCTGTCGGGTCGTCGTCGAGACCCCGGTCAACCTGACGGAGCGACAGAAAGAGCTGCTCGAGGAGTTCGGGCGGAGCGTGCACGAAGGGGGGGAACGGCACAGCCCGAACTCCTCATCGTGGCTCGACGGCGTGAAGACGTTCTTCGAGAAGATGGGATTCTAGCCTGATGGACGAAGCCCGCATTGCCGTTGCTGGCGCGGCTGGACGCATGGGGCGGGCCCTGGTCCAGGCCGTGAGCGATGCCGAAGGCGTGATGCTGACCGTTGCCAGCGAGTCGCCGCAAAGTCACGCCCTAGGTGTGGATGCGGGCGAGCTGGCTGGCGTCGGGCATCTCGGCGTGACGATCGATGCGGATTTGGGTCTTCGCCAAGATCTCTTTGATATCTTGATCGATTTCACGACGCCGGCGGCCACCTTGGATCACCTTGCTCTGTGTCGACAGGCGGGGCGCGGAATGGTCATCGGCACAACGGGCCTCGATGTCCAGCAGCGCAGTGACGTTTTCGCCGCATCGGGCGACATCCCCATCGTCCTGGCCCCAAACATGAGTGTCGGGGTCAATCTTTGCTTCAAGCTCCTCGATATCGCGGCGCGCGTGCTGGGAGACGAGGTCGATGTCGAGATCTTCGAAGCGCACCACCGCCACAAGGTCGATGCGCCGTCAGGCACCGCGCTGCGGATGGGGGAGGTGATTGCCGGTGCGCTGGGGCGGGACCTGGAGCAGGTGGCCGTGTACGGCCGCGAGGGCCACGTTGGCCCACGCAAGCGCACAACGATCGGCTTTGCGACCGTTAGGGCGGGCGATGTCGTCGGCGAGCATAGTGTGTGGTTCGCTGGGGAGGGCGAGCGCATCGAGATCGCCCATAAGGCGTCCAGCCGCATGACGTTCGCCCGCGGCGCGACGCGCGCCGCCCGTTGGCTTGCCGGCCGGCCGCCAGGTCTGTACGACATGCAGGACGTGCTCGGCCTGACGGGCGACTAGTCGCTCGGCAACCTTACCACCTTGGGCCGCGTGCCCGGCACCTTAACCGCCCTCGTTGCTGTCGCTGGCCTCCATACCGGCTCAGCTACGTCTGTTGGCCTTGGTGCGGTAGGCCCCCGGTCGGCGACACGCGCACCAGTTCGAGCGCGCGCGCGGACGCCTGAGTCCGATCCTGATGGCTCGCCAGGCCGATGGAGACGGTGGAGCGGAGCTTCTCGCCAGATCGTGCCTGGTGAATAGTGTCTGCGACGGCCCGCCTGAGTCTGTCGAACACCTTGCGCGCCACCCCGAGCCCGGTCCTGGGCAGGATCGCGACGAGCTCGTCGCCCCCATAACGCATGATGAAATCCTGACGCCGCAGGTTGCCGGCCAAGAGGCTTCAAAGGAGCGGCCGCGTTCTGGGCCACGGCGCCGCCTGTTCCACTGCAGGGGGTTGCCGGGGGCGGCAACAACTTGCCGGATCTCGCAGGGGAGGTCGAGGCGCCGATGCTCTAAGTCGTCGAAAATTCGAATCGATGACGAGCGGCATAGAACGTGCTTATGAAAGCGGCAACGACGGATTGGTTCTCAAGGACCCGTTATGTCTATCAGTATCGATTCTGTGTTCAGTGTCCATGACGATGCGCTGCGCTTGCGTGAACGGAGGACGGAGCTGCTTGCCAGCAATCTGGCCAACGCCGATACGCCGGGCTTCAAGGCGCGTGATATGGATTTCAGTCAGCTGTTGGCGGAGCAGGGCACGCGGCTCAAGCTAATCGGCACTGATCCCCAGCACATTCGTGAGGCGGGGCCCGGAATGGCGGCCGCGACCGAGCTACTCTACCGCATCCCGACGCAGTCTTCGCTCGATGGCAACACGGTGGATCCGCATCTGGAGAAGGCCGCGTTCGCCGAGAATACGGTGCGCTATCAGGCGACGCTGATGCTCCTCGGGTCGAAGGTCAAGGGTCTGATGACGGCTATTCGAGGCGAGTGACATGGCGATCGAACGTGTCTTCGACATCGCCGGATCGGCCCTCAGCGCCGGAAGCGTTCGGCTCAATACCGTCTCGAGCAACCTGGCCAACGCGGAAACCGTGACCGGTTCGCCGGAAGAGTCATATCGGGCTCGGGAGCCGGTGTTCGCGAGTGTCCTCGCAGGCCGGCTGGACGGGCAGTCGGCGGCGAGCACCGGCGTGCGTGTGCTGGGTGTCGTCGAGAGCGATGCGCCGCCACGCATGGAGTACCAGCCCGATCACCCCGAGGCGGATGCCGACGGCTATGTCTACTACTCGAATGTCAATGTCATGGAGCAGCTTGCCGATCTGATCTCGGCCTCACGTTCCTATCAGACGAATGTCGAGGTCATGACGACGGCGAGACAGCTGTTGCTCAAGACGCTCGACCTGGGCAAGTGAACCTAATCCAAGTCGAGGGGTAAGCCGCGAGATGGATGTAACCGCCGCCACGCAGGCCGCAAGCTCAACGGGGGTCGGGGCTTCGCAATCGGCGAAATCGGCCTCGGCCGAGCTGGGCCAAGATGCCTTTCTCAAGCTCATGCTGACCCAATTGAAGGCGCAGGATCCGTTGAGTCCGATGGAGAGCGGCGAGTTCCTCTCGCAGCTCGCGCAATTCAGCTCGGTGACGGCGCTCGAAGAGCTGAATGGCGCCTTCGCCCGCCTTTCTTCGTCGCTGACGGCTGGCCAGGCCATGGAGGCCTCCCAGCTTGTCGGGCGCACCGTCGTGGTTCCGGGAGCCAGCCTTGAGCTCGGCTCGGACGCGGAGGTCACGACCTCGATCGAGCTGCCGGCGATGGTGCCAGATCTGAACGTCAATCTCTACGATGTGAGCGGCCAGCTCGTGCGCTCGATGAGCATGGCCGGTCAAGGCCCGGGCCTTGTCGATGTCCATTGGGATGGCTCAGATGACTCGGGTGAGGCGCTGCCGGCGGGGCTCTATCGCGTTGAAGCAAGCGGCACACTGAACGGGGAGGCCCGGGCCTTTGAGACCTTCGTGCCGAGGCGAGTCAATGGCGTTGCCCTGGAGCCCGAGACCGACGTGCCGCTGCTATTGGTGGGTGCCGGCGATCCGATCCGTCTGGAGCAGGTCCGAGAGATTCGTTAAGGCAATCGAAGAATAGGAGAGAGAACGTGTTTAACACCGCCCTCACCGGTCTGCAGGCCGCGTCAACGGAACTGAGTGTGATCGGAAACAATGTGGCCAATGTCGCGTCGACCGGCTTCAAGTCGTCCCGCGCCCTGTTCTCCGACATGTACGCTGCGAATGCGCCGCATGGCCGGGCCGCGGGCATGGGCGTCAAGAATTCCGGTGTTGATCAGCTGTTCGGCCAGGGTGCCATCAGCATGACCAACAACGAACTCGACATGGCGATCGATGGCCACGGATTCTTCGGTCTGAGCGACGGCGGGGCCATGGTGTACACCCGAGCTGGCGCCTTCAGCACCGACCGCGACGGCTATATCGTCAACAACTCGGGCCACCGGCTGATCGGCTATCCCGGGAATGATGTAGGTGGCGTTGCGAGCCAGCCGAGCGAGCTGCATATCGACACGAGCAACATGCAGCCGCGCCCGACGAGCCGTGCGACGGCCTTGCTGAATCTCGACGCGGGCAGCGAGCCGGCGGAGCTCGCCTGGCCGGCGGCGCCCTTCACATTCGGCTCAGAGGGGCCGCGGCCGGAAAGCCACAATTGCCTGTCTTCGCTGGCCATTTACGATAGTTTGGGCAATCCGCACACGCTCACCCTGTATTTTGCGCGCGGTGCAGCCGCGAACACCTGGGACGTGCATACCTTGGTCGATGGCGTCACAGTGGGGAACACGCCCGCAGGGAGGCTCGAATTCGACCAGAAAGGGCATATCGACCCAGCCACGGCCGAGCTCAGGATCGATGGCTGGCAGCCCCTTGACTCGACCGGCACGCGCAACGGGGCGATCGAGCAGGGCTTCGAC
Organism: uncultured Chromatiaceae bacterium; assembly: GCA_964583605.1. Taxonomy (GTDB): domain Bacteria; phylum Pseudomonadota; class Gammaproteobacteria; order Chromatiales; family Chromatiaceae; genus CAZOWL01. Next base: position 23,266 of record CAZOWL010000029.1, on the reverse strand, counting down.
GTCTCTCTGCTCAAGGCCACGCAGTTCGGCAGCCCCTACACTGTTCACGCGTTGAGCCAGAATGGCTATTCGGCGGGCGAGTTCAGCCGCCTCAGCATCGACGAGAATGGCATGATCACGAGCTATTTCTCCAACGGCCAGTCTGAGGCCTTAGGGCAGGTCGCACTTTTCAACTTCCCCAATCCACAAGGCCTGCAACAGCTAAAGGACAGCGTCTGGGGTGAGACCTCCAGCTCAGGCCCGGCGGTCGTGGGAAGTCCTGGGGCAGGAAGTCTAGGCGTCATTCAGGCGGGTGCCCTCGAGGAATCGAATGTCGATCTCACGGCCGAGCTGGCCGAGCTGATCATGGCGCAGCGCAACTATCAAGCCAACGCCAAGACGATCCAGGCGGTCGATACGGTGACCCAGACCATCATCAATCTCAGGTAGGTGAAGGGCCAGCGTCGCGATGGATAGGATGCTTTATCTCGGCATGGTCGGTGCGCGCCAAGCGGCCGAGGCCCAAGGCGTCGTCAGCAACAATCTGGCCAACGCCAACACCACCGGCTTTCGTGCCGACCTTCATCAACAGCAGAGTCGTCCAGTGTATGGGCCCAGCTACGAATCGCGGGTCTATGCGCAGGCGAGCTCGCCCGGCGCGGACCTGTCGCCCGCTGCGGCGATCCGTACGGGACGGGATCTGGATATTGCCATTCAGGGTGAAGGCTGGATCGCGGTTCAGGGCGCGGACGGCAACGAGGCCTATACCCGCGCCGGCGATCTCAGGGTCTCCGCGGGCGGGATTCTCACGAACGGAGCCGGGCACCCGGTGCTCGGCAATGCCGGGCCAATCGCGCTGCCGCCAGCGGAGAAGGTCGAGATCGGCCAGGATGGGACCATTGCGGTCAAGCTCCTCGGGCAGGAGAACCTGGCCGTGCTCGACCGGATCAAGCTGGTCCGCCCACCCGCCGAGGACATGGTGAAGGGTAAGGACGGTCTCTTCCGCTTGGCCGATGGTACCGAGGCCAATGCGGATGCGTCCGTCGCACTTGTCTCGGGCGCGCTGGAATCGAGCAACGTCAGCACGGTCGCCTCACTCGTGCAGATGATCGACTTGGCCCGCCTATTCGAGCTCCAGGTCAAGGTCATGAAGGAGGCCGAGAGCACCGACGAGGCGGCTAGCCGGTTGCTGCAGCCTGGCTAACGATCATGGCGCGAGGCGAGCCACCCCAGATGATGAAAGGTCGCCTCGCCCCTGATCGTTCCCTCACCCCAACCCTCTCCCAGAGGGCGAGGGAGCGAGCGTGCTGCGCGGATTTCATAGTAAGGCTTGGCGCGCGGAACGGTGCGCGGCTCGGCTCCCGCGTCGAGGCGCCGGAGTCTCGTCGCATCACCGGTCGCGGTAGGTCCGACCTCTGCCTGCTGGGCCCTCCCACCAAAGCAACCGAGGCCATGGCTGGCCGCCGCAGAGCCGCGCCATGGAGGGTGCTGGAGCACAACATGTGGCACGTAGCCTGCATCGTACGCTAGCGATCGGCGATATCTTGACGCAATCGAGCGAACCCGACGGAGGTTCCATGTTTCCTGCCCTTTGGATCAGCAAGACCGGGCTCGAGGCCCAGCAGACCAACCTCTCGGTGACGTCGAACAATCTGGCGAATGTCAACACAAACGGCTTCAAGCGCAGCCAAGCCGTGTTCCAGGACCTCCTCTACCAGACGGTTCGCCAGCCCGGCGGGCAGGAGACCGAGGATACCGAGCTGCCCTCGGGGCTGACTTTGGGCACCGGTGTACGCACCGTGGCCACGGCCAAGCTGTTCACGCAGGGCAACCTCGTCCAGACCGGTAATGACCTGGACGTGGCCATCAACGGGCGTGGCTTCATCCAGGTGCTGTCCTCGGATGGCTCGATCGTCTACACGCGCGACGGTGCGTTGCAGCGCAACGCCGAAGGCCAGCTTGTCACCGCTGCCGGCCTGCTGGTCGAGCCGGCTATAACCATTCCAGAGGGCACCCTAACAGTGACCATCGGTAGCGACGGCACGGTCTCCGCGCAGGTCGCCGGCGATGAGCTACCGACCCAGATTGGTCAGATCGAGCTGGCCGATTTTGTGAACCCCGCTGGCCTCGCGCCGATCGGCGACAACCTCTTCCGGGAGACCGCGGCGAGTGGCACACCCCAGACCGGTACCCCTGGTCTCGACGGCTTGGGCGTGCTCGTGCAGGGCTCGGTGGAGAGCTCTAATGTCAATGTAGTCGAGGAGCTGGTCAACATGATCGAGACCCAGCGCGCCTACGAGATGAACTCCAAGGCCATTGGTACCGCCGACGATATGCTGCGGTATGTGGTCCAGAACCTCTAACTTGGCCTAGGATAATCAACATGCCGTGTCTCAACTGGATCGCCCGCTCGGTTGGCATGATCTTGGTCGTCGCGGGCTCCGGCTGTGCGACCGTTCCACAACCTGGCGACGACCCGGCCTATATGGCCGCGCGCCCCGAGCCGGCCCCTGCCGCAGTGCCGCCGCCCGTGTCGGAGACCGTGACGGGCAGCCTCTACCAAGCCGGCTACCATATGCGTCTGTTCGAGAATGCCGTCGCCCGGCAGGTCGGCGATATCTTGACGGTTACCCTCGAGGAGAAGACGGCGGCCAAGAAGAAGGCCGAGACCGATGTCGCCAAGGACTCCTCGGCGAGCGCATCGGCGGCGCTCGGCACGAGCGGTTTGACGACCCAGCCTTGGAGCGCCGATTTCGAGAAGTCGGCCAGCCGCGACTTCGACGGCTCCGGAGAGACCGAGCAGAGCAACAGCCTCAAGGGCAACATCTCGGTCGTCGTGTCGGAAGTCCTCGCCAACGGCAACTTGGTCGTGCGGGGCGAGAAATGGCTTGGCATCAACGAGGGGCAGGAGTTCATCCGCATCTCGGGGATTGTCCGCCCCGCGGACATCCAGCCGGACAACACGGTCTCCTCACTGCTGGTTGCCGATGCCCGCATCACCTACGGCGGCACCGGTCCGGTCGCCGATGCCAGCAAGCTCGGCTGGCTGACGCGGTTCTTCATCAGCGCGGTGTTTCCCTTCTAGCCGGCTGAGCACCCAGATCGATGCTTTATCTAGGCTCCAGGAGTTGATCCCATGACGATGGCGACTCGACCGTCGCAGTCTTTCCTCTGGCTAGCCGCCCTCTGTCTGCTCGCCTCGGCTGCGGCGCTCGGCGGTGATCTGCCGAGCAGCGGTAACGGCTTGGCCACGCGTGGTGCGGTTCGGATCAAGGATATCGCGTCAGTGGCGGGGGTCCGCAACAATCAGCTCGTTGGCTACGGGCTGGTCGTGGGCCTGGATGGCACCGGCGACAACACGAATTCGACGCGGTTCACGTCGCAGAGCATAGCGAGCATGCTGACTCAGCTCGGCGTGGCCATGCCGAACGATGTGCGGATTCGCCCGAAGAACGTCGCGGCGGTGCTGGTTACCGCGACGCTGCCGCCGTTTGCCAAGCAGGGCCAAGCGATCGATGTCACCGTGTCCTCGATCGGCAATGCGGAGAGCCTGCGCGGCGGGGCCTTGTTGATGACGCCGCTCAAGGGTGTGGACGGACAGATCTACGCCATTGCCCAAGGCAATCTCATCGTTGGCGGATTCGGTGCTCAGGGCGCGGATGGGTCGAAGATTACAGTCAATGTCCCGAGTGCCGGGCGCGTCCCCAATGGGGCGATCGTCGAGCGGGAGGTGGCCAGTCCCTTTGCCGATGGGGGCCAGCTGGTGCTCAATCTCCACGATCCGGACTTCACGACCGCGCAGCGGATGGCGGATGCGATCAATGCACGTCTGGGGCGCGAGCTGGCTGCGCCAATGGACGGGGGATCGGTGCAGGTCGTGGCCCCACCGGAGGCCAACAAGCGTGTTGGCTTCCTCGCGCTGGTCGAGAACATCACGCTGCATCCCGGGGATGCCCCGGCCCGCGTGATCATCAACTCGCGCACCGGGACCGTCGTCATCGGCGAGCATGTGGTGGTGCGGCCCGCTGCGGTGAGTCATGGCAACCTGGTCGTGACGATCACGGAGAACCCGGTCATCAGCCAGCCGAATCCGTTTTCGGATGGCGTCACCGTCGCGGGTACGGACTCCGAAATCGATGTCAGCCAGCAAAGCCGAATGTTCCTCATCGAGCCGGGCGTCTCGTTGGAAGACATCGTTCGCGCCGTCAATCAGGTCGGGGCGGCGCCGGGCGACCTCGTGGCGATCCTCGAGGCCCTAAGGGAGGCCGGGGCGCTACGCGCGACGCTCGAGGTGATTTGACGGAGGCGTCGACATGACTGACGAGCTTCAGGCCAGTCGGGTCTATACAGATTTTCAGGGGATGGGAGCGCTGCGTACGCGTGCCCGTGAGGGGTCGCCCGAGGCATTGAAGGTCGCCGCGAAACAATTCGAGGCCTACCTGGTGCAGCAGCTTCTGCGCGCGAGCCGCGAGGCGAGCCTGGACGGCGGTGTGCTCGGCAACGAAGGCGGTGGCCACTACGAGGATCTATTCGACAAGCAGCTGGCGCTCTCGGTGACCTCGGGCCGCGGGTTAGGCATTGCCGATCTGTTGGTCCAGCAGCTTGGGCGCGGCACGGACGAGAGCGCGACGAGTGCGGACGACACGCCTGCGGAGACCGCGCCGGCCGAGCCGGTGCCTGTCGCTCCGCAAGCGAGGGAGCCGGTGCTGGTGCACCACGAGACCGCTTCTAAGGCGCCAGAGGGATCGCCTAAGGCGCCAGAGGGGTCGCCTGGAGCGCCCATGACGCTGCTGCCGCAGCAAGGGACCTCAGCAGGTCCTGACGGCAGTGGATTCGCCGCGGATGCCGTTGGTGGGGGCCTGCCGGCGCTGTTGGCCGGCGGAGGTGAGTCCGCACCGGCCGAGCCGACCCCCGCGCGCTTTGCCAGCGCCGAGGACTTCGTCGCCGCGGTCATGCCGCATGCGAGGCGCGTCGGCACCGAGCTTGGTGTCGACCCGCGGCTCCTCGTCGCCCAGGCCGCGCTCGAGACCGGCTGGGGCCAGTCGATCATCCGCAACGGCGACGGCAGCAGCAGTCACAACCTCTTCAATATCAAGGCCCACAGCAGCTGGGATGGCCCTGTTGCCTCAGTGCGTACCCGGGAGTTTATTCGCGGCAGCGAGACGATGGTTCGTGCTGAGTTCCGTTCCTATGATTCCTTCGCCGACTCGTTCCGAGATTATGTGGACTTTCTGCGCAGCAACCCGCGTTATCGCACGGCGCTGACCCAGACGCATGACCCGGAGGCCTTCGCCCGCTCGTTGCAGACCGCGGGCTACGCGACGGACCCGTCTTACGCGGACAAGATCATGAGCATCTACAGTACGGAGCGGCTTGCCGGTGCGCTCGCCTGACGGCGCGTCAAGGCCCGAGTGAGCCGGATGCCCGGCCGTGCCGCAATCGCTCCGCCCGGGCGGTTGAGCGCAGCGCCGAACAGTTGCACATGCGACTGAACATCCCCGGCGGCCCATGGCCTGGCCGGGGCACGGCGATCAACCGGTGCGACCGTAAAGGATTAAAGATCCTCGGCCGCCAGCCGACAAGGATCGTGACAGGGTTAACGGTGGAGCGAGCAATTTGGTGCCGACTGCGCGGGCCGGGGAGCCGCGGGCAGGAGAGGGATCGGGCTCGGTGGCGCCCCCCGTCGTGAGGATCAGAGATGGCTATCAACAACTCCAGCAACCTCCTCGAGCTCGGCCTCTCTGGACTCAGGGCCGCGCAGCAGGGTCTCGCGACGACCTCGCACAATATCGCCAACGCGAACACGCCCGGATACAGCCGACAGCGCGTCGAGCTCGTGGCGGATGTCCCGGCCCTGTCGAACGGTGGCTCTGTTGGCAGCGGTGTGCGCGTCGCGGCGATTCGGCGCAGCTACGACGAGTTTCTGACGCGCCAGCTGGAGACGGATACCGCGATTGCCGGAGAGCATCGTGTACACCGTGAGCTCGCCGTTGGGCTCGATACCCTGCTGAGTGACGAGGCCACATCGCTGTCACCGGTCCTCCAAGGCTTCTTCGATGCCGTCGAGCAGGCGGCGGCCTCCCCCGCCTCGGCAGCGGCCCGTCAGGTGTTGTTGGGTCAGGCGGATCGATTGGCCGAGCGCTTCCAGATGCTGGACGAGCGGTTGCAGGAGAGGCGCGCCTCGGTTCAGGCCCAGGCCGCGGGGACCGTCGATCAGATCAACTCACTGGCCGGCGAGATCGCCAACCTCAACCAACGCATCTCCCAGTCCGGGGCGCGAGGGGGTCCACCGAACGACCTGCTTGATCAGCGCGACGAGCTGGTTCGGCAGCTTGCCGAGCGCGCCGGCGTGACCGCCCTTGTGCAGGGCGATGGCTCAGTGAATGTCTCCTTGGGCCGCGGACAAGACTTGGTCGTCGGCCAGAAGACCTTCTTGCTGGCCGTGAGCTCGCGGCCGGCCGATCCACGCGGCATCAGCCTGGCCCTGACCGGCAGCGGTGGCTCGGCAGTGGACGTCACGGACACCATCTCGGGCGGGAGTCTAGGTGCATTCCTGGCGTTCGAGCAGGGACTCCTCGCCGATGCGAGCCGTCAGCTCGACCAGGCCGCATTGGGCGTCGCCGACGCAATGAACCGTCAGCATCGCCTAGGTATAGACCAGACGGGCACGATCGGAAAGGATCTCTTCACCGCGATCAACACGGCGGAGCTCAAGGCGACGCGTGCCCTTGGCGATCCCGCAAACAACGGCTCGGGTGAGCTCGAGGTCTCCGTCGACTCCGTCGCAGCCTTGCGCGATACTGAGTATCGCCTGACCTATGACGGGGCGGAGTATCGGCTCGTCGACAGCCGTGACGGCCGCGTTGTCGGCGCCTTCGATAGGCTGCCGCACGCGCCCGCAGCCGAGGGTTTCACGATTGCCTTGGCCGCCGGCTCGATCGCGGCCGGGGACAGCTTCATCATCCGTCCCTCAGCGGGCGCTGCCGGCGCAATGCGACGTGAGCTGCCCGATGCCGAGTCTCTGGCCCTGGCCTCGCCAGTGCGTTCTGGCGCCGGGAGCGAAAATCTCGGTAGCGCTCGCATCACATCGGTCGCCGCGGCTGACCTCGCCGGCGAGACACTCGCCGCCGCCATCACCCTTACCTTCGACTCGGTCTCGAAACAGTTCTCGGTCAGCTCTCCGCCCGGGGGTACGCTGGCCTATGATCCGAGCATCGACAGCGGCGCGCCGCTGACGCTCTCGGTTGCAGGCTTCGGCGAGCTGACCTTCTCTGTCACCGGCGCGCCGGTCGACAAAGATCGCTTCGTGCTCGAGGGCAATGCGGGCGGCACGGGTGATAACCGCAACGCGCTCGCCCTGTCGGCGTTGCGCGATGCGCCGCTACTCCTCCGTGGGACGGCGACGCTGGCGGAGGGCTACGAACGCACGGTTGCCACCACCGCCGGTCGGGCCCAGGCACTGGAGATCGCCGCCGGTGCCAGTGAGAAGATGCTCGCCCATTCAGCCGATGCGCGCGAGGCGCGCTCTGGGGTCAACCTCGACGAAGAAGCCACCGAGCTGTTGCGCTATCAGCGCGCCTACCAAGCGGCTGCGCGGATCATCGCGGCGGCCGACGAGATGTTCAACACCTTTCTGAATGCCGTCGCGCGTTGAGCCCTATGCGCCTGTCCACGCAACAGCTTCACGATCGCAATGTCAACCTGATGCTCGAGCAGCATGGTCGGCTTGTGAAGACGCAGCAGCAGCTCGCAACCGGCAGGCGCTTTGAGAGTGCCTCGGAAGACCCGACGGCCGCCGTCGCGGCCATGCGGTTGAAGCGAGAGCTCGCGGCGATCGATCGGTATCAGGCGAATGCCGAGGTGGTCCGCGCACGACAGAGCGCCGAGGAGACGGTGTTGGCCAGCGTGACGGACCTGTTGCACAACGCCCGCGAGCTCATGATCCAGGGTAACAACGGTACCCTCGATGATGCCGATCGCCAGGCCTTGTCGTTGGCCCTCGACCAGCGTCTCGAGGAGCTCCTCGGGTTGGCTAATACTCGCCACAGCGATGGCGAGTACCTGTTTGCCGGCTTTCAGAGCCGCACGCGGCCGTTCGCCCCTGACGGGCGCGGCGCGTTTACCTATCGCGGCGATGAGGGCCAGCGGGAGGTTGAGATAGGGCCCGGGGTTCGTGCAACGGCGAGCGATTCCGGTGACGAGGTCTTTCAGCGCGTCCAGATCGAGCCGGCCGGCTATCGTGACATCTTCTCGATCCTCCACAGCGCCGCGAGGGTGCTGGAAGGGCCTACCGACACCCCGGACGCCCAAGCGGCGCTGCACCGGGCGCTCAGCGGTGGCCTCACCGAGCTGGAAAGTGCGCTCGAGCACATCCTGACGCAGCGCGCTCGCATCGGCGCGCGCCTCAACCTCATCGACAACCAAACCGATGCGAATGAGGCCTTTCGCCTGACAGCGACCGAGGCGCTCTCGGAGGCACAGGATCTCGACTACGCCGAGGCCGCAGTGCGCCTGCAGACGGCGATGATCGGCCTAGAGGCCGCCCAGCGCTCCTATCTCCAGATCCGCGATCTGTCCCTGTTCCGCCTGCTCGGATGACCTGCTGAGGGCCGAGCTGACGCCCCGCCGGTGCAGTTGACCCTGTGGCCGGATTGGTCGCCTTGCACTGCGCTCAACGGCACCCGGATGCGCCAGTAGAACGAGAGGCGTCATTTTCTGCGGTCGACCTTCGCAAACTACTTTCGCAACCTACTAAAGAATGCCCAGTGACGGCCGACGAAGGTAGGGAAGGCAATGACTCTTCGACCCGTGACCTCCTTAGCGCGCGCTAGCAATCGGCGTGATGCCAAGAGAAACAGAATGAGCTATGAAGGAGCCGATTTTCATGAATAGCCTGTCCCCTATCAGTACCTATCGCAGCGTGAATACTCAAAGTGCAATCGTCGACTCGAATCCCCATCAGCTGGTGCTGATGCTGCTCGACGGTGCGATCGAGAAGAGCGCAGCGGCTATAGGGCACATGCGTCGCCAAGCCATTACCGAGAAGGCCCGCCTGATTCGCGGCAGCATGGAGATCATCGACACCCTGCGTGCCAACCTCGACCATGACAGCGGTGGTGAGATTGCAGGAAACCTCGAGCAGCTTTACGACTACATGTACCGGCGCCTGATGGAGGCCAACCTACGCAATGACCCTGACCGCTTGACCGAAGTCATCTCGCTCCTCAAGGAGATCCGCTCCGCGTGGGACGCGATCCCGCAGGACTATCGCACGATGAGCCGCAGTGCTGGCGGTAGACTGAGCGTTGTACAACTATAGCGATCATCGGGCGAGGCGAGCCACCCCGGATGATGAAAGGTCGCCGCGCCCCTGATCGTTCCCTCACCCCGCCCCTCTCCCAGAGGGCGAGCGAGCCAACGTGCTTCGCGAGTTTCATAGAAAAGCGTGCGAATAAGAAGATGGCCCTGTCATTAGTCGATACAAACCGTGCTCCGGAATGGGGGTTGATCCTGTCTCACACACGGGAGATGCTCAAGGCTGCGGAAGCGGCGGACTGGGAGGTCGTGATACGGCTCGAGCGCGAGCGCGGTGCACGGCTCGCGCAGTTTTTCGCGGCCCCACCCGCGGATCATGAGCGCACCTGGGTGCGGAGCGGCATCGAGGAGATCCTTGACTCCGACGAGCGTGTGGTCGCGCTCTGTCAAGCCGGCAAGGCGACGGTATCCTCCAAGATCGTCGCGCTGCGACGCCAGGCCGACGCCGATCGCGCCTATCGGACCGCCGTGGCGGATTGAGCGCTCCTCGCGACCTACAACCCGCGGCCGGCCTTGCTGGACTGTCCGCCGAGTAAAGATCATGCGACGAGGCGCGCCACCCCAGATGATTAAACGCCCACTCGCCCGTGCTCGTTGCTTGCGCCGATCCCCTCCCAAAGGGCGAGTGAGCGAATCACCGTCGCGAAACTCGTAGACAGAGTCTCGGCACGACGGGTGCTTCGGCACTGCGCCTCGCGCCGTTTTCATTCGCTCTGCAATGGCGGTCACAGCTCGGCCGTCGCCATCTAGTGTCAAATCTTCGACGGGTCCAGTACCCTCTCACACCCCGACTTGCATCGCTCTGAGCATGCCAGGTTAGGTCGACGTGGGGAGCAATCTCCGGGTCCACCGTAGCGTGCATGCTCAGCGGGAGTCGCCCTAGGTGCGAGGGTCGCGGCGTGGCCGAGGGGGCCGCGCGCTGCTCGCCCCATCTGAGTTTTGACCTAGATCTGGAGCTTAGCATGTCCTTGTCGAGCCACGATGCCTCTCGCGATCGACCGGGAGAGGGGCGATCGGATGCCTCAGGAACAGAGCCCGGCCGATCGGGTCGCGCCGAGCCCCTGGGTCGCGTGTCCACCGCGCCGACAAGTGGTGAGGGCACCAGCGACGCGACGGGGATTCCGATCCTGATCCTGGAGGGGGATGAGGATCGTGCCCGCTATGTCTCGGCCATCCTGGAGTTTCTTGGATATCCGGTCGTGGTCGCGTCGCCTCAGGACTGGTTAGAGCGCGCGGGGCGAGTCGGCAATGGCGCGGCGGCGGCGCTGATCGGCTGCGACGCCGGTGAGCAGGCCCTTCTCGATCTGGTTGATGCTGTGCGCGCTTGGGATGCGACGCTGCCGATTTGTGTGCTCGATCTCGACGGCACGGCTCGCGCGCTCGTCGAGGGCTCGCGCGAAGTCGGCCGGTTCGTTCGGGCGCTCGACTATCCGCTGCGCCAGCCGCAGCTGATCACGGCCCTTGAGCAGGGGCGGCAGTTCCAGGAGAACCGCAAGCCCCGCAGTGCCAGCGGATCACTGCGCCTGTCCCGCGCCCTCGTCGGGGCGAGTCCGGTGATGCAGCAGGTCCGGTATCTGATCAACAAGGTCGCGCCGACCGACGCGACTGTTCTGGTCTTGGGCGAGACGGGGACTGGAAAGGAGATCGTCGCCCGCAACATCCACTATCTGTCGGCGCGCCGCGGCGCACCCTTCGTGGCCGTGAACTGCGGAGCCATCCCGGCGGAACTGCTGGAAAGCGAGCTGTTCGGCCACGAGAAGGGCGCCTTTACCGGTGCCATCACGTCCCGACCGGGGCGCTTCGAGCTGGCCGAGGGCGGGACCCTGTTCCTCGATGAGATCGGGGATATGCCCCTGCCGATGCAGGTCAAGCTGCTGCGCGTGCTCCAAGAGCAGACCTATGAGCGCGTCGGTGGTACGCGCAGCCTGCGCACCAATGTCCGGGTCATCGCCGCGACGCACCGCGACATGGAACGGGTGATCGAGGAGGGCCAGTTTCGTGAGGATCTCTACTATCGGCTCAATGTCTTCCCCATCGAGACCCCGCCGTTGCGCGCACGCATAGAAGACCTGCCTCTGCTGATCAACGAGCTGATCGCACGGATGGAGGCCGCCGGCCGTGGGACCCTAAGTCTCAGCGCATCGGCCGTCGATGCCTTGTCGCGCTATGCTTGGCCGGGCAACGTGCGCGAGCTGGCCAATCTCGTCGAGCGGCTGGCGATCTTGCACCCAGGCGAATTGGTGACGCCCAGCCGCCTGCCTCGTAAGTTCCTGCCTCAGGGCTACCAGGAGCCGGAGCGTGAGACGGCCGACGCCAACGAGGCGGCTCGCCAGGACGCTATCGCGGGCTCGGCAACGCTCCGCCTACCGCCGGGTGGCTTGGATCTGCGCGACTATCTGAGTCGCCAGGAGATCACCCTCATCAACCAAGCCTTGGACGAAGCCAACGGCGTCGTCGCGCAGGCGGCAGGGCTGCTCGGCATGCGGCGCACGACCTTGGTCGAGAAGATGCGCAAGTACGGCATGAACCGCAAGGATGCCACGGCGGAATTCTGACGCCCTCCCTGATCCCTATCCCTTACCATGAATTTCGCGAAGCACGTTCGCTCCCTCGCCCTCTGGGAGAGGGTTGGGGTGAGGGAACGATCAGGGGCGAGGCCACCTTTCATCATCTGGGGTGGCTCGCCTCGTCCCATGATCGTTAGGCCCCCGTATTCGTTCGCGCGGAGCGTTCGGCACGTCGCTTGCTTGATTCGGTGTGACAGTCAATTTCGCTGCGCGTAGCGCGGTGCCCGGCATCGTCGCAGCGCGCCCGAATCTCCGCTACGGCCGGATGGTCGCTGGCGGTTCGCACCGAGTTAGGAGCTGAGCGTATGAGAGAGGCTGCGGTGGCCCTGGCCGACGCGACAGGAGTCGGTGCCCCAGGGCTCGAGGCGCTTTGCGAACAGCAGCGGGTCGATCTCGTCTGTGCTGACCCTGCGACAGAGCGTGTCTTGTATCTTGCCGAGCGTGTCGCCGATACCGACGCGTCGGTGATGATCTCCGGCGAGAGCGGGACTGGCAAGGAGCTTTTTGCCCGGTTCATCCACTCCCGCTCGACCCGCGCGCCAGGACCCTTCGTTGCCGTGAACTGTGCGGCGATCCCGGCGAGTCTGTTGGAGGCGACCCTGTTCGGATACGAGCGCGGCGCCTTTACCGGGGCACACCAGGCGTACCAAGGGAAATTCGAGCAGGCCCAACAGGGCACCTTGCTCCTCGACGAGATCACCGAGATGGATCTCGAGCTGCAGGCGAAGCTCCTGCGTGTGCTTCAGGAGCGCGAGCTCGAGCGCTTGGGGGGACGCCACACGATCCCGCTCGATGTCCGCATCTTGGCCACAACGAATCGCGAGCTCCGCGACCTGGTGGCGGCCGGCGACTTCCGTGTCGACCTCTACTACCGTCTGAACGTCTTTCCTCTGACGATTCCGCCATTGCGGGAGCGGGTCGCAGATATCCTCCCGCTCGCGACCCACCGTGTACGATGGCATGTGCCCCCGGGTCGCCAGGCCCCGCGTTTCACCCGATCGGCTGAAAAGAAGCTCCTGTCCCACGATTGGCCGGGCAATGTCCGCGAATTGGACAACGTGATTCAGCGTGCGTTGATCCTGCAAGCGGGGCCCTGGATCGATGCCGCTGAGATCTGCATCGAGCCGCTTGACTTACCAAGATCGTGTGGGCCGGCTCTGGGCTCTTCGGAGCCAAGCGCGTCGGCCGCTTTCCTCGGCGATGATCTACGCCAGCGCGAGCGCGACCTGATTGTGGAGGCACTCGAGGCGACGAGGGGTAACCGTGAGGCCGCCGCCAGGAGGCTCGGCATGAGCGCGCGTACCTTGCGCTACCGCATCGCCAGGCTGCGCCGCCTCGGGTTTGAGATGCCCGTGGTCCTGACGAGTCGGCGGGGATGAAGGGATTGGGATATGACCGATAACAGCATCACGCCAACTGAGCTTCTCTCCCGGCTGCGCGCGCTGTCCGGGCGCGTCGAAGGCGCGGGGGCGGGCCCGTCGGACGAAGCGCCGCGCACAGATTTTGCCGATGTGCTGAAGCAGTCTCTGGATCGTGTCAACGAGAACCAGCAGAGGGCGGCGGCCTTGGGTCGGGCCTACGAGGCGGGTGACCCGAGCGTCTCGGTCTCTGACCTGATGGTCGCCATGCAGAAGTCGAGCCTGTCGATGCAGGCGACCGTTCAGGTGCGCAACAAGCTCGTTGCGGCGTACCAGGAAATCATGAGCATGCACGTGTGATGCCTCTTCTTCATGGCTCGACGGCTGTGCGTTGTTGTCCTCGTAAGGCTCGGCGGATGCACCTATGAAATGGATAGCTGCAGATCAGATCATGGATCGGCTCCGCGACCTGGCGGGGCTGCCGGTCAGCCGGCAGCTGGCGTTGATGGTCGGTTTGGCCCTCAGCGTGGCCATTGGCTTAGCGGTCGTGCTCTGGTCGCGCGAGCCGGTGTACCGCCCGCTCTACACGAACCTATCCCAGGTGGACGCGAGCGAGGTCGTGAGCGCGCTGCAGGAGAGGCAGGTCGCCTATCGCATCGACGAGCACACCGGGACCATCCTGGTGCCGGCCGAGGGTATGCACGAGACGCGCCTTGCGCTCGCGGCGATGGGCCTGCCGAAGGGCGGGGGTGTCGGTTTCGAGCTGCTCGATGGCCAGAGCACCTTCGGCGAGAGTCAGTTCATGGAGTCGGTGCGCTATCAGCGCGTCCTGGAGGGCGAGCTGGCGCGAACGATAGCGAGCCTGGCGGATGTCCAGGGCGTGCGGGTCCACTTGGCGATGCCGAAGCGCTCCCTCTTTGTCCGGGAGCGCGAAAAGGCCTCGGCGTCGGTATTGGTCAACCTCTTCCCGGGTCGCACGCTGGAGCCGGTCCAGGTGCAGGCGATTATGCATCTGGTGAGCTCGAGCGTCCCGAATCTGGAGCGGGGTCAGGTGACGGTCGTCGACCAGACCGGTCGGCTCCTGACGCCTGAGGAACTGAGCAGCGGCTTGGAGGGGTCGCTCGCGCAGTTCGAGCACGCGCGCCGTATCGAGGCGGCCTACACCCGTCGGGTCGAGGAGATCCTAACGCCGGTCCTTGGTCCGGGGAGGGTACGTGCGCAGGTCGTCGCGGATCTCGACTTCACCGTGATGGAGGCGACCGAGGAGCTCTATGAACCCGACCGCCCGGCGTTGCGCAGCGAGCAGGTCTCGGAGCAGCGTTCCACCGGCTCGCCCTTTGCTGGCGGCATTCCGGGTGCGCTGTCGAACCAACCGCCGCCCGGCGGCGCCCTCGACGGCGGTGCCTTCGGTGGCGGGGGAGGGAGTGAGCGCTCTTCGCGCGATGCGACGCGCAACTACGAGATCGATCGCACGGTTCGGCATATTCGCGCGCCAAGCGGCGTCTTGAAGCGCCTATCGGTCGCCGTGGTGATCGACGATACAGTCGAGACGGACAAGGACGGTAACCCGGTGGGGAAACCCCTTGGTCAGGACCAGCTCGACGACATCGAGGCACTCGTCAAGAAGGCCGTCGGGTTCGATCAGGGGCGCGGTGACACGGTGCATATCGTCAATGCCGCCTTCCAGACCGCCGAAGGGCTGATCACGGCTGAGCCACCGCTGTGGAAGCAGCCGTGGGTCTGGGGCTTTGCCAAGCAGGCCATCGGCGCGCTGGTCATTCTGCTACTGGCGCTGGCCTTCCTCCGCCCGCTGATGCGCAGCGCGGCGACAGGCGGCCCGGCGACTCAACCGGCCTTGACCGATGGCTCCAGTGAGGCCGGACATGCACCGGCCCTCGCCGGACCCGACGAGCTCGAGCCCGACCGCGTGGCGCTCTCCCAGGATGCGCAGCAAGTCGTGCAGGGCGGCCTTGCGGCACCGAACAGCTATGACGTGAAGGTGGCACGGGCCCGCTCGCTGATCGCGGAGGATCCGCGATTGGCGGCCGACCTCGTGAAGGAGTGGCTCGTCAATGAGCGCTGAGATCACAGGTGACATGCCGGGTCAGATGACTCCGGCGCTTGGTGGCAGCGAGCGCGCGGCCATTCTCCTGCTGACGGTGGGTGAGGGCCTCGCCGCCGAGGTTCTGAAGTACCTTGAGCCGAAGGAGGTGCAGAAGCTCGGGATGGCGATCTCGCGCATGAGGACCGTCTCTCGCAAGGAGGTCTCGGATACCCTCGAAGAGTTCATCTCTCAAGCCGATGATCGGATGCCGCTTGGGCTTGGCTCGGAGGAATACCTGCTCGCGTCGCTCGGCAATGCCCTCGGCAAGGACCGCGCGAAGGAGTTCGTCAACCAGATCATGGCTGGCCGCCTCGGCGGCATCGACGCCCTGAGGCATATGGCGGCCGGACCGGTCGCCGACCTGCTGCGGCATGAGCACCCGCAGATCGCGGCGATCGTGCTCGCCAATCTCAAGCCGGGGCACGCCGCAGAGGTGCTGTCCCTGCTCCCCGACGCCCAGCGGCCCGCGCTGCTCACCCGCATCGCGAACCTCGAGAGCCTGCCGCCAGCGGCGCTGAGGGAGCTCGATGCGATCATCGACCAGAAGGTCTCGGATGCGCCCGGGATTTACAGCTCGCGCATCGGCGGGGTCAAGGCCGCAGTCGATATGATCAATCATCTCGATCGGGCGCTGGGTGCGGATATCCTCGATGACATCCGCAAGGATGACCCGGATCTGGGCAGTACCCTGGACGAGGCGCTGTTCGCCTTCGACGACCTGGCCGAGCTGACCGACCGCGATATCCAGGCCGTGCTCAAGGAGACGCCGAACGATCGGCTCGTCAAGGCCCTCAAGGCGGCGGATGAGCGGCTCAAGGAGAAGATCTTCAAGAACATGTCGAAGCGGGCCGCGCAGCTCGTCCGCGATGACATCGAGGGCACCGGGCCCGTGCGCCTCGCCGATGTCGAGCAGGCGCAGAAGGAGATTGTGCGCATCGCCCGGCGGATGGCGGAGAAGGGCGAGATCACCTTGAGGGCCGGAGATGACTTCGTTTGACGGCGGGGCCGACGCGGACTTCGAGCCCTGGCCAGATTGGGCCGCACATGGTGGCTCGGCGGGTCTGGGATCCGATTCCAGCGAGTCAGGCCATGCGATGCCGACTGCCGAGGACCTCGAGGCACTGCGCCAGGCTGCCTTTGACGAGGGTTTCGCGGCCGGCCACAGCGAGGGCCTGCAACGCGGTGCCGACGAGGCTCGAGCCCAGGCGCAGCGTCTTGTTTCACTGATTGACTCACTCGCGCGGCCGCTCGAGCAGCTCGATGAACGCGTCGAGCAGGAGTTGAAGGCGCTCGTCGCCGCGATGGTTCGCCAGCTTGTGCGGCGCGAGATCAAGACGGAGCCCGGTGTCATTGTCGCGACGGTGCGTGAGGCGCTCGCCGTGCTCCCGCTGGCATCGCGGGAGGTTGCCGTGAAGGTCCATCCGGATGATGCGGCGCTGCTTCGTGAGGTCTACTCGGACGCAGCGGAAGAGGGCGGTCGCGGTTGGCGGATCGTCGAGACGCCGGCAGTCACCCGTGGCGGCTGTGTCGTCGTCACTAGCACCTCCGAGGTCGATGCGACGGTTGAAAAGCGGCTGGCGATTGCCATTCGCCACGTCTTGGGCGGTGATCGCGTCGAGGATACCGGCTCAGAGCAGGCGTCCAATGGTGTGCCGGCTCGGTCGGAAGACATGGCTTGCCAGGATGCTCCATCCGCCGGCGGTGGCGCGGACTCAACCCAGTGAGCACTGCGCCACCTGCTCGCGCCAGCGGCAGCCAGGTCTTGGCCGAGACCATCGCGCAATGGCGACACTCGGTAGCGGACATACCGGGCCCGATCCTGCACGGTCGGTTGACGCGTGCGGTCGGGCTCGCGCTCGAGGCGGTTGGCTGTCAGGCGCCCGTGGGCGGGCGGTGCACCATCGAGACGACCGATGGCTCGCAGGCCGATGCCGAGGTGGTGGGTTTCTCGGGCGAGCGACTCTACCTGATGTTGGCTGGCGAGGACCGCGGCCTGACGGTTAATGCGCGCGTCACGCCGGCCCCGCGGGGTGGTGGGATACAAGTCGGACCGGCGTTGCTCGGCCGCGTGCTCGACGGCGCTGGGCGGCCCTGGGATGGCCGCGGGCCGGTGCGCGGCGACGGCTTTGCGTCACTCAACGGCCGGCCGATCAACCCGATGTCCCGTGCACCAATTGCCGAGCCGCTCGATGTCGGGGTGCGGGCCATCAATGCCCTGCTCACCGTCGGCCGCGGCCAGCGCATGGGTCTCTTTGCCGGCAGCGGCGTCGGCAAGAGCGTGCTGCTTGGGATGATGACCCGCTACACGGATGCCGATGTGACCGTGGTGGGACTGATCGGCGAGCGCGGTCGCGAGGTGCGCGAGTTCGTTCAGAACATCCTCGGCGACGAGGGGCGTCGCCGTGCCGTGGTCGTGGCCGTGCCGGCCGACCGCCCGCCTTTGATGCGGCTGCACGGGGCGATGTTAGCCACCAGCATCGCCGAGTACTTCCGCGACCGCGGTCAGCGTGTGCTCCTCCTGATGGATTCCCTGACGCGCTACGCCCAAGCCCAGCGCGAGGTCGCGCTCGCGATCGGCGAGCCGCCGGCCACCAAGGGTTATCCGCCATCGGTCTTTGCCAAGCTGCCGCGGCTGGTCGAGCGGGCCGGCACCGGCGAGGGCGAAGGCTCGATCACGGCCTTCTATACGGTTCTGGCAGAGGGCGACGACCAGCTCGATCCGATCGCCGATGCGGCGCGCGCGATTCTAGACGGCCATGTCGTGCTGTCACGTAGCCTTGCCGAAGAGGGCCATTATCCGGCCATCGACATCGAGGCCTCGGTCAGTCGTCTGATGCACGAGATCACCGAGCCTGCGCAACAGGAGGCCGCTCGGACGGTGAAGCGCCTGATGTCGGTTTACAGTCGGAATCAGGACCTGGTCACGCTAGGCGCCTATCGGAAGGGTCACAATCCGCAACTGGACGAGGCCATCGCGTGCCGCCCGGCCATCATGGGGTTCTTGTGCCAGGACATGCGCCAGCGCGTTGATCTGGCCAGCAGCGTCGAGCAGCTGCTGGCGCTGACAAAGAAGCCGGAAGCGGTTGAGCGATGATCCTGGTGCACGAGTCGCATCTGCGACGAGTAAGGAGATAGCAACATGAGCCGAGAGCAGCGTATCGCCTCAGCGCGCCGAGTCTTTGAGGAGAAGCGACAGGAGGCGAGTCTCTCGTTGGCCCAGCGCCGCCAATCCTTGGACGAGGTGGATCGACAGCTTGGCGAGCTCGTCAGCTACCGTGCCGAGTATGCCAGTCAGGCCACGGCGCACGGATCAGGTCACGCGGTCCATCTCCAGGACTATTGGCGCTTCATGTCGCGGCTCAATCATGCCATCTCCGAGCACCGCGAGCGGCTCGATCAACAGGCCGTCGCGGTCCAGCAGTCGTTCGAGCGCTGGCAGGATGTCGAGCGGCAGGTGGCCGCGTTGGATAAGGTGCGCGAGCGTCTGCGGCTGGCTGAAAGCCGTGCCGCGGAACGCGCAGAACAGCGGGTGTTGGACGACTTGGCGCAGTCCAGCGCCGGTATCCGACCTCATGAGGTCCAGACACGATGAATGCCATCGCCTCCACGTCCATGTCGCGCGGGACCGATGCCGCGAAGGTCGCTGAATCACATCCGCGTCAGCGCGGCAGCGGCGGGGATTCGTTCGACGCGGTGATGCGGCGACAGTCCTCCGCGGAGCCCTCGGAGTCGGCGCCGAAGCCCGAGTCAGCCGGTCCACGCGCCGAACGACCCAAGTCGGATGCCCCTCGCCAGGACGCCGAGAAGCCGCCGGCTGAGGCAGAGCCGGCTGAGCCTCGCGCGGCACGATCCGCACCGGATAGCCCTGGTGCGGACGCCAAGACACCGCCGCCTGAGGCCGACTCGGCGGAGAGCAGGGCAGGGGGTCAGCACGTCGACCGCGCTCAGGTTGCTGTCCCTGTTGAAGAGGCCGTCGACACCGGGGAGGCGGTCGTCGGCGAGGCGTCCTCGCTTCGGAATGGATCAAGACCAGCTCCCGAGTCTGCCGCCTTGCCGTCGGCGCACGGCCTGGGGTC
Organism: uncultured Chromatiaceae bacterium; assembly: GCA_964583605.1. GTDB lineage: Bacteria > Pseudomonadota > Gammaproteobacteria > Chromatiales > Chromatiaceae > CAZOWL01. The sequence continues at coordinate 3,867 of CAZOWL010000029.1, read as the reverse complement.
GGCGGACCCGCGTCGGCAGCTGGCAGGGCCGGTGCAGGGAGCGAGCTCGGCGGGCACGGAGGTCGATGGGTCCCGCGCGGCCGGAGCGGAGGAGATCGGCTTGGATCCAATGGAGATAGGGTCAGGCAACGAGCGTCATCTATCCGCGGCCCGCACGACAACCTCGGCCGCAGGTATCGAATCCGGTCTCGATGCCGCACGGGGCCGATCTGCGCCGGCATCGGGCGACGCGCCGGCAAGGACAGTGGCAGAGGTCTCGGAGTCGTTGCGGGGCCAGGGTGAATCCATCGAGGTGCGTGAAACCCTCAGCGCGGGACAGGAAGGGCAAAGACCAGCGTCGCTGCGCGAGCTGGCCTCACTTGCGGCATCAGGGGCGCGGGCCTCGTCGATCATGAGCGAGGCGGTACGTCCCGAGGGGTTGGCGGCCGCCAGTAGTGGCACCCCGGAAGCTGGCTACCGACCGGTCGGCTCGGACTACTCCGGCACCCTCACGCTGCAGATCGCCAAGCCGGCTGGCCAGCCTGGCTGGGGGGACGAATTCGGTGAGCGCGTCATCTGGCTCGTGGGTCGTGGGCAGCGGCTCGCCGAGCTGCGCCTTAATCCGCCGGAGCTCGGCAGTCTCGAGATCAAGATCCGACAGCAGGACGATGGGACCAGCGTCAGCTTTGTCGTCCAGAGCGCAGGCGCGCGCGAGGCCGTCGAGATGGCCTTGCCACGGCTCCGTGAGCTCTTCAATGAAGCGGGCCTCACCCTTCAGCGTTTCGACGTCGCCGAGCGGCAGACCGGCGAGCAGCGCCGGGGTGACGGCGAGCGAGCAGGCGCCGACGGCCAGGGTCTACCGCAGGGCCAAGCCGCCGATGACGCGACGGCAAGGCGGACTCTGAGATCCGGAGAAGGCCTCGTTGATGCCTATGCTTAGGCGCGTGTCAACGCCAAGTGGCAGCCATTGGCCACCAAGATCGGCCGGTCGGTCGGCGGGAAGGCCAGCCGGAGGGTCGGCCGGAGGGTCGACCTCCAGGTCGACCCATCTCCGATAAAGAGGCATCCCGCTACGAGATCGGTAGCGCTGCACCCGCCGATTCGTCCGTCAAAGTCTCGACGATCGTCTCCGCAGATCCCCCGCCAAGAGCCCGGCAGTTCCGTTCCGAAATGCAGTAACTCTCTGTCGCAAAGAGGTGTTCATTCTTGGCGCGAAGATTGCTTAGTCCCGGAGCAGCGAGGTGGCTCTGGATCCGGTCAATGGGTTTGGCGCCGCCGGATCCAAAGCACAGACTAGGAGTGAGCTCAACCGTGAAGAAAACCCTGCTCATCGGTGCCCTCGTGCTGGTGGTTCTGCTCGTCATCGGTGGGAGCGTGTTGGGCACCCTCTATCTGACGGGCAAGTTTCCAGCCCAGGAGTCGGCGCAGGCGTTGGCAGAGACGGAGGCGGGCGAGGAGTTGCAGGCACAGGCGCAAGAGGCAGGGTCATCCCCAGCAACCAATCCGCAGGTCTTCTCTTACGTGGCTCTCGATCCGCCTTTTACTGTGAGCTTCCACGCCCCGACTACGGCTCAGTTCCTGCAGGTGAGCGTCGAGGCGGCTGTCGAGAGCAAGGAAGTAGAGGATGCGCTCAAGACCCATGCCCCGGCCATCCGCAACGCGATGGTCATGCTCCTGAGCGGGCAGAATGCCGACGAACTCCAGTCACGTGAGGGAAAAGAGGCCTTGCGTGGGCGGATCCGCGAAGAGATACGCAGCGTTCTCTCCGACCTGATCGGCCAGCCCGGGGTCGTCGATGTCTTCTTCACCACCTTCCTGATGCAGTGATATGTCGATCAACGACTTGCTGACGCCGGAAGAGCTCGAAGCCCTACTCGAAGAGGTCGACACGGGACGGCTTGCCGCGGACGAGACGATCTCGGACGCGGATCAAGATGTCACTCGGTATGACTTCTCGGCCCAGGAGCACATCATCCGGAGCTCGATGCCGACGCTCGAGATGATCTACGAGAAGTTCTCCCGCCAGCTCCGTACGACCTTGTCGGGTGTGCTGCGCCGTGGTGTCGGGGTCGAGCTCGCCCGCGTGGAGAGTCTCCGCTATGTGGACTGGCTTGGGCAGCTGCCTGGCCAATGCGGGATGCATCTGGTGCGTGTCCGTCCGCTTCAGGGGACCGCGTTGTTCGTCCTGCATTCCCAGCTTGTGTATATGCTGGTCGACGGCTATTTCGGTGGTCGGGCGGCAGACGAGGAGGCCGACGAGGGTGTCCAGCAGCGCAAAGAGATCACCTCGGCGGAGCTGCGCGTGACGCGGATCCTCATCGATCGGATGGCGCGCGACCTCGAAGGGGCCTGGGCGCCTGTCTACCAGATTGGCATCGAGCATGCCGGGGTGGAGACCAATCCGCTCTTCGCCAGCATCGCCAGCTCGCCCGAGCGCGTCATCGCCGCGCGCTTCGATATCCGACTCGGGAAGTTGCAGGGCGAGCTCAGCTTCGTCGTCCCTTACGCCATGGTTGAGCCGATCAAGGCGCTGCTCGACAACGGTCTGGTGAGCGAGCATGGGGATGTCGATCGGCGTTGGCGCGAATGCCTGCTCGAGGGGCTGCAGACGGTCCCCCTGGAGCTCCGTGGCACCTTGGTCGAGCTAGCCATTCCGCTGCGCCGCATCCTGACCCTCAAGCCAGGCGATGTCATCCCGATCGATATCCCAGGCCAGTTGCCGATCGATGTCGAAGGCGAGCCGACCTTTCGCGGTGCGCTTGGCGTCGCCCGCGGCCGGAAGGCCGTGAAGATCACGCAGGTCAGTGCTGAACAGACTGAGGCATGGGCCCACGCCGGCTCGAGCTCTGCCCCTGGGGACAGGGGTGATGCATCCGGCCGTGACTCGGCCGAGCGCCGACAGCCGAGTGGCTTTGCGGCCTGCGCCTAATCCAAAACCGATTCTGGAGGTTGCAACGTGGACACGATCGATACCGCTGAGAATGGTGAGCGCCCATCTGGCAAGGGCTACCGGGCCGCTGATTTCCAGTCCACGACACCCGAGCCGGAGACTGGCTCTACGGGTGCGAATTTGGACGTCGTCTTGGACATCCCTGTCACCCTTTCAATGGAGGTCGGGCGTCGTCGGATGACCATCCGTGATCTCCTCAAGCTTGGACAGGGGTCGGTGCTGGAGCTCGATCGGGACGCCGGCGCGCCGATGGATGTGATGGTCAACGGTACGCTCATCGCCCAGGGCGAGGTCGTGGTCGTCAACGAACGCTTCGGTTTGCGGCTCACGGATGTCGTGAGCATGCGCGAGCGGGTCAAGCGGCTGAACAAGGTATGAGCGTCACGGCGAAAGGCGGGAGCCAATGATGGCGGTGCGATCTGTGGTCTCACGGGGGTACGGTGGCTGGCAGCAGGCCTTGGCCTGGGGCCTGACCGGCATCCTGGCCTGGTCGGCCGGTCCTGCCCGAGCCGAGGAGCCGGGCGCGGTCGATGCGGTGCCTGGGCCGCTTGGTGGCGCCGAGATGGTCGGGCAGGTCACGCTGTCGCTCGCCATCGTTGTCGCCGCGCTGCTGGCCGTTGCTTGGCTCCTGAGGCGAGCTCATCGACTCCAGGCCGGTGGAGGGGTGAATCTGCGGATCGTCGGCGTGCTGCCGCTCGGCGCGCGTGAGCGCATCCTGATCGTTGAGGCCGGGTCGACGCGACTGTTGGTCGGGGCCTCGCCCGGCGGCGGCTTGCGCACGCTGCATGTCTTCGAGGGGACCGCGCTCAGCGGCGCTTGGTCTGCGTACGAAGCGAAGGAGAGGGCGTGAGATGGGTCTGTTTGGGATCTTCCTTACAATGCACTTCGCGAAGCACGTTCGCTCCCTCGCCCTCTGGGAGAGGGTTGGGGTGAGGGAA
>CAZOWL010000028.1:0-43330 GCA_964583605.1 uncultured Chromatiaceae bacterium | reverse complement strand
CTCCCAGAGGGCGAGGGAGCGAACGTGCTTCGCGAATTTCATGGTAACGATCATGCGGCGGCTGGGACACCCCGGAAGATCAACATCGCCGCGTGAAGGGTACGCAGTGCGCACCCTGCTGTGTATCTTCACGGCGCGCGCCTTGGCCCCCTTCGGCGCGGCGACCGGGTCAAGGCAGGCCATCCCTTGCCGGTTGAGCCTTTGGCGCGCCTGGCGCGGCCGCCAGACCAGAGAGGAAGCCTCGAGCCTGGGGATCAGTTGGTCTGTGCCGAGTCGGTCTGTTGGCTTGAATCCCAGGGGATATAGCCCGTCTCGACGTCCGGCTTGATGAGCTGCCAAGTCGCCATGCTGACCATGATGAGTCCCATGGTCATCATGAAGACGATGTCCTTCCCAAAGCTGCGGGACCAGATAGAGAAGAAGAGCGGGATCAGGATTAATCCCCCGCCTACGGAGAATCCGGCAATGACTGTAATTGTAGTAAGCATCTTCGTTGTCTCGAAACTGAACGAATATCTCCAGGCCCAGCTACGGCCGATTCAGGACCTGATAGGACGCCTCAGACCAAGGGCTGCGCCTCCGTCCTCTCACCTGCTCGGGCGTGCCGGCCGGCAAGACCACGTCGGCTAGAGTACTAAAGATCCGCCCGGCTATCGATCTTACTCTCGGAGAGGCCGCGCAGAATGCCCTTGATGATCTTTCGGCACTCTTCCTCCAGCTGACCCTGGTCTTTACCCTTGCGCACGGCCGCGAAGAACTTGCCTAGCGCCTTCTGTTGGTCGGCCGGTAGCTCCTCGGTGAAGGCCTTCTTCTGCGGAAGCGACTTGTCCGGGACCCTGCTCGGTGACTCTTCGTCGGCGGCCTGACGGCCGTGAGACCAGTTCATCGCCCGCGCACAGTAGAGGATGATCCGATCGAGCAATACGAACGGGAACCGCGGATTGCTGACAGGTCCCATCGAGACCCGCTCCACGCCGATGATCTTCTGCACGTCGACCTTGGCCAAGGCGTTACTGCCAAAGATGCTGAGCGCCCCACCAGTCGCCGCGCCGAGCAGCGCGGCCGCACCTAAGGTCGTGCCGCCCGTGGACAGATCGATCGTCGCGCCGGTCGTCGCCCCGGCAGCCGCGCCCACCAAAGCCAACTGCCGACGCGAGAGGCCCAGCGTCCGGCCCACCTCCTCAGAGAACAGATCCTTCTGAAGAATCGACTCGGGTGAGATGTTCCAAACGTTGTGGCGGAAGTGCGCCCGAACCTCGTCTTGCGCCTTCACCTCAAGGTGACGCAGTCCGTCTTCGAAGGACTGAGTGAGCTTCTCGCGGATCCGCTCCTGCTCCACGACCGATGTACGATCTTTGGTCTGCACCGTCTCGGTGACCTTGAGCGCCAGCGCATCCTTGAGCAGAGCGAGTATCGAGGTCACCGTCTGTTCCATACGTCGATCCCAATCGCGCGCGAAGGCCTCTATGGTCTCATCGATACGATCCTCCCAGCGCTGGTCGATCGTCTTCAGAGCGCGCATCAGGCGCATGCGCTCGTCGTAGGTCGCCCGATGGGCATTGAACTCCCGTACCGCGTTGAAGGCCTTGTTCAAGGAGTCCTGCCACTGATCCATGTACTCGGTGACGTTAGTCGTGTTGTTCAGGATGGCCATGCGCGGCCGACCGGTGAGTCGGAGCAGCTCGACCTCGGTGCGGTCCTTCTCCTTCATCCGCTTCGAGCCATCGACGACCAGGATGATGCCGGCGCCCTCGGCCACCGGTCGCAGCAGCGAGCAGTCGTGGACATAGAGCGGATCGGCGCAATGGGCATCCACGAAGGCGCGGGCCAGATCGACCTCATCTGGATGCGCCTCGAACCACTCCAGGATGTAGCTTGGGTTCTGGAAGCCTGGCGTATCAATGAACTCGACGACCTTAGTGCCATCGATCACGACCGGGTATCGATCGGCCGTCGTCGTCGTGCCGGCCCGCTTGTCGATCTGGATCCGGTCGTTCTCCGTCAGGGTCGCCACAACGGAAGACTTCCCCGCGTTCGGGTGCCCCATGATGGCCAAGGTGGGTGTTGCAAGGGCCATTAGCCTATTCCTTCATTCGGCGGGGCCAGCATCTCTAGACGTAGGTACGGGTCCCCCATTTGGTCGATTTTGCGCTGCCAATCCTTGAAATCGAAATCACTCAAGGGTGGCAAACGGTCCTGAGCGCTCGGGTCACCGATTAGCAGAAGCACCAACTGGGCCTGAGCGCCTGCTGCACCGCGGAGCATTCGCAGGAAGCCAAGGCTTTCGGTGATCGGTGGCTGAGTACCATCCTGTATCAGCACGACCCGAGCCGGCGGCGACTGCCATCGCGCCTCGCTTAAGCGGGACACGGCCTGCGTCGCCATCGCACGGCCGGCTCCGAAAACGCTGGCACCGGCAACGCGCCAACCGGTGTGCTGACGCACCATGTGCTCCAGGCGTTGCCGGTCGCCGTCGTCCAACAGCTCGTCCACGTCGATGTGCACGAACAGCAGGCAGGCATCGGTGGCAATGCCGGCGCGCGACGGCTCGGCTTCGCGGGCCGGCGGTTCCGGGGCCGCCGCGACCGGCTCGGGAATGGCCATCGCCGGACCCACCCCACTGCCCGCGGCCGCGACCTCCAGACTTGGCGTCACGAGGCGCGCGTAGAGCCCCTGGGTCCGGGCGTGGGTGAAAGGCAAGGTGGCCAATGCGCGCCGCTGGGCGAGGACCGATGCGCCGAGCAGCAACAGCCTCGGCAACAGGCCATAGGTGAATACCGATAGCACCAAGAACCCGCGCCATGACCGCAGGTGCTCAGCCTGGAGGATGAACAGCGGATCCTTGAGGGTGATCCTCGAGCCGGCCACCTGCTCCAGACTTGGATAGCCCGAGCCCTCACCAAAGAACGAGCTCCAGGGCAAGGCAATGAGTCGGGCGATGTTATAGATGGTCTGCGGGTCGACATCCAGCGCTGAGCCCCAGCCGAAGGCGAGGTCCGTGAACCACTCGAGGGAAATGGTTGCGAGGATCGCCCCGACGTTGAACGCAACACCGAAGACCTGTGCGGGGATCAGCATCGGCAGATACGACGCGGACCCGTACAAGGCGCGATGGGACTCGAGGAGGCCTTTCTTGGCCGCCGCTTGATCCCGGATCTCCCGCGGCATATGCCCCAACCGCGAGCGCTGCACCCAATGCGCCGCACGCGAGAACAGCGGGCGGATCACATGCGAGAGCAGCGAGATATCCTCGGCCACCGACCTCAGCGGCGCCGAGCGGCGCAGCAGCCAAACCGCCGCGGTCGTCCCAGCGAGCACGATCTGCAGGATCACCAGAAGACCGATGAACCAAGCGACGTTGACCGGCCGATCGCCCTCGTAATTGAGCAGCGCGGAGGCCACGCCAATGCCGATCAGTAGACCGGCGAGCGCGACGCCGATGGTCACCAAGCGCTGACCCCGGGCGAAGCTCGCGCCGGGCAGGAGCGCGCGCATACGCTCGTCTTCGGTGCGGCGACGCGCCTCGAGCCAGAGCCTCAGAGTGGTACTGCGGTGCCTAGCGGTGTGCTCTGGTGCGGGCTCCGCGGCCTGCTTGATCCCGCCCAGATAGAGCGAGCGGTCCCGCTCCACCAATCGTTTGCGTACGGCCGGCGAGTCGCGCAATGCGCGCTCGTCCTCGTCGACATAGTAGTCGAAGTCGATCAGATCCGAGACCGTCCACCGGCTGTCACGGGCCGCCACCCATCGGTTGGGGCTCACGGAAGGGTAAGGGGGACTGGGATGCATCAAGAGTTCGATCGGTTGCGGGAACGGACGGGCACACGGCGACGCCCGCGGCATCGAGCCGAGGCGTAAACCTATCAGGCTATACCGGGATCGGGAGCTTGATCAAGGCGCCCGCGCTGCGCCGACGGACCACGACGGGCCAATGCAGCGGCGCGAAGTATACCGCATCCGCGCTAGTCTACACGCGATACGTTCGTGCCCAAAAGCGGATGCTCCGGCGTGGAGGCGTCGATGGGCTTCATCGACACCTCCACGCCGGAGTACGAGTAGGGCAAGTCGGAAACATTGGCCCGCTCGCTCCTGGGAACCCAACCGCATTAACATGGTCTCTTGCGCTGTTTTTCTACCCCCAAAGCCATCAACACAAGTCATCAGCAGAGGTGCCTATGATCGAGGTCCGAGAGCTCTCCCGAAGCTACGGCGACCTGAAGGCGGTCGATAGGGTGTCCTTCGACGTCGGCCGTGGCGAAATCGTCGGGCTGCTGGGCCATAACGGTGCCGGCAAGACCACCATCATGAAGATGCTGACCGGCTTCCTCGAGCCGAGCTCAGGCGAGATCCGCATCGACCAGCTCGACATCGCCACGGAGCGTCGGGCGGTGCAGCGACGCATCGGTTACCTGCCCGAAAACTGCCCGCTGTACCCCGAAATGACCGTGATCGACTTCCTCGAGTACCGGGCAGCGCTCAACGGCGTCAGTCATCTGCAACGACCGAAGGCGATCCGCGAGGCCATCGCACGGACCGAGCTCGAGCTCAAGGCCACCGAAACGATCGGGACCCTATCACGCGGCTACCGCCAGCGCGTGGGGGTCGCCCAGGCCATCCTGCATCACCCGGCGATCCTGATTCTAGACGAGCCGACGAATGGCCTCGACCCGTCCCAGATCCAACACATGCGCGACCTGATCCGGGACCTCGCGCAGACCGCAACGCTGATGATCTCGACGCATATCCTCCAAGAGGTCGAGGCGGTCTGCGACCGGGTCCTGATACTGCGCGCGGGACAGCTCGCGCTCGATGCCCGCCTGGCGGAGTTGCACGCGACGGGCCGGCTACTGGTCACCTTGGACCGGCCCCCGGTCGAGGTCGCCGGTCGTCTCGATGCATTGCCCAGCGTCAAGGCCTGCACACCGATCGAGCACCAGCTCGAGAACGCGACAGCGCACCGGCAATACATGCTGGAGACGACGGACCCCGATGAGACGGCCCCGCTCGTCGCCCGCGCGATCGTAGAAGCCGGCTGGCCGCTGTATCGCCTGGAGCGCGAGGGGCAGGACCTCGAAACCCTGTTCCGCGAGGTCAACGAGCGACCGGAGGTGGCCCATGTCTGAGATCCTGCAGACCGCGCGTAAAGAGCTGGCCGGATTCTTCGGCTCACCGGTGGCCTACATCTTTATCGGCGCCTTCCTCGCGGCGACGCTCTTCGTCTTCTTCTGGGTCGAGACCTTCTTCGCCCGCAATATCGCCGATACCCGGCCGCTGTTCGACTGGATGCCGCTGCTGCTCATCTTCCTCGTCGCAGCGCTGACGATGAGGCTCTGGAGCGAGGAGCGCCGCGCCGGCACGCTGGAGACGCTGCTGACGCTGCCCGTATCACCGCTCAAGCTCGTGATGGGCAAGTTCCTGGCCGCCTTGGCCTTGGTGGCCGTAGCGGTGGCCCTGACGCTGCCGTTGCCGGTTACGGTGGCCTTGATCGGACCGCTCGATTGGGGGCCGGTCATCGGGGCCTATCTTGCGACCATGCTGCTGGCTGCGGCCTATATCTCCATCGGCCTCTTTGTCTCGACCCGGACCGACAACCCGATCGTCAGCCTGATCGGGACAGCCCTCCTGTGCGGCGTCTTCTTCCTCCTTGGGTCCGATGCGATCACCAATCTATTCGGTCATCGCGGCGCCGAGCTGCTTCAGCTCCTCGGGAGCGGCTCCCGCTTTGAGTCCATCTCCCGCGGGGTTCTGGATCTGCGTGACCTGTATTTCTATTTGAGCATCGTTGGCGTCTTCCTCGCGCTGACCGTCTATGGCCTCGAGCGTCTGCGCTGGGCCCAGGATAGTAACCGCGGCGATCGTCATCGGCATTGGGCGGTCATCACAGCCCTCTTCGCGGCGAACTTCCTCGCTGGAAACCTCTGGTTGCAGCAGCTCGGCGGGGCACGCGCCGATCTGACCCAGGGCCAGGTCTATTCGATCTCGCAGGCGACCCGCAACTACCTTGGGCAGCTGCAGGAGCCGTTGCTCATTCGAGGGTACTTCAGCTCGCACACGCACCGATTGCTCGCGCCGCTCGTGCCGCAACTGCGCGATCTGCTGCGCGAGTACCAGGTCGCCGGCGGCGACAAGGTCGAGGTCGAGCTCATCGACCCCCTCGATGACCCGGAGCTCGAGCGCGAGGCCGGCGAGAAGTACGGGATCCGGCCCGTGGCCTTCGAGACGGCCGACAAGTATCAAGCGAGCGTCGTCAATTCCTACTTCGATATTCTGATTCAGTACGGGGACCATTTCGAGCGACTCGGCTTTCGCGATCTGATCGAAGTAAAGGTGCAAGGCGAGGGGGACCTGGACGTGCGCCTACGCAACCCGGAGTACGACCTGACGCGCTCGATCAAGAAGGTCCTGTACGGCTACCGCGGCGGCGGAGACCTCTTCTCCGGGCTCAACGCGCCTGTGACCTTCCACAGCTACATCTCGGACCCGTCGGAGCTCCCGGAGCCGCTGCCCGGCATCGTCGATGACCTCAAGGCCGCGCTCGAAGAGATCGCCGCCGCATCGAATGGCCGTTTCAGCTACGCCTTGACGGATCCGGCGGCGGGAGACGGGGGCCTGGCTGAGGAGCTGGGCGAACGTTTTGGGCTTCGGCCGCTGATGTTGAGCCTCTTTGATCCGCAGCCCTTCTGGCTCAGTTTCGTGCTGGAGTCCGGCGACCAGTCCATCCCGATGCCGCTACCAGAAGAGACGAGCAAAGAGGCCCTCAAGCGCGCCATCGAGGCTGGCATCCGGCGCTTTACACCCGGCTACCTGAAGACGCTCGCCGTCTACACGCCGGCCGACACGCCGAGCTTTCCGACCCTTGGCGGGCAGGGCAACTTCTCCTTGCTGCAGGATGCCCTGGGCGAAGGCTTCTCGGTGCGCGAGACGGACCTCAGCACTGGCATGGTCCCAGCCGATGCGGATCTGCTCCTGGTCGTTCAGCCGGAGTCCTTTACCGAGGAGCAGGTCTTTGCAGTCGACCAGTTCCTGATGCAGGGGGGCACGGTGATGCTGGCGGCCTCTCCCTACCACGTCGACCTGACGGGCCGGGCCATCTCGGCGCGGCGGCAGGACACGGGGCTTGAGGAGTGGCTCGAGAACCTGGGCGTCACGCTCGAGCCGACGCTGGTGCTCGACCCGCAGAGCACCCCATTCCCGATCCCGGTCCAGCGCAATCTGGGCGGCTTCGTCGTCGAGGAGATACGCAGCCTCGCCTACCCGTATTTCCCGGACATACGAGGCGATGGGCTGAGCGATGAGGGGCCCACCGCCGGGCTCGGCCAGCTGACGCTGAATTGGGCCTCGCCGATCCGTGTCGAGACCGATCCAGACGAGGACTGGAAGACTCACGAGCTGCTGTTCAGCTCGCAACAGTCCTGGACCAGCGACAGCTCCGAGATCCAGCCGAGCTTCGAGGCCCACGGACCGCTCGGCTTCCCCACGGGAGAGGAGCGGGAGCGCCATCTCCTCGGGGTCATGATCGAGGGTCGCTTCCGCTCACTGTTCGCCGGCAAGCCATCGCCGCTGATCCCGGCAGACGAGCCGGCGTCCGAGGATGCCGGCGAAGCCGCCCAGGCAGCCGAGGCGGCAGCGGACGACGAGGAGGCGCCGGTGTTCTCCGGCGTCGTCGATACATCCCCCGCCTCGGCGCGACTGATCCTGATCGGCTCGGCGAGCTTTTTGAGCGACGCGGCGATGAACCTGGCCACCCAGGCCACTCAGACCGTCTACACCAAGCCGCTCGAGCTGGTCCAGAACGCCGCGGAGTGGTCGCTCGAGGACCGCGGCCTCCTTGCGCTGCGCGGTCGCGGCCAGTACTCGAGGCTCCTGGAGCCGCTCGATTCGGGCGAGCGGGTCTTCTGGGAGTATCTGAACTACGCCCTGGCCCTGGTGGGGCTCGGCCTCGTGTACCTGCTGCACCGCGCCGCCCGCGCCCGCCGGCAGCGCTTCTACGACATGGTCCTGAACGATGCGAGGAGCTAGGCCCATGAACGCGATGACTTTCTTCACCAAAGGCCCCACGGGCATCAGGCTGGGTGCCTTGCCCCTGTCCCCTCTGACACTGCTCCTGGCCGCCGTCCTGGCCGCCCAGATCCTGCTCGCGGTGATCCTGAGCCTCGGTCAGCAAGACCTGAGCACGAGCCCGGACAGCCCCCTGCTGGCGTTCGACCACGTGAAAGTGGATCGGCTGCAAATCGAGCGCAGCGGCAGCGAGCCTCTAGTGCTGGCGCGGCAGGATGGCCGTTGGGTGATACCTGCGATCGACGACTTCCCGGCGTCGGAGCCCAAGGTCGACGACTTGCTCGATCGCCTCTCCAGTCTCAGGCGCCGACTACCGGTCGCGACCTCGGAGGAAGGCCTGGCCCGATTCAACGTCGCCGAGGCCGACTTCGAAGGGCGCCTTACGCTGGCGGATGACGATGAGGAGCTGGCCGTCCTTTATCTCGGCGACTCCGCGGGGTTCCGCCGCCAATACGTCCGTGCCGCTGGCCAGACGGCCGTTTACGAGGCCGAGATCGGCCCGGCCGACACACCGGTCGAGCCCGACGACTGGGCCGATCGGAGCTGGCTGCGTGAGGATGAGCGCGATATCCAGCGCATCCTGCTGCCCGATGTCGCATTGGAGCGCGACAAAGAAGGTGACGGCTGGCACCTGGCCGAGGCGCGTGAGGGCGAGACGTTGGATCAGGAAGCCGTCTCCGAGCTCGTCAGCCAATTGGCCGGGCTGAGCTTCACCACCGTCCTCGGCACTGCGGAGAAGCCTGAGTACGGCCAGGACGAGCCGGTGCTCGAGTGGCAGCTCGAGCTCGCCTCTGGCGAGCGCCGCAGCTACACCCTGTCGCCGGTGGCCCCCTTCACGGCGGAGAGCGAGGCCAGCCAGGAGGACGACGCAGAGGCGGCGCCAGAGCCCGAATCCTATGTGCTGAAGGTCTCCGACAGGCCTTACTTCTTGGAGCTGGCCACCTACATGGCCGAGCGTATCACCGCGATCACCCGCGAGGGTCTGCTCGTGGAGCCCCCGGTCGCGGAGGAGGATGAGGAGATCGGTGCCGACGCGGCCAGCGCGCCGCCGGACGATGAGAGCGCCACGCGCTCGGAGGATGCCGCCGCCGAGTCCAAAGACGCCGAGCCGGCCACGGCCGCTCCGGAGCTATAGCAGAACAGCGACATCTCCCGCAGTCGATCGGGCCAGCATGGCGCTGCGCCAGGGAAGGCGCAATGGAAGCCAACGCTTCGCGGTTCAATGGGGAGACCGGTCGGAGCCTCTCGGCAGGCGGGGATCGGCCCAAGGTTGACAGGGGTCGCGTCCTCGCGTTACTAGTGCAGAAACCGTTCGCCCCCGGCGGACCGATGCGCCCGCGAGCAATTGCGCTCAGTAACGTTGTTTCGGGCGGAGCCGACCGCTGGGTGAGCCGACCGCCGGGTCGAGGGTTCTCTCATGCACGCAGATCATGTTAGGGCGGCGCGAAACGGCGACATCCGAGCGTGGCCATGGGGCCCGATCCGCACGTTTCCTCTAACGATCACGGGGCGAGGCGAGCCACCCGGGATGATGAAAGGTGGCCTCGCCCCTGATCGTTCCCTCACCCCAACCCTCTCCCAGAGGGCGAGGGAGCGAACGTGCTGCGCGGATTTCATCGTAAGGCTGGCGATCGGCCTAATCATCCTGGGTACACTGACACTCCCCGCCAGCTTATCGGCCGGTGAGGCCTCCTGTTCCGGGAATGGCTTGGAGGCAAGGGTGCCACCGGGGATCCGCACGATCGTGCAGACCCTTGCCCCGAAGTACGGGCTCGATCCCCTCTTGGTCTACGCCGTCATGGCGACCGAGTCCGCATTTCGCACACGTGCAGTATCCCATGCCAACGCGCAAGGGCTGATGCAGCTGATCCCGGCCACGGCTGAGCGCTTTGGCGTGCGAGACCCGTTCGACCCCAAGCAAAACATCCGCGGCGGCATGGAGTACTTGCAGTGGCTGCTCAAGAAATTTGAAGGGAACCTGGACCACGCCCTCGCGGGCTACAACGCCGGAGAGGGAGCCGTGATGCGCTACCGCGGCATCCCTCCTTACCGGGAGACCCGGGCCTATGTCAAGAAGATCCGGCGGCTGTACAATTGCGGCGGAGGCGGGTCGGTAAACGCGGAGAATATCCGTTTGGCGTCGGTCTTTTTCGGCGAATTGGAGATACTGGGCGAGGGGCTTGACGCGGTCGCTCTGGATGATGTCCGTGGTGACGCCGGGCTGTCCACAGGCGCACCCTTGCTACCGGATGCCCTCGAGAGTCACAGCAGCGTCGCTATCCCGGTCTTCGATTAGATCGAACGACGACGTTCATTCCTGACCGAAGCCTCCTCGCGAATCAGCTGCGCGAAGCACAATCGCCGCGCTGCACATCGGAGATGGCGGTTGCAGCACGCTGCTCGCACGGGCAGTGCGGCGCATCCCAGCGGGCTCTAGCCGACCGCTCTTCAATCAGTATGACCAGCCCTGCATTGATGGCCAGCGCGGCGGCCATCACCGCCAGCGTTCGCCAAAGGCGTCTGTGGAAGGTATCCATCCGAACCCCCGGTGAGAATGTGGTGTCGTATCGCTATCTGTCGCCGGGCGAGGCGCCAGCGGCTCACTGCTCTAATGCTGTAACGATCATGGGGCGAGGCATCCCAGATGATGACATGTCGCCTCGTCCCCGATCGTTACCTCACCCCAACCCTCTCCCAGAGGGCGAGGGAGCGAACGTGCTTCGCGAATCTCATGCTAACGCCCGAATCTCGCAGCAAGCGACGCGCCAAAATCGCCGCCGAGGCGCATGCAGCGCACAGCAACGACGCAATACTGTCTATTTCACAATTGCTTATCTGCTTGTGACAACGGCCGTCTCGGCCGGCGGCACGATTAATGGCAGGCACTGGAAAGGGACTACGTCCTGTCATGCTGCAAGATACCGAACGTTTTTGTCAGCTATCCGCACCGATCCATGACGCTTTCGCTTCAAGAACCGGTAGACGGCCGGTGCTCAACGGGCCGCGCGCTCACCGCTCTCTCTCATAGAGCTCCGCAAGGCGACTCGGTGGCGTGCCGGCTAAATAGCGCAGGATCAACAATGCATTGAGCAACTGCTGGCGAAGGATGCCGTTGCGGCGAAAGCGCACCGCCGATGTCACGATGTGGCCGGGAAGCTTGTGCACGCGTGCTCGACGGCGCGCACGACGCAGCAGTTCGACATCCTCGAACACCGGCCAATCGGGAAAGCCGCCGAGGGAATCGAAGAGCTCCCGCCGAATCAGGATCCCCTGGTCGCCGAAGCTGGTCAGGAGCGAGTCGTAGCGGGTGACCCAGCCGTAGACGCCGAGCAGCCAATGCGGATCGTCAAAGCGCAACCGAAAACAAGCGATCTTGGCCTGTCTTTCGGCAAATGCTCGGTTAACCAATCGCATTGCGTCGGCGGGCAGCACGCAGTCATCGTGTAGAAAGATCAGCAAGTCGCCGCGCGCCACCTGCGCCCCGGCGTTGCATTGGATGCCGCGGCCGGCCCGCGCCGAGATGAGACGAACGCCATCGCGCGTGATACGGAATGACCCCTCCGGGCCGCGGGCGGGCTCACCATCAGCCGCCTCGACGACAATCACCTCCACCTCGCCGAGCCGCTCTCGATACCCCGCGACACAGCGATCGACGTGGGGACCGAGGCGACGAGTCGGTATGATGACGGAGGGCTGTAACAAGGTGCGACCTCGCGGCTAGGGTATCGGCGGCTCAGGAATGTCGGACGGTGAGGTCACCCTCCAGTCCGTTTCGCCGGCACCCGGCGGCCGGGGGGGCCCAGCGGGCCCAATCTGGGCTAACGATCATGGGGAGAGGCGAGCCACCCCAGATGATGAAAGGTCGCCTTGCCCCTGATCGTTCCCTCACCCCAACCCTCTCCCAGAGGGCGAGGGAGCAAACGTGCTACGCGATTTTCATGGTAACGATCATGGGGCGAGCCGACCCACCCCGGACGATGAAAGGTCGCCTCGCCCCTGATCGTTCCCTCACCCCAACCCTCTCCCAGAGGGCGAGGGAGCGAACGTGCTTCGCGAAACTCATTGTATCGGCACCGGGGCCGCCGGCTGATTTCCGTTACGGCTCCTCGAGTGAAGCCACTGAGAGAGACATCATCACGACGAGGTATCATCATGTATCAAGCGCCGAAGCAGAACGACGCCCTTGGCACGACGAATCGGGGCAATCCCTGCGAATCCGGTCTTTGCACACTATGCAGCTCGGATTGCAAAGGCAAGTGCGAGACTTGGCTCGCGTCACTCGTTGGGCGCAAGCTGCTCTATCCGCGAAATTTCGGTGAGATCACGGCCGGCTCGGCCAATATCGACGCCGAGGGTATCGGCTATCACGCGCTGCGCATCCAAGGGTATGCCTACGGCGCACACGGCCTGCGCGGCCGACTCTCGCCCAGCCCGGACGATCGCATCTTCCCCAACGTCGACATTGAGACCCGTTTTGGCCGCTCCAGTCCGATCCACTGCCGGCTGCCGATCATGACCGGCGCACTCGGCTCCACCGCGATTGCGGCCAAGTACTGGGACTCCTTCGCCGTCGGTGCCGCGCTGTGCGGCTTCCCGATCGTAGTCGGCGAGAATGTCGTCGGCATCGACAAGGGCGCAGTGATCGACAATGGCCGAACGCTGGAAGCCCCCGAGCTCGATCGGCGCATCGAAACATTCAAGCGCTATTTCGATGGCTTTGGCGCCATCATCGTCCAGATGAATGTCGAGGACACCCGCAACGGTGTTGCCGAGTACATCATTGACAAGTACGGCGACGAGGTGGTCATCGAGCTCAAGTGGGGCCAAGGAGCTAAGGACATCGGCGGGGAGATCCAGGTCTCCGACATCGAGTATGCCAGGTTCTTGAAAGATCGCGGCTATATCGTGGATCCAGATCCGACCGATCCCGTCGTCGAGAAGGCGTATGCGGGCGGCTCGATCACGAGCTTCGCGCGCCACAGCCGCTTAGGCGGGACCGACCAGGATGCCGTCGAGGCCGTCAGAGAGGCCTTCGTCGCCGAAGTGGCACGGCTGCGCCGACTCGGCTTCCAGCGGATCTCGCTCAAGACCGGCGCCTACGGCATGGAGGCATTGGCCATGGCGATCCGTTTTGCCGCCGACGCCGGCCTGGACCTTCTCACGATCGACGGCGCCGGCGGGGGCACCGGCATGAGCCCTTGGAACATGATGGATCACTGGGGCGTGCCGTCACTGCCACTCCACGCCAAGACCTACGAATACTGCCGGATCCTGGAGGGCCGCGGCCTGACACCGCCTGACATCTCATTGGCCGGCGGGCTCGCGCGCGAAGACCACATCTTCAAAGTCTTGGCGCTCTGTGCGCCATATGCCAAGCTCGTGTGCATGGGTCGAGCGCCGATGATTCCGGGGTTTCTCGGCAGCAATATCGAAGGCGTCCTCAGGCCCGAGCGGCGCGCTGCGGTCTCGGGGCACTGGGACAAGCTGCCCGCCACCGTCGAAGCCATCGGCACCCGCGCGGAGGAGATCTTCTCAGGCTGGGAGGCGGTCCGGGCAAAGGTCGGCGACAAAGAGATGAGCCAGATCCCGTTCGGCGCCGTGGCCATGTATGGCTATGCCGACAAGCTCGCTTGCGGCTTGCAGCAGTTCATGGCCGGTGCCCGCAAGTTCTCGATCGACGAGCTAGACCGCTCTGACCTCATGGCAGCCAACCGCGAGACCGCCGATGCCACAGGCCTACCTTTCATGACCGACGCGGGTCACGACCGCGCCATGGCGATCTTGCAGGCCGAATAAGGCACCGGGCTCGACAAAGCTGGGGCCGTAAGGCCCCAGGCTCTAAGGCTCGGCGATATCCTGACCATCTGTATCCACTCGGGTCCTGGGCAAGCGCGAGTGGAGCGGAGCATCCCGGACGCGCCGGTCCCGACCGGGTCAGCCATGATGCTAACAATCATGGGGCGAGCCGAGCCACCTCGGACCATGAACTGCCCCCTCGCCCCGACCTCTCCCAGAGGGCGACGGAGCGAACGTGCTGCGCGGCTTTTATCTTAGGGAGCCGGCCCCGGTTATCGATTGGACCAGAGGGTACGGGAACGGATCCACGAACGGCCTTTTTGCTCATCCTTGCTCAACGAAACGAGGCCTGTCTATGAACGCCATGTTCCACCTAAAGCTCTACCTCTTGACGGTTCCTGTGTTCTTCGCCATCGATCTCATATGGCTCGGGGTCCTCGCGAAAGATCTCTACCGCGACAATCTGGGACATCTCTTGGCTCCAGACGTGAACTGGGCGGCCGCGTTGGGCTTCTATCTGATCTACATCGCCGGGATACTCTACTTTGCCGTTGTCCCAGCGCTGGCCGAGAACTCGCTAGCTCGCGCAGTCGTCAACGGGGCCTTGTTCGGTTTCTTCACCTACATCACCTACGAGCTGACGAACATGGCCACGCTTCCCAACTGGCCCTTCAAGATCGTGCTCATCGACACCCTCTGGGGCATCACCCTCTGTGCGAGCGTCGCGGCCGGCGCTTATCTGATCGGCCGATGGCTTGGCCCGGCCTGAGCACGGTCTTGCGACGTGAAGACGGCCGCCGCAGCCGCGCCGCCGTCAATCATGTGAGCCGGCCTGCCTTGGCCGCACGGACGCGCGAGTCATGAGTCCCGAGCTGCCATCCCGAGCGTCAGGACACCAACCGGCCGGGCTCCGGCCGGCGCGACCGCTACTTGAACCTGATGGCTCAGCTCCCCGGATTACGCGCCTGCTCGAATGGCTCTTCCCCCCGACCTGCGCCCTCTGCGGCGCCCCAGGACAGCCCGGTCTCGATCTGTGCACGGGCTGTCTTACCGACCTTCCGCACAATCACCGGGCGTGCCGGCGATGTGCCCTGCCGCTGACCCCAGATGCGATCGATGTGACCCTCTGCGGAGGCTGCCAGCGCCGTCCCCCTCCCTTCCACGCGGCCTTCGCGGCGTTCCGTTACGAAGATCCATTGCCGGCCCTCGTCACCGGCGCGAAGTTCCGTGACCGGATGAACGTCGCCCGCCTCCTCGGCAGCTGCCTGCTGCGCGCGCTCGTCGAGCAAGCCGCACCGCGGCCAGAGTGCATTATTCCCGTGCCACTGCACCGATCGCGACTGCGGGAGCGCGGCTACAATCAGGCTCTGGAGATAGCACGGGTGCCCGCGCGAGCCTGGCGCCTTCCGATCGATACGCGAAGCTGTGAACGGACGCGGGCGACCGTCCCGCAGATGGGATTGGAACGCCGAGAGCGCCATCGCAACGTCCGCGGGGCCTTCCGGATTGCCCAGATACCCGAGGCACGGCATGTCGCAATCGTCGACGACGTGGTCACGACCGGCCAGACCGTCGTCGAGCTCGCTCGCATGCTGCGCCGCGCCGGAATTGAGCGCATCGATATCTGGACGGTCGCCAGGACTCCTTAACGAGACCGAGACACCGAGCACCTAGCTTCGCATCAGTTGTGCGAACGCAACTGTGCTCTCATCGACTACCAGGCAGGAGCGCGCCATGAGCAAGCCAAGCCAACCTCGGATGGAGACGCACCCGTTCGTCGAGGCCCTTAGCGAGCACCGCCTGCCGCTCGAGTCCTATGTCCGGCAGCTGCGGGCCCTAGCGATCATCCACGCCGGTCTGGAGCGCGAGCTGGCCAACGCCCGGGAGCCACGCGTGGCGGCGATCTGGGACGAGGACCTGCGCAAGCTCGATCTACTGCTCGCCGACATTGCGCACTTCGACGCGGCAGGCGTCCTCGACTCGCCGCCAGTCGTCGACGCCGCCTTGGCCCTCGCCGAGCACATCCGTCTCCGAGGTCTGGACCAGCCGATCGCGCTCATCGGCTATCTCTACGTGCTCGAGGGCGCGACGCTGGGCAATGCGCTGCACGGCCGGGATGTGATGGAAACCTTCGGCCTCGAAGAAGGAGAGGGCTGCCGCTACTACGCGAGCTATCCCAATGGCATTCGAGGTCATTGGGCGGACTTTTTCGGGCAGGTCAATCACGTTCTGGCCGAGAGCCCCGATCAGGACCTGATCGTAGGCGCCGCAATCGATGCCTTCACCGGCCTCGCGGAGCTCTACGACGCGCTCTACCCGATCGATCCAGGGAAGAAGAGCCATCACATCACCCGGGTCAACCCGGAGACCGGCAATTGTCCGATGCCGCAGGCCGAGCCGGAGATCGCCGCGGCGCTGCGGGCCGGCGAGCGGGCCTGGGGTGCTTTCGGCTATCTCGAGGCGCGCTATGGCGCGCGCGGCCGGCGTTTCTGTGACAGCGATGCCTGCTGGCTCGCCGCCCTGGTCGATCTGGAGCCGGAGGCGGTGCAACCGCAGGTCGATTGGCTCGGCCGGGTCCTCGCCACCCGCGGCATGCCGCGGATTATGCTGGAGCGGAAACTCGACTGCCTCTACGACGAGCTGGTCAGCGGACAGCCGGCACGCGCGGAGGCCTTTCGTCCCCTCAAGGACGCGGCCGAGCTACTGATCAGTGCGGTCGCCGATGAGCGCAATGGCATCGAGGGCGCCATCGCAGCGGTTGGTGGCTGGTTGACGGACCCTGATCGCTATCAGGACGACTGGATCGAAGCTGTCAATAAGGTGATCGAGGACGCTCGCCGGGTCGCTGGCTGACAAGTGCCTCCCTACCACAGCACCTCCGAAATCCTGATACTGTTCGTTGTCGTTATCGGATGTTCGCGAGCCAACGACGGTGACGATTACGACGACGGCAACGATCGGAAACGGTCTCCGAACATCTGCACTGTTGCACTAGCGCCTGAGTGTTCCCGCGCTTCGGACGCGGCGCCGTCGACCCTAGGAAGACTCCATTGCGCTCGCTGAAATTCGCAATTCTGCTACCTTTCATTGCGTTTGTTGGACTTCTGGTCGTCGGCGTATCGGGCGTGACCTATGTCGACCACCAGCGGGAGACTCAGGCGTTTCTAGACCGGACCCGCGCAGGCATCGATTCCGAGCTCGAGCACGCCCTTGTCCAGGATGCCGACATGCTGCGCGCGGCCCTCAGCGCCATTTCTCGGGACACGCGGCTGATCGATGCGTTCGAATCCCGGGATCGCAACCGCCTTCTGGGCCTCGTCACGGATCTCTACGCGGACCTGAACGAGTACAAATCCGGGTCACGCACTTCTACTTTCATGGACCTGACCGGGCGATTTTCTGCGTGTCCACCAGCCTCTCAGGTACGTCGATACCATCGACCGATTCACCGCCGTCGGCGCCGAACAGACGGGACAGCCCACTTGGGGGCTGGAACTGGGTCCGCTGGGGACCTTCACGCTGCGCTTCGTGGTGCCATGGTGGGACGGGGACCGTCTGATCGGCTATCTGGAACTGGGCGAGGAGATTGACCACGTGCTCGAGGGACTGCGCGAAAGGTTCGACGTTGAGCTGTTGGCCTTCGTCGACAAGACTTATCTCGACCGGACGGGGTGGGAGTCGGGCATGCGGATGCTGGGGCGGCCATTCGCTTGGGATGCCCTGCCGGACGCGGTGCTCGCCAGCCAGGTGGCCACGGTTCTGCCCTTGGACCGGCTCGATCCGACGGGGCACTCGGGACCGGTCGATACCCTTCAACACCTTGGCACGACGCACGCGCTGTTCCGGTTCCCGCTGGTCGATGCCGGCGGCCGCCGGGTCGCGCATCTGGTGACGGCCCTCGACATCACGGCGCGCCGCGACGACCTCGCGGCCAGGATCCTGGTCATCGCTGGGGCCAGCTTTGGCAGCGGCGTCGCGGTGATCATCCTGTTCTGGCTCATCCTCGGGCGGGCGGAGGCGCGCCACAGACGGGCCGAGGCACGGCAGCTCCAGTTGGGCCGCATCCTGGACCTCGCCCACGAGCAGGTCCTGCTGCTGGATGCCTCCAGCCTCTCGGTGGTCGAGGCAAACCGCGGCGCGCGAACCGAGCTCGGATTTCCTGATGAAGAGCTCAGGACCCTCGTGGGGCCCGAGCTCATTCTGCTGAACTATGTTGCCCTGCTCTCGGACATCACCGAGGCAAAGCTGGAATCCGACCGCATCCGCCGGCAGGCTCACAGGGATGAGGTCACCAGCCTTCCCAACCGTCACCTGCTGCTCGAAAGCCTGGCCCGGGCGCTGCACGCGCGGCGCCATTCCGACGACGCCGTGGCGGTTCTGTTCCTCGATCTGGACGGGTTCAAGGCGATCAACGACACACACGGCCACGGCGCGGGCGACCTCGCCCTGAAGGAGGTGGCGCGGCGGCTGGTGGCGGCGTTACGCAGGGACGACATGGTCAGCCGGCTGGGTGGCGACGAGTTCGTCATCCTGCTGAAGAACGCCGGGGAGACCATCAACGCCGAAGCGCTGGCGCGCAAGGCTCTTGGGACCTTTGCCGATCCATTTGACCGCGAGGTGGCCCACATGGCCATGGGTGCAGCACCGGTATCGCGGTATTCCCGCTTCATGCTACCGACGCGGAGGATCTGCTGCGAGCGGCCGACAGGGCCATGTATCGCGCAAAGAGCGGGGGCAAAGGCACCTATTGCGTATTCGATCCCGCGGTGGACGGGGATGGATCCTGATGCCACCGTCCTTGAAGCCTGCGCGCTTGCCTGTGTCGATGGTCGCCGCTCCCGCGCCCAGACTGTGACAGAGTGACGGATCTTGCTCCGTGACTGACGAGTACCTGGCGAAGAAATCCGGCAGAGACCGCATTGTCCACGACGGCGGCGCGGTCTGCCGTTGATCGCGCCCTTTATTGCTTGCCTTCACGCCGACGGCCGACGGGGCCTCAACCAGATTCTTGAAACAAGATAGTGAGCTAACCCTCAGCGTCCAACCGCAGCTCCTCCAGAGTCGGCGTTCTGCGTTCGTCCGAGGCCCGGGTGCCGGGTCCTGCCCCTGCGAAAGCCCCTAGAGGCTGGGTCTCATCATCAGCCGGGCATCGGCGCGGACGTGACCGTTCTCTCTGTTTCCCACACCTTTTGCCGTTTTCTTTAACACGGTTCGCAGTTCTGCGGCGCAGCAATTGACGGCCCGCCCCAGTTTTCCATACTCGCCACATCCGGGCAGCATCCCGCCAATGGTTCCAGCGGTCTTGCCGCGTTTGGTTTCGGGGCGCAGTCCTGATCCTAATCGGTTTGGTTTGGAATCTGATCCGGCCTTCACCAGCGGCGGCAACAAACGGCCCAGGAGCCCAACATGGCACTCGTGAAGAAGTTACCCAGTCAACACTCTGCGGCCCTTGAGGTACGCTCCGGCGGCGCGGTTGCCGCGCGTGAGGCCGACCTTCAGCGCAAGCGCGCTCGCACCCTGGCCAAGCAGCAGCAAGCGGCCGAGCGTCTCGCCTCGGCCTCGGCGGAGCTCGCCTCCGGTATCAATGAGGCGGCCTCGGCGGCCGAGGAGCTGAAGCGCTCGTCGGATCAGATCGCAACGGGTGCGGAGCAGGCCTCAGGCGCCGCCCAGGAGTCGCTGGCCGCCTTCAAGCAGGTCAACGTCGCGCTGGGTCGCCAGCTCGACAACGCGAGCACCTCACGGGAGAAGGTCGAGGCCATCCAGTCCCTGATCGCGGGCATCGCAGATCAGGTTAACGGGCTGACCCACAATGTTGGCCTGGCCGCGCAGCGGCAGGCCGATTCGGTGAAGATGGTCGCGGAGCTCGAGCAGCAGGCAGCCAACATCGGGGATATCGTCAAGGCGGTCGCGCGCATCGCCGACCAGACCAATCTGCTTGCGCTGAACGCCGCGATCGAGGCCGCTCGCGCCGGCAAGCATGGCAAGGGATTCGCCGTGGTGGCCGATGAGGTGCGCACTCTGGCCGAGACCTCCGAGAAGAGCGCGCAACAGATCCAGGATCTGGTCGGACAGATCCAGCAAGAGGTCAAGACGATCTCTGAGGGCATCAACTCGTCGGCCGAAATGGTCAAGAACGAGGCCGAGAACAGCACGACGATCAACACGCAGCTCGAGCAGATCCGGGCCGATATCCTCGAGATCATGGCGAGGATGCAGGAGATCGCGACCAGTGCCCAACAGTCGAGCGCTGCGGCCGCGCAGGCACTCAAGGGCTCCGAGGAGATCGCCACGGCCGCTGAGGAGCAATCGGCGGCGGCCGAGGAATCGGCCAAGACGATTGCCGAGCAGACTCAGGCGCTCGGCGAGTCCGAGCAGGCGTCGCAGAACCTCTCCGAGCTTGCCGAGGATCTCAAGAACTCGACCGATATCGCCAAGAGTGCCGAGGAGGTCGCCTCCTCGGCCGAGGAGCTCTCCTCGGCCGTACAGGAGCTCAATCGCTCCGCAGCGCAGATCATGGCCGCGATCGAGCAAATCCGGAAGAGCGCCCAAGTCCAAGGCTCGGCGACAGAGGAATCGGCGGCCGCGGTCGGTCAGATTGAGAAGGGCCTCGAGGTCTCGCTGCAGCGCGCCCAGGCCTCGAGCGAGAAGGTGAATGCAATCATCGAGCTGCTCGCCACCAACAAGACGAGCGTCGACGCGCTGATCACCGGAGTCTCGGATTCCGTTGCTGAGTCGCGGGCTAGCCTCAGACAGATCAAGGACCTGGAGTTGGTGTCGCGGCGTATCGACAAGATCGTCGATGCGATCACCACGGTCTCCATCCAGACCAACATGCTGGCCGTCAACGGCTCGATCGAGGCGGCCCGCGCCGGCGAGTTCGGTAAGGGATTCGTGGTCGTCGCGACGGATATCCGCAACCTCGCCCACGACTCGGCCGAGAATGCCGACCGCATCAAGGATCTGGTCAAGGCGGTCCAGGATCAGATCGAGGTGGTCGGAGGCGATCTCGACGAGATCATGACAACGGCGACGACCGAGGCGGAGAAGGCCAAGTCTATCACCACCGCCCTGGTGACCATCGAGACCGATATCAAGTCGATTCAGCAAGGGACCGCCGACATCCTCGATGCCGCCAGCGAGATCGCCTCGGCCATCGCCCAGGTCAAGACGGGTGTGGATCAGATCTCCGCCGCCGCCCAGGAGGCCGAGAAGGCATCAACCGAAGCCGCCTCGGCCGCCAAGCAGCAATCCCAGGGCGCCGAGGCGCTGGCCGCGGCCATCGAGGAAATCGCCTCTCTCGCCGACGAACTGCAGAGCGCCTGATGCCGGCACAACGGAGCGCGGGGCAACCCGCGAGGCAAGCGCGATGACGCTGGAGAGACCCATGAGCAACGAAACGCTCGACGCCGCAGGCGTCGAGTCACCGCCGGCGACAACTGCGGCCTCCGCCATTTTGGCGGCCGAGCAGGACGGTGACATCCCCCAATTCGTCATCTTTGTCTGTGACGAAGAGGTGTTCGGTGTGGACATGGCGCCGGTCCAAGAGATCATCCGGGTGCCAGATGTGGTGCGGGTGCCACTGGCACCACCGACCCTGGAGGGACTGGCGAATCTGCGCGGCAAGGTGCTGCCGATCATCAATATGCGCAGGCTGTTCGGCTTCGCGGAGCGAGAGTATGACGACGCGACGCGGGCGTTGGTCATCGATATTGGCCAGCCTCTGGGGTTCGTGGTCGATCGTGTCGCGAGCGTTGTTGGCGTCGAGCCCAACCGCATCGAAGATGTCGCGGCCCTGACGACTACGGTGCGAACCGAATTCCTCTCCGGGCTGCTGAAGGACGTCGGCGGCCACCCGATGGTCATGGTGCTCGACTTTGACTCGCTCATTACTCGGGAGTTTTCCGCCATCGCCGAAGCGGCAGCCGGCCGTGGGGCGGTCGGTGCCCTCGATACCGGTGGTCCGAGGGAAGCGGGCGTGGAAGACAACATCAGCGACGAATTGCAGCTCGTCAGCTTCCAGGTTGCCGAGCAGGAATACGCCGTTCCCATCGAGAGCGTGCAGGAGATCGTCCAGTTCCCAGACCAATTGGTGCGGGTCCCGCGCGCGGAGTCCCACGTCCTGGGCGTGATGACGCTGCGCAGCCGCCTGCTGGCCCTGGTCTCTCTGCGTTGTCTGTTCGGCCTACCGGCGCGGGAGGCCGATGAGCATACCCGGATCGTCGTGATCCGCTTGGGGGAGGTCGCGGTCGGGCTGACGATGGATAGCGTGAACGAGGTCCTGCGGGTGCCCCGCTCCGGGGTCGATCTGATGCCCAAGCTGCTCGCCGGCCAGGACGCCATGTCCGATATCACCGAGATCTGCCGGCTCGATGATGGCAAGCGGCTGGTCGCAATCATCTCGACCGATCATCTGTTCCGGCATGCAACCATTCGCGAGGCGCTGAGCGACATGGAGCAAATGCAAGACGAGCAAGGGCTCGGCGCGGGGGCCGAAGTCGCTGAAACGGACAAGGACGACGAGGAGCAGGTCGTGGTTTTCCGCCTCGGCAAGGAAGAGTTCGGGGTGCCGATCGAGAGCGTGCAGGAGATCGTGCGCGTCCCCGAGGAGCTGACCCGCGTGCCCAAGACGCCGGCTTTCGTCGAGGGGGTCGTCAATCTGCGCGGCTCGGTCTTGCCGGTGATCGATCAGCGGCGGCGCCTGGGAATGAAGATGGTCGAGCGCAACGATCGACAGCGCATCATGGTGTTCCTGCTCGACGGTGTGCGCACGGGCTTCATCGTCGACTCGGTGGCCGAGGTGCTCAAGATTCCCAAGACCGCCATCGAGCCGGCGCCGCGGCTGTCGATCGAGCAAGCCCGCTTGATCGAGCGGGTAGCCAATCTGGAAGAGCACAAGCGCATGATCCAGCTGATCGAGCCGGATCGGCTGGTTGCCGAAGAACAGCGCGCCCAGCTCTCGGAGCTGGAACAGCCCTAACCATCAAGGGGCGAGCCGAGCCACCACAGATGAGCTCGAGGAAATGATCAAGCTCCTGATCGTCGACGATTCGGCGCTGATGCGCCGTCAGCTCAACAACCTGTTCGAGGCCGAGGGCGACTTCGAGATCCGCCTGGCGCGTCACGGCAGCGAGGCCGTGGAGGAGAACCTGAGCTTCGAGCCGGATGTGATCACGCTCGACATCAATATGCCGGAGATGGACGGGCTGACCGCCCTGTCGTTGCTGATGGCGCAACGCCCGGTCCCAGTGGTCATGGTCTCCTCCCTGACTGAGAAGGGTGCGCTCGCGACTTTCGAGGCGCTCAACCTGGGTGCGGTCGACTTCATCCCGAAGCCTGGGGGCACGATCTCGTTGTCGATCAAAGAGATTGAGCAAGAGATCGTCACCAAGGTGCGTGCCGCGGCGGGCGCCCGTCTGCGCAGCACGGCCACTCTAGGGGCGCGCCTGCGCAGCGGCAAGGCCCCAGCTCGTGCCGTCGCCGAGTCGAGCGGCACGCGTCCCGCAATGCGACGCGCCGCGGCGCTCGCCGACGGCGTCGTCCTGATCGGTGTCTCGACGGGCGGCCCACGCACCCTCGAGGAGATTCTGCCCCAGCTGGCCGCCGATTTTCCCTGGCCCGTGCTGGTCGCCCAGCACATGCCGCCAAGCTTCACGAAGCCCTTTGCTGAGCGCATGAACATGCTCTGCGCCTTGCAGGTCTCTGAGGTCAGCCGGCCGACGCCGGTCGAGCCGGGTCGCGTCTATATCGCGCGCGGTGGCACCGACCTGGTCTTGGCGCGCCGAGCCGGTCGGCTGACGGCGCTGGCGCGTCCGGAGGACCCCACACAACTGTGGCATCCGTCGGTCGAGCTGCTGGGTCGCTCGGCGCTCGAGTACTGCGACCCGGCCCAGGTCATCGCGGTCATGCTGACCGGTATGGGGCACGATGGCGCCGATGCCTTTGCCGAGCTGCACCGGCGTGGCGCCCGCACCATTGCCGAATCCTCCGAGACCGCCGTGGTGTTCGGGATGCCGGCGGAGCTGATCGAGCGCAAGGGCGCCAAACTGGTGCTGCCCGCCGAGCGGATTGCGCGCCAACTACAGGTTTGGGTCGAGCGATGAGCGAGCGCCACGCCGCCAAGCAACAGGACACGGTAGACCGTTGCGGTGCCCTGGCGACCGTCCTTCATCGTCCGAATCGCGACTGAGACTGTCGGGATCGCCGCCATGGGATTAAGAAAACAACAGCCTGAGCCGAGCACCAGCGAGGACGAGCGCCGTTTGCCGCGGGACCTGCAAGGCCTGTTGGCCGCGCTGCAGGACGCCGACCCACTCGTGCGGCGATGGGCCGCGCGGGACCTTGCGGCCTATCCCGAGTCCTCCACGGCCTTGATGGGGAGACTCGCGACGGAAACCGAGCCCAGCGTGATCGAGGTGATCCTCACCAGCCTGACGCAGATCGGGGACGCAGATGCTGTGGTGGGCCTGACCGACTATCTGCGATCCGGGAACGCCATGCTGCGCAACGCTGTGATCGAGGTCCTGAAGAAGCTTCCGAACCAGGTCGCGCCCCGGATGGACCGCCTGCTCGAAGACCCGGATCCGGACGTGCGCATCTTCGCCGTCAATATCCTCGAGTCCCTGCGTCACCCGCAGGTAGAGGATTGGCTGATCAGGGTGATCACGCGCGATGGGCACATCAACGTCTGCGCGACCGCGGTTGACCTACTCGGTGAGGTCGGCTCGGAGCGCGCAGTCCCGGCGTTGCAGGCACTCAAGGGGCGCTTTGCCGGTGAGCCCTATATCCAGTTCGCCGCAGACCTGGCGCTCAAGCGGGTCAGCGCGGACTGATACATGAGCGCCAAGGTGAATCCGCCCAGAGCACAGATCAGCGACGAGGACTTTCGGAAGTTTCGGGAGTTCTTCTATCGCAAGACCGGTATCCAGTTCGAGGACAACAAGCGCTATTTCGTCGACAAGCGTTTACTCGAGCGCATCGAGACGACCGGTAGCGAAGGCTTTCGCGACTACTTCACGATGCTGCGCTTTCAGGCTTCCGGGCAGGAGCTGCAATGCCTGATCAACGGGATGACGGTCAATGAGACCTACTTCTTTCGCGAGGAGTATCAATTCGAGTGCCTGGTCAACTCCATGCTCGAGGAGATCGTCGCTCGCCGCGGCAGCACCAGCGCGCCGATTCGCATTTGGTCAGTGCCCTCATCCTCGGGCGAGGAGCCCTATGGGATCGCCATCTTCCTGCTCGAGCATTGGCCGCGCATCGCCGAGGTCGATGTGGAGATCCTGTCCTCGGACATCGACACCGACATCCTCGCCCAGGCCCGCCGCGGGCTCTATTCCGCGCGCGCCGTCCAGCAGTTGCCGCCCCATCTGTTGAAGAAGTACTTCCGCCGTACTGGCGACTTCTACCAGATCGACGACAGTCTTCGGGATGTCGTGGAATTCACCCGGACCAATGTGACCGATGCGGCCGATATGCGGCTGCACCGCCATTACGATGTGATCTTCTGTCGCAACCTGCTGATCTATTTTGACGACCTCTCCCGTAAACAGGCGGCCGAGTCCTTCTACGACGCGCTCAATCCAGGTGGCTTCATCTGCCTTGGCCACTCCGAGTCGATGAGCCGGATCTCCGCGCTGTTCCGGGTGCGCACGCTGCCCGAGACCATCGTCTATCAGAAGCCCTGGGAGGCGAGATGAAACGCATCCTCGTCATTGATGACGCCGCGACCGTCAGACTCTACCACCGCGGGATACTCGAAGAGGCCGGTTTCGCGGTGACCGAGGCCGTCAACGGGATGGAGGCCTTGGAGCGCGTCGCCGAGGGGCCTTTCGACCTCTACTTGGTCGACCTGAACATGCCCCAGCTCGATGGCTATGGCTTCCTCCGCGAGCTGCGCACCAAAAACATTCCCCAGGCCCCGGCCATCATGGTCTCGACCGAGTCCGCCGAGCAAGATCGGCAGCTCGCCTTCGTCTGCGGCGCCAATCTCTATTTGATCAAGCCGGTCAGACCGGAGCAGCTGCTCATGCATGCGCGCCTGCTTCTCGGGGAGCCTCAGCCGTCATGAATGCCCTGCTCAACCAATTCCTCAACGAGGCCCGAGATTTCCTCGAGGCCATCGGTGGCAAGCTGCTCGAGCTCGAGCGCGACCCCGATCAGGCGAGCCTGATGGACGAGGTGTTTCGGCTCGTGCATACGCTCAAGGGCAACAGCGGCCTGTTCGACCTGCCGAAGGTCACCCAGGTGCTGCATGCCGGAGAGGACCTGCTCGACGGCGTGCGCGACGGCCGGGTCCCCTTCGGTCGCGCGTTGGCCGATCAGCTGCTCGAGGCCATGGACTTCGTCGGCGCCATGCTCGACGAGGTCGCCGCGACTCCCGCGGGCGACGTAGGGGACACCCGTCATCACGGCGCCAACGCTGGCCGGATCAGCGGCGCCCTGCGGGCGCTGATCGGGACTGGTGACGGCGCGGCGGCTGAGTCTGCCACGCAAGGTCTGGAGGAAGCGGGCGTCGTTCCGTCGTCTGAGCCGCAGGCCGAGGAGGCGACTGTATGGGAAGACATCGACCTGCCCGAAGGGGTACGGATGGCGCTGTACCGCGAGCTGCTCGCCGGCACCCCTTGTTGCTTGCTGATCTATGAGCCCGAGGAAGGCTGCTTTTTCAAGGGCGAGGATCCCTTCTTCCTGGTCTCGCAGTTGCCGGCGCCACTGTGGCGGAGGCTGAGCGCACGCGAGCCCTGGCCGCCACTCGCGGAGCTGGACGCCTACCAATGCATGCTGCGCTTTGAGCTCGTCGCGGCGCTCGCACCGGATGCGGTCGCGGAGCATTTTCGTTATGTCCCCGATCAGGTTCGGATCTTGCCGCTCGATGTCGACACCTTGGTGCGGCCGACCGGGCGCGTTCAGGATTGGGCGCTGGCAGCGGAGCTCATGCGCACGGCGCTGGGCCAGGTCGATGCTCAGGACAGGGCGCCGCTCGCGCAGGCCGCACGGACCCTGCTCGAGCTCTCGGCCCCCGACCTATGCGTCGCCTCGGGCATGCGTTGGCTCCTGCTGGTGCTGGAGCTGGAGCCGGACAATACTGCCCGGCTGCGCGCGCTGCTCGATGCCATCGGGCGTCACTGCCAAGACGCGGCCGGACTCCCCGCGGCGGCGCATCCCGCGATCCCGGCTAGCAACTCGGAAACGGGCCTGGCCTTCCAATCGGTGATTCGCGCTCAGCGCGCTGTGCTGGAGCTAACGGGTGAGCCGGACTGGCTAGCCGGACGCCTGCGTGCGGCGGCCGCCAGTCTGGCCAATGCATTCGGCAGCCTCAACGCCGCCATCAACAGCCAGGCACTCGACCGGGCGCTCGCGGCCGCGGTGAGCGCGCGCGATCCCGCGCCGTTGCGCGACTGGCTGGCGTCGCAACGCTTGCCGATCTTGGTGCCGGACGACCATCCAGCGCCCGACTCGCCAGCCTCGGACGCGTCGGCGCCAGCCACGGAGTCTGTGTCCGCGACAGGGGTCGCCGCGGACAAGGCGGGTGCCGAAGAGCCGATTCGCTTCGGTCGCCGGGCCGAGGATCAGCTGACCACTCCGCGCACGCTCAAGGTCGACCAGGAGAAGATCGATCGCCTGATGAATCTGGTCGGCGAGATGGTCGTGGCGAAGAACGCCTTGCCCTATCTCGCCGGCCGCGCCGAGACGGTGCACGGGGTGCGCGAGCTGTCGCGCGAGATCAAGGCCCAATACGGCGTGATCAACCGTATCGCCGAGGAGCTTCAGGATGCCATGATGCAGGTCCGCCTGCTGCCCGTGTCCTTCATCTTTCAGCGATTCCCGCGTCTGGTGCGCGATATCGCGAACAAGCTCGGAAAAGAAGTCGATCTGGTGATGGAGGGTGAGTCGACGGAGGCCGATAAGAACATCATCGAAGCACTCGCCGATCCGCTGATCCACATCGTCCGCAACAGCCTTGATCATGGGCTGGAACGGCCGGAGGAGCGCGAGCGGGCCGGCAAGCCACGCGTTGGGCGCCTGCGGATCAGCGCGCAGCCGCTCTCGGACCGTGTCGTGATCGAGATCAGTGACGACGGACGCGGGATCGATCCAGCCGTGATTAAACGCAAGGCCTACGAAAAGGGTCTGATCGATGAGGCGGCGCTGGAGCGCGTCGACGACCAGGAGGCGCTCAACCTAGTGTTCGCCGCCGGGTTCTCGACCGCGGCGGAGGTCACAAGCCTATCCGGGCGTGGTGTCGGCATGGATGTCGTGCGCAACGCCATTGCCCGCGTGAAGGGGGCGATCGATTTGCGCAGCCGTGTCGGCGAGGGCACCGAGCTGCGTCTGTCGCTACCCCTGTCGCTGGCAGTGACCAACGTCATGATCATTGAATCGGCCGGTCAGCGATTCGGTATTCCGATGGACGCGGTCGCGGAGACGGTGCGCGTCCCGCGCACCAAGATACACACCATTAAGCAGCGTCAGACGACGGTGCTCCGCGATCGCGTCGTGCCTCTGGTGGCGCTAGGCCAGCTGTTGGCGCTCGATGTCGCGCCCGTCGCCAATGATGATAACGAGCTGGCGGTCGTCGTGGTCCGCGTCGAGCAGGAGGAGATGGGGATCATCGTCGACGACTGCCGCAAAACGGTGGACATCATCCTCAAGCCAATGGAGGGCTTGATGGCCAGCATTCCCGGCTATGCCGGCTCGGCGCTGCTCGGCGACGGCTCGGTACTGCTGGTGCTCAACCCGACGGAGCTGCTCTGATGCCTTTCGAAGCCCACAAGAGCCTGCTGCGTGCCAGCGAGCTGGTCACCGTGGAGGACGCCGAGCCACTCCTGGAGTGGCTGCTCAGAGATCCGCAGGGGGAACTCGATCTGTCCGCTTGCACACATCTGCACGCTGCCAATCTTCAGGTGCTGATGGCGGCCAAAGCGAAGATCGCGGCCTGGCCTTCTGATGAGCCGCTTGCCAATTGGCTGCGGGCGGCGCTCGACGAAAAGGAGAAACCACATGCCCAAGACGATACTGGTTGTTGACGACTCCGCAACTATGGTGATGAGCCTCAAGACCAGCCTCGAGATGTCCGGCTTCAAGGTGGAGACCGCCAACGACGGCGTGCAGGGCTTGGCGAAGATCAAGACGGGGGCCAAGCCTGACCTGATCATCACTGACATCAACATGCCGAATATGGGCGGACTGGAATTCATCGGTCAAGTCCGCGGCCTGGCGGGCATGCGATTCACGCCGATTCTGGCGCTGACCACCGAGAGCCAGCAGACCAAGCGCGACGAGGCCAAGAAGCTCGGCGCCACCGGCTGGCTCGTCAAGCCCGTCGGCGGCCCCGAGCTGTTGAAGGTCATCAAGCAAGTCCTGCCCGGCGCCTGAGGAAGACGGTCCAATGTCCTTCGGCGAGACCCGGCCACTAGTCGCGGAACCTTTGGCGCAATGCAGCGGCCACCGCCCAATGCTGGTCTGGCTGACCCTAGCCAGCGTGCTGGTGTCGAGCACCTTGGTCTACCTGACGCACAATTGGCTGACAGGGCATCCCGGGGCCTTCGGGGTGAGTGGCGGCGTGCTGCAGGGCCTCGGGGTCGCGGTGGCTCTGCTGGCCAACAATGTCGTCGCCGGCGTTCTTTTCGATCGCTTGGGCTCCCGCGCCGCCGGCGCCATGACCAAGACACTGGAAGGTTTTCTGCACAAAGTCGAAACCGCCTACGGGGAATCCGAGCAATCGGGTCAGGTGGGCCGTGCTGTCCTGGAACAGACCGCGGTTATGGACGGCGCGTTCGATGAGCAAATCACCACGACGATCCAAGACAGTGCGAGCTTTGCGCTCGAAGCGGGCAATCGCGTCGCGCAACTCAACGACGCGGCCAACAGGC
Source organism: uncultured Chromatiaceae bacterium (assembly GCA_964583605.1). Lineage (GTDB taxonomy): Bacteria > Pseudomonadota > Gammaproteobacteria > Chromatiales > Chromatiaceae > CAZOWL01. Next base: position 13,610 of record CAZOWL010000028.1, on the reverse strand, counting down.
TGCTCGGCTATTTGCACGATTCCACTCTGGATGCGAGCGCGATGGAACAAGAGACCCGCCGTGGCGTCGAGGATATCAACGAGGTTGCGCGCTTCGTGCAGGAGCTACCGGCCAAGATTCGAGATGACACTTCGGCAATTCGTTCGATCGTCGCCGATATCCGCGAGCTGGAGGGCTTGACGACATCCATCAAGGATATCAGCTCCCGGACGAATCTCCTCGCGCTCAATGCCGCGATCGAGGCGGGACGTGCCGGTGAGGCCGGACGAGGCTTCGGCGTCGTCGCCGACGAGGTCCGCGCCCTCGCCGCGCGCGCTGCCGAGGTGGCCAGTACCATCGAGGCCGGGCTGACTCGGGCGCTAGCTGCGGTGGAGCTCAGCCTCGAGACCAATTTTCTGGAAGAGTCCGACCAGCAGCTCGAGCAGGCGACCCGAGTGGTTGACTCCGTCAACCGCCTCACGGGTAACTATGAGAACATGCGGCGATTCTACGAGAAGCTGTTCGAGGTGGTGACGGAGCACAATACCAGTATTGCCGAGCAGATCGGGGGGATTCTTGCCATCCTGCAACAGGAGGACGTCACCAAGCAGCGGCTCGAGCGGCTGCAGGAGGCCTTGCGGGGCCGCGCCGAGCTGATTGCCGGGGTTGACCGGTCGAGTGACAGCCTGTCTTCCCTGCGCGAGTCACTGCAACACCGCCATACCGATTATCTGGAGAACGAGGCCCGACATGCACGGCCCGCGGACAACGAGCAGGGCGGTGATACCGCGGCCCGCGCTGGTGCTCCCCGGATCGAGCTATTCTGATCGATCTCGATACTCAGGGCCATTGTGCGCTCGGACTCGGTGTGCGGATGAGTCCGGGCCAGGCCAGCGCCCACCAACTCTTCACCACACCTAACTTGGGACTGGTGGAAGTCATCGTGCCGACGGCTTACGTCGGTCTCGATCTGGCGCCAGCTGACCTCGACTTTCAGCACGACCGTGCCCCTTCGGACGACCAAATCCTGGCCCGCGCACTGACCGATCCGGCCATTAACGGGGGCTATCATTATGTGCTGATCGATTGCCCGGCGTCCCTCGACCGTCTGCCCCTAAACGCGCTCACCGCCGCCAACTGGGCGCTGATTCCCTTCGTCAGGCTGGAAAAGACTCCACGGATGCGAGGACGTCCTACAGGTAAGCGCGCGACACGCTAGGGTGGTTCGAGGAACTGGTTGTCCGGCTGGCGGCGACACAGGCGGCAGCCTCGCCCGAGATTGTCCTCGCTCCGGCCTGACGTTAGCCAACCGCCCGCCGCAGACGCTCGGTGCTTTCTTCCGCCGAGGAGAACTTGGATTGCATGGAGTCCAGTAGCTGCCGGAGTTGTGCATTGCTGAGCCCGCCTGCGGTCGCCTCTCGCGATGCGACCGAGCCCCCCTCGGTTCGCCCGTAGACGAGCCGGTAGCAACCCCTCAGCCGTTCCTGCCATGCATCGCGAACACGCCATTCCATTCCACCGAATATAGGTTCCTGCCGCTCGTCTGCCAGGCCTCCTGTGCCGTTATCAGGCTGATATCCAACATGGCCGAGATGAACAACGCGTTCGGTTCAGCGGAACAGCGCTTGCGTTCACCGGTGTTGAACCAGACCCCGATTTCCCCCAGTCGGCTCAATGTGCATACCCGCTGCAACCTCGGCGCACGCTACCGCTGAGGTATCGAAGGCGCCTTCCTGGCCGATCAGCACCAGGGCTACGCCGACGAGCACGCCTTCGCCAAGAACTGGAATGCCATGAAAGGCTACCACTACCTCATGCGCTTGGCGCACCTGTTCAATACGCTGGCACGTTTCTCCAAGGAGCTGGCCGAATTGTTCACAACGCTCGGGGTACAGGCGACGATCGGCTTCATCCGCAGTACCCTCACCGGCCCTTGGCTGGATGCGCAGAACATCGAGCGGCGCCTGAGCCGGCCGTTCCGATTACGCCTGATCTGACCGCCGCTCACGGGCGCCGGCCACCAGTTGTCGTCAAGGCAGGTGGCGTCAGCCTATTGTCTGACGCCTCGCAACCACCCATTTCGGCCCTTTCTCTCCCTCGACTCACAGCCGTCGATTCCGCTGTCCTGCTCGCGCGGAACTGAAAACCCACAGATCTACCTCGCACCCGTTCCGAGTTGCTTGTTCGTGCGTCAGCGCAGGCAACGAGGCCGCGAATTTGACGAAGGCTCCACGGATCGGTAGGATTCGCGCTTCTATGCCATGGACTCTCGAGAGAAAGCGGGGTATAGCGCAGTCTGGTAGCGCGCCTGCTTTGGGAGCAGGATGTCGGGGGTTCAAATCCCTCTACCCCGACCAATTACCCGGCCGGCTTCCGCAGCGCCCGTAGCTCAGTTGGATAGAGCAACGGCCTTCTAAGCCGTTGGTCGCAGGTTCGAGTCCTGCCGGGCGTGCCAATCGTGTCGGCAGCGAAAGACAGGGCGGCCAGCAGCCCGTTTGCAATGGTGGACGTAGCTCAGTTGGTAGAGCACAGGATTGTGGCTCCTGTGGTCGTGGGTTCGATTCCCATCGTCCACCCCATTGCCATCGGCTAGGACATTGACCCTGCGCGGGCACCACCGTAACATAACAGTCACGCTATGGGCCGTTAGCTCAGCTGGTAGAGCAGTGGACTCTTAATCCATCGGTCCGGGGTTCGAATCCCTGACGGCCCACCAACTTATGGACAGACGGTTTCCAAATGCTACCCCCGGTGCTACCAGGTAGCACGGCCGCCGACCTGCTCCCTCCCGGCTCGCCGCGAGCACGCTGCGAGACTGGCCCGAGACGGCAATCACGCTGCGAACGATCCAGGTTCGATAGGCGCGCGGCGCAGCAGCAAGGCGATGCCGAAAGGCTTTGACTATTGAAAAGCCTACCTCGCGGGCGGGCCGGTGACTCCCGAGGCCGCTCGTCCAATTTCCCGCCAGCCCGCGGCTTTCTTGGTCTTATACAAGCCCAATGGCATTGAAAATTGTTGAACGCAGTCAAACATTTTTGGGGGCGATAAAGTTCTAGTGTTGCGCGTCGGTCGCATCACCGCTAACGATCATGGGACGAGGCGAGCCACCCCAGATGATGAAAGGTGGCCTCGCCCCTGATCGTTCCCTCACCCCAACCCTCTCCCAGAGGGCGAGGGAGCGAACGTGCTTCGCGAATTTCATGGTAATGTTGGGTGGCCCAACGGGCCTCCCGCTCCCGGCTAAGGCTAGAGATTTGCGGTATAACAATTGCTTGAAAGCCGAAGAAGGCGTAAGGACAAGAGCATGAAATTCTTTTCCAACTCTTTCCTGGCGGGGTTTGGCAGCGTTTTGAGTCTTTATCCTCGGCAGGTCAAAACCGTGTCGGATCTCCGCCAGTTGCCATCTTTGTACCTCTCGGAACTGGCTCCGCTAGGAAATGCCAAGCTCAGGAAAATCGACGCGGAAGCCATCCGTAAGGCCCTAGGACAGGCGACGCATTCCTCCGAGACGCTTGATAAGAATCTTCAGTCCTTCGCGAAGGCAAGATATGTCCGTCTTGATAAGCGCAGAGACGGTTACAGCGGTTTGGGTTCGAAGGAAACATTGAAGGTCAAGGTCTATAACGGGAGTAACGTGCCGTCGACTTATTCTGTTCACACAGATCACGCTCTCGGCTTAGCCGATATGCTTGCCATTCGTGGTGACTGGGAGAACGTTTCTCGCGATTTAGCTTCTGCCAAGAAGGCTACGGCCCATGGGTGAATGGATTTGCTAGCAGTCGACCAGGGCAATCTAAACAATGCCGGAAGAGGCAAAGGCGAGCGATTGCGATGGCGCGAAAGACGGCGAACTTATAACCAGGCTGGAGGAAACAGCCGAGGAGATAAAGGACGAAGTTGCCGAAATCCGTGCCATTTTTTCTGGTCCGATACCCCCTCCTGATCTAGTTCGTGCGTACGAAGATGCTCTGCCAGGTTTGGCCGACAGAATCGTCGGATTGGCTGAGTCGGAAGGTGAGCATCGGCGCCGCCAGGAAGAGGTCGCCCTGGACTCCAACATAGAAGTGAATCGCAAGCTGGTTGATGCTCACATAAGGGAAGTCCGCACTGGGCAGTTATATGCCCTAGTTATAGCGATCGTTGCAATTGGTTGTGGGTCGTTCGTCGCCGTTAGCGGCGGTCAGTTTGCCGGAGCAGTTATCGGTGCAGGAGGGTTAGTTGGTATAGTTACGGCCTTTATCCAGGGACGGCGCAAGGATGATTCCACCCAGGAGGAGAAAGGGGCTGACATGCATAATTCTTCGGATACAGAATAGCGACCAACTCACATACTCCAGAACTGGCTCCATCCGCAAGAGCGCCCTTTCTTCCGCGGCCCCGGTACTATAGGCAAGACGCTCAAGTTCTCCTCGCCGCCAGCTCCCCATCACACATAAAAATCCCGCACAATGGCGTGGTTTTGTCAGAGAATGCCCCTAGCCATGAGCAGACCTGGCTAGGGGCGGACAGCCAACGCCAAGGAGTCAAACGCGGCTGTCGGTCGGGAGTCTAGGCCGGCCTCGACGACCTTGACCATGCTCTTACGCGGCTCGGTCAAATAGCCGTCGCCACGCATCGCAGGGAACACGAAACGCGATTCGCGGGCATCAAAGCGATGCCCCAGCAGCTTGGCGAGGTAGAGCGGCAATGCCAGCGTGTGCGGCCTGCGGTTTTTGGTATCGCGAACCACCAGGGTCCGGCCGACTAGGTCGATGTCGTCCCATTCGAGCCGGGCGGCCTCACCACGGCGCAATCCGGTGAGGATCAGCAGGCGCAGATAATCCGCCACCGTTGCGGATTCATCCGCCAGGGCCTCCACGGCAACCCACCATGGGCGCAACTGGTGCGGCCGGATGGCGGTCTCGCGCCACTCCACGCGGTACCAGACAGGCGTCGCCGAGAGTCGCTTGGTCGGGATGTCGGCCAGCAGGGGGCGGCCTTTAGCGTCCTCATAGCGGCCGGCCGCGTAGTTCATCAGAGCCCGCAATACCCGCATCGCATTATTGGCGCGGGCATGGCTGCGCTCGCCGATCTGCGCATGGCGCCGCTCGACCATGTCGCGGGTGATGTCGGTCAAGCGCCGCGCGTGCCAGTCGGCGAACTCCGCACTCATGATCTGCTTGTAATCGCGAACCGTGCTCGGCTTGAGATCCCGCGCGGCGAGGTATTCTTTGAAGATCTGCGCGAGCGTCACGGCCTGTGCAGCCTGCTCACGCTTCAGGCCCCTCGGGCTCTCGCCCTTGGCAATGGTCGCCAGGTGCCCAGCGGCCGCTTTGCGGGCCTGCTCGACGGTCATCGCAGGGAAGGCGCCCAGGCGCACGCGCTCGGGCTTACCATTCACCTTGCGATAGAGATAGAAGGTCTTGGCGCCGGTCCCGGTGATCTGGACAGTAAGACCGGGGGTGGCGGTGTCGTACACGAAGCGCCGTTGTCCTTCGGCGCTCGGCGGTAGGTTGACCAGCGCGGTTTTGGTGAACCGCAGGGCTTCCTTCTTGCTCGGCATGGCGGCCTCCAGGATCGATGGACCGAAAGTCTGTCGGTACGGGGTTCGAGTCCCTGACGGCCCACCAACCTGCTAATGAGAGCGGCTCCTGCCCCACCGGCACCTGCCGGGCCGCCTGTCGAGCGCCCCCCTGTCGAACGACCCCTGAGACCCTCCCTTCGCGGGGCGGCATTGCGGCGACGACTAAAGCCGTCTAACACCCGTGGCGTACGGCGGGCCCTTGCAGCAGCAAATCGCTATCGCTAAGGTTGCTTTCCCCAGAGGCTCCGCCCCAGACAGGGCACTGACTGCCTGCGCAGCGACCACCGCGTCACTCATACCTCCAGCCTGATTTAGAAGAGAAGGCCACGACAGTGAATGCCCGGCGGCCTCACGAAGCTCACGCCGCATCAGCAACTCAAGTATCGAGATCCTGATCCGCTCCCCGCTCCTCACTGAGCTGGGCCCCTGACTCGCCATCGCAGGTGGGCTCTTTGATGAAGGTGCGGGTGACATCGACTACACCCAGGTGCTGGATCGTGCGACGCCCGATGAGCATCGGGTAGAGCATGTCACTGCGATCCTTCAGCGAGAACTGCTCGTGGTAAATGTCGTCGCCGGCACAGATGCCCAGCCGCACGACCGGCCGGCGCTCCTCACCACCCGCACCGCGGACACGGATGTTGCGAACCAGAGGCCGCTCGAGCTCATGTCTTACTGTCTGTTCATTCTCTTCATCGAGTATGGAAATGGTAAAACGGACCCATTTTTCCCCGCCCTTCTCAAAAGGCTCGATATCCGTAGCATGGATCGATGAGGTGAGCGCACCCGTGTCGAGCTTGGCCTTAACCTCGATCCCCAGGGGCTCGAGTCGCATCTTCTCCACCCAGCCGTAGATCGCCTCTTCCGGAGCAGCGGCCCCAGCCGTAAGGCTCACCACGGCCGGCAAGGCGGCCAGCAATCTTTGGCATCGGTTCATGGACACTCCATCATTACTATAGAACTCGCTAAGCACGTTTGCTTCCTCGCCCTCTGGGAGAGGGTTGGGGTGAGGGAACGATCAGGGGCGAGATGACCTTTCGTCATCCGGGGTCACTCGCCTCGCCCCATGATCGTTGGGTCGGCGAACGCAATAAGCGTATCATTTCCCGTGACCTAACCGCTCACACACACGCGCCAAAGATGCGTCAGGAGAGGTTGCTCATGCACGATTGTCTCGGCCAAAACACTGCCAAGCTCTCTCGAGGCACCACACCGCGGCCGATGACGGCTCCAGCGCCTGGCCATCAAGCAAAAGAGTCCGACGACCAGGCCCCCGCAGCTTTCTACTAGATGGAGCCCGAACAGATCCGTGCCACCGCGCACAAGCCAAGCTTGTTGGAAGGGATGCCGGTCGATCTGGAGCCAGAATTATTTACAGGCCGGGCAGGGATATGCCGCAGAAGTCGCACGACAGCGAAGCGCCGACCAGGTGAGGCTTGCCCTCAGCCACTGCGGCGCATACGTGCGATCGCGACTGTGGCGCTCTTCTCGTCGCGGCCCCAGTAAATCTGCTTCACGAGCAAGAGATCCTCGGGAGCCGTGTCGGCGGCAAGCATGGCGGCTGCCTCGGCCACAGCCGGGGTGCCGATGTGCCGACGCACCGTCTCCGATAGGCCTTTGACCGGGACCCCGGAGAGGGCCTCGGCGCTGAAGAAGGCCACTGGCCAACCGTTCCGGGCGGCTAGCGCCAGGATGGCCGGCTCGTCGCGCTTCTTGTCGATAGTCGCCAGAACCGAAACGGCGCTCGGGTCCAGACCCGCCCGCGCCAGCGCCTGCAAAACGGCGTTCTGCACGGTTTCAAGCGACGCACCGCGACCACAGCCGACACCCAAGGCAACCGACATCATGTTACCCCGAGAGGTGGACGGTAGACGATGAGCCATCCTTGGAGCATCAAGCAAAGGCTAGCTGAGATCTCGCGATGCATCAGGATCGCCGAGAATCGCTTGAGATCCACATCCTCAAGCGGCGAAAAGCAATAGATGTTCTTGGGCAGCGCCACGGGTCTGTGCCATCACCCCCGCCGCGTGGCATCCTTGTTGGACATCCGCGAGCGTTCCGCGCAGGGCCCGCTCCTCGCCGGCCCAGCTGGCCTTCTGCACAACAAGCACGGGCATATCGTCACGCCAGTCCGCCGCGCGGAGCGCGTCGCGCACTTGTTCGAGCAAGGTAATGGCCAACAGCTGGCCAAAGCTGGAGCAGCGCCGGGCGAGCTCCGCGAGTGATTCGCCGAGCGGCAGCGGGGCAGCCCGGCGACCCAGGTCAGGATCATGGTCTGGGTCACCTCGGGGAGCGTCAGGCTCTCGACCGTCGCAGCGGCGGAGACCATCGCCGAGGAGACACCCCGCCGCACGATGTCGACCTCGATGCCCTTGGCATCGAGGGGCTCAACCATCTCGATCGAGGCCCCGCAGCGCGAGGGCTCGCCGGTCTGTAGGCACACGGCGGTGCTGTGCTGGAGCGCCCGCGTGATCAGTCATTCTGCAATCTCGGCGAGCGATCTCGGCCGAGAATCCTTTGTTCGATGCTACTGGCCGGATCCCGCGGCTGTCAACGACGGCCAGTACCCTTGCCCACCGTCCGCGGCGGGACTATCCTGCTCATTCGGTTCTCACCTTTTCCAAGCACTTACAATTCGCGTTCGCGGCAGGTATCCGCGGCCACCGCGCTCGCTTCAAGCCACCGCGTAGGCCTAATCCCGGATCGCGATGTCGGGGGAGCACACGCATGCGCGTCGTCGACGGGGCCCTGAGCGTGCCGACCCTGAGCGTTGGAGACATTGCGACCTCGGGCGGCATCGCGCTGGGGTTAAGGGGATTGACGTTGGAGGAGATCCCTGCGGCCGGGGTGCCCAGCGCGATCTCCTCCCCGCCACGCTTTACATGTGCCGACCGGCCCGTCGAGTGCGTATCCGATCACGAACGGTCTGGCCGGCTTGGTGCTCGGCTGGGCCGCTTTCCCCGCGCTCTTTTTCGGCTTGGCGGTGCAGGCGAGGTTCTTTACCTTCAGTGCCTCGAGGCGTTTGACGTCAATGCGGTGAATCTTCACTCCTTCCGCAGTCTCGCCCACCTCTTCGGCATACTCCTCGTGCGCGCGCTCGAGCACTCGGTGCGGGCCAGCAAGAGCATGAAGTATCGGAGTCTCACCGGACGGCTCTCGCTCCTTGACAGCCTCCTGCTTCAGAGGCGGAACGCCGTGTTCGGCGTGGCGCTGGCTGCACTGCCGCTCGCGGTGCTCACACTGGATGGCCTGCATGTCAGCCCTGTTTGAGGTCAACGGTATCCAGTTCGCCTACCCGCTGCGTCCGCCCGTGCTGCAGGGTGCCGAGATGGCCCTGCATGCTGGCGAGCGTCTCGCGATCACCGGGCCGAACGGGGCCGGTAAGAGCACGCTGCTGCAGATCCTTGTCGGGCTGCTGCGTCCTCAGGCAGGGCGAGTCACCGCCTTCGGCGCCGAGCGGCGGGAGGAAAGTGACTTCCATGAGGTGCGCCGGCGTGCTGGATTCGTCTTCCAAGACCCGGACGATCAGCTGTTTTGTCCCACCGTCGCCGAGGATATCGCCTTCGGCCCGCTCAATCTCGGCCTGTCCCGCACCGAGGCTCTGGCGCGCGTAGATCGCGTCTTGGCCCAGCTGGGTCTGCGCGCCCTGCGCGACCGGATCACGCACAAGCTCTCGGGCGGTGAGAAACGGCTTGTATCGCTCGCCGGCGTGCTGGCGATGGACCCCGAGGTCCTGCTGCTCGACGAGCCCACCACCGGGCTCGATGAGGAGACGACGGAGCGCTTGGTGAAGATCCTGTTTGAGCTGCCCCAGTCGATGATCATCGTCTCGCACGACCCGCACGTTCGCCGGAAAGTGGTCACGCGCACTTTGCGCCTGCGTCAGGGGCGGCTCATCACCCCTGACCTGGTCTGCGAGCATGCCGCGACACTCCTCTAGAGGCGGAGCCACTGAGCCTGCTCGGCTCACACGCCGACCTTTCAGGCCACGATGCCCGACATCCTGCCAGATGAGGGGACCTCTACCCGCCGCTCGCCCTTGGTTGGGGCGTGGCGAAGACCAGCGCGATGGTCATCGCCAACACCGTGGTCCTGGTGCGCGAGCACTTGGATCCGTCGGAGACGGCGCTCGCCTGTGCCGCCGCCAGCGGTGGCTCGATACTGTTCGCACTAGTCGAACGTGCTTCACGATCCATCCACATCTTGGTCCGAGAGGGCAAGGCCGATCCAGCTAGTGCTGGCCCTGGCCGCTCGACCATCAACGAGCATTACAAGCGCCCGCCGCGGCGGCCCCACTCCTGTCGAGGACAGCGACGGCCAGATCGCGACCTAACGACCATGGGACGAGGCGAGCCACCCCGGACGATGAAATGCCGCCTCGTCCCTGATCGTTCCCTCACCCCAACCCTCTCCCAGAGGGCGAGGGAGCGAACGTGCTTCGCGAATTTCATGGTAACGACGCATTGTTGCTATCCGTAGGCGGCGCGGATGCGGACAGATCCTCGGTGAATTACCGCGATATAATGGCCTTCCACGCTGCCGAGCTCCGGGAGTTGACTAATGAGGCCGAAACCGTTCGCTTCTGCTTTCCTCCTCGTCTTGCTCACCACCGCGGTCGGACCGCTCAACGCCATCAACCTGACTTTCCTGGATCAGGCACCGTTGCGCTTTCTGACGGATGCCGGTATGAGCCTGCTCGACAAAACGATCATCGAAGTGCTGATGGACGCGAAGGACGGGGAGAGCCGAAGCTGGAAGGGAGAAGATGTCCTGCAAGATTTGGCTGGAACCGATTCCCTCGGCAGAAATTGCCCGACGCCCTGATGATCAAAGCGGTAGAACTGTCTCAACCTTGTCATTCCCGCAAATAAGGGCAGTCGCGACTGGCGTGTGATACAGCGATGACAGAAAGCAGTTCTAGCGTAGTGGAAGGCGCCAGGATCGTATTTCGGTACGGATGCCAGGATGGCGAACCGCCGCTCGAAGTGCAGATATGCTGTCCCCTGGCCGCTGGCCTGCACCAGGACCACGAAGAGATCCTGGAACAGCACCGCGCCTGGGCACGCGAGCTCCGTATTCTGCCGAACAGCGAAACCTATGGTCGGTACTGCGACACGCGGTTCGACCTCCTTTCGGCATATCAGTATTACGATCTGCCGCTGGAAGCAGCGGTCACTGCAGCCCACCTCATGACCTGGTTCTTCGTGTTCGACGATGTCATGGACATCAGTCTCTCCCCGGAAATGGACATTCGGTCGTATCGGAAACGGCTCTGCGAGCGGCATCTCGATCTTCTGGCCGGAGCAAAGGCGTTGGAGAACGACCCCCCCGTCATAGTGGCCTTCGACGATCTTCTTCAACGGGTCCGTCAGCTCTGCGAGGGAAGCCTCCAACCCTGGTATGAGCGCATGGCGCACCACCTGCGCGAGTACGTAATGGGCACGCACTGGGAGAGCCTGATCGGCCCTCCCCCTCCAGGCAACAGCAACACGGCGCTCTATCTGCAGGTGCGGCACATGACCGTTGGCGTCGCCCCCTGCCTCGATTTGATGGCGGCCGCGAAACAGATACCGCCCAAGCCTGTTCTCGCCGATCTATTCGTCCGCCGGATGGAACGGCTGGCGATAAACTATAGCATCTGGATCAACGACCTCGCGGGCCTCTGCCGCGATGTCAGGCAGGGGCTCGGCAACGTGGTCTTTACGCTCCAGCAGGACCACTCGCTCAGCATGGTCGGTGCCATCCGCACGGTCGAGCGCCTGTGCAACGGGGAATTGGATGCCTTTCTAGAAGTCGAGCGGCAGCTCCCCCTGCTGCTCGGAGACGAGCTCGCCGGAAACGGAGTAGCTCAGGCATCCTATGCGGATGTACTCAAGCGCTGGATGCGCGGCCTCGTGGATTGGTCTGCCCGGAGCGCGCGGTATCAGCGGTACGACGAGGATATGGCCCTGCAGAACGGGACGTTGATTCGGCAGGCGTCAAAGAAATATGGGCCTGCAGCAGGCTAGGCTGCAGCCGCGGGGGCTCGCATCTTCCTGGTACCCAGAGCATCATTTCGTTGGCGCGGTGACTAAGAAAGCCACCCCGCCCCGAAGGACCCTCCTTGTCCGGTCATCCATCCCCCCGACGGCGCAGCCTTTCCGACCCCATCCATCTACATCTTCACGCGCTTCCCCATCGGCAATTGCTCGCCCCCGCGGGGCGCCCGCTACAGGCGATCGCCAAGCGGGACGTGGCAGAATCTGCGGCCAGTGGTCCTGCCGCAACCTACCGGCTCGTAAGACGCTCCACTATCGGACCGATGTCCAGATCGTTCGATAATAAGACCAGGCTACAGCCGCCAGCAGGATTGCGCATTTTCCATTGCGGTAGCTCTTCCCATTGCCAACCAGTTTGTGGCAGCCAGTTGAGCAGGTGCTCCCGAGCATCTTCACAGGGCTCAACCGTGTAGCAGCGCTTTTCACCCTGAGTCCAAAGCAGCGGACTGTCCACCGCACGCTGTGGAAGCCCGGTGCCGGGCATGAACCTTCCCTGACGATCGATGTTCGGCGCGATCGGCGGGTAGTAGGCACCTCGGCAATTGAGTCCGGTCGCATCGACGAAGCGGACAAACCGCTCAGTCGCGTCCAGGACCCAATCCCTATCAGCCTGTGGCGCGAATCTGTCACGAGAGACATATTGGCTCATCGGCCCCTTCGCTTCGATGACGCGCCGGGATCCGGTTGCCGTATTGGTGAGAATGATGTGCATGATCATGGTCCTCATTGGTTGCCGGGACTGCCAAGAGGTGGGGGCCAAAACCGTGAACGTCAGGGCACAAAACCCTTTTGCTGGAAAGGTGCCCGAGGAGATGCGTGTGCCGATCTCCTGTGTCGGCGGGACGAGCATGGGCTCGCTGATCGGGAGCGTCTACGCCGCTGGCGTCTCGACCGACGCGATGACTGAGACGCTGAGTGAGATCGACTGGGATGCGATCTTCACTGACGACCCGCCGCGCACGGAGAAGCCCCTTCGCGCCAAGCGGAACGACGACTACGAGAACCTGTCCCGGCTGGAGCTGTGACAGCGAGGCGCGAAGCTACTGATGCCACCGGGCACGACGGCCGGCCATGAATTCGAGCTTGCTTTGCGGGAACTAGTTGCGCAGGCCGGCACTCTTGCCGATCAGGATTTCGATCAGCTGCCGATACCTTCCCGCGCGAGAAGCGCAAATCCGCGCTCGGTGTCTCGCTGCAGATCGTCAACCTGCTAGCTGCATAGAAGCTGCACACCGCGTTGGGTGCTGCAGCTGAGACGCCCATTCGCTCCAGCTCGCTGCCGACGGCAGCGACACCCTTGACGGCCGCCTGCCGCCATACGATCCCCGCATGCCGGGAGGCTTCCCGCGCGGGTCCGGCGACCTGATGGACCAGCTCGTCGGCTCGCGGGTTGGACTGGCCCGCGCCGTGTGCACTCGCCGCCCGATGGCGCTGCCGCCACCCCTAGGCCGTGGGGTTTACATCGGGGGCTCGTCGGAGGCGACAAGCGCGACGCTCAGACTCGATCTCGACACCAGTGGCAAGATACGGCCCTCGGTGAGGCTGTTCGCCGGGGCCGACACCTTCCCAGATCCGCCTATCTGGCCCCAGATCCGCCTATCGGGCTTGGGGCAAAGCTTCGATGGGTCGGGCCCTAGGGCCCTGTACTTCTTGCCCGACAACCCTTGACTGTACTGTGGCAATGCTTGCTCGCCGCGCCTTCCAGGCGGGGCAGCAACGTGCAACACCCGGCCACTCTGCTTGAGGGCTCTAGCCGGCGCGAGATACGCGCTGCAAGCTCCGACCTTACCTTCGTCGCTGCCCGCCTTGCTGGCGCACTCTTAGGCACCGGTCGACGAGTCCGAGGCGCTCGGTGGCAACGCCGCCCTGGGCCCTAGGTGCGTTCTTGCGCGCTCGATCGAAGCGATCGAATAAACAAAGGGAAACAAAGGACGGAACAAAGGGGACAGATTTATTTAAAGGGCCCGAATTGAACTACCTAGCCGCTGGCCGAGTACGTCAGACTGTACTCCGATCGAGACCAAGCCATT